>NZ_JANCOB010000007.1:113408-291325 GCF_024296565.1 Klebsiella sp. SWET4 | reverse complement strand
CGACGACCTTCGGGTTATGAGCCCGACGAGCTACCAGGCTGCTCCACCCCGCGTCCGTGGAAGCGCACTATACTCCGCTAGCGAGATGATGCAACCTTTTTTCGACCAAATCGACATTTTTGTAAGAATTGGCTTATAAAACGCCACGTTGTGGTGTTTTTTTACACAAATCTGTGCCATCGATGAGATCGCGCATTTCAATAGCCCCGGCGCTTTGTTATCTTCAACACGCACTAAGGCTTCGCAGCAAAAGATGAGACACCATGAAAGGACGTTGGGCAAAATATGTAGCGACGGGGGCAATGCTGGCTATGCTCGCCGCCTGTTCCTCAAAACCGACCGACCGCGGTCAGCAATATAGCGATGGCAAGTTCACCCAGCCGTTTTCACTGGTAAACCAGCCGGATGCCGTCGGGGCGCCGATCAACGCCGGCGACTTCTCCGAGCAGGTTAATCAAATTCGTAACGCCTCGCCACGCCTCTATAATAGCCAGAGCAACGTCTATAACGCCCTGCAGGAGTGGCTGCGCGCCGGCGGCGACACCCGTACGCTGCGCCAGTTTGGCATCGACGCCTGGCAGATGCAGGGCGTCGACAACTATGGCAACGTTCAGTTTACCGGCTACTACACGCCGGTGGTGCAGGCGCGCCACACCCGTCAGGGCGAATTCCAGTACCCCATTTACCGGATGCCGCCGAAACGCGGTAACCTGCCGTCCCGCGCCAGCATCTATGCCGGCGCGCTGAGCGATAACTATGTGCTGGCGTACAGCAATTCGCTGATGGATAACTTCATCATGGACGTGCAGGGCAGCGGCTATATCGACTTTGGCGATGGTTCGCCGCTCAACTTCTTTAGCTATGCCGGGAAAAACGGCTGGCCCTATCGCAGCATCGGCAAAGTGCTGATCGACCGCGGGGAAGTGAAGAAAGAAGATATGTCGATGCAGGCGATCCGCGAGTGGGGTGAAAAGCACAGCGAAGCGGAAGTGCGCGAGCTGCTGGAGCAGAACCCGTCGTTCGTGTTCTTTAAACCGCAGTCTTTCGCGCCGGTGAAAGGGGCCAGCGCTGTGCCGCTGATCGGCCGCGCCTCGGTGGCCTCTGACCGGTCGATTATTCCGCCGGGAACCACCTTGCTGGCCGAGGTGCCTCTGCTGGATAATAACGGCAAGTTTAACGGCCAGTACGAACTGCGCCTGATGGTCGCTCTCGACGTCGGCGGGGCCATCAAAGGCCAGCATTTCGACATCTATCAGGGCATTGGGCCTGACGCAGGCCACCGTGCCGGCTGGTATAACCACTATGGCCGCGTATGGGTGCTGAAAAACGCCCCGGGCGCGGGGAATGTTTTTAGCGGCTAACTCCCCTGGCCATGCCTGTTGACCAGGGCGCCCGGATGATGCCGTTTACGGCGGCCTCCGGGCGCTGTCATTTTGTTCTGAGGTTCTATGTCTGTTGTTATCAGCGATGCCTGGCGCCAGCGTTTTGGCGGTACGGCACGTTTATATGGTGAAAAAGCGCTGCAATGTTTTGCCGATGCCCACGTCTGCGTGGTCGGGATCGGCGGGGTCGGCTCCTGGGCGGCGGAAGCGCTGGCGCGAACCGGCATCGGGGCGATCACCCTTATCGATATGGACGATGTCTGCGTCACCAACACCAATCGTCAGATCCACGCCCTGAGCGGCAACGTCGGGCTGGCGAAAGCGGAAGTGATGGCAGAGCGTATTCGTCTCATCAACCCGGAGTGTCGGGTGACGGTGGTGGATGATTTCGTGACCCCGGAAAACGTGGCGGAATATCTTGGCGTCGGCTTTAGCTATGTTATCGACGCGATCGATAGCGTCCGGCCGAAAGCGGCGCTTATCGCCTGGTGTCGCCGCTACAAAGTGCCGCTGGTCACCACCGGCGGGGCGGGCGGTCAGATTGACCCAACGCAGATCCAGGTCGCTGACCTGGCGAAGACCATCCAGGATCCGCTGGCGGCTAAACTGCGCGAGCGGCTGAAAAGCCAGTTTGGGGTGGTGAAAAACAGCAAAGGCAAGCTCGGCGTGGACTGCGTCTTCTCTACGGAAGCGCTGGTCTACCCGCAAGCGGACGGCAGCGTCTGCGCGATGAAGAGCACGGCGGAAGGGCCGAAACGGATGGACTGCGCTTCCGGCTTTGGCGCGGCCACCATGGTGACCGCGACCTTTGGCTTCGTCGCGGTATCGCATGCTCTGAAGAAGATGCTGGCGAAGGCGGAGCGGCAGACGACGTAAATCCCGGGCCGCGGCGCAGGCGCCTTACCCGGTCTACAGGACAATTCCCCGGAGGCGGCGCTGCGCACCTGTCCGGGCGACAAAACTGCATGAGCCCGTAGCCCGGGCAAGGCGCGTCAAGCGCCGCCCCCGGGATGAGCTTAAACCTCAACCTCGCGGGCGGCGGCGAGCACCGCCTCGCTGAGGGCGCTGAGGCCCTGGCTGCGCGAGGCGCTGAGCTGGCCGCGTAGCCCCAACTCGTCGAACAGCGCCAGCGGATCCTGCGCCAGGATCCCGGCGCGGGTTTTTCCTTCCACGGCGGTCAAAAGTACCGCCAGCAGACCGCGCACAATCCGTCCTTCGCTGTCGCCAAAGAAGTGCAGCCTGCCCTCGGCATCCTCCTCATAGCCCAGCCAGACGCGGTTTTCACACCCGGCAATCTCCCGGGCCTGCGCTTTGCGCTCATCGGTCAGCGTCGGCAGCTTTTTGCCCAATAAAATCAGCTGACGATATTTATCCTCCCACTGGTTCAGCGGGGCGAAGGTCTGGCGCAGCGTGGCGTCGGTAATGGTTGTGCCGAAGGGGTGCAGAGTTGTCATTAATCCACCAGAATTTCCAGGGCGCGATCCACCGCGTGGACCAGCGCCGCAACATCGTCTTGGGTATTGTAGGGGGCGAAAGAGGCCCGCAGCGTGCCGCTGACCCCTAAGGCCGCCAGCAGCGGCTGGGCGCAGTGTTGCCCGGCGCGCAGGGCAATGCCGGACTCCGCCAGCAGCGTCACCAGATCGCTGTGATGAACACCGTCGAACTCAAAGGCCAGCAGGCTTGACTGCTGGCAACGGAAAGAGCGGAAGCCCGGCCGTTTCGCCAGCGCCTCTTCCGCCAGGCTCGCCAGACTGCGGCTCCAGTTTTCCGCCTGGCCGATATCGCTCTGCGCCAGCCACTCCAGGGCGGCGCTAAGGCCGATAACCCCGGCGACATTCGGCGTGCCGGCCTCGAGACCATAAGGGGCCGGCTGCGGCGTAAAGCCGTCAAAGCTGACCTCGGCGATCATTTTCCCGCCGCCGAGCCAGGGCGACATCGCCGCCAGCAGCTCGCTTTTGCCGTACAGGGCGCCGATCCCGGTCGGGCCATACAGCTTATGGCCGGAAAAGGCGTAAAAATCGATATCCAGCGCCTGCACGTCAGCGGGGAAATGCACCGCTCCCTGGGCGCCGTCGACCATCACCACCATCCCGGCGGCGTGAGCAAGGCGGATAGCCTGCGCCAGGTCCGGGCAGCCGCCGGTGACGTTGGACATCTGACCGATGGCCAGCACCCGGCTGCGCGGGGTGATGAGCGCGCTGAGGCTGGCAATATCCGGCAGGCGGTCAGCGCCAAGCGGTAGTTTGACCACTCTGGCGCCGGTCTGCCCGGCTACCATCAGCCAGGGCACGAGGTTGGCATGATGCTCGGCTTCGCTAACGATAATTTCATCGCCAGGCTGCAGGCGCGGCCGGACGTAGCTCTGCGCCACCATATTGATGGCCTCGGTGGTTCCCCGCGTCCAGACGATATCTTTGCCGGACGGGGCGTTAAGCCACGCCGCCACGCGCTCGCGGGCCGCCTCGTAGCGCTCGGTCAGCCGCTGGGCGGCGGCGAACTGGCTGCGATGGACGTTGCCAGCGCTCAGGCGATAAAACTGGTCGCTGGCGTCGATCACCGCCTGCGGTTTGAGCGCGGTCGCCGCGCTGTCGAGATAGACGCCGGCATCGGCCAGAGCCGGAAACTGCGCGCGAAAGTGCGCCGGGTTGAATGCGTTCATGGAATTCCTCGTATCAATCCCGCGATCGTCGCGCAATTTGCCGGGCGTGACAAGGCCTCTGCGCCCTGTGGAATTGTCCGAATGTGACTTCAGGTGGGTCAAAGAGGGTTATGCTGAAAAGTGTTGGGTTTGTGTTTTAACCTATTACTTAACGAGTCACGAATAGTATAAATAGCCGTAAGGAGAGAAAAATGAAAATGACTAAGGCCGCTGCGATTATCTCTGCCTGTATGCTGACTTTAGGCCTGAGCGCCTGTTCCTCTAACTATGTGATGCATACCAATGATGGGCGAACCATCGTTACCGACGGGAAACCGCAAACCGATAATGATACTGGCATGATCTCGTATAAGGACGCGTGGGGCAACAAACAGCAGATCAATCGCTCTGACGTGAAACAGCTGGGTGAGCTGGACGAGTAAGGCAGTAAAAAGGCAAAAAAAAGCACCGCGCGTTGCGGTGCTACATTAAATCACTATGGACAGACAGGGTAAATGTACAGGAAGTGAAAAGGGGTAGCTTTGCTACCAGGGTCTGCAAAGACAGACCAATTGCAAACACAACAACACAACATCACAACCGTAAGCCAAAAGCTTGATGGAACACGCATTCCAAAAAAAGCTTCTCGTTCCGGCTCAGGAAGTGCCGCCACTATAGGTATTTGCTGGTAGAACCTCAACGGACAATTTATAATGGCTCAGATAAAAAAAACTAATAGGTTAATCATTGTTTCCTATTTGTTAAATTGAGTTAACATCTAAGCCAGAATAACCATGTCGAAGCGATTACCACCTCTGAATGCATTACGTGTTTTTGATGCAGCCGCACGTCATCTCAGCTTCACTCGGGCAGCCGATGAGCTTTTTGTGACGCAGGCCGCAGTCAGCCATCAAATCAAGTCTCTCGAGGATTTTCTGGGCCTTAAGCTGTTCCGGCGGCGCAATCGTTCGCTGCTGTTAACGGAAGAAGGGCAGAGCTATTTTCAGGATATTAAAGAGATTTTTTCGCAACTGACGGAAGCGACGCGTAAACTTCAGGCGCGCAGCGCCAAAGGGGCATTAACGGTCAGTTTATTGCCAAGTTTTGCCATCCAGTGGCTGGTGCCGAGACTGACAAGCTTTAACTCAGCTTATCCGGGAATCGACGTCAGGATCCAGGCGGTAGACCGCCAGGAGGATAAGCTGGCGGACGATGTCGATGTGGCGATTTTTTACGGCCGCGGCAACTGGCCGGGCCTGCGTGTGGAAAAATTGTACGCCGAGTATCTGCTGCCGGTCTGTTCCCCGCTCTTGCTCACCGGCGACAAAGCATTGAAAACGCCTGCCGATCTGGCGCAACATACGCTGCTTCACGATGCGTCCCGCCGCGACTGGCAAACTTATACCCGCCAGCTTGGTCTAAGCCATATTAATGTGCAACAGGGGCCGATTTTCAGCCATAGCGCGATGGTGCTGCAGGCGGCAATTCACGGGCAGGGTGTGGCGCTGGCCAACAACGTGATGGCGCAGTCCGAAATTGAAGCCGGTCGCCTGGTGTGTCCGTTTAATGATGTTCTGGTCAGTAAGAATGCGTTTTACCTTGTTTGCCATGACAGTCAGGCAGAACTGGGTAAAATAGCCGCTTTCCGGCAATGGATCCTGGCGAAAGCGGCAAGTGAGCAAGAAAAATTCCGCTTTCGTTATGAACAATAAATACTTGTAGGGTAAAAACATGACCAGCCGTTTTATGCTGATATTCGCCGCGATTAGCGGCTTTATCTTTGTGGCTCTGGGTGCCTTTGGCGCGCATGTATTAAGTCAATCGCTCGGCGCGGCGGAGATGGCCTGGATCCATACCGGCCTGGAGTACCAGGCCTTCCATACCCTGGCGATTTTTGGTCTGGCGGTGGCGATGCAGCGCCGGATCAGCATCTGGTTCTACTGGAGCAGCGTGTTTCTGGCGTTAGGGACCGTGCTGTTCAGCGGCAGCCTCTATTGTCTGGCGCTGTCTCATTTACGTCTGTGGGCGTTCGTGACCCCGGTGGGCGGCGTAAGCTTCCTCGCCGGTTGGGTTTTAATGTTAATTGGTGCAATTCGTCTGAAACGTAAGGGCGTTGTTCATGAATAAGGTTGTCCTCTATTGTCGCCCTGGGTTTGAGAAAGAGTGCGCAGCAGAAATTACCGATAAGGCCGCCCGCCTTGAGGTGTTTGGTTTTGCCCGGGTCAAAGAAGACTCTGGTTATGTGATTTTTGAAGGTTATCAGCAAGACGACGGTGAGAAGCTGGTACGCGATCTGCCGTTCAGCTCGCTGATTTTCGCCCGTCAGATGTTCGTGGTCGGCGAACTGCTGCGCGACCTGCCGCCGGAGGATCGCATTACCCCGATCGTCGGCATGCTGCAGGGCGTGGTGGAGAAGGGTGGCGAGCTGCGTGTGGAAGTGGCGGATACCAACGAAAGCAAAGAGCTGATGAAGTTCTGCCGCAAGTTCACGGTGCCGTTACGCGCGGCGCTGCGCGAGGCGGGCGTGCTGACCAACTATGAAACGCCAAAGCGACCGGTGGTGCATGTGTTCTTTATCGCACCCGGCTGCTGCTATACCGGCTACTCGTACAGCAACAACAACTCACCGTTCTATATGGGCATTCCGCGGCTGAAGTTTCCGTCCGATGCCCCGAGCCGTTCCACCCTCAAGCTGGAAGAGGCGTTCCACGTCTTTATTCCGGCGGACGAGTCGGACGAGCGCCTGGCGAACGGCATGTATGCCGTCGATCTCGGCGCCTGCCCGGGCGGCTGGACCTATCAGCTGGTGAAGCGCAACATGTGGGTCTCTTCGGTCGATAACGGCCCGATGGCCCAGAGCCTGATGGATACCGGCCAGGTGACCTGGCTGCGCGAAGATGGCTTCCGCTATCGTCCGAACCGCAACAACATCTCGTGGATGGTCTGCGATATGGTGGAGAAACCGGCGAAGGTGGCGGCGCTGATGGCGCAGTGGCTGGTCAACGGCTGGTGCCGGGAGACCATCTTCAACCTCAAGCTGCCGATGAAAAAGCGCTATGAAGAGGTGTCGCAGAATCTGGCCTATATTCAGGCCCAGCTGGACGAGCACGGCATCAACGCCCAGATCCAGGCGCGTCAGCTGTATCACGATCGTGAAGAGGTGACCGTTCACGTGCGTCGCCTGTGGGCCGCCGTCGGCGGACGTCGCGACGAGCGTTAATCCTTCCCCCTCAGGCCGGAGACGCGTGCGCGTCCTCCGGCCTTCCCCTTAAGGCTGCGGCGCATCCGACACAATATGCGTCACGTCATCCAGATGACCAATTCTCGCCTCGCCGGAACGGTTGAACTTGCTTTTGTCGATCAGCAGTAGCGACTGCGCCGCGCGCTTAAGCAGGATCGATTTAAAGTCGGCATTGAACGCATTGGAGTCCCATAGCGCGCCCTGCGGGTCGATGCCTTCGCAGGAAAAAATAAACAGATCGATCTCCAGCGATTTCAGCTGGGAAATCAGCGCCGGGTTCACGTAGCAGCCATATTTCCGCTGCAGAGTGCCGCCGGAGCAGGTGAGCGTGATTTGGTCGCGTTTGGCCAGCTCCTGGCAGATGGGCTGGCTGTTGGTAAAGACGTGCAGCGGGCGGTCCGGCAGCTGGCGGGCGAGATACCAGCAAGTGGAGCTGGCATCGAGGGCGATCACCATCCCTTCGTCAATCCAGGCCAGCGCTTCGCGGGCGATATCGGCTTTATGCGCGTAATGGCTTTTCAGCCGCATGTGAAAAGGGTCGCCGCTGTCCTGGCTGCGCTGATGGATCACTTTGGCCCGGCCGTGGTTGCGCAGCACTTTGCCCTGCGCCTGCAGCTCGCTCAGATCGCGGCGAATGGTTTCCCTGCTGACGTTGAGCTGTTTTGACAAGGTTTCGGTGGTCAGGCTGCTGTGGGTGATCAGGAGATCGACGATCGCCTGCTGGCGGGCTGCTTTCATTTATTCTCATCCCATCATTGATTGAGCGTCTGCATCAGGCAGACGCTCCGGCATGAGATTACGGCGTGACTCCTTTTTTTAAAAGGATATTTCCGTACTTAGCACGCTCTCCTGTGATAACGATCGCAAAGGCTTTTTGCGCCCGGTCGTAGAAGGCAAAGCGGTCAATCCGCACGATATCCGGGCAGGGGGCCTGCGCCGATAGCGCCTGCCGATAGCGCTGTTCCACCGTCGGGTCCAGCGCATCGCCTTCGACGGCGGCCATCATCACCAGCGGCGGCGCGTAGCTGTCTAACTCGAACAGCGGGATAATCGCCTGCAGCAGATCGCTGACCCGCAGGCCATCGGCGCGGATCACCTGTGGCCCCATGCTGTGCGCCGGGAAATGGGCATCGGAAAAAATGATTTCATCCCCATGGCCCATTTCGGCCAGCACTTTCAGCAGCTCCGGCGATATCAGCGGGGAAATGGTTTTGAGCATCTCAGGCTTCCTCTGTTAATTCAGGTTCAGTTTGCGGCCAAAAATAGCGGTAGCGGTACGCGACCTGCGCTCTGGCCTGTTCCGGCGAAGAGAACTCGCCCACGCCATACCAGCCAAACATCGCCGCGCCGGCCACCGTGGTTTCGGCATCATCGAGAACTTTGATCGGTATTCCAAGCCGGTCGGCCTTGATCTGGTTCCACAGCGCGTTGCGGCTGCCGCCGCCCACCAGCAGCAGCTCTTTCGCCCTGAAGCGGCCGATGTTTTCCAGGGTTTGCAGATGCTGCGCCAGCTGGTCGCTTAACCCCTCCAGCGCGGCGCGGTAAAAATGGCCGCGGGTGGTGTTGAGCGTGACGCCCTGCCAGCCGGCGTGCTGGCTGGCGAGCAGGTCGCACTGCATCCTGACGCCCTGGGCGCCGGGCGGGATCGCCTGCGCTTCGGCAATCAGCGTCTGCCACGGCGTGTCAGCGCTCCACAACAGCTTGCGCACCCATTCGAGCACGCCGGAGGCCAGCCACTGCATTCCCGGGTTATAGCGGCCCGGCTGGCTGTCCAGCTCGCAGGTGGAGCCGCTGTAGTCGCAGAGCAGCGAAGTGTCGACCTGGGCGCTGCGCACCATCAGGATCTCCCAGGTCCCGGAGGAGAGCACCGGCTCATCCTGCCCGGCGCCGGCGCCAAACAGAGCGAACTGGGTGTCATGCCCGGCCGAGATAACCGGGATCCCGACGGGAAGGCCCAGCAGCGCAGCGGCCTCCGGCAGCAGGGCGCCGATCGGCTGGCCTGCTTCAACCAGCCGCGGGAACAGGCGGCGCGGCAGGCCGGTCGCCTGCAGGATTGGCGCGCTGAAATCGCGCTGCCGGAGATCGAGCATCTGGCTGGTGCCCGCCATGGTGAGGTCGGTGGTGAACTCCCCGGTCAGCCGATGGTTGATCAGCGACGAAATAAACAGCCAGGCATGGGCCTGCGCCAGCAGCTGCGGGTGGCACTCTTTCAGCCAGATCAGCTTATACAGGGTGTTGAACGCAAACGCGCCGACGCCGGCAATCTGCTGCAGCTGGTGTGCTGGCATATACTGGCTGATATTCTCCATCACCGCCGCGGTGCGCGGGCATTTCCAGCTGATGATCGGATACAGCAGGGCACCCTGCTCATCCACCAGCGCGCCATCGACGCCAAAGGTCGTGACGGTGATGCCGCGTACCGTGCAGGAGGCCAGCTGGTCATGGATCTGCCGACAGCAGTCGGCAAAGCGCTGCATAATGGCCTCCAGCGACCACTGGTGCCAGTCGCTGTTCTCCGCCGCGATGTCGCTGGCGTTCGCCGTTGCGGCGCGGGCGATAATGTTTCCCTGTCGGTCAACGGCCATCGCCCGCACGTTGGTGGCGCCGCAGTCGAGGACCAGGATAACGTCTTGCTTCATAGTGACTCCCGAAACAACTTCGCCGGATGGCGCGGCGCTTATCCGGCCTACAGACCGCGCGCATCTGTAGGCCCGGTAAGCCTGCGCCACCGGGCGAAACCAACCTGTTAACGCTTATACAGCGGCCCGTAGTTCTGGCAGGCGCGGTAGTCCTGGCCTTCGATGTCCATGCCATGCGCGGCCCAGGCGGAGGGGCGGTAGATTTTCGCCGCTTCCACGTTGTGCATGCAGACCGGAATGCGCAGCATGGCGGCGAGGGTAATGAAATCCGCGCCAACGTGGCCGATGGTCAGCACGCCGTGGTTGGCGCCCCAGTTAGCCATCACCGAGTACACATCGCTGAACGGGCCCTTGCCGGTCAGGCGTGGGGCAAACCAGGTGGTGGGCCAGGTGGAGTTGGTGCGGGCGTCGAGCTGGTCGTGCATCGCTTTGGGCAGCGCCACGCTCCAGCCTTCGGCAATTTGCAGCACCGGCCCCAGGCCTTTGATGATGTTCACCCGGCTCATGGTGAACGGCACGCCGCCTTCGGTCAGGAAGCGGGAAGAGAAGCCGCCGCCGCGGAAGTATTCGTGGATCGCCGGGCACCATTCGGTCGCCGCGAGGCAGGCATCCGCCTCGTTCTGCTCAATCTCCCAGTGAGGTTTCATCGTCGGGTTGCCCTGCGCGTCGCGCTGCTGGCAGGAGCCGTCCAGCGCCGCAGAGCCGGAGTTAATCAGGTGAATGATGCCGTGCTCCGCCCGCCCGGTGAGCGGCTGCCCGGTGACCCGCTCAACGGCGTCCGGCGACCAGTAGGTGCGCACGTCGGCAAACACCTGGGCGGTGCCGGTGAGCTGATGACCCATCAGCATGGCCACGCCGTTGAGGCTGTCGTTTTCGGTAGCGACGACAAATGGCTCGCGCACCCCGTTCCAGTCAAAAGAGCTGTTGAGCAGCGCTTCAGCGGTATCGCCATTGGGGTATTGATCGGTCCAGTGGCGCTGACCCTGGAAACCGGCGGCGATGGCGTTGTAGCCCAGCGACTCCTCCACCAGCCCTTTTTCCGCCAGTTTCGGGTTGCCCTGCATCATGTCGCGGATGCACATCGCCATCAGCAGGCTCTCTTTCAGCACCGCGCGGCTCTGCGCCTCATTGCGCTTATACTGCTCGGCGTTCTGATCTTCGCCGTAGCGGAAGTGTTTATCCGCCCACGCCAGCGCCATCTCCAGCTCGGTTTCATCATAGATTTTCTGATCGATTCGCCGGCGCAGCTCCGTCATGTCGACAGCCTGGACCTTCATGCCGAGCCAGGATTCAAAGAAATTGTGGTCGACGATGGAGCCGGCGATGCCCATTGAGACGCCGCCCAGCGACAGATAGCTTTTCCCTTTCATACTGGCGACGGCCAGGCCGGCGCGCGCGAAGCGCAACAGTTTTTCTTCGACATCCGCCGGGATCGAGGTGTCATCGGCATCCTGCACGTCATGTCCGTAGATGGAGAACGCCGGGATCCCTTTCTGGCTATGGGCCGCCAGCGCGGCGGCCAGATAGACCGCCCCCGGACGTTCGGTGCCGTTAAAGCCCCAGATGGCCTTCGGGCGCAGCGGATCCATGTCGATGGTTTCGCTGCCGTAGCACCAGCAGGGGGTGACGGTGATGGTGACGCCGACGTTCTGGCTGCTGAATTTCTCTTCACAGGCGGCCGACTCGGCCATGCCGGCGATGCAGGTATCGGCAATCACGCACTCCACCCGGGCGCCGCAGGCGTGGCGCAGTTTCTCGCTGATAAGCGCGGCGGTGGCTTTCGCCATGTTCATGGTTTTCGCTTCCAGCGACTCGCGGACCCCCATGCGACGACCATCGATTACCGGGCGGATACCGATCTTCGGTAAGCTGATTTTTTTCATTACAGATCCCTCAGGTTATGCGGATAACAGGTTTAGTTCGTCGCCGCTTGTGAACGGAAACGGGCAAAAATAAAGATGATGGCGAAGCACAGCGCCGGGACCAGTTCGGCGGTCGGGATATTGCCGGCGGCGTCGCTGACAAAGCCCATCACCGGGGTGACGATCCCGCCGCCGATAATGGTCATGACGATAAAGGACGAGCCATATTTGGTGTCCTGGCCCAGATGCTTAATCCCCAGCGAGAAGATGGTCGGGTACTGAATGGACATAAAGGCGCTGCACAGGGTCAGGGCCAGCAGGCCGACGTGGCCGCCGCTGAAGGCGGAGAGCAAACAGAGCAGCATGGCGATAAACGCATAGATAGCGAGCACGTTATGCGGCGCAAAGCGGCGGATAAGCCAGGTGCCGGTGAAACGGCCAATAAAGAAGCAGACCATGGTGGCGGTCAGGTAGTTGGCGGCGAAACCGGCCGTCATGCCCGGGATCTCTTCGATAGCGTAGCGAATCAGGTAGCTCCAGCAGGCAGTTTGCGCGCCGACGTAGCAGAACTGGGCCAGCACCGCCCAGCGCCAGTGACGGATGCGCATCAGGCGCGTCAGCGAGGCGAGGAAGGTGCTCTGCGCGCTGTCGCTGTGGTCATCGCTCTGCAGGGAGGGGAAGCGGGTACAGACGATCAGCAGGGCAACCAGCAGGACGATGGCCACGATAATCATATAGGGGGTTTGTACCGACAGGACCAGGCTGTGCTTCCAGGCGCTGAGCTGTTCTGGCGTCATTTTATCCAGCACCTCCTGCGGCTGATGCGGGACGTTAGACAAAATAAGACTCTGGCCAAATACCACGGCAATAATGGCGCCAAATGAGTTAAAGGTCTGGGCCAGATTAAGGCGGAAGTGACCGCCGCTTTCCGGACCGAGAACGGTCACAAACGGGTTGGCCGCCGTTTCCAGGCAGCCAAGCCCGGCGGCGATAATAAATAATCCAATCAGGAATAAAGTGTAGTTCATCACTTCGGCGGCAGGCCAGAACAGCGCGGCGCCGCAGGCATATAAAAACAGACCCGTAAGAATGCCTGTTTTATAGCTAAATTTTTTCATCAGCATCCCGGCGGGGATGGGAATAATAAAATAGCCAAAATAAAAGGCCGACTGAATTAATCCGGCCTGGAAATTAGTCAGAGTAAAGGCCTGTTGAAATTGCGGTAATAAAATATCATTCAGATTATTAGCCACCGCCCACAGAAAAAAGAGGGAGCACAGCAGAGCAAAAGGAATAATGTAGCTCTTACTCTGCCCGCTCTCCATGGCGCGGTAACTTTGCGTTGGTATCGTTGTGTTTCCCATAGCGTCCTCATCAGTTCAGAAGCATTTACAACAGCATTCAGGGCGCAGTCTGGTGCTGCAGCAGACCGCAAAATTAAGTGAGCTCAGGTGACGCGCCGGTGAGTGAAATGAAAGTCACGGCGGAACTCATGACTTCATTTTCAAATAAAAACCGCCTGTTAATATGATGATGGTCACACTTAACGATCTGCGGGCCATTTTATGTGATAATTGTCACTTTAATTTTTCAAAAACGCTGACCGTTTGAGAAAATAAATTCACAAAACCACAACGCTAATGACCGAATGAATGTATATCGTGGAAAACGGGCAAATGTTACAAAGAAATAAAATGCCCGCTTGATGAAATATTATTAAGAACGGGCATTTTAAACACTCTCTTAATGGGCATGGTTGCTTTATTCATGGCGGAATTATTGACGCGGTTCACAAAATATAGTCATGAAAATTCCCCTTTGATTATTCAGGTTGATGATGAAGACCATTATTCACCCTATCCCACGGTAGCCGACGATATTCCTGTTGCCCTGCCGTTGACGGATGATGAGTCACCACAAGAGGAACGCAATGGAAAGAAACAGACTGGCCCGGCAGATTATCGATACCTGCCTGGAAATGACCCGCCTGGGGTTAAATCAGGGGACCGCCGGCAATGTCAGCGTGCGCTATCAGGGAGGAATGTTGATCACCCCCACCGGTATCCCGTATGAAAAGCTGACGGAAGACAAGATCGTCTTTATTGATGCCGATGGCCAGCATGAGCAGGGAAAACTGCCCTCCAGCGAATGGCGTTTTCATCAGGCGGCCTACCAGACGCGGCCCGATGCCCAGGCGGTGGTCCACAATCACGCTGTCCATTGTACGGCGGTGTCGATCCTCAACCGGCCCATCCCGGCCATCCACTATATGATCGCCGCGGCCGGCGGGAATTCGATCCCCTGCGCGCCCTATGCCACCTTCGGCACCCGCGAGCTGTCTGAGCATGTCGCGGTAGCGCTGAAGCACCGCAAAGCCACGCTGCTGCAGCATCATGGCCTGATCGCCTGCGAGGCCAGCCTGGAGAAAGCGCTCTGGCTGGCACATGAAGTGGAAGTCCTGGCCCAGCTCTATCTCAGCACGCTGGCGATTATCGACCCGGTACCGGTGCTGAATGACGAGGCGATCGCCATCGTGCTGGAGAAGTTCAAAACCTACGGATTACGTATTGAAGAGTGATGCCGCAACGCTAACAGGAGAGACGCGATGGCAAACCGAATGATCCTCAACGAAACGGCGTGGTTTGGCCGGGGGGCGATAAACGCATTAACCGATGAAGTGGCGCGGCGCGGCTATCGCAAAGCATTGATCGTCACCGACAGCACCCTCGCCCGGTGCGGCGTGGCGGCGAAAGTCACTGATAAACTGGATGCCGCCGGGCTGGCATGGGATATGTTCAGCGACGTGATCCCTAACCCGACCATTGCCGTGGTCCAGCAGGGGCTGCAGGCCTTTCAGCGCAGCGGGGCGGATTACCTGATCGCCATCGGCGGCGGTTCGCCGCAGGATACCTGTAAGGCGATCGGTATTATTCAGCGTAACCCGGAATTCGCCGATGTCCGTAGCCTCGAGGGGCTCTCGCCCACCCGTCAGCCCAGCGTGCCGATCTTCGCGGTGCCGACCACCGCGGGTACCGCGGCGGAGGTGACGATTAACTATGTCATCACCGATGAAGAACAGCGGCGCAAGTTCGTCTGCGTCGATCCGCATGATATCCCGCAGGTGGCCTTTATCGATGCCGATATGATGGACGCCATGCCGCCGGCGCTGAAGGCGGCCACCGGCGTGGACGCCCTGACGCACGCTATCGAAGGGTATCTCACTCGCGGCGCCTGGGCTTTGACTGATGCGCTGCACCTCAAGGCTATCGAGATCATTGCCGGGGCGCTGCGCGGCTCTGTTGCCGGGGATGCCGGCGCGGGCGAAGCCATGGCGCTCGGCCAGTACGTCGCGGGGATGGGATTTTCCAACGTCGGGCTCGGGCTGGTGCACGGCATGGCGCATCCGCTCGGCGCTTTTTACAACACGCCGCACGGCGTGGCGAATGCCATCCTTTTGCCGCACGTGATGCGCTTTAATGCTGAGGCGACGGGGGAAAAATATCGCGATATCGCCCGGTCGATGGGCGTCAGGGTGGAAGCGTTAAGCCTGACTGCCGCGCGCCAGGCGGCAGTGGAGGCGGTCTGCCAGCTAAACCGCGATGTCGGTATTCCCGGCCATCTGCGCGAGGTGGGCGTCAGGAAAGAGGATATTCCGGCGCTGGCGCAGGCGGCGCTGGAGGATGTGTGTACCGGCGGTAACCCGCGTGAGGCGAGCCTGGCCGATATCGTCGGGTTATATCAGGCGGCCTGGTGATTGCCTGGCCCGGGTAAAGCAGGCAATGCCGGAGGCAGTTACCCTGCACCGGCGCACCTCTTAACGATGGTTAGCGCGTCAGCCGCAGCTGCTGCAGATTGCCATCCAGCTGGAGGTCGGTCTGCAGGCGGGCCACTTCCCGGCAGGTGAAGGCCATCTCCTGATGCGCGGCCAGTTTTTTGCGCCACTTCTCCGGGACCTCGGCCAGACGGGCGTACAGCCCCTCCAGGTCCTGAAACTCGTTCAACAGCTGGGCGGCGCTTTTGGGTCCAATGCCCGCCACGCCCGGCACCTTCGAGCTGCTGATCCCCGCCAGCCCCCAGTAATCCGCTAGCTGCTCTGGGGTGACGCCGAACTCGCTGGCGATAAAGGGCGCATCCAGCCAGCGCTTCTGAAAGTAGTCGCGGATGCGGATGGTGGGCGACAGCAACTGACAGTAGCCTTTGTCGGTGGAGACAATGGTGGCTTGATGGCCCGCCTGGGCCACCTTTACCGCCAGGGTGGCGGCGAGGTCGTCCGCTTCGCTGCCCGGCGAGGCCCAGCAGCGGATCCCCCGCTGTTCGAAGGCCGCCCGCAGCGCTGGCATCTCGGCCACCAGCGTCTCCGGCATCGGCGCGCGGCCGGCTTTGTACTCTGGCAGGCGCTGGTGGCGCCAGCCGTGGGCGCGATCCTCATCATCGAACACCGCCACCGCGTGGGTGGGCTGACTGTGGACGATCAGCTGCTCCAGCGCATGCAGGCAGGTATCAACGCAGGGCGAACCCTGCACCGCATGGATGCGGCGGATCAGATTTAACGCGTCGACGATTAACAGATGAACAGCCACAGATACCCCCTTATTCTCAGCGTCTTTAGGGTAACATCGCCATCAGATCGAGGCTATCTGCGCCTGAACAATCAGGAAGATAACGCGCAAATTTCGCTAACTGACCGCCATCAGCGGGCTGATGACGCCCGGCGCGGGTTCGCCGTACCACACCGCTTCGCGCACCGGGACCGGTTTGGCGATAAGCCCGAGGGCGTAAAAGCGATCGGCGATGGTCTGCTGGGCGCGGATCACCGACAGATCCATCGGCCGCGGGCGATGGCTGCGGCGGGCGAGGGCCATGCTCAGCGACCGGGCGTCAATCCCCAGCTCTGCCGAGAGTAAGCGGGCCGCTTCGCCACGATGTGAGTCGATAAACTGCCCGGTGTGGGTCAGCTCCGTCAACAGACGGCGCATGATATCGCCATGCTGAGCGAGGTAGTCCCGTCGCGAAAGATAAAACTGATGGTTGTTGACCCGGCCTTCGCCGCTGGCGACCACCCGCAGCTCGCCGGTGTGTTCGGCGTCGCTGAGCAGCGGATCCCACATCATCCAGGCGTCAACCGCCAGATAGTCGCTGGCGGTCAGCGGATATTTCGGCGGGGTATAGACCACCCGCACATCGTTCAGCCCCAGGCCGGCGTCCTCGAGGATCTGCAGCAGCAGCCAGTGGACATTCGACCCTTTATTGAGGGCGATGCGTTTACCGCGCAGATCGCTGAGCTGGCGAATGTCGCTCTCCTGCGGGACGACCATCGCCACGCTGCGCGGCGCCGGCGGCTCCCACGCCACGTACATCAGTTCGCTATTGCTGGCCTGGGCAAACACCGGCGGCGCTTCTCCGGTGGTGCCGAAGTCGATCTCGTTGCAGGCGAGGGCGTGGAGGAGCTGAGGTCCGGCAGGAAACTCACTCCACAGCACGTTGACGCCGAGGCTGGCGAAGGCGGTTTCCAGACTCTGGCGGGCTTTCAGGATCCCGAGGCTGCCGAAGCGCTGGTAGCCAATGCGCAGTTCGCGATCGGCCCCGGCTGCGTTGGCGAATGCCCGCGGCGGCGCAGGCGGGCGGCGGCGGCTTTTGATCAGCCCGAGGTTAGCGAGCTGGGTGCGCAAGGTATGCCGGCTGATCCCCAACAGTGCGGCCGCCTGGCTCTGGTTATCGTCGCAATGCGCCATGGCGTGGCGAATCAGGGCGCTGGTGACTCGCTGCCACAGCGGCTCGCCGGGAAGCGCCAGCTGGTGGCGAATAAAGTCGTCCAGTTCATGATCGCTCGCCGGCGCCGGGGCGTCGTTGAGCGTCGCCAGGCGCAGCTGGGCAGGACTGATCTCCTCTTCTTTACTGAGGAGCACCGCGTTGTGCAGGGTGTTTTCCAGCTCGCGAATATTGCCCGGCCACGAATAGTCCATCAGCCGGGCCAGTGATTCCGGCGCCAGACGCAGGGTTGGCCGCCCGAGGCGCCGGGCATAGAGTGATAAAAAGTGGTGCGCCAGCAGCGGGATATCCTGCCGACGCTGGCGCAGCGGCGGCAGCGGCACCACCGCGATATTCAGTCGATAGTAGAGATCCTCGCGAAAGCGGCGCTCGCGGATCGCCTGGGCCAGGTCGACGTGGGTGGCGGCAATCACCCGGACATTCACTTTAATCGCTTTGCGTGAGCCGACGCGGGTAATTTCACGCTCCTGCAGCACTCGCAGCAGCTTGACCTGCAGCGGCAGGCTTAATTCGCCGATCTCGTCCAACAGCAGCGTCCCCCCTTCCGCGGCTTCAAACCAGCCGGGCTGTCCCTGCTGCGCGCCGGTGAAGGCGCCTTTCTCATGGCCGAACAGTTCGGCTTCGGCGAGGCTCTCGGTCAGCGCGCCGCAGTTAACGGCCAGAAACGGTTGCTGGCGACGGGCGCTGTGATGATGGAGATAGCGGGCCACCACCTCCTTGCCGGTGCCGGTTTCGCCCACGATCAGCACGGTCGCCTCCGTTGGCGCGAGCTTGTCCAGCAGGCTCTGGAAGGCCTTCGACGCCGGGTCGATCAGCGCGGGAGCGGTGGAAGGGGATTCTGGGTTCAGCATAGCGGGCCTCCGATCGTTGACGCTCTGAACTTATCCTGCGGCGGCCGCAGAAACCAGAGGGGGAAGGCCCGCGGCTGTTGCAAATGCGCCAGCGGATGCGCGGCGGCTGCGCGATTTGCAACAGCGCGGCGCGGCGAAGCCGTTTTCAGTGCATTGATTTTAAAAGATTAATTTTTTATTCACCATTGGCATGATTATCGCTAACACTCATATAACCAAATTAAAACATCTCTTCGATAAATATCGGATATGGTTATATAGGAAATAGATAATGACGCAGCAAGCTCCCGACAAGATCAATGTCTTCTGGTTCTTACCTACCCATGGCGATGGCCGTTATCTGGGTACCACCGAGGGTGGACGCCCGGTCGATTTACCTTATCTGCAGCAGGTGGCGTTGGCGGCCGACAGTCTGGGCTACTACGGCGTGCTGATCCCCACCGGTAAAAGCTGTGAAGATTCGTGGCTGGTGGCCTCGGCGCTGGCGCCGTTGACCCGCCGTCTGCGCTATTTGGTGGCGGTCAGGCCGGGCCTGCAGCCGCCAACCCTGGCGGCGCGGATGGCGGCCACCCTCGACCGTTTATCGGAAGGTCGGCTGCTGATCAACGTCGTTACCGGCGGCGACCCGGTGGAAAACAAAGGCGACGGTATCTTCCTCAGCCACAGCGAGCGCTATCAGGTGACCCGCGAATTTCTTGATGTTTACACCCGCCTGCTGCGCGGGGAAAAAGTGGACTATCACGGCGAGCATATTCACGTGGAAGGCGCTGAAGTGCTGTTCCCGCCGGTACAGGAGAATGGCCCGCCGCTCTATTTCGGCGGCTCTTCTGATGCGGCCATTGATGTGGCGGCCGAGCAGATCGACAGCTATCTGACGTGGGGCGAACCCCCGGAACTGGTGGCGGAGAAGCTGGCGGTGGTGCGCGAGCGCGCCGCGGCCCGCGGACGCACCCTGCAGTACGGCATTCGTCTGCACGTCATTGTGCGCGAAACGGAAGAAGAGGCATGGGCCGCCGCCGACCGGCTGATCGCCCATCTTGACGACGATACCATTGCCCAGGCGCAAAAGATCTTCGCCCGCATGGACTCGGCCGGCCAGGCGCGGATGAGCGCCCTGCATCAGGGGTCGCGCGATAATCTGCGCATTGCGCCCAATCTGTGGGCCGGCGTCGGACTGGTGCGCGGCGGCGCGGGTACCGCGCTGGTGGGTAATCCGCAGCAGGTAGCGGAACGCATCCGCGAATATCAGGCGCTCGGCATCAGCAACTTTATCTTCTCCGGCTACCCACATCTGGAAGAAGCGCACCGCTTTGCTGAGCTGGTGATGCCTCTGTTGCCGCTGGAAAACGCGGCCTCGTCGAAGGCGCGTAGCGTGAACACCGGTCCGTTTGGCGAAACCATCGGCGGCGATAAGCGCCCGGTGCGCCAGGTCAGCGCCAGCTGATGGCCCGGAGCGCGACCATGAGACAGCATACCGGAGGAGGGCTGCGATGAGTGCAGAACCGCATATCGTGATTATCGGCGGCGGCTTTAGCGGCGCGGCGGTGGCGATTGAGCTGCTGCGCCTGGCGCCGAACGGGGTGCGCGTGACACTGCTGGAGCCGCGCCAGTCCCCCGGGGCAGGGGTGGCCTACTCCACTGCGGAGCCGACGCACCGGATTAACGTCCCGGCCGCTCGCATGCAGCTGGCCGGCGACGAAGAGGGCGCCTTCGATCATTGGTACCGCCATCAGCCTGCCTTTGCCGTCGATGTGCAGGCGCTGCGCCCGGACGGTTCCGTCTACCCTCAGCGCGGCCAGTTTGGTCGCTATGTGGCGCAGCGTTTTGCCGACGCCGTGGCGTCCAGCGGCGGACGGCTTCGCCACCTGCGCGATCGGGCGCTCGCTTTTCATCAGGGGACGGTGACCACCGACGGCGGCCTGCAGCTTAAGGCCGATCTGCTGGTGCTGGCGATCAGTCATCCACCGCCTTCGCTGCCGCCGCAGGCCGAAGCCTGGCGTCATCATCCGGCGCTGATTGCCAACCCGTGGCAGCCCGGCGCGCTCGATGCCATCGCCCCGCACGCCCGGGTGGCGGTGATGGGCACCGGATTAACCATGGCCGATACGGTCGCGACGCTGGACCGGCTGGGCCACCGCGGCAGTATCGTCGCCTTTTCGCGCCATGGCCTGCTGTCGCGCGGCAACCTTAGCGGCGCGGGGACAACCTGGCCCGGCGACTATCAGCAGGGCAACCTGCGTCAGCGCCTGCGTCAGATCCGCCTCGACGTCGCGTATGCGGCGCAGCAGGGCCTGAGCTGGCAGGTGGTGCTGGATGCGGTTCGTCAGCAGGGGCAGCGGATCTGGCAGGCGCTCAGCGTCGCCGATCGCCAGCGTTTTCTGCGCCATCTGCGCCATTACTGGGATGTCCACCGCTACCGCGTGGCGCCGCAGGTCGCCGAGGTGCTGGAGGCGCGCCAGCGCACGGGCAGTCTGCAGGTGCAGGCGGCCAGGCTACTGTCGATAAGCGGTGAAGGCGAAACGCTGCGTCTGACGCTGGCGCGGCGCGGCGGCGGTGTGCAGACCCTGAGCGTCAATCATCTGATCCTGACCACCGGACCCGCACACCGCGCCCTGACCGACAGCCAGCCATTTTTACAGGACCTCGCCCGCCGCGGCCTGATTCGCGCCGATGCCCTCGGCATGGGCCTGGAGGTGGACAGCCGTTCCCGGGCAGTGGCTGAGCCGCACGTTGAGGCGCCGCCGGTGCTGGTGGCCGGTCCGGCCGCCCGCGGGCGTTTTGGCGAACTGATGGGCCTGCCGCAGGTAGCCGACCATGCCGCCGACGTGGCGGCGCAAGCGTTACTCACGCTCGGGATCCCGCTGGACTCCCGATGTCCTGCGTACTGAATACCTCCCTTTATTTTCCCTGATTCATTTTGCCGCGTGCGCCCCGGCGACGGGCCGCGCTATGGAGATTGCTATGTCATCACAACGTGAAATTCGTCTTAACGCTTTCGATATGAACTGCGTCGGCCATCAGTCGCCGGGCCTGTGGGCGCATCCCCGGGATCGCTCCTGGCAGTATAAAGATCTGGAGTACTGGGTGGATCTGGCGCGGCTGCTGGAGCGCGGCAAGTTCGACGGGCTGTTTATCGCCGACGTGCTGGGGATCTATGACGTACTGAACGGCAGCGGCGACGCGGCGATCCGCCAGGCGACGCAGGTTCCGGTCAACGATCCGCTGGCACTGATCACCCCGATGGCGCTGGTGACGGAGCATCTGGGCTTCGGCCTGACCGCCTCGCTGTCGTTTGAGCATCCTTACCCCTTCGCTCGTCGTCTGTCGACGCTCGATCATCTGACCAAAGGGCGGGTGGGCTGGAATATCGTCACCTCCTATCTGGAGAGCGGGGCGCGCAATATCGGCCAGCAGACTCAGACCGATCATGACACCCGCTATGACTATGCCGATGAGTATTTGCAGGTGATCTACAAACTGCTGGAGGGAAGCTGGGAGGACGGGGCGGTGCTGCGCGACAGAGAGCGGAAGATCTTCAGCGATCCGCGGAAAATCCATCCCATTAACCATCAGGGACAGTTCTTTTCCGTGCCGGGGATCCACCTCTGCGAGCCATCCCCGCAGCGCACGCCGGTGCTGTATCAGGCGGGGGCGTCCAGCCGCGGCAAACAGTTCGCCGCCGGCCATGCCGAATGCGTCTTCGTCGCAGCGCCGTCGAAGGTGCTGCTGAAGAAGACGGTGGCGGATATTCGCCGCCGGGCAGTTGAGGCGGGGCGAGATCCGCACAGCATCCTGATCTTCAACCTGCAGACGGTGATTGTCGGCGACACCGACCGTGAGGCGCAGGCGAAGTGGCAGGAATATAAGCAGTACGTCAGCTATGAAGGCGCGCTGGCGCTGCTCTCCGGCTGGACGGGGATCGATTTCGGCCAGTATCAGCCGGATCAGGTGCTGAAGTATCTGCACACCAACGCCATTCAGTCGGCGGTGGAGGCCTTTTCGACCGCTGATCCGAACCGCCAGTGGACGGTGCAGGCCCTGGCCGATTGGGCGGGGATCGGCGGCTTCGGTCCGCTGGTGGTTGGCAGCGCGCAAACCGTGGCGGACGAACTGCAGTCCTGGGTCGAAGAGACGGACGTCGATGGCTTTAACCTCGCCTATGCCGTCACTCACGAAACCTTCCGCGACGTCGTCGAGCTGCTGGTGCCTGAGCTGCAAAAGCGCGGCGTCTTTAAGCAGGAGTACCGCGAGGGGACCCTGCGCGAAAAACTGTTCGGCGCCGGCCCGCGTCTGGCCGCGCCTCACCCGGGCGCCAGCTACCGCCGCGATGCGCGCACGGCGGCATCGGTAGAGGAGAAGGTGACATGATCGCTATCGATGACCTGCATAAAAGTTACCGCACGGCGGATGGCCGGCTCAGCGCGGTGCTGAAAGGGCTGTCGCTGCAGGTGCCTGAGCGCTCCATCACCGCGGTGGTGGGGCCGAGCGGCGCCGGTAAATCAACCCTGGCGCGCTGCATCAGCCTGCTGGAGCAACCGGACAGCGGCAGCATTCGTATCAATGGCCAGGATCTGTCGGCGCTGTCCGGCGAGGCGCTGCGCCGGGAACGGCGGGCGATTGGCACCGTTTTCCAGTCTTCGGCGCTGTTGAGCCGCAGGACCGCCTGGGAGAATGTCGCCCTACCGCTGGCGTGGCTGGGTGTGGTGGAGCGCGATATCAAGGCGCGGGTTGGCGAGCTGCTGGAGAGCGTCGGCCTGAGCCACAAAGCGGATGCCTGGCCGGCCCAGCTCTCAGGCGGCCAGCGCCAGCGGATCGGCATTGCCCGCGCGCTGGCGCTGCGCCCGTCCGTTCTGCTGGCGGATGAAGCCACCTCCGGCCTCGATCCTCAGGCCACGGCCTCGGTGCTGGCTCTGCTCAAGCGGCTGCGTGATGAGTACCAGCTGGCGATCGTCCTGATCACCCATGAAATGGACGCGGTGCGCACGGCGGCGGATGCGGTGGCGGAGATCCGCGACGGGACGATCGTCCAGTACGGGCGGATCGAAGATCTGCTGGCGCGTCCCGATTCTCTGCTCGGCCAGCAGCTGTTGCCGCTGACGCCGGCGGCAGCGGCCCACAGCGATCTGCTGCTGCGTCTGAGCTACCGCTGGGATGTGCCGGTGGCCACCGACTGGATCAGCCGCCTGAGCCAGCAGTGGGCGCTGCAGATCGATCTCCTTGGCGGTCACGTCGAGGTGATTAATGGTCGGCTGGCCGGTCGCCTGCAGGCCGGAGTGCGCTTTCAGGGCGAACGCCTGTCGCCCGCGCGACTGCAGGGCCTGCTGGCGCAGCTCGGCATAACGGCGGAGATCCTCGACAGCGCGCCGTTGCTCAGGGAGGTGGTATGAAACCGACAGTCATCAGCCAGGATACCCCCTGGGGCGAAATCCCTTCGCTGCTGCTCCCCGCCTATGGCGAAACCTGGCTTATGGTGGCCATTGTGATGCTGTTTGTCGTCACGCTGGGGGGGCTGGTGGGGGTGGTGTTGTTTAACGCCTCGCCGCGGGGCTTATTTCCGCACGCGCTGCTGTACCGGCTGCTGAACTGGGTGGTCAATATGGGACGTTCGCTGCCGTTTCTGGTGCTGATGGCCGCTATTATCCCGTTCACTTACTGGCTGACCGGCACCACGATTGGCATCCCCGCCGCGGTAGTGCCGATGATCGCCGCCGGCGTCCCGTTCTTTGGCCGTCTGGTGGAGAACGCGCTGCGCGAGTTGCCGGCGGAGGTCACCGCAGTGGGGGTCGTCTGCGGCGGGTCGCGCTGGCAAATCATTGCCAGCGCGCAGCTCAGTGAAGCCTTGCCCGCGCTGGTGGCGGCGGTGACGCTGAACCTGGTCTCGATGATTGAGTATTCGGCTATCGCCGGGACCATCGGCGCCGGCGGCATCGGCTACCTGGCCGTGGTGTACGGCTATCAGCGCTTCGACAACCACATCATGATCGCGACGATCGTTGCCCTGATCGCCACGATCCAGTTGATTCAATTTTTGGGTGACCGTCTGGTCAACCGTTTACGCCACACGCAGGGGAACCTTGTATGACAACAGAGCAATTTGAGTTACGTAAAGCGCGGCGCTGGCCCTGGCTGGCGGCGCTGGCGGTGATTATCCTGCTCGCCATCGCCTTCTGGTGGTGGCGGGGACATACCCAAAGCCAGCAGGTGGTCTTCGGCAGCACGTTAAAAATTCACTACGAGCCGGCGATGGCCGGCGAGCAGCGGATCATTGAGTATATTAATCAGCATATTGCGCCCGATTACGGTCTGAAACTGGAGGCGGTGGGGGTGCAGGATCCGGTCCAGGCTGACCGCGCGGTAGCGGAAGGACAGTATGCCGGGACGATCTATCAGCATCAGTGGTGGCTTAAACAGGTGGTGGACGCTAACGGCTTTGCGCTGTCGACCACGGTGCCGGTGTTCCAGTGGGCGTTTGGCATCTATTCCGACCGCTACTCGTCGGTACAGGCGTTGCCCAACGGCGCGACCATTGTCGTGCCTGACGATGGCGCCAATCAGGGGCAGGCCCTGTGGCTGCTCCAGCGCATTGGGTTGATCTCGCTCGACCCGGCGGTGGAGCCGCGTACGGCGAAGCTGAAAAATATTGTCGGTAACCCGCATCAGTTTGTCTTTAAAGAGCTGGATCTGCTGACCATGCCGCGGGCGTTAAATTCGGTGGATGCCGCCATCGGCTATGTCTCGCAATTTGACGCCGGGAAAGTGCCGCGTGAGAAAGGCATATTATTCCCGCCGGCGCCGCGCACCTTTGCTTCGCAATTAGTGATTGGTACACCGTATTTATCGCAGGAAAATATCGTCAAATTAAAACAGGCTTTTTCTGACCCGCGGATCCAGACGTGGTTAAAAACCACCGATGACCCGCTGGTAAAAGACGTATTAGTTCCAGTGTCCGCGGAATAAGCGTCCTGCACGACGTCTATTTTCGTTGTTATTTATTTCCCTTGAGGATGCGCGAAAGCGCGTCCTTTTTGTGCTGGTAATATTTATTAACTTATTGATTATATTGATTTTTATAGAATGATTTGTTGTTTTGATTCTCGTCGCGCGCGGTCTATAACCGCTGATGACCTGCACAAAATAATAAGGTGAAAAAATGAGTACATTACCAGTGGATAATCCCGGTATCGCTTCGGTACCGGTCAGTAGCGTCGGGGATGTGGCGCGGCTAATTAATTCCGGCAAGGAACAAGCGAAATATGCGCGGATGATTGTCTTCCTCGCGCTGGGGGGCGTTTTTCTCGACGCATATGACTTAACCACGCTCTCCTACGGTATTGATGACGTTGTACGTGAATTTCAGCTCTCACCGCTGCTGACCGGCCTGGTGACTTCGTCCATTATGGTCGGGACTATCGTCGGCAATATTATCGGCGGCTGGCTGACCGATAAATATGGTCGCTATTCGGTTTTTATGGCCGATATGTTCTTTTTCGTGATTTCGGCTATCGCCGCCGGGCTGGCGCCGAACGTCTGGGTGTTGATTGGCGCCCGCTTCCTGATGGGCATCGGCGTTGGCATCGACCTGCCGGTAGCGATGTCCTATCTGGCCGAGTTTTCCCGCTTTGCCGGCAAAGGCAACAAAGCGGCTCGCCTCGCGGCGTGGTGCCCGATGTGGTACGCCGCCTCAACCGTCTGCTTTCTCATTATCTTCGGCCTCTATTTCCTGCTGCCGCAGGAGCATCTTGACTGGCTGTGGCGCGCCTCCCTGCTGTTCGGCGCCGTGCCGGCACTGCTGATTATTGCCGTCCGCAGTCGATTTATGAATGAATCCCCGCTGTGGGCGGCGAACCAGGGCGATCTGACCTCTGCAGTGCGTATTTTACGCGACTCCTGGGGGATCCATGCCCATGAGGTCCCGGCGGCGAAGCCCGCGCCAGCGCCGAAAGTGAGCTTCCGCGTGTTGTTCGAAAAACCCTACCGCGAGCGGACTATCGTCGCCGGGGTGATGAATATCTGTATCTCCTTCGAGTACACGGCGATTGCCTTTTTCCTGCCGTCAATTCTTGCCCAGTTCCTCGGGGCTGGCGTCTTCGAAACTATTTCGGCATCGCTGGGGCTGAACGCCCTGTTTGCTTTTACCGGCGGGCTGCTCGGTATGCATCTGGCGTGGAAATATCCTTCGCGTCATGTGGCGATAGCCGGCTTCGCCCTGCAGTTTGTGGCGCTGATTGTGCTGGCGATGGTGGGGCAACCGCACGCGACGGCAGGTATCGTGCTGGCTATCGCGATGCTGGGGCTGTGGCTGTTCGCCGAAGGGTTTGGCCCGGGGGCGCAGCTGATGATCTACCCGGCGCTCTCCTATCCTACTGCCATTCGCGCCACCGGGGTCGGTTTCAGCCGGGCACTCTCCGGGATCGGCAGCGCGCTGGCGTTGTTTATTCTGCCGCTGCTGCAGGCCTCCCTCGGCACGCAGATGTTCTGGGTGGTCTCGCTTGCCGCCATTATTCCCATTTTCTTCCTGCTGGCGGTCCGTCATGAACCGACGCGAGAAGATATCGACGCACTCCATGAATAAGGAACTGACAATGACCCTGCTCTCCACTGGCACCGATTATGACGCGCTGGCGGCCGCCTTCCGCCCGATATTCACCCGTATCGCCCAGGGCGCTGCGGAGCGCGAACAGCAGCGCATTCTGCCCGATGAGCCGATCCGCTGGCTGAAAGAAGCGGGCTTCGGCACGCTGCGTATCCCGCGCGAGAAGGGCGGCTGGGGCGCTTCGCTGCCGCAGCTCAGCGCGCTGCTGATCGAGCTGGCGCAAGCGGACTCTAACCTGCCGCAGGCCCTGCGCGCGCACTTTGCCTTTGTGGAAGATCAGCTGAATCAGCCGGATTCCGCCGGGCGCGACCGCTGGTTTCGTCGCTTCCTCGACGGTGAGCTGGTGGGCAGCGGCTGGACCGAGATCGGCGCGGTTAAGCTGGGAGAGGTGAACACCAGAGTGACGCCGACAGAGGGCGGCTGGCGACTCGACGGCGAGAAGTTTTACAGCACCGGCGCGCTGTACGCCGACTGGATCGATGTGTTTGCCCGGCGCAGTGATACCGCCGGCGATGTGATAGCCCTGGTCAGCACCCAGCAGACCGGCGTGGTGCGGGAAGATGACTGGGATGGCTTTGGCCAGCGGTTGACCGGCAGCGGGACCACCCGCTTTACCGGCGCTCGGGTGGAAACCGAACATGTCTATGATTTTGCCCAGCGCTTTCGCTATCAGACCGCCTTCTACCAGCATGTGCTGCTGGCGACCCTCGCGGGCATTGGCCTGGCGGTTGAGCGGGATGCCGCGCAGGGCGTCAAACATCGCTCCCGGATGTACAGCCACGGCAACGCCGCCGTGCCGCGCGATGACGCCCAGGTTCTGCAGGTCGTTGGGCAGATCAGCAGCTGGGCATGGGCGACCCGGGCCGCGGTCCTGCAGGCCGCGGAATCGCTGCAGCAGGCCTATGTGGCGCACGTCAGCGACGACGAAGCATTGATTGCCCGGCGTAACCAGCTGGCGGAAGTGGAAGCGGCGCAGGCGCAGGTGATCGCCAGCGACTGGATCCCGCGGGCGGCGACGGAGCTGTTTAATGCCCTCGGGGCGTCGGATACGCGAACTCGCCTTGCGCTGGATCGCCACTGGCGCAATGCGCGGACGGTTGCCTCGCATAATCCGGTGATTTATAAGGCACGTAATATCGGTAACTGGCTGGTGAACGGTGAAGCGCCCACCTTTATCTGGCAGATAGGCAATGGTGAGAAAACGGCGGGGTAAGCCTGTCGGCGACGGGAGGCGCAGTGCTTCCCGTCGTCAGGAAAATCAAGGTTTATCCAGCGACCAGGTGGCGCTGCGCACGTCGACTTTCACCGGCAGCAGGCCGATGCGCGTAAAGGTATCCGCCAGCGCCTGCTGTTCGTTATACACCGCCGGGGTCATGCGTTCGGCACCGTAGGGCAGGCGGGCCAGGGTCTTCTGCCAGATGGCTTTATCCAGTCCGGTTGAGGTCGACAGCAGCCCGGCGGCCTCGTCCTGATGGCTGTTCGCCCACGCGCTGAGTTTACCCAGCTCATCCACCACCTGCTTTGCTGTCTCCGGGTAGGTATCTGCAAACTTGCGGCTGGCGAGATAGAAGGTGTAGTGAGGCACCAGCCCCTCGGCATTGCGGATCTGTCGGGCTTTCGCGTTGGTTTCCACTTCTGCGAGGAACGGATCCCAGATCACCCACGCATCAATCGCCCCGCGCTGGAAAGCGGCGCGGGCATCCGCCGGCGGCAGATAGACCGGGGTGATGTCTTTATAGCTGAGGCCCGCTTTTTCCAGTGCGGCAACCAGCAGGTAGTTGACGTCAGACCCCTTGTTCAACCCCACGCGCTTGCCCTTCAGGTCGGCCACGCTGTGGATTGCCGACTGTTCAGGCACCACAATCGCTTCCGTTTTCGGGTTAGCGGGGGAATGGGCAAGGTAGACCAGATCGGCTTGCGCCGCCTGGGCAAAGGCCGGAGGCGCATCGCCGGTCGCGGCCAGATCGATACTACCGACGTTCAGCCCCTCCAGCATTTGCGGTCCGGCGGGGAATTCGACCCAGCGTACGGCAATACCCTGTTTTTTCAGGCTCTCATCCAGCGTGCCGCGATACTTCAGCAGCGCGAAGATATTCGCCTTTTGATAGCCGATGTTGACGGTTTCCGGCGCTTTGGCCAGCGCGGAGGTAGAGAGGGCGGCGAGGACCAGCAGCCAGGCAGGGCGGAATCGGTTGGACATTGTCTGTTCTCCTTAGCGGTTTTGCGTAAGGTAACAAACAGCGCTTATAACCATTAAATAACTAAAATTTTATTGATATAACAAAAAGAGTTATTCAGGACGATGACCCGACACGTCGACGCGTGCCGGGTCTGAGGATTAATCGCAGGCGACGATCTTCATCGCCAGGCCACCGCGAGAGGTTTCCCGGTACTTGGCGTTCATGTCTTTACCGGTTTCGTACATGGTCTCGATCACTTTATCGAGGCAGACGCGCGGCTCGCTGGTCCGGCGCAGCGCCATTCGCGCGGCGTTGACCGCTTTCACGGCGGCGATAGCGTTGCGTTCGATGCACGGTACCTGCACCTGGCCGGCAACCGGGTCGCAGGTCAGGCCGAGGTTATGCTCCATGGCGATCTCTGCCGCGATGCACACCTGACCCGGGCTACCGCCCAGCAGTTCCGCCAGACCGGCCGCCGCCATCGAGCAGGCGACGCCCACTTCACCCTGACAGCCGACTTCGGCGCCGGAGATGGACGCGTTCATCTTATACAGCGAACCAATCGCGCTGGCGACCAGCATATAGCGGGCCAGAGAGTTGCTGTTCACCTTGCGGATAAACTTGTCGTAGTAGGCCAGCACCGCCGGCACGATACCGCAGGCGCCGTTGGTTGGCGCGGTAACGACCCGGCCACCGGCGGCGTTCTCTTCGTTCACCGCCAGGGCGAACATATTGATCCAGTCGACCACCGCCATCGGATCGCTGTTGGTGGTGTCCTGACTCACCAGCATGCGGCGCAGCGCGGCGGCCCGGCGCGGCACGCGCAGTTTGCCCGGCAGAACGCCTTCGGTGGTGATGCCGCGTTCGATACCGGCGCTCATCACTTCCCATACCGCGGCAAAGTGTTGCTCCAGCGCTTCTTTGCTGTGCAGCGCCAGTTCGTTCTGCATCATCAGCCCAGAGAGCGACAGCCCGGTTTCACGGCAGTGACGCTGCAGGTCGGCGGCGTTTTTATAAGGGTAAGGAACCGCAACCGGCGCATCGGCGATCTGGCCGAAGTGCGCTTCGTCGACGATAAAGCCGCCGCCGATAGAGTAATACGTCTGGCTGTAGATCACCTTGTCACCGGCCAGGGCGGTAATGCGCATGCCGTTCTCATGCAGCGACAGGTTGTCGGCATGGAAATTCATGCACTGATCGACCGGGAAGTCCACTTCGTGCTGACCGTTGGCCAGCATCAGGCGGCCATGGGTGTTAACGTCCTGAATAAAGCCCGGAATGGCGTCGATGTCGACGGTGTCCGGCAGGTTGCCGGCGAGTCCCATGATAATCGCGATGTCGGTATGGTGGCCTTTACCGGTCAGGGAGAGGGAGCCATAGACGTCGACGACGACTTTGCTGACGTCGGCCAGCAGGCCGCGTGCGATCAGATCGTCAGTGAATTGTTTGCCCGCTTTCATCGGTCCAACGGTATGGGAGCTGGAAGGGCCAATGCCGATTTTAAAGATATCGAATACGCTGATCATATGTATTCCCGTGCTGTCGGAAAGCGCGCCGCCGTTAAGCGGCGCGGGGGGAGGTATTGACTGAATTAGCTGAACAGCGAGTAGAAGATCGCGGAGATGGCAATCAGACCCATAATCACCACGAAGACGTTGCTGATATGGCCGCTGTATTTACGCATCGCCGGCACTTTCTGAATCGCGTACATCGGCATCAGGAACAGGATCATCGCGATAATCGGGCCGCCAAGGGTCTCGATCATCCCGAGGATGCTCGGGTTCAGCGTCGCCACAATCCAGGTGGTCACCAGCATGAACAGCGCGGTCAGCTTGTTCAGTTTGTTGACTTCGATAGATTTGCCTTTACTGCGCAGGGATTTAATCACCATGCCGTTAAAGCCTTCGCGGGCGCCCAGATAGTGGCCGAGGAAGGATTTGGTGATGGCGATCATCGCGATGATCGGTGCCATCCAGGCGATAACCGGCGCGTTAAAGTGGTTTGCCAGGTAAGACAGAATCGAGATGTTCTGCTCTTTCGCCGCCGCCAGGTCCGCCGGAGAGAGGCTCAGGACGCAGCTGAATACGAAGAACATCACGGTCAGCACCATCATAATGTGAGCGCGGGCCAGGATGCTGGAGCATTTCTTCTCGGCGCCTGCGCCGTACTCTTCACGCTTGGCCACCGCGAAGGAGGAGATGATCGGCGAGTGGTTGAAGGAGAAGACCATCACCGGGATCGCCAGCCACAGGGTCATCAGCAGGCCATTGCCGGTTGCGGAGGCGCTGCTCAGGGAGAGCGTCTCCAGCGCCGCGCCGTTCCACTGCGGGATCAGGTACAGCGCCAGAATCATCAGGGCGATAACGAACGGGAACACCAGGATGCTCATCGCTTTCACAATCATCTGCTCACCGAAACGCACGATGGTCATCATACCGACGATCAGGATCAGCGACAGAATGGCGCGCGGCGGCGGCGTCATGTGCAGCTGGTGCGACATGAAGGTTTCGACGGTGTTAGTGATCGCCACGCTGTACACCAGCAGGATCGGGTAGATAGCGAAGAAGTAGAGCAGGGTAATCAGCTTCCCTGCGCCTACGCCGAAGTGTTCTTCCACCACTTCGGTGATGTCTTCGCCCGGGTTTTTCCCGGAGAGGACGAAGCGAGTCATACCGCGGTGAGCGAAGAAGGTCATCGGGAAGGCCAGAATCGCCATGATAATCAGGGGGATCATGCCGCCGACGCCGGCGTTGATCGGCAGGAACAAGACGCCCGCGCCGATCGCTGTACCGTACAGGCCCAGCATCCACATGGTGTCGGTTTTACGCCATCCGCTGCGGGTTTCGCCCGAAACGATGGTGCTGGTTTGAGTGGTTTCCATCTGTATCTCCTGGAGGAATCAACAAAATCTAATGAACAAATACAATTGCGTAACATGAAATTCGTTTAATTACGGTTTTTTTAGAAATTTTCTCCGTAATAATTGGGCCGGAAAGATACATTTATATGGTTTATGCATCAGTGATCGCGATCTCAAATGCAATAATCCACTTTCAATGTGCGTATTTTTAGTCCAACAGCCTGTTTCTGGTGATCAGCCAGCGATTTGTGGCGCGCAGGCTACCATTTGCAGCATATGAGATAAAAGCGGAGCGGCGTAATAACGAGGGATTTACTGTAAAAAAGAGATGTAGTCGACGTTTTTGCGCTTAAAACCATTTTTTGCAGTGATAATTGTCGCAGTTTTTACCAACGCAAACGATTGGCTATGTAGAAATGATTCAGGTGACTGAATAATAACAGAAAGGTTTTTAGCGTGTTCTGGAAGTCAGAGGAAGAGAGCCCGCCGGGGGCAGGCTGTAGAAGATACCCCGGCGGGAGAGTGAGAAATCAGGCGATGATTTCGTAGCAAGGAATATAGGCGGTGCCGCCCGGCAGTTTCATACGATGCTGGGCGACGAAGCCCTGCAGCAGATCGTCCATGCGGCGCATCATCTCCGGATCGCCATGCAGCTTGTAAGGACCGTACTGCTCAATGGCCTGGATGCCCACCTCTTTGACGTTACCCGCGACAATCCCGGAGAAGGCGCGACGCAGGTCGGCGGCCAGCACTTCCACCGGTTGGTCCGGGGAGAGCTTGAGATTGGCCATGTTTTCATGGGTCGGATCAAACGGCATCTGCAGGTCCGGCGAGATGCGAATCGACCAGTTGAAGCTGTAGGCGTCATCGGTCTCGCGACGGCTCTCTTTCACCAGCGGCATCGCTTTTTTCATCTGCCGCGCCACTTCCGCCGGATCGTCGATGATGATCCGATAGTGACGACGGGCGGACTCGCCCAGAGTATGGGTGATAAACTCGTCCAGCACGCGGAAGTAGTCGGCGCTCTCTTTCGGTCCGGTGAGGATCAGCGGCAGCACCTGCGCTTTGTTCTCCGGATGCATCAGAATACCCAGCAGATAGAGCAGCTCTTCGGCAGTGCCGACGCCGCCCGGGAAGATAATGATCCCGTGGGCGATGCGCACGAAGGCTTCCAGACGCTTTTCGATATCCGGCATGATGATCAGTTCGTTGACCAGCGGGTTCGGCGGTTCTGCGGCAATGATGGACGGTTCGGTCATGCCGATAAAGCGGCTGTCTTTGTAGCGCTGCTGCGCGTGGCCGACGGCGGCGCCTTTCATCGGGGCCTCCATTGCGCCAGGCCCGCAGCCGGTGCAGATGTTCAGTTCGCGCAGTCCCAACTGCGTACCGACGCGGCGGGCGTAGAGATATTCGTTTTCATTAATGGAGTGACCGCCCCAGCAGACGATCATGTTCGGTGCTTCGCCGACGTGCAGCGCGCGGGCGTTGCGCAGGATCGAAAACACCAGGTTGGTGATATGGACCGAACTTTCCAGATCGAGGTTCGGGAAGCGAACGGTATTGTGGATCTGGCCGTAAACGAACAGGATATCGCGCAGCACGGCGAACAGGTTGGCCTGCAGGGAACGGATAATACGCCCGTCAACGAAAGCCTCTTCCGGCGGGTTGATCAGTTCCAGCTTCACGCCACGTTCGCGACGCAGCACGTTAATATCGAAGTTTTCAAAACGGGAGAGCAGCTCCTTGCTGTTATCGGTCAGGCTCCCCGAGTTGAGCACAGCAAGCGAGCAGTTGCGAAAGAGTTGATACAGGTCACTGCTGGCGGTGCGCTTAAGCATATCCACTTCCAGCTGCGACAGCATATCCATTGAACCAAGCGGGCTAACATGTGTAATCAAGTGAACTCCTTACAGGACGCTTATGGTCTTCCTGTGATTACAATAGCCCTGCGAGCGGCGTTTCCACAACCTTGCGCGCGCCTAAACGCACGCATATTGTGAAATTATTTATTATTGTCGGGCGAGGCGGCCAGTGGCGGGGGAAAAGTCGCCGTTGCTGCGCCAGGGGTTGATATCCAGACCGCCGCGTCGCGTATAGCGGGCGTAAACGGAAAGCGATTCCGGCTGGCAGAAACGGAGAATATCGTTAAAGATGCGCTCGACGCACTGCTCATGGAATTCGTTATGATGGCGGAATGAGACCAGATAGCGCAGGAGCTGCTCGCGGTCGATTTTCGCCCCCCGATACTGGATCTGTACCGAGCCCCAGTCCGGCTGGTGGGTGATCAGGCAGTTGGATTTCAGCAGATGGCTGACCAGCGTCTCTTCCACGATTTTGCCGCTGGCGGCGCCCTGCAGATAGTCGGTGCTGAACTGATAGTTATCGATCTCGATATCCTGATCGTCGATGCAGGCGCCGTGCAGGTGGGCAATCGGCTGGCCTTCCAGTTCATCCAGCCGATACAGCGCCACCTTGACCTCGCCCTGCGCGCAGGCGCTCAGATCGCGGGTCAGCGTCTCTGCAACGTCCTGCCAGCTGGCGAAACGCGTCTGGTTAAAGCTGTTGAGATAGAGCTTAAAGCTTTTTGACTCCACCAGATTGACGCTGGTGTCGGGCAGTTCGACGTGGCCGACGGCCACCTGCGGCAGGCCTTTGCCGTTCAGCCAGGAGAGTTCGTACAGCGTCCAGATATCGGCGCCGTGGAACGGCAGGTTATCGGCATGCAGGCCCAGCGGATCGCGGTTAAGGCTGCGCGGGACGCCCTGCAGCAGCGAGGCGTCATAAGTATCGCGGTAATCGGTTGATTTACCGAGCGTCAGGCCGGCCAGCGCCTGATGATTATCGTAAGAAGACATGTTTCACCATAGTAAAGCGGGTACACTATCTCTCCAGTGTATCCTGTCTAACGTGAAGAGAGAAACCGGTGGACCATCAGACCGCAGAAGCGCTGCGCGCTTTTACCCAACGTTACTGCGCCGCCTGGCAGCAACAGCGCAACAGCCTGCCGCGCAGTGAAGAGCTTTACGGCGTTCCGTCGCCTTGCGTCGTTGATACCCAGGGCGAGGCCGTATTCTGGCAGCCGCAGCCGTTTTCGCTGGCGCAAAATATCAGCGCGGTTGAACGCGCCCTGGATATTGTGGTACAACAGCCGCTTCATTCTTATTATACCACTCAGTTTGCCGGCGACATGACCGGCCGGTTTGCCGACGAAACGCTGACGCTGCTGCAGACCTGGAGTGAAGAGGATTTCCAGCGGGTGCAGGAAAACTTAATCGGGCACCTGGTGGTACAGAAGCGCTTGAAGCTGGCGCCGACGCTGTTTATCGCCACCCTCGAGAGTGAACGGGATGTGATTTCCGTCTGTAATCTCAGCGGCGAGGTGATCAAAGAGACCCTCGGCACCGCCAAACGCATCACGCTTTCCCCCTCGCTTGCGAGTTTCCTCAGCCACCTTGAGCCGGTTCTGTAATCCAGTCTACCTGGTCGTTTGTGAGAGATCTCTTACAAAACCTGTAAGAGATCGTCATCATTTAAGGCAAATTTAATCCCTTCTTTTTTTTATAAGTCATTGGTATAAAATCAGATCTTAATTTTTTCGTCCTTTTGAGTGGGGACTAATCTTAAGAGATTGTCTCAAGAAGGGTTGTAAGACGAGGCAGAATCAGTGATCCTATGTCTGTCGACAGGAAGTCGCGAAATGAAGCGAACATCAGGATGATGGCGCTTCTGCAGGACCCGCCAGGATGGCGTTGCAAGGACAGGCTTCAGGATGAAGCAAGGATAACGCAGGAACGCGTAATGGACACCTCCAGGATGGAGAACGAGAGCCGCTCAGGATGAACGGTGGATCAGGAAGATCGGGACAAACTTAAGGATAAGTCATTTCGCATCGGGGTGGTGTGAAAGCAGGATGCGCGAGTTTATGGATGAACATTGGTCAGGAGACCTCAGGAAAAGTTTTCAAGGACGAGCAGGGAGCACCAATGTAGCGGGAATGCTGCAAAACGAACCGGGAGCACTGTTTATACAGTGCTCCCTTTTTTTATTTCTTCTGCGGATTTGCTATCCTGCGCCCGGTTTTTAACTCATCGAGGTTTCCCCATGACTCTTCACGATAGCGTGCGCGATCGCCTGCGCGCCATTGAAGCCCTGCTGCGCGAAACAGAGCACTGGCAGGCGACGGCGCCGGACAGCAGCGCCTTCGCCAGCGATAAGCCGTTTTGCCTGGATACCCTGGAGCCGCTGGAGTGGCTGCAGTGGGTCCTGATCCCGCGTATGCACCAGCTGCTGGAGAGCGGTCAGCCGCTGCCGCAAAATTTTGCCGTTGCGCCTTATTACGAGATGGCTCTGGATCAGGCCCACCCGGTCCGCGAATCCATGCTGGCGGAACTTCTGCTGTTAGACGCGCTGTTTGCCGGTGAGCAGGCCTGATGCTGGAGATTATCTACCAGGACGACTGGCTGGTGGCGGTCAATAAACCCTCGGGCTGGCTGGTGCATCGCAGCTGGCTCGATCGCGACGAGAAAGTGGTGGTGATGCAGACCGTGCGCGACCAGATTGGCCAGCACGTTTTTACCGCTCATCGTCTCGACCGGCCCACCTCCGGCGTCCTGCTGATGGGGCTGTCGAGCGAGGCGGGCCGCCTGCTGGCGCAGCAATTTGAACAGCATCAGATCCAGAAGCGCTACCATGCGATCGTCCGCGGCTGGCTGATGGACGAAGCGCTGCTGGATTACCCGCTGGTGGAAGAGCTGGATAAAATCGCCGATAAATTTGCTCGTGAGGACAAAGATCCGCAGCCGGCGGTGACCCACTACCGCGGCCTGGCGACGGTGGAGATGCCGGTGGCAACCGGGCGTTATCCCACCACTCGCTACGGGCTGGTGGAACTGGAGCCGAAAACCGGCCGCAAGCACCAGCTGCGCCGCCATCTTGCTCATCTGCGTCATCCGATCCTTGGCGACAGCAAGCACGGCGATCTGCGGCAAAACCGCAGCGCCGCAGAACATTTCGGCTGTCACCGCCTGATGCTGCACGCCAGCGAGCTGTCGTTAACCCATCCGTTTACCGGCGAGCCTCTGACCCTGCGCGCTGGTTTTGACGAGGTCTGGATGCGCGCCCTGTCGCAGTTTGGCTGGCGCGGGCTTCTCCCGCTAAATGAAAGGGTTGAGTTTGCCGACGACTGCGGTCAGGATGAAGGGAATAAGGTCAATCCAGGGAGATAATAGCATGGCGGAAGTCGGAATTTTTGTCGGCACCATGTACGGCAACTCGCTGCTGGTCGCGGAAGAAGCGGAAGCGATCCTCAGCGGACTGGGACACAAGGCAACCGTGTACGAGGATCCGCAGGTCAACGACTGGGAATCCTATACGGGTAAATATGTGCTGGTGGTCACCTCCACCACCGGGCAGGGCGATCTGCCGGACAGCATTGTTCCGCTGTATGAGGGGATGAAAGATATGTATCAGCCCCATCTGCGCTACGGCATTATCGCGCTCGGCGACAGCACCTATGCTAACTTTTGCGGCGGCGGGCTGAAGTTCGACCAGCTACTGCAGGAGCAGGGCGCGAAGCGCATCGGCGAGATGCTGAAGATTGACGCCAGCGAAGACCCGGAGCCGGAGAGCGTCTCCAATCCGTGGGTTGAGCAGTGGGCCACCCTGCTCGAATAAAAGCGCTGCCCTCTCCCTACGCAGAGGGCGCTCTTTCAATACGTCGCAGCCAGATACGCGGACGTCAAAATGGTAGCGCGTTCCTGGCGCCACGCCTTTAGGCAAACGCCACAATATCCTTAGCAATATCATGGCTTAAGCCAGCCAGTTTCACCGGGTCAAGTGAGGTATTTCACACTCCGGCCCTTTTTGCTGTGCTTTGCGGCTCCAGCGGCGCTGGTTTTTCATTTCCGTGAACTTCCCCCCATTCTTTCAGGCATTCGCCACAAACCACCTGCAATAGCGGCGTAAAAGCTGTGTAGATGCACGGTGAGCCGCGGTGTGCCTCTTCATATACTGCTCCAGCCAGTGATAAATGCAGTGCCAGATATAACGACAACTATCAAAACACGACCACGTCATTCTGATTACCCTACAGGTTGTGCTGTTCAGAATGAACGTAGCTAAACGCTATGATTCAGGAGTACAACAATGAGTTCATTAAGTCAGGCGGCGACGGCGGCTGAAAAGCGCACCAACGCCCGCTACTGGATAGTGGTGATGCTGTTTATCGTCACTTCTTTTAACTATGGTGACCGGGCGACGCTGTCGATCGCCGGTTCAGAAATGGCCAAAGATATCGGCCTCGATCCTGTTGGCATGGGGTATGTGTTCTCCGCCTTCTCATGGGCGTATGTCATCGGCCAGATCCCGGGCGGCTGGCTGCTTGACCGCTTCGGTTCGAAGCGCGTCTATTTCTGGTCGATCTTCATCTGGTCGATGTTTACCCTGCTGCAGGGCTTCGTCGATATCTTCAGCGGCTTTGGCATTATCATCGCGCTGTTCACTCTGCGTTTCCTCGTCGGCCTTGCCGAGTCGCCGTCATTCCCGGGCAACAGCCGTATCGTCGCCGCCTGGTTCCCGGCGCAGGAGAGGGGGACGGCGGTATCGATTTTTAACTCCGCCCAGTACTTTGCCACCGTTATCTTCGCGCCGATCATGGGCTGGCTGACGCATGAGGTGGGTTGGTCGCACGTGTTCTTCTTTATGGGCGGCCTGGGGATTGTGATCAGCTTTGTGTGGCTGAAAGTGATCCACGATCCGAACAACCATCCGGGCGTGAACCAGAAAGAGCTGGACTATATCGCCGAAGGCGGGGCGCTGATCAACATGGATCAGAAGAGCAGCGCGCAGAAAGTGCCGTTTAGCGTCAAAATGGGACAGATCAGACAGCTGATCGGATCGCGGATGATGATCGGCATCTATATCGGTCAGTATTGCATCAACGCCTTAACCTACTTCTTTATCACCTGGTTCCCGGTTTATCTGGTGCAGGCGCGCGGAATGTCGATCCTCAAAGCCGGCTTTGTCGCCTCCGTTCCGGCGGTGTGCGGCTTTGTCGGCGGGGTGCTGGGCGGGGTGATTTCCGACTGGTTAATGCGCCGCACCGGCTCGCTGAATATCGCGCGTAAAACGCCGATCGTGCTGGGGATGCTGCTCTCCATGACCATGCTGATGTGTAACTATGTCAACGTGGAGTGGATGGTGATCGGCTTTATGGCAATGGCCTTCTTCGGCAAAGGGATCGGGGCGCTCGGCTGGGCGGTGATGGCGGATACCGCGCCGAAAGAAATTAGCGGTCTCTCCGGCGGCCTGTTCAACATGTTCGGCAATATCTCCGGTATCGTCACTCCCATCGCCATCGGCTATATCGTTGGCACCACCGGCTCGTTCAACGGCGCGCTGATCTACGTCGGCATCCATGCCCTGGTGGCGGTGCTGAGTTACCTGGTGTTGGTGGGCGATATCAAACGCATCGAACTGAAACCTGTGGTGGGGCGCTCATCATGACTACCCAATCCAGCCCGATTATCACTGAGATGAAGGTCATTCCGGTGGCCGGGCACGACAGCATGCTGCTGAACATCGGCGGGGCGCACAACGCCTGGTTTACCCGCAATATCGTGGTATTGACCGATAACGCCGGCCACACCGGCGTTGGCGAAGCGCCCGGCGGGGAGGTCATCTACCAGACGCTGCTGGCGGCGATCCCGCAGGTGGTGGGCCAGGAGGTCGCCCGACTCAATCGCGTAGTGCAGCAGGTGCACAAAGGCAATCAGGCGGAGGATTTCGATACCTTCGGCAAAGGGGCGTGGACCTTCGAACTGAAGGTTAACGCGGTGGCGGCGCTGGAAGCGGCGCTGCTCGACCTGCTCGGCCAGGTGCTGAAGGTGCCGGTCTGCGAGCTGCTGGGGCCGGGTAAGCAGCGTGATGCCGTCACCGTGCTGGGCTACCTGTTCTATATTGGCGATCGGCAGAAAACCGACCTTGGCTATCTGGACCATACGCCGGGCGATCATGAATGGTACCGCCTGCGCCATCAGCAGGCGTTGAGCAGCGAGGCGGTAGTGCGTCTGGCGGAAGCCGCCCAGGATCGCTACGGTTTCAAAGACTTTAAGCTGAAGGGCGGCGTGCTGCCCGGCGAGCAGGAGATCGACACCGCGCGGGCGCTGAAAAAGCGTTTTCCGGAGGCGCGCATCACCGTCGACCCGAACGGCGCCTGGCTGCTGGATGAGGCCATCGCGCTGTGCAAAGGGCTGCAGGATGTCCTGACTTATGCCGAAGATCCGTGCGGTGCCGAGCAAGGTTTCTCCGGCCGGGAGGTGATGGCCGAGTTCCGTCGTGCCACCGGGCTGCCGGTCGCCACCAATATGATCGCCACCAACTGGCGTGAAATGGGCCATGCGGTGATGCTCAATGCCGTCGACATCCCGCTGGCGGACCCGCATTTCTGGACGCTCTCCGGTGCGGTACGGGTGGCGCAACTGTGTGACGACTGGGGGCTCACCTGGGGCTGCCATTCCAACAACCACTTTGATATTTCCCTGGCGATGTTTACCCACGTCGGCGCCGCCGCGCCGGGCAACCCCACCGCCATTGACACCCACTGGATCTGGCAGGAGGGCGACGCGCGCCTGACCAAAAATCCGCTGCAGATTATTCACGGCAAGATTGCCGTGCCAGACGCGCCGGGACTCGGCGTGGAACTTGACTGGGAGCAGGTGCGCAAAGCCCATGAGGCCTATAAAGCGCTGCCGGGCGGCGCGCGCAACGACGCAGGCCCGATGCAGTACCTGATCCCCGGCTGGACATTCGACCGCAAACGTACCGTTTTCGGCCGCCACTAATTAAAAAGGATGATGCTATGACGACTTTCACTTCAACGCCCGTTGTTACGACCATGCAGGTGATCCCGGTTGCCGGCCATGACAGCATGCTGATGAACCTGAGCGGCGCGCACGCCCCGTACTTCACCCGCAATATTGTGATTATCAAAGATAACGCCGGGCATACCGGCGTCGGCGAAATCCCCGGCGGCGAAAAGATCCGCCAGACCCTGGAAGATGCCGCGCCGCTGGTGGTGGGCAAAACGCTGGGCGAGTACAAGAATGTGCTGGGCGCGGTGCGCAACCAGTTTGCCGACCGCGACGCCGGGGGCCGCGGCCTGCAGACCTTCGACCTGCGTACCACCATTCACGTGGTAACCGGGATTGAAGCGGCGCTGCTGGACCTGCTGGGCCAGCACCTTGGCGTCAATGTCGCTTCCCTGCTTGGCGATGGCCAGCAGCGCAGCGAAGTCGAAATGCTGGGCTATCTGTTCTTTGTCGGCAACCGCCACGCCACGCCGCTGGCCTATCAGAGCCAGCCGGATGAGCAGTGCGAATGGTATCGCCTGCGCCATGAAGAGGCGATGACGCCGGATGCGGTGGTCCGCCTGGCGGAAGCGGCGTATGAAAAATATGGCTTCAACGACTTTAAGCTGAAGGGCGGCGTGCTGGCCGGTTTTGAAGAAGCTGAGGCGATCAGCGCCCTGGCGAAACGCTTCCCGAATGCCCGCGTCACTCTCGACCCGAACGGCGCCTGGCTGCTGGAGGAAGCCATCCAGATTGGTAAACAGCTGAAGGGCGTGCTGGCCTATGCGGAGGATCCGTGCGGCGCCGAACAAGGTTTCTCTGGCCGCGAAGTGATGGCCGAGTTCCGCCGCGCGACGGGCCTGCCGACCGCGACCAATATGATCGCCACCGACTGGCGACAGATGGGCCATACCTTGTCCCTGCAGTCGGTGGATATCCCGCTGGCGGACCCGCACTTCTGGACCATGCAGGGGTCGGTGCGTGTGGCGCAGATGTGCCATGAGTTCGGCCTGACCTGGGGATCGCACTCCAATAACCACTTCGACGTGTCGCTGGCGATGTTCACCCATGTCGCGGCAGCGGCGCCGGGCAAAATCACCGCGATTGATACCCACTGGATTTGGCAGGAGGGCAACCAGCGTCTGACCAAACAACCTTTTGAAATCAAAGGCGGTATGGTGCAGGTACCGAGTACCCCGGGCCTGGGGGTTGAGCTGGATATGGACCGCGTGATGCAGGCAAATGAGCTATATAAGAAACATGGTCTTGGCGCCCGCGACGATGCGATGGCGATGCAGTATCTGATCCCGGGCTGGACCTTTGACAACAAGCGTCCATGCATGGTGCGCTAAATGGCCGTCGGCCTCTGCGGGGGCCGGCATTGCGCGACAGCGCCAGGGGTTGGCTCAGAGTAAGGACAGCACATGAAAATAGTGATCGCACCGGATTCCTGGAAGGAGAGTCTGAGCGCGCTGGAAGTGGCCACGGCGATAGAGCAAGGCTTTCGCGAGATTTATCCTGACGCAGAGTACGTCAAGCTGCCGGTTGCCGACGGTGGTGAAGGGACGGTGGAAGCCATGGTGGCGGCGACAGGCGGGCATCAGGTTCCGCTGACGGTCACCGGGCCGCTGGGTGAACCGGTTGAGGCATTTTATGGGCTGTCCGGCGATCGCCAGTGCGCCTTTATCGAAATGGCGGCAGCCAGCGGACTGGAGAGCGTCCCGCCGGCGCAGCGTAATCCGCTGCTAACCACTTCCTGGGGGACCGGGGAGCTTATCCGCCACGCGCTGGACGCCGGCGTGCGGCAGATCATTATTGGCATTGGCGGCAGTGCGACCAATGACGGTGGCGCCGGGATGGCGCAGGCGCTGGGGGCGAAACTGTTGACCGCCGACGGCCAGCAAATCGCCTCCGGGGGCGGCGCGCTGGAGACGCTGGCGCGTATCGACCTTAGCGAACTCGATCCGCGGCTGGCAGATTGCCGGATTGAGGTTGCCTGCGACGTCACCAACCCGCTAACCGGCCCGCAGGGGGCCAGCGCGGTGTTTGGCCCGCAAAAAGGGGCGACGACGCAGATGATCGACCGCCTCGACAGCGGCCTGCTGCACTATGCCCGGATTATCGCCCGCGATTTAGATATCGATGTGCTGAGCCTGGAAGGCGGTGGCGCGGCGGGCGGCATGGGGGCGGCGCTGTATGCGTTTTGTGGCGCAACGCTGCGCCCGGGCATTGAGATCGTCACCGATGCGCTGCAACTGGCGACGCGGGTGGCGGATGCCGATTTAGTGATCACCGGCGAAGGGCGTATCGATAGCCAGACGATCCACGGCAAGGTGCCGGTGGGGGTAGCGAAGGTGGCGAAGCGTTTTAACGTTCCGGTGATTGGGATTGCCGGCAGCCTTACCGCCGATGTCGGGGTGGTGCATCAGCACGGACTGGATGCGGTATTCAGCGTGTTATATACCATCTGTACCCTGGATGAAGCGCTGGCCAATGCCGCCGCCAACCTGCGGATGACGGCGCGTAACGTCGCCGCGGTTTTGCAGATGGGCGATAAGCGGTAACCCGGCTGGCGCAGTGGTATTTGTAGCCCGGATAAGGTGCGTAGCACCGCGATCCGGGAACCATCCCCGGTGGCGCTTACGCTTACCGGGGCTACCAACCGAGTACTGGACCGTAACACTGCGATCCGGGAACCGTCCCCGGTGGCGCTTACGCTTACCGGGGCTACCAACCGAATACCGGACCGTAGGGCGTAGCCCGGATGAGGCGCGTAGTGCCGCTATCCGGGGTTTACACGCCCATCCGGCACGCTTCGCGGGCCACATTATCCATCTCGTCTAACAGCTCGAGCAGCTCCGGCTCCAGGTCCTCGGCGGCGGTACCCGACCGCAGCTGGCTCTCCAGGGTGTGGCACAGCTTTTTCAACCGCGGCACGCCGCTGTAGCTGCAGCTGCCGTGCAGCTTGTGGATCAGATCCACCAGCCCTTCCGGCTGCTCGCCCACCAGCTGCTCTTCCACTTTATTACGCACCTCCGGCATAAAGGCGATCAGCATCTGCAGCATCTCCCGCGCCAGATCCGGCTTCATGGCGGCCTGACGCAGCGCCAGCTGCCAGTCAAGCGTCAGGTTATGGTCGATGACCGGCTCTGCGGGTGGTAGCGCCGCCGGAGCGACGCTGAGCAGGCCGGGTTGATAGCGCAGCAGCAGAGCGTGCAGTTTCTCTTCTTCGATTGGCTTCGCCAGATAATCGTTCATGCCGGCGCTCAACAGTTTCTCCCGCTGGCCCTCCAGGGCGTGCGCGGTGACCGCAATCACCGGGGTTTGCTGATGATGCGACAGATGATGAATCAGCTCGCAGGCGCGGATGCCGTCCATATCCGGCATCTGAATATCCATCAGGATCAGATCCATCTGCAGCCGCTTGGCCTGGTCCACGGCCTGCTGGCCGCTGTCGCAGAGGATCACCTGCTGCACAAGGTCGTCCAGCAGGGCGCCAATCAGCTTCAGGTTAGCCGGATTGTCGTCGACGGCCATCACGGTCATCGGCAGCTTATGGCTGTCGGTTTGCGTCAACGGCGCGGAAGCCGGCGCATGATTGGTGGCCACCAGCGCCGGCAGCAGGCGGGTGGTAGTGAGCGGTTTCAACAGGCAGGCAGCGACGCCGTCGCGCTTCAGGGCTTCGGCGCTGACCTGGGCATGACATGGCAGAGCAAGCAGCACGTTGTCAGACATCGCGCAGGCTTTGACTAATTTTTCCCGATGCGGCGACAAATCGCGCATTGAGACCGGGATGCCGACCAGCAGAATGTCGTACTGCGCTTCCGCCAGCGAGGAGAAGGTAGGGCTGTAGATCACCTCCAGCGGCGTGGCGGCCAGCATCTCCAGCGTACATTGCGCCGCCGTCGCGTTGGCTTCCACATAGGCCAGACGTTTGCCCGTCAGCCCGTCGGTGTTCAGCATATCCGGAATGGCGTTCGGGTTAAGATCAAGGCTGATATGGAACCAGAAGGTGGAGCCGCGGTTCGGCTGACTGTGGAACGAAATATCGCCGCCCATCTCTTTGACCAGACGCTGGGTGATCACCAGCCCAAGCCCGGTGCCGCCGTGCCGGCGTGAAATGCTGGCATCGGCCTGACGGAAGGCCTGGAACAGTCGGGACTGGTCGCGCTCGGGGATGCCGATGCCGGTATCGTGGATCTGAATTTCGATCTGTACCCGCGAGTTGCTGATGGCCCGCTGTTCCACCAGCACGTCGATATTGCCGTGCTCGGTGAATTTAATCGCATTGCCCACGAGGTTGGTCACAATCTGCTGCAGACGGAGCGGGTCGCCAATGACGTTATCCGGCACATTGTTCTTAATGTTCAGCGTCAGCTCCAGCCCTTTATCGTGCGCGGAATGCGCCAGCAGGGTGACCACTTCATCAAGCGAGGTGCGCAGCAGGAACGGAATACTCTCCAGAATCAGCTTCCCGGCTTCCAGCTTGGAAAAGTCGAGCACGTCATTGATGATCGCCAGCAGATTATTGGCCGAACGTTCGATGGTGGTCAGGTGGTCGCGCTGCGTGGCGTTGAGATCGGTTTTCAGCGTCAGGCGGGTAAAGCCGATCACCCCATTGAGCGGGGTGCGCAGTTCGTGGGACATATTGGCCAGGAACTCAGACTTAATGCGCGCCGCCTCCTGGGCGCGCTTTTTCGCCAGGTCCAGCTCAACGTTCTGGATCTCCATCTGCTCAAGGGTTTCCCGCAGATCGGAGGTCGCCTGGTCGACGTTGTGCTGCATCTCCTCATGGTAGGCCGCCAGCGACATGGCCATCGAGTTAATGCCGTTTTTCAACATATCCAGTTCGCCGAGCATAAAACCCTCGACCCGGCTGTCCAGCTGTCCGCGGCGGATGCGGTCGACGGTGTTGACCATATTGCGGATAGGCCCGGTGACGTCGCGCATCAGGCGCCAGCCGAAGATTAGCGCGATGCCAATGCAGAACAGCATCATCACACTGGAGATGAAAATCTCTTTGTACTGCTGGAGGCGGACTGATTTCAGATCCAGCTCCAGCGCGACGTAGCCCAGCATATTGCCCGGCATTTTGGCGTCAGATTCGGGGGACTCATCGGGCGAATAGCTTTCCGAGACGATCGGCGTGCGCAGGATCATGATGTCGCCGTCGCGGATGACGCTGAGATGGCGGGGAAATGCCTCGCCTTTCGGGATCTGCAGTTCGCTGGGGTTGAGCTGGTAATTGGAGGTGACAAACAGCCGGTTATGCGAATCATACACCGAGATGGCCCGCACGATCTCCGAATGACGCCGATGCAGGACGCTGATCAGCTGGCCGATGGATTCGCGGTTTTGCAAATTCATGCCATATTCGCTGGAGACCGCCAGCGGCTCAATAATGCTGGCGCCGGCGTCCTCCAGCTGGCGTTGCAGGTCGTTATAACGATGAGCGACAAAGAAAATACTGAGCAACAGCCCAATCAGGACGGTTGGCGCCAGTATCAGAATCATCATGCGAGCACGCAGGCTGTAGTTGGTCATGCGGTTCCATTATGGGAGAATATAGACATCATCGTTCTGTGCGCGTCGGTGCGCTTCGCGGCACTGCCGCCCTGAACGAGCTCGTTTTATTTGATTGAGACAACTCTCTACGATGGCGCAATTCTACTCTGCAAAACGGCGTGTGACGACGCGCCAGATCATAACCGTTACAGTCAATGACCTCGATCCCTTTGGTCAGGGCGTTGCCCGCCACCAGGGGAAGGCGCTGTTCGTGGGCGGTGTGCTGCCGCAGGAGCAGGCCGAGGTGGTGCTGGTGGAAGACAAAAAACAGTACGCCCGCGCCCAGGTGAAACGCCGTCTAACCGACAGCCCGCAGCGCCAGGCGCCGCGCTGCCCGCATTTTGGCGTCTGCGGCGGCTGCCAACAGCAGCATGCCAGCGTCGCGCTTCAGCAGCAAAGTAAACGCGCCGCGCTGGCGCGGCTGATGAAGCGTGAGGTGGATGAGGTCATCGCCGGTATGCCGTGGGGCTACCGCCGTCGCGCGCGCTTAAGCTTGAATTATCAGCCAAAGACCCAACAATTGCAGATGGGTTTTCGCCAGGCCAACGCCAAAGCGATCGTCGATGTGGTGCAATGCCCTGTTTTGGTGCCCCAGCTTGAGGCGTTGCTGCCCGCCGTGCGCGAGTGCTTAAGCGCGCTGAGCGCATTACGCCACCTCGGCCACGTCGAGCTGGTGCAGGCGGACAACGGCCCGCTGATGGTGCTGCGCCATACCGCTGCCCTGCCAGCGGGCGACAGGGAAAAACTGGAACGCTTTTCGCAAACTCACGGTCTTTCTCTGTACCTCGCGCCGCAAAGCGAGATACTGGAACATATTCATGGCGAAGCGCCATGGTACACCTCAGACGGACTACGCTTAGTGTTCAGTCCGCGGGATTTTATCCAGGTCAACGACGGCGTGAATCAGCAGATGGTGCGTACTGCGCTGGAATGGCTGGATCTGCAGCCAGAGGACCGGGTACTGGACCTGTTCTGCGGAATGGGCAATTTTACCCTGCCGCTGGCGACGCGAGCCGCCCACGTGGTGGGGGTGGAAGGGGTGCCCGCGCTGGTAGAAAAGGGGCGGGAAAACGCCGCCCTCAATGGTTTATCAAATGTCACTTTCTTCCATGAAAATCTGGAAGAGGATGTCACCCGTCAGGCCTGGGCGAAGCACGGCTTTGATAAAGTGCTGCTGGACCCGGCCCGCGCCGGCGCGCCGGGCGTGATGCCGCATATTATAAAACTGGCACCGCGGCGGGTGGCGTATGTTTCCTGCAACCCGGCGACGCTGGCGCGAGACAGCGAAACCCTGTTGCAGGCTGGATATCAGATTCAACGCCTGGCGATGCTGGATATGTTCCCGCATACCGGTCATCTGGAATCAATGGTGTTGTTTGAGCGCAGGCTTACATAAGGTCATTCACAACGTCGCAGAAGAGCCACCCTGGCCGTCAATGCTGACGCGACCTGCAGGATGACATGTAGAAAGTTGAGGCTTGCCGACTTCGGCAGGCCGGTCCCTTAAGGAGAGGACAATGGTTGCGGTAAGAAGTGCACATCTTAATAAAGCTGGTGAATTTGACCCGAAGAAATGGATCGCGAGTCTGGGGATTTCCAGCCAGCAGTCGTGTGAGCGCTTAGCCGAAACCTGGGATTATTGTCGCGAAAAAACGCAAGGACACCCGCAGGCAGACCTGCTGCTGTGGCGTGGCGTCGAAATGGTGGAGATTCTGTCCACCCTGAGTATGGATCTCGATACGCTGCGCGCGGCGCTGTTGTTCCCACTGGCGGACGGTGAAGTCGTTAGTGAAGAGATCATGCAGGAGAGCGTGGGTAAATCGGTCGTGACCCTGATTCACGGGGTGCGGGACATGGCCGCTATCCGCCAGCTAAAAGCCACCCATAACGACTCGGTATCTTCCGAGCAGGTGGATAACATTCGCCGCATGCTGCTGGCGATGGTTGACGATTTCCGCTGCGTGGTCATCAAGCTTGCTGAGCGGATCGCGCATCTGCGCGAGGTCAAAGACGCGCCGGAAGATGAACGCGTGCTGGCGGCGAAAGAGTGCACCAATATCTATGCGCCGCTGGCGAACCGCTTAGGTATCGGCCAGCTGAAGTGGGAGCTGGAAGATTACTGCTTCCGTTATCTGCATCCGGCAGAATACAAGCGCATTGCTAAACTGCTCCACGAACGCCGTATCGACCGTGAGCATTACATCGACGAGTTCGTCGGCCACCTGCGCTCGGAGATGAAAGCCGAAGGCGTCAAGGCGGAAGTCTATGGCCGGCCGAAGCACATCTATAGCATCTGGCGCAAAATGCAGAAAAAACACCTCGCGTTTGACGAGCTGTTTGACGTTCGCGCGGTGCGCATCGTGGCTGAGCGTTTGCAGGATTGTTACGCCGCGCTGGGGATCGTCCATACCCACTATCGTCACCTGCCGGATGAATTCGATGACTACGTGGCCAACCCGAAACCCAACGGCTATCAGTCTATTCATACCGTGGTGCTGGGCCCGAGCGGCAAGACGGTGGAGATTCAAATTCGTACCCGGCAGATGCATGAAGATGCTGAGCTTGGCGTGGCTGCGCACTGGAAGTACAAAGAGGGTGCGGGAGCGGGCACCGGCGGTGGGCGTGGCTATGAGGACCGCATCGCCTGGCTGCGTAAGCTGATTGCCTGGCAGGAAGAGATGGCCGACTCTGGCGAAATGCTCGACGAAGTGCGCAGCCAGGTTTTCGACGACCGGGTGTATGTCTTTACGCCGAAAGGCGACGTGGTGGACCTGCCAGCGGGGTCGACGCCGCTCGACTTTGCCTACCATATTCACAGCGACGTCGGCCATCGCTGCATCGGCGCCAAAATTGGCGGCCGTATCGTGCCGTTCACCTATCAGCTGCAGATGGGCGATCAGATCGAAATTATTACCCAGAAGCAGCCGAACCCGAGCCGCGACTGGCTGAACCCTAACCTCGGCTACGTGACCACCAGTCGCGGACGCTCGAAGATCCACGCCTGGTTCCGTAAACAGGACCGCGACAAGAATATTCTCGCTGGTCGGCAGATCCTCGACGACGAGCTGGAGCATCTGGGCATCAGTCTTAAGGATGCGGAAAAACACCTGCTGCCGCGCTACAACTTCAACGAGCTCGATGAACTGCTGGCTGCCATTGGCGGCGGCGATATCCGTCTCAACCAGATGGTCAATTTCCTGCAGGCGCAGTTCAATAAACCGAGCGCCGCTGAGCAGGATGCGGCCGCGCTGAAGCAGCTGCAGCAGAAAACCTACGCCCCACAGAACCGCACCAAGGACAATGGCCGGGTGGTGGTGGAAGGGGTAGGCAACCTGATGCACCATATTGCCCGCTGCTGCCAGCCGATCCCGGGCGATGAGATCGTCGGCTTTATCACCCAGGGGCGCGGGATTTCCGTGCATCGCGCCGACTGCGATCAGCTGGCTGAACTGCAGTCGCATGCTCCGGAGCGCATCGTCGATGCGGTATGGGGTGAAAGCTACTCGGCGGGCTACTCGCTGGTGGTCAGGGTGGAGGCGAACGATCGCAGCGGTTTACTGCGCGATATCACCACCATCCTCGCCAATGAGAAGGTGAATGTGCTGGGTGTCGCCAGCCGCAGTGATACCCGTCAGCAGCTGGCAACCATCGATATGACCATTGAGATTTACAACCTGCAGGTGCTGGGCCGGGTGCTTGGTAAGCTCAACCAGGTGCCCGATGTCATTGACGCGCGCCGTCTGCACGGCGGTTAAGCCCTCTCCAGGCCAGGTCAATGAATGACCGCTGGGGCAATGGCTGCTGAAACTGCCGGCGTTGGCGGCCTCAAAATCGCTGAGACGTTCCCGGAAGGCAGGGGCAGCCCGCATGGATGCGGGCTGAGGGCCGTGTTTTGCAGGGACGCTGCCTCGGCCCGACCCGAAGCCTGCAGGGATAAGTCGAAGGCACCGCGCAGCGGCGATTTTGCTGGCCGGAGCCCGGGGGTACAGGGGGCGGCGTCGACTGGCCGCCCCCTGTGCGCTCCCTGTACCACAGGAGACATATGGCAGAACATTTACCGGGAGCGCAAAGTACGCTGGAGTCACACGTGAAAAACGCTTTTCCCGGGCTCAAAAGTTGCAAACCGATATCAATTTCTACCATTTTTTACATTTCCAGGATCCTCACATGACCCAAATCGACCGCCTGCTCGGCATTATGAAGCGCCTGCGCGACCCGGAAAACGGCTGCCCGTGGGATAAAGAGCAGACCTTTGCCACTATCGCCCCTTACACCCTTGAGGAGACCTACGAGGTCCTCGATGCTATCCAGCGGGAAGATTTTGACGACCTGCGCGGTGAGCTGGGCGATCTGCTGTTCCAGGTGGTGTTCTATGCGCAAATGGCGCAGGAAGAGGAACGCTTTAACTTTGACGATATCTGCGCTGCCATCAGCGATAAGCTGGAGCGTCGCCATCCCCATATTTTCGCTGATGCTACCGCAGGAAACAGCAGCGAAGTCCTGGCGCGCTGGGAGCAGATCAAAAGCGCGGAGCGGGCGGAAAAAGCCCAGCACTCGGCGCTGGACGATATACCCCATAGCCTGCCGGCGCTAATGCGCGCGCACAAAATTCAGCGCCGCTGCTCGGCGGTCGGTTTCGACTGGACCTCGCTGGGACCGGTGCTCGACAAGGTGCATGAAGAAATTGATGAAGTGATGCATGAAGCGCAGCAGGCGGTGGTGGATGAAGCAAAACTGGAAGAGGAAGTGGGCGATCTGCTGTTCGCCACGGTGAATTTATCCCGTCATTTAGGGGTCAAAGCCGAGGTGGCGCTGCAGAAAGCAAACCTCAAATTTGAGCGTCGCTTCCGCGAGGTCGAGCGCATTGTCGCCGCCCGCGGCCTGGAAATGACCGGCATCGACCTCGATACCATGGAAGAAGTGTGGCAGGAAGTAAAACGCCAGGAAACTGATCTCTAACGAGTTTTCGTGATCAAGCGCGATTTGTGTGATTTTATAAATAACAAGCGCTTGATTTACGTCAAAAACATTTCGCCAAAAGCGTCTATTTTCTCTTTCCGTTATGTCGTTGAAACACCATGTAGCCTGCCTCTTCGAGTTGTTCGAGTCGCAACACAGGTGCAACTTGAAGAACGAAGGGGAGGGGAAGAATGAAAGTTTGTGGCGTCACGCATGTTCGGGTATACTACTTTCCCGTCCTGGTTATTCCATCGTTTTACCCTAACTTCTCAGGTTCAGCATGACAACGAACTATATTTTTGTGACCGGCGGGGTCGTATCCTCTCTGGGTAAAGGCATTGCCGCAGCCTCCCTGGCAGCCATTCTTGAAGCCCGTGGTCTCAACGTGACCATCATGAAACTGGATCCGTATATCAACGTCGATCCGGGCACCATGAGCCCAATCCAGCATGGGGAAGTGTTCGTTACTGAAGACGGCGCAGAAACCGATCTGGACCTGGGCCACTATGAGCGTTTCATCCGTACCAAGATGACGCGTCGCAACAACTTCACCACCGGCCGTATCTACTCCGACGTACTGCGCAAAGAGCGCCGTGGCGACTATCTGGGTGCCACCGTTCAGGTTATTCCGCACATCACCAACGCTATCAAAGAGCGCGTACTGGCGGGCGGCGAAGGCCATGACGTCGTACTGGTGGAAATCGGCGGTACCGTAGGCGATATCGAATCCCTGCCGTTCCTCGAAGCCATTCGTCAGATGGCGGTAGAGATCGGCCGCGAGCATACCCTGTTTATGCACCTGACCCTGGTGCCGTACATGGCCGCTGCGGGCGAAGTCAAAACCAAGCCGACCCAGCACTCCGTGAAAGAGCTGCTCTCCATCGGTATCCAGCCAGATATCCTGATCTGCCGCTCAGATCGCGCGGTTCCGGCCAACGAACGAGCCAAAATTGCTTTGTTCTGTAACGTTCCGGAAAAGGCTGTGATTTCTCTGAAAGACGTCGATTCCATTTATAAAATTCCGGGCCTGTTGAAATCTCAGGGGCTGGACGATTATATTTGTAAACGATTCAGCTTAACTTGTCCGGAAGCAAACCTGGCCGAATGGGAACAGGTAATCTATGAAGAAGCCAATCCGGCAGGCGAAGTCACCATTGGTATGGTCGGTAAGTACATTGAACTGCCGGATGCCTACAAGTCGGTGATTGAAGCGCTGAAACACGGTGGTCTGAAAAACCGCGTGACCGTCAACATCAAGCTGATCGATTCGCAGGATGTGGAAACGCGCGGCGTCGAAATCCTCAAGGATTTAGATGCTATCCTTATCCCGGGCGGCTTCGGCTACCGCGGTGTGGAAGGTAAGATCGCCACCGCGCGCTATGCGCGTGAGAACAATATTCCTTATCTGGGCATCTGCCTGGGTATGCAGGTTGCGCTGATTGAGTTCGCGCGCAACGTAGCGGGTATGGAAAACGCCAACTCGACGGAATTTGTGCCAGACTGTAAATACCCGGTTGTGGCCCTGATTACCGAATGGCGTGACGAAGATGGCAACGTTGAAGTCCGCTCCGAGAAGAGCGATCTGGGCGGCACCATGCGCCTGGGCGCACAGCAGTGCCAGCTGGATGATGAATCTCTGGTGCGCCAGCTGTACGGCGAGCCGACCATCACCGAGCGCCATCGTCACCGCTACGAAGTCAACAACATGTTGTTGAAACCGATTGAAGCTGCTGGTCTGCGCGTTGCGGGCCGTTCCGGGGATGATCAGTTGGTCGAGATCATCGAAGTGCCGAACCATCCGTGGTTTGTTGCCTGCCAGTTCCACCCGGAGTTTACTTCGACGCCGCGTGATGGGCACCCGCTGTTTGCTGGCTTTGTGAAAGCCGCGAGCGAGTACCAGAAGCGTCAGGCGAAGTAAAAGAGTTAGAACGGCAATGCACCCAACTGGGTGCATTGTTTGTCTGGAGTTTTAGTTTAACTTGTACTGAGGAAAACCTAATGTCCAAAATCGTTAAAGTCATCGGTCGTGAAATCATCGACTCCCGTGGTAACCCGACTGTTGAAGCCGAAGTACACCTGGAAGGTGGTTTCGTCGGTATGGCAGCTGCTCCGTCAGGTGCTTCTACTGGTTCCCGCGAAGCGCTGGAACTGCGCGATGGCGACAAATCCCGTTTCCTGGGTAAAGGCGTAACCAAAGCTGTTGCTGCGGTAAACGGCCCGATCGCTCAGGCAATCCTGGGCAAAGATGCTAAAGATCAGGCTGGCATCGACAAGATCATGATCGACCTGGACGGTACTGAAAACAAATCTAACTTCGGTGCGAACGCTATCCTGGCTGTTTCTCTGGCAAACGCCAAAGCAGCTGCAGCGTCCAAAGGCCTGCCGCTGTACGCGCACATCGCGGAACTGAACGGCACTCCGGGCAAATACTCCATGCCGGTTCCGATGATGAACATCATCAACGGTGGTGAGCACGCTGACAACAACGTCGACATCCAGGAATTCATGATTCAGCCGGTTGGCGCGCCGACCCTGAAAGAAGCCGTACGCATGGGTTCTGAAGTGTTCCATCACCTGGCGAAAGTGCTGAAGTCCAAAGGCATGAACACTGCCGTTGGTGACGAAGGCGGCTACGCGCCGAACCTGGGTTCTAACGCCGAAGCACTGGCTGTTATCGCTGAAGCGGTTAAAGCTGCTGGCTACGAGCTGGGCAAAGACATCACCCTGGCGATGGACTGCGCAGCATCTGAATTCTACAAAGACGGTAAATACGTTCTGGCTGGCGAAGGCAACAAAGCGTTCACCTCTGAAGAGTTCACTCACTTCCTGGAAGACCTGACCAAACAGTACCCGATCGTCTCCATCGAAGATGGCCTGGACGAATCTGACTGGGACGGTTTCGCATACCAGACCAAAGTACTGGGCGACAAAATCCAGCTGGTTGGTGACGACCTGTTCGTAACCAACACCAAGATCCTGAAAGAAGGCATCGAAAAAGGCATCGCTAACTCCATCCTGATCAAATTCAACCAGATCGGTTCTCTGACCGAAACTCTGGCTGCCATCAAGATGGCGAAAGACGCTGGCTACACCGCTGTCATCTCTCACCGTTCTGGCGAAACTGAAGACGCGACCATCGCTGACCTGGCTGTCGGTACCGCTGCAGGCCAGATCAAAACCGGTTCTATGAGCCGTTCTGACCGCGTTGCTAAATACAACCAGCTGATTCGTATCGAAGAAGCGCTGGGTGAGCAAGCGCCGTTCAACGGTCGTAAAGAGATCAAAGGCCAGGCATAATCCTGTCTTTGTGAAATAATAATGCCAGCCTCAGGGCTGGCATTTTTTTTACCTCGTCGGCGATTATTTAAAATCGACGGCCATTTGCTGGGGGATCGACAGCCCGCGAGTGGTCTCCACGCAGCGGTCGATGTAATCCGTAAAACGCGGTGGTTTTGGCATTCCCATGCTCAACAGCTTGTCGTTACTAAAGCGCACATTCAACGTAGCGAACGCGCCATATAAGCGCATGGCTTTCAGCATCAGACGTTCATTGCATGGCCCAAATATCCCTTTCAGTTCACGACGCATTTTGACCAGCGTGTCATAGCTGACCTGGGCGTACTTATCCCCCACCGGGGCCTGTTCGAGGGCCTGAGCCATCGCCCGGTCGATTTCGGCAAACTTCACGCTATTCTCCTCCCCGGCAGAGATGTGCACCACTTCGCCGTGAGCCAGCGGCTGGTTAAGCAGCATCAGCAGGGCATCAGCGCAGTAGTCCACCGGGATGACATCGATTCGGTCCTCCATGGAACATAAAAATTTCTGCAGCATCAGCCCCATGCTGAACACCCAGAAAATACTGCTGGAAGGCCGGCAGCCGTGATGGGTATGACCCACCACGATAGAAGGGCGGGCAATGACCAGCGGCAGTGTAGGGCAATGCTGCTGCATCAACTGCTCGATGGTTGATTTCGAGTGGGTGTATTCCACCAGGTGCTCAGCGCGTTCCCGAAACTCCGCGCTTTCGGCGACCAGTGAATCCGGCTCAGGCGAACATGACATCGCTGTGCCGACGTGCAGAAAACGCTGCAGACCCTCAACCTGCGCCATCCGTTGCGCCAGGCGCAGCGTACCCTCAACGTTAACCTTCCAGATGAGCGGGTTGCTGCCAAACGAGGCGACAGCGGCGCAGTTGAGGACATGCGTCACCTGATCGAGGCGCGGATCGTTAAGAAAATGCTCCGGAGAAGCGAGATCGCCCAGCACGATATGCTGCGGGTGAAGCATCGCCAGCTTCTCCTCGGCGATGTTGAACTTACGCATGTTCTCTTTGACTCGTTCGAGGCCTGCCTCGGGGCTATCAGCACGCACGAGCAGTAGCAGATCTAACCGGGTTTCCTGATGGAGTATTTTCTCTAACGCGGCACCGCCCAGAAACCCCGTAACGCCGGTAATTAATAATGTGGTCATAAACGCTATCTCATTATGGTTGGTCTGCGGGATTCTAGGCGGGCAAAAGTAAACGACGATTAAATAAAGAAGGGGCCCGATCAGGGATTTATTAAGACCAGTTTAAGGTTATTATCACCGGCGGATTGAATTGGACTCGCAGATCGGCCAGATAATTCACTCTTTCATGTATCAGTTTGTACATCACTGTATTTTAAGGTTTTTTATTTTTCTGTCTGGACCTTTTATTTTATCCTGAATGACAGGAATAACATTTTCTGTTACACATTTTCAGTCCACGTGTCAGAATATTAATTATTTTAATTCTTATCATGCTAATAAATTAAGCCAAAAGAAAAGATTGTTTCTTTAATCAATAATATTATTCCCGACACGGATATTGACGAAGGGGTAAAAAAGGGATCGCAGCGCAGGACAAGACCTGTGCGCTGAAATCTGCGATAATGGACGTTTATGACCCTAAACAGAGATGACTATGCAGTACCCGATTAACGAGATGTTCCAGACCCTGCAAGGCGAGGGTTACTTCACCGGCGTGCCTGCCATTTTTATTCGTCTGCAGGGATGCCCGGTAGGATGCGCGTGGTGCGACACTAAGCATACCTGGGACAAGCTGGCCGATCGGGAAGTGTCGTTGTTCAGCATCCTGGCGAAAACCAAAGAGAGCGATAAGTGGGGGCCGGCAAGCAGCGAGGATCTGCTGGCGATTATTGGGCGCCAGGGGTGGACTGCCCGCCACGTGGTCATTACCGGCGGTGAACCCTGCATTCATGATTTAACGCCGTTAACCTCGCTTCTGGAACAAAACGGCTTTAGCTGTCAGATTGAAACCAGCGGCACCCATGAAGTGCGCTGCAGCCACAACACCTGGGTGACGGTATCCCCGAAGGTTAATATGCGTGGCGGGTATGATGTGCTGTCGCAGGCTCTGCAGCGGGCGGATGAGATCAAGCATCCGGTAGGGCGCGTCCGCGACATCGAAGCGCTGGACGAACTGCTGGAAACGCTGAGCGATGACAAACCGCGGATCATCGCCCTGCAGCCGATCAGTCAGAAAGAAGACGCGACGCGCCTGTGTATCGACACCTGCATCGCCCGTAACTGGCGCCTGTCCATGCAGACGCACAAATATTTGAATATTGCCTGATAAAAAAAAGCCCGGCAGCGTACTGACCGGGCTTTTTTTTCGCTTACTCGCCGCGATAGATGCAGCCAGCGGTGCAGGTCTCTTTGACCATCACGGCGCTCAGCAGCGGTACCCGCGGTTTCATCTCATCCCAGATCCATTTCGCCAGCACTTCGCTGGTGGGGTTTTCCAGACCGGGGATATCGTTCAGATAATAGTGGTCCAGGCGATCGTATGTCGGCTTGAAGGCGGCCTTCAGCTCGGCAAAATCCATGATCCACCCGGTATGGGGATCGACTTCACCGGTGATCTCCAGACGCACCATAAAGGAGTGGCCATGCAGGCGACCGCATTTGTGTCCTTCCGGGACGTGCGGCAGGTGGTGGGCGGCTTCGAAGGTGAAATCTTTAAACAGCGTGGTGGACATCATTGACTCTCAACAGGACGAAAAAAACCGCCGTAGGGTACCGGAAAGCACATTTTTTCGCATTAACTAAAACGGCCCTGAACAGAAAATGGACACATTTATCTGGGTTATCTGAATTAAATGGTTATATTTCATGTGGTTATTTAATCGATTTTGTTGTTAATAACTACAACTAAAACAGGTTAGTCCATTTGGTTATTTATTATTTCCATCCCTTCTTTAATTGTTACTATCAGCACCGTTACCCTTCTATTCTCTTCTGTTTTTGTCGCGCTGACAGGGCGCGAACAACAGCTTTGCTTACTGGAACAAACGACGCATGACGACACAGGCCACACCTTCCAACTTGCTGCCGCTCAACCCGGAGCAACTGGCGCGCCTTCAGGCGGCCACCACTGACTTCACGCCCACTCAGCTTGCCTGGGTGTCTGGCTATTTCTGGGGCGTGCTGAATCAGCAGTCCGGCGCGGCTGTGGCCGTTCCTGCCCAGGCCGCTGAGGTGCCCTCGATCACGCTGATTTCCGCCTCGCAAACCGGCAATGCCCGCCGCGTCGCCGAAGCGCTGCGCGACGATCTGCTGGCAGCGAAGCTGAACGTGAAGCTGGTGAATGCAGGCGATTATAAATTCAAACAAATTGCTGCGGAAAAACTGCTGGTGGTCGTGACGTCCACCCAAGGGGAAGGTGAGCCGCCGGAAGAAGCGGTCGCATTGCATAAGTTCCTGTTCTCGAAAAAAGCGCCGAAGCTGGACGGGACCGCGTTCGCTGTCTTTGGCCTCGGCGATACTTCTTATGAATTCTTCTGCCAGTCTGGCAAAGATTTCGACAGCAAGCTGGCCGAGCTCGGCGCGGAACGCCTGCTCGATCGCGTCGATGCCGACGTCGAATATCAGACCGCGGCTGCGGAATGGCGCGCGCGCGTCGTTGAGGTGCTGAAAGCCCGTGCGCCAGTTGCCGCGCCCGCCCAGCTGGCCACCAGCGGCGCGGTGAACGACATCCATACCAGCCCGTACACCAAAGAGGCTCCGCTGTCGGCGACCTTGTCGGTCAACCAGAAAATCACTGGCCGCGATTCCGAAAAAGATGTGCGCCATATCGAAATTGACCTCGGTGATTCCGGTCTGCGCTATCAGCCGGGCGACGCGCTGGGCGTCTGGTATCAAAACGATCCTCAACTGGTCAAAGAGCTGGTGGAGCTGCTGTGGCTGAAAGGTGACGAGCCGGTAACCGTTGATGGCAAAACTCTGCCGCTGGCGGAAGCGCTGGAGTGGCATTTTGAGCTGACGGTTAACACCGCGACTATCGTCGAAAACTACGCCACCCTGACCCGCAGCGAATCGCTGCTGCCGCTGGTGGGCGATAAAGCTCAGCTGCAGCAGTATGCTGCTGCGACGCCGATCGTCGATATGGTCCGTTTCTCGCCGGCACAGCTGGACGCCGAGGCGTTAATCGGTCTGCTGCGTCCGCTGACGCCGCGCCTGTACTCCATTGCCTCCTCACAGGCGGAAGTGGAGAGCGAAGTGCATGTCACCGTGGGCGTGGTGCGCTATGAAATAGAAGGCCGCGCCCGGGCTGGCGGTGCCTCCAGCTTCCTCGCCGACCGTGTGGAAGAAGATGGCGAAGTCCGCGTCTTTATTGAACACAATGACAACTTCCGTCTGCCGGCTAACCCGGAGACGCCGGTGATCATGATTGGCCCGGGCACCGGCATTGCGCCGTTCCGCGCCTTTATGCAGCAGCGCGCAGCGGACGGGGCGCAAGGCAAGAACTGGTTGTTCTTCGGCAACCCGCACTTCACTGAAGATTTCCTCTATCAGGTAGAGTGGCAGAGCTATGTGAAGGAAGGTCTGCTGACCCGTATTGACCTGGCCTGGTCCCGCGATCAACAACAAAAAGTCTATGTACAGGACAAACTGCGCGAGCAGGGGGCCGAGCTCTGGCGCTGGATTAATGATGGCGCCCACATTTATGTCTGCGGCGACGCCAATCGTATGGCGAAAGACGTGGAGCATACGTTATTGGAAGTGATTGCCGAATACGGCGCGATGGACGCCGAAGCGGCGGACGAATTTTTAAGTGAGCTGCGCGTTGAGCGCCGTTATCAGCGAGATGTCTACTAATGAGCGAAAAACATCCGGGGCCTTTAGTGGTCGAAGGTAAACTGACCGATGCCGAGCGCATGAAGCTTGAGAGCAACTACCTGCGCGGCACCATTGCGGAAGATTTAAACGACGGTCTGACCGGCGGTTTTAAAGGCGATAACTTCCTGCTGATCCGTTTCCACGGCATGTACCAGCAGGACGATCGCGATATCCGCGCGGAACGCGCCGCCCAGAAGCTGGAGCCGCGCCATGCGATGCTGCTGCGCTGCCGTCTGCCGGGCGGGGTGATCACCACCACCCAGTGGAAGGCGATCGATAAGTTTGCCGCGGACAACACCATTTACGGCAGTATTCGTCTGACCAACCGGCAGACGTTCCAGTTCCACGGCATTCTGAAAAAGAACGTCAAGCCGGTGCATCAGATGCTGCACTCGGTGGGGCTGGATGCGCTGGCCACCGCCAACGATATGAACCGTAATGTGCTGTGCACCTCCAACCCGTACGAGTCGCAGCTGCACGCTGAGGCCTACGAGTGGGCGAAAAAGATCTCCGAGCATCTGCTGCCGCGTACCCGCGCTTATGCCGAGATCTGGCTGGATCAGAAAAAGGTCGCCACTACTGACGAAGAGCCGATCCTCGGTCAGACCTATCTGCCGCGTAAGTTTAAAACCACGGTGGTGATCCCGCCGCAGAACGATATCGATCTGCACGCTAACGACATGAACTTCGTGGCGATTGCCGAAAATGGCAAGCTGGTAGGCTTTAACCTGCTGGTGGGCGGCGGTCTCTCTATCGAACACGGCAACAAGAAAACCTACGCCCGCACGGCGAGCGAATTCGGTTATCTGCCGCTGGAGCATACTCTGGCGGTGGCGGAAGCGGTCGTGACTACCCAGCGCGACTGGGGCAACCGTACCGACCGTAAGAATGCGAAAACCAAGTACACCCTTGAGCGCGTTGGCGTCGAAACCTTCAAGGCGGAAGTGGAGCGCCGGGCCGGCATTAAGTTTGAGCCGATCCGCCCGTATGAATTCACCGGCCGCGGCGACCGCATCGGCTGGGTGAAGGGGATTGATGACAAATGGCACCTGACGCTGTTTATTGAAAACGGCCGCATTCTCGATTATCCGGGTCGTCCGCTGAAGACTGGCCTGCTGGAGATTGCTAAGATCCATAAAGGCGAATTCCGCATCACTGCCAACCAGAACCTGATCGTTGCCAGCGTACCGGAAGATCAGAAGGCGCGGATCGAGAAGCTGGCGCGGGATCATGGTCTGATGAATGCCGTTACTCCGCAGCGCGAAAACTCGATGGCCTGCGTCTCCTTCCCGACCTGCCCGTTGGCAATGGCGGAAGCCGAACGTTTCCTGCCGTCGTTTATCGACAAGGTGGAAGGGGTGATGAACAAGCACGGCGTGAGCGATGAGCATATCGTCACCCGCGTCACCGGCTGCCCGAACGGCTGCGGCCGCGCGATGCTGGCGGAAGTGGGACTGGTGGGCAAAGCGCCGGGGCGCTACAACCTGCACCTTGGCGGTAACCGCAGCGGCACCCGCATCCCGCGGATGTACCGTGAGAATATTACCGAGTCGGAAATTCTCGACTCGCTAGACGAACTGGTAGGGCGCTGGGCGAAAGAGCGCGAAGCGGGTGAAGGCTTCGGCGACTTTACGGTGCGTGCGGGCATCATTCGCCCGGTGCTCGACCCAGCCCGCGATTTCTGGGAATAACATCCTGGTGCCCGGTGGCGCGTAGCGACCCGGGCCTGTAAAACCCGTAGGCCGGGCAAACGCAGTGCCGCCCGGTAAAACAGGCAAACGAGGTTTATATGTCCGTACTCGATCTAAACGCGCTTAATGCATTGCCGAAAGTGGACCGTATCCTGGCGCTGGCGGAGACCAATGCGAAGCTGGAGAAGCTCAGCGCCGAAGAACGCGTAGCGTGGGCGCTGGAAAATCTGCCTGGCGAGTATGCTTTATCTTCCAGCTTTGGCATTCAGGCGGCGGTGAGTCTGCACCTGGTGAATCAGCTGCGCCCGGATATTCCGGTGATCCTCACGGATACCGGCTATCTGTTTCCGGAAACCTATCAGTTTATCGATGAGTTAACCGACAAGCTCAAGCTGAACCTGAAGGTCTATCGGGCGCAGGAGAGCGCCGCCTGGCAGGAGGCGCGTTACGGTAAGCTGTGGGAGCAGGGCGTTGAGGGCATTGAGAAATACAATGAGATCAACAAAGTCGAGCCGATGAACCGGGCGCTGAAAGAGCTCAATACCCAGACCTGGTTCGCTGGTCTGCGCCGCGAGCAGTCCGGTAGCCGGGCGACCTTACCGGTGCTGGCTATCCAGCGCGGGGTGTTCAAGGTGCTGCCGATTATCGACTGGGATAACCGGACGGTATATCAGTACCTGCAAAAGCACGGGCTGAAATACCACCCGCTGTGGGATCAGGGCTATCTGTCTGTAGGCGATACCCACACCACCCGCAAATGGGAGCCAGGCATGGCAGAAGAAGAGACTCGGTTCTTCGGGCTTAAACGCGAGTGCGGATTGCACGAGGGTTAAGCTGTTAGCGCTTTCTTTGGGTGATAATTCAAGAAGAACACGCGGGTGATACCGCGCGTTCTTTTGTGCGTATCAGCTTTTCTTCTCCACCTTCGCCAGCTCTTTCACCAGCGGCAGCATCACTTTCACTACCTCGCGGCTGCGGCGTTCTATGCGTCCCGGCAGCGCGTGGTCGAGATACTGCTGATTATCAATCTGCACGCTATGCCAGCTGGTGCCGTCCGGGAAGGCGCGGGATTTCTGGCGCTGCTGATAGCCATCCTTTTTGCCGAGTGACCAGTTGGTTGCCTCGACCGACAGCACCGGGATCCCCGCGCTGTCGAAGACGCTGGCGTCGTTACAGCAGGCGGTGCCTTTTGGGTATGCTGGGTTCAGTCCTGGATTGGTCGCCGCGACAATCCCCTTGCTGCGGGCGATAGCCAGCGCACGGTCGCGGGTTAGCTTACGCACCGAGGCCGGCGTGCGGCGGCCACTGTTGAAGTAAAGCTTATCGCCCACCACCAGATTATCGAGGTTGATCACCAGCAGGGTATTTTTCTTTTCCGCCTCACTCATGCGCTGTAGCAGATTTTGCGCCCCGAGACGACCTTCCTCTTCACCGCTGGTGGCGATAAAGCGAATGCCATAGCGGGTGGGGATATTCTTTAAATGATCCGCCAGCTCCAGCATCACGCCGAGCCCCATCGCGTTGTCGTCGATTCCCTGCAGCGTCAGGCCGCCAAGGTTGTTCTCCACGTCTTTATCGCTCTGCGGCGCGTAGGTATCGAGATGCGCCATAATAATGATTTGCTGGCGGGACTGGCCTTCATGGGCGGCGATCACCGTACTGCCGGTGGCGTTATGCCAGTTCTTACGCTGATTGTTATCGGTATAGATGTAGCGGGTATTGAAGCTGCGCACGTCGCTCTGATAACCCATCTGGGCGAACTGCTGGCGGAGGTACTCGGCTGACAACATCTCGGCTGGTGTTCCGGTCATTCGTCCCGGGAAGACGGTGGCGATATGACGGGCCTGGCTACTGGCGGTGTCGCCCAGCGCGCTGAAAGCGGGGGCGGCGGCGAAAACAAAACCGGTGCCGAGCGCCAGAGGAAGCAGACGGCGGCACAACGCGGAAAACATAAGGGGTCCTTACACGAACAAGACAATTTGACGCGTACAGTATGAAACTGTGACCGCGGTTAAACAATTTCAATTGCTCTTAAATAGCGGAAAAATAGCGCGTTAAGCACTTTTTGATATTTGTATTTCCACAGCGTTATTCCTTTGCGTCACAACTCATTCCATTTCGTAATTTCATTTGCTCTCAGGCGCACCCTATAGTCGCAGTATCGCTGATTGTAAGAGAGTTGTTGCGCCGTGGATTACTTGCCCCTTTTTGCCGAACTGAAACAAAGGCCCGTGCTGGTGATCGGCGGCGATGAGATTGCTGAACGCAAGATTAAATTCCTGCTGCGCGCTCAGGCGCAGGTGCAGGTGGTCGCCGGGACGCTCTCTCCGGCGCTGGCCGATCTGGCGGCGCGCCAGGCGCTTAGCTGGCGGGCGACGGAATTTAGCGAGTCGCTGGTGGATGATGTCTTTCTGGTGATTGCGGCCACGGAGGATGAGGCGCTTAATCAGCGGGTGTTTGCGGCGGCTAACGCGCGCTACCGGCTGGTCAACGTGGTGGATAACCAGGCGCTGTGCTCGTTTGTCTTCCCTTCTATCGTCGACCGTTCGCCGCTGCTGGTGGCGATCTCCTCCAGCGGCAAAGCGCCGGTGCTGTCGCGTATTCTGCGCGAGAAAATTGAAGCGCTGCTGCCGACGAACCTCGGGCGGCTGGCGGAATCGGCGAGCTACTGGCGCAACCATCTGAAAACCCGTCTGACGACCACCGAAGCGCGTCGCCGCTTCTGGGAACGCGTCTTTACCGGCCGCTTTGCCAGCCTGATGGTGGCGGGCAATCATGCGGAGGCGGAAAAGGCGCTGCAGGATGAGCTGGATAAGCCCGAACGCGAGACGGGAGAAATTATTCTGGTGGGCGCCGGGCCGGGCGATGCCGGGCTGCTGACCCTTCGTGGTCTGCAGGCGATCCAGCAGGCGGACGTGGTTTTCCACGACCATCTGGTGACCCCGCCGGTTCTCGAGCTGGTGCGCCGTGATGCCGAGCTGATCTGTGTCGGCAAACGCGCCGGCGAGCACTCGGTGCCGCAGCATGAAACCAATCAGCTGCTGGTGGCGGCGGCGAAGGCAGGGAAAACCGTCGTGCGTCTGAAGGGCGGGGATCCGTTTATTTTTGGCCGCGGCGCAGAAGAGCTGCAGGCTGCCGCCGAAGCGGGGATCCCGTTCCAGGTGGTGCCTGGCGTCACTGCTGCTGCCGGGGCGACGGCCTACGCCGGTATTCCGCTGACCCATCGCGACTATGCGCAAAGCGCCGTCTTTGTCACCGGCCACTACAAGCCAGATAGCGCCCCCTTCGACTGGTCGCTGCTGGCGAAGAGCCAACAAACGCTGGCGATCTACATGGGCACCATGAAGGCGGCGGAAATCAGCGCGCAGTTGATCGCCCACGGTCGCGACAGCGCTACGCCGGTCGCGGTGATTTCCCGCGGTACCCGCGACGATCAGCAGACGATAACCGGCACATTGCAACAACTCGAACACCTGGCGAAAGACGCCCCGATGCCCGCCCTGCTGGTGGTCGGCGAAGTGGTGCAGCTGCATCAGCAGCTCGCCTGGTTTCAACATACATCATCCGCCGAAGGGTTTAACGCTTCGGTGGTCAATCTGGCTTAAGGAACGGTTATGGACCAAAAACGACTCACTCACCTGCGGCAACTGGAGGCGGAAAGCATCCATATTATTCGTGAGGTGGCCGCCGAATTTTCTAACCCGGTGATGATGTACTCCATCGGGAAAGATTCCAGCGTAATGCTGCATCTGGCGCGCAAAGCGTTTTATCCGGGAACCCTGCCGTTCCCGCTGCTGCACGTCGATACCGGCTGGAAATTCCGTGAGATGTATGAGTTCCGCGACCGTACCGCCAAAGCCTACGGCTGTGAGCTGCTGGTGCATAAAAACCCGGAAGGGGTGGCGATGGGCATCAACCCGTTTGTCCACGGCAGCGCTAAGCATACCGATATCATGAAAACGGAAGGCCTGAAGCAGGCGCTGAACAAATACGGCTTTGACGCCGCGTTCGGCGGCGCGCGTCGCGACGAAGAGAAATCCCGCGCGAAAGAGCGCATCTACTCCTTCCGCGACCGCTTCCACCGCTGGGACCCGAAAAATCAGCGTCCGGAGCTGTGGCACAACTACAACGGCCAGATTAACAAAGGCGAAAGCATCCGCGTCTTCCCGCTCTCCAACTGGACTGAGCTGGATATCTGGCAGTACATCTATCTGGAAAATATTGAAATCGTGCCGCTGTATCTGGCCGCTGAGCGCCCGGTGCTGGAGCGCGACGGTATGCTGATGATGATCGATGACGACCGTATCGATCTGCAGCCGGGCGAAGTGATTGAAAAACGGATGGTGCGTTTCCGTACCCTTGGCTGCTGGCCGCTGACCGGCGCAGTGGAGTCTGAAGCGCAGACGCTGCCGGAAATTATTGAAGAGATGCTGGTATCGACCACCAGCGAACGTCAGGGCCGCGTGATTGACCGCGACCAGGCCGGCTCGATGGAGCTGAAGAAACGTCAGGGGTATTTCTAAGGAGCCGCCATGAACACCACAATTGCCCAACAAATTGCTAATGAAGGCGGCGTAGAAGCTTACCTGCACGCGCAACAGCACAAGAGCCTGCTGCGTTTTCTGACCTGCGGCAGCGTAGATGACGGCAAAAGCACCTTAATTGGCCGTCTGCTGCATGATACGCGCCAGATCTATGAAGACCAGCTGTCGTCTCTGCACAACGACAGCAAGCGTCACGGTACCCAGGGCGAAAAACTGGACCTGGCGCTGCTGGTGGACGGCCTGCAGGCTGAGCGTGAGCAGGGCATCACCATCGATGTCGCTTACCGCTACTTCTCGACCGAAAAACGCAAATTTATCATCGCCGACACCCCGGGGCACGAGCAGTACACGCGCAATATGGCCACCGGCGCGTCAACCTGCGACCTGGCGATCCTGCTGATCGATGCGCGCAAAGGCGTGCTCGACCAGACCCGCCGTCACAGCTTTATCTCTACGCTGCTGGGCATTAAACACCTGGTGGTAGCGGTCAACAAAATGGATCTCGTCGAGTTTAGCGAAGCGCGCTTCAACGAGATCCGGGAAGATTATCTGACTTTCGCCGAGCAGCTGCCGGGCAACCTCGATATCCGCTTTGTACCGCTGTCGGCGCTGGAAGGCGATAACGTCGCCAGCCAGAGCGCGAATATGCCGTGGTACAGCGGCCCGACCCTGCTGGAAGTCCTCGAAACCGTGGAGATCCAGCGGGTGGTCGAGAGCCAGCCGCTGCGCTTCCCGGTGCAGTATGTTAACCGTCCGAACCTCGATTTCCGCGGCTTCTCCGGCACGGTCGCCTCCGGTACGGTTACCGTTGGCCAGCGTCTGAAGGTGCTGCCGTCGGGCGTCGAATCGAGCGTGGCGCGTATCGTCACCTTCGACGGCGACCTGCAGGAAGCTGCCGCCGGCGAAGCCATTACCCTTGTGCTGAAAGATGAAATCGATATCAGCCGCGGCGACCTGCTGGTTGACGCGCAAGCCTCGCTGCCGGCGGTGCAAAGCGCCAGCATCGACGTGGTGTGGATGGCCGAGCAGCCGCTGACCCCGGGCCAGAGCTACGACATCAAAATCGCCGGCAAGAAGACCCGCGCTCGCGTCGACGCTATCCGCTACCAGGTCGATATTAACAACCTGACCCAGCGTGAAGTCGAGTCTCTCCCGCTGAACGGCATTGGGCTGGTGGAGCTGACCTTTGACGAACCTTTAGTGCTGGATCCGTATCAGCAAAACCCGGTGACCGGCGGGCTTATCTTTATCGATCGCCTGACCAACGTCACCGTGGGCGCCGGGATGGTCAACGAGCCGCACCTGCAGGCGTCGACCTCTGCATCGCAGTACAGCGCCTTCGAGCTGGAGCTGAACCAGCTGATCCGTAAACACTTCCCACACTGGGACGCCCGCGACCTGCTGGGAGGCCAATAATGGCCCAGCATGACGAAAACGTCGTCTGGCATGCCCATCCTGTGACTCAGCAGCAGCGGGAACAGCATCACGGCCATCGCGGCGTGGTGCTGTGGTTTACCGGCCTTTCGGGGTCGGGTAAATCCACCGTCGCCGGGGCGCTGGAAGAGGCGCTGCATGAGCGTGGCGTCAGCACCTATCTGCTGGACGGCGACAACGTGCGCCATGGTCTGTGCAGCGATCTGGGATTCAGTGATGAGGATCGCAAAGAGAACATTCGCCGCGTCGGCGAAGTGGCCAGGCTGATGGTCGATGCCGGGCTGGTGGTATTGACGGCATTTATATCACCACACCGCGCGGAACGGCAGATGGTGCGCGAGCGCCTGGGGGAGGGACGCTTTATCGAAGTGTTCGTCGATACCCCGCTGGCCATCTGCGAGGCGCGGGATCCGAAAGGATTATACAAGAAGGCGCGGGCAGGGGAATTACGCAATTTCACCGGCATAGACTCGGTCTATGAGGCACCGGAAAAGGCGGAAATTCATCTGGATGGTGAACAATTGGTAACAAATTTGGTGCACCAACTATTAGACCTGCTGCAACAGAGCGATATTATCAGATCCTGAAACGGCAGCGGCATCGAGGGGTGCCGGTTGCCCGGTCTACAGGATTCGATATGCGCAATACCCAGAACCTCAGTATTATTCGTTCAGAACCGCCTCCGGCGATCGGCGACGAGACCACCTGGTCTCTGTCGGGCGCTGCCGTGGGCTTTATTTCATGGCTGCTGGCGCTGGGTATTCCCTTCCTTCTCTATGGCAGTAATACGCTCTTCTTCCTCCTTTACACCTGGCCGTTCTTCCTTGCGTTGATGCCGGTGGCGGTAGTGGTCGGTATTGCGCTGCACTCTCTGCTCAATGGCAAACTGCTCTATAGCGCCAGCGCGACTATCCTGACCGTCGGGCTGATGTTTGCGCTACTCTTCCTCTGGCTGTTGGGATAACCCGTTTCCGGGATGAATCAAGCATGGGTATCGGCAGCAAAAATATGGTACAGTCCCCGCGTTACGCGGCATCGTCCGCGCGCCCCGGTAGCGTACCCGGGCGAGTTTTGGGATGATGATGCCGTTTTTCAGGGGGCAGGATGGGTAAACTAACGCTGCTATTATTAGCTTTGCTGGTCTGGCTACAGTATTCACTGTGGTTCGGTAAAAACGGCCTGCACGACTACACGCGGGTTAACGACGACGTCACCGCCCAGCAGGCGACTAACGCCAAATTAAAAGCACGCAACGATCAGCTATTTGCCGAAATTGACGACCTCAACGGCGGGCAGGAAGCGATCGAGGAGCGCGCGCGCAATGAACTCAGTATGACCCGCCCGGGCGAAACCTTCTATCGTCTGGTACCGGATGCGTCTAAACGCAACCAGGCATCGGGGCAACAGCAGAACAATCGATAACCAGGCCCAGGATTACGACATGGCAGCCACTTTTCCGGGCGTTTGCGCCGTGGTGCCGGCAGCCGGTTTTGGCCGCCGCATGCAAACGGAATGCCCGAAACAATATCTCTCAATCGGTAACAAAACGATTCTCGAACATGCCGTCGCCGCACTGCTGGCGAATGCGTGCGTCCAGCGCGTGGTGATTGCCGTCAGCCCCGGCGATCGGCGCTTCAGCCAGCTACCGCTGGCGCAGCACCCGCAAATTACCGTCGTGGATGGCGGCGCCGAGCGCGCCGATTCCGTGCTCGCGGGCCTGAAGGCGTTGCCGGAGGCGCAGTGGGTGCTGGTGCATGACGCCGCGCGCCCCTGCCTGCATCAGGACGACCTCAGCCGTCTGCTGGCGCTCAGCGAAACCAGCCGTGTCGGCGGGATCCTCGCGGCGCCGGTGCGCGACACCATGAAGCGCGCCGAGCCGGGCAAAACCGCTATCGCCCATACCGTCGATCGTAATGACCTGTGGCATGCGCTCACCCCGCAATTTTTCCCTCGCGAGCTGCTGGTGGATTGCCTCACCCGGGCGCTGAACGAGGGGGCGACCATCACTGATGAAGCCTCGGCGCTGGAGTACTGCGGCTTCCATCCGCAACTGGTCGCCGGTCGCGCGGATAATATTAAAGTGACGCGCCCGGAAGACCTGGCGCTGGCTGAATTTTACCTCACCCGTTCCCGACACCAGGAGAAAGCTTAATGCGAATTGGACATGGTTTTGACGTACACGCTTTTGGCGGTGAAGGCCCAATCATTATTGGCGGGGTACGCATTCCTTATGAAAAAGGGCTGCTGGCCCACTCCGACGGCGACGTCGCGCTGCATGCGCTGACCGACGCGCTGCTGGGCGCCGCGGCGCTCGGCGATATCGGCAAACTGTTCCCCGATACCGATCCGGCGTTTAAAGGCGCCGATAGCCGCGAACTGCTGCGCGAAGCGTGGCGTCGTATTCAGGCCAAAGGCTATACGCTCGGCAACGTCGACGTCACCATTATCGCCCAGGCGCCGAAGATGCTGCCGCATATTCCGCAGATGCGCGTCTTTATCGCGGAAGATCTCGGCTGCCATATGGACGACGTCAACGTGAAAGCGACCACCACCGAGAAGCTGGGCTTCACCGGCCGCGGGGAAGGGATCGCCTGCGAAGCGGTCGCGCTGCTGCGTAAGGCCGAAAAATGATCGCCTTTGACCAACTGACCTGGCTGCACGGCAAGCCGCAGAGCAGCGGGCTGCTGAAAGCCAATCCGGAAGATTTTCTGGTAGTGGAGGATCTGGGCTTTGCGCCGGACGGCGAAGGCGAACATGTGCTGGTGCGGATCCTGAAAAACGGCTGCAATACGCGCTTTGTCGCCGACGCGCTGGCGAAATTCCTCAAGATCCACGCCCGAGAAGTGAGCTTCGCCGGGCAAAAGGATAAGCACGCCGTCACCGAGCAGTGGCTGTGCGCGCGGGTGCCCGGCAAAGAGATGCCGGACCTGAGCAAATTTCAGCTCGAGGGCTGCCAGGTACTGGAATATGCCCGCCATAAGCGTAAGCTGCGTTTAGGCGCGCTGAAAGGCAACCAGTTTACCGTGATCCTGCGCGAGATTAGCCATCGCCAGGACGTGGAGACGCGTCTGCAGGCCATCGCTGAACGGGGCGTACCGAACTATTTCGGCGCGCAGCGCTTTGGCATTGGCGGCAGTAATCTGCAGGGCGCGTTGCGCTGGGCGGAAAGCGACGCGCCGGTGCGCGATCGCAATAAGCGCAGTTTTTGGTTGTCGGCGGCCCGCAGTGCGTTGTTTAATCAGCAAGTCAGTATTAGATTAAAAAAAACGGAATTTAATCAGGTTGTTGATGGCGATGCGCTACAATTAGCGGGGCGTGGGAGCTGGTTTGTCGTCACACCGGAAGAACTCGAGGTTTCGCAGGCGCGGGTGCACAACCGCGAACTGATGATCACGGCTGCGCTGCCGGGCAGCGGCGACTGGGGAAGCCAGCGCGACGCTCTGGCCGCCGAGCAGGCCGCCATCGCCGAAGAAACGTCGCTGCAGGCGCTGTTGGTGCGGGAGAAAGTTGAGGCGGCGCGCCGGGCGATGCTCCTCTATCCGCAGCAGCTTAGCTGGAACTGGTGGGATGACGTAACCGTTGAACTGCGTTTCTGGCTGCCGGCGGGCAGCTTCGCCACCAGCGTGGTCAGGGAGCTTATCAATACAACGGGTGACTATGCGAATATTGCTGAGTAACGATGACGGGATCCATGCGCCGGGGATACAGACCCTGGCAAAGGCCTTAAGGGAGTTTGCCGAGGTCCAGGTTGTTGCACCCGATCGTAACCGCAGCGGAGCCTCGAATTCGCTGACGCTGGAATCATCCCTGCGTACGTTTACCTTTGAAAATGGCGACATCGCCGTCCAGATGGGCACCCCGACCGACTGCGTCTATCTCGGCGTGAACGCGCTGATGCGCCCGCGTCCGGACATCGTCGTTTCCGGCATTAACGCGGGTCCCAACCTGGGCGATGACGTCATCTATTCCGGCACCGTGGCCGCAGCGATGGAAGGTCGCCATCTGGGGTTCCCCGCGCTGGCCGTGTCGCTGAACGGCTATCAGCATTACGATACCGCCGCGGCGGTAACCTGCACCATTCTGCGCGCCTTAAGCCGCGAGCCGCTGCGTACCGGACGGATCCTTAACATCAACGTGCCGGATCTCCCGCTTGATCAAATCCAGGGCATTCGCGTGACCCGCTGCGGCAACCGCCATCCGGCCGACCAGGTGATCCCGCAAAAAGATCCGCGCGGCAACACCCTGTACTGGATTGGCCCGCCGGGCGATAAGCGCGATGCCGGGCCGGGCACCGATTTTGCGGCAGTGGATGAAGGCTATGTTTCCGTGACGCCATTGCACGTCGATTTAACCGCCCATCAGGCGCATGAGGTAGTCAGCGATTGGCTGGAACGTGTCGGGGTTGACGGGCAATGGTAAGTAAACGTGTTGAAAGTTTGTTGAATCAACTGCGCACGCAGGGCATCGTCGATGAGCGTGTCCTCGAGGCGATCGCGCGGGTCCCGCGCGAAAAATTTGTTGATGAAGCCTTTGAACATAAAGCGTGGGAAAACACCGCGCTGCCGATTGGCCAGGGGCAGACCATCTCCCAGCCTTACATGGTGGCGCGGATGACCGAGTTGCTGACGCTGACGCCGGAGTCGCGCGTGCTGGAGATCGGCACTGGTTCCGGCTACCAGACGGCCATCCTGGCGCACCTGGTGCATCACGTTTGCTCGGTGGAGCGGATTAAGAGTTTACAGTGGCAGGCGCGTCGTCGCCTGAAACAACTTGATTTACATAATGTTTCAACCCGTCATGGCGATGGGTGGCAAGGTTGGCAGGCACGGGCGCCATTTGATGCCATTATTGTGACGGCGGCGCCGCCGGAGATTCCAACCGCGCTGCTGGCGCAGCTGGATGACGAAGGCGTGCTGGTGCTGCCGGTTGGCGAAGAGCATCAGTTTCTCAAACGGATCCGTCGCCGGGGCAACGAATTTATCATTGATACCGTCGAGGCCGTTCGCTTTGTTCCCCTGGTGAAGGGGGAGCTGGCCTGAGACCCGGATTATTCCAGGTTTTTTTTGCCTGACTTTAGGCGTAGGGTGGACGCATTTTTCAGTGTCCTGGCCGGGCGCCGCCCGGTAAGCAAGATATTGGCAGTTAACATATTCCTGGGGGATAAATGAGCGCGGGAAGCACCAAATTTACCGTCAGCCGTATTGCGGCTCTTTCACTGGTTTCACTCTGGCTGGCCGGGTGTACCAACACCAATAATCCGCCAGCGCCGGTTAGCTCTGCCGGCGGTGCCGCCTCTTCCAGCACCAACTCCGGCATGCTGATTACGCCGCCATCCTCCGGCGTCAAGTCTGCTCCTCAGGCGCAGCCGATCCAGCCGGTACAGACCCAGACCATTCAGCCGCAGCCGACGCCGATGGCGCAGGAGCCGGTGCAGACGGTGAACGGTAAGATCGTTTACAACCGCAAATATGGCGATATTCCGAAAGGTAGCTACACCGGCGGCAGTACCTATACGGTCAAACGCGGCGACACGCTGTTCTATATCGCGTGGGTCACCGGCAACGATTTCCGTGACCTGGCGCAACGCAACAATGTCCCGGCCCCGTACGCCCTGAACGTGGGTCAGGTGCTGCAGGTCGGCAACGCCTCAGGCCAGCCGATCACCGGTGAAAACGCCGTTTCTCAGGCCAGCGCAAGGGCGAGCGGCGGTGCGACAGCCACCACAACTTCTGCACAAAAATCGACCGCGGTGGTTGCTTCACAACCGACTATTACGTATTCTGAATCTTCAGGTGAACAGAGTGCTACCAAGATGTTGCCTAATAATAAACCAGCGACCACGACCACAACGGTTGTCGCGCCGGTGACGGCACCAACAACGGTGAGCACAACCCAGCCGACTGCAAGCAGTACGTCAACCAGTTCGCCGATCTCATCATGGCGCTGGCCGACTGATGGCAAGGTTATCGAGAACTTTAGCGGCGCGGAAGGCGGCAATAAAGGTATCGACATTGCAGGCAGTAAGGGACAGGCTATTGTCGCGACCGCCGATGGGCGTGTCGTCTATGCCGGTAACGCACTGCGCGGCTACGGTAATCTTATTATCATCAAACACAACGATGATTACCTGAGTGCCTACGCTCATAACGATACCATGCTGGTTCGGGAGCAACAGGAAGTCAAAGCGGGGCAGAAAATCGCTACCATGGGTAGCACCGGAACCAGCTCAACAAGATTACATTTTGAAATTCGTTACAAGGGGAAATCCGTCAACCCGCTGCAGTACTTACCGCAGCGATAATTTGGCAAAGTACGGATAAGCGAAGCATCAGCTAACAGGCGCCAGGGCGGTGTCTACGTCCCTCTCGCAGAGAGGGCAGGGGAAATCGTCCAGGCGTCGTTTGTTGATGTGCCGTGGAAGGTGCTTTGCTCAGGGATCACGGGTAGGAGCCACCTTTATGAGTCAGAATACGCTGAAAGTTCATGATTTAAATGAAGACGCGGAATTTGATGAGAACGGAATTGAGGTTTTCGACGAGAAGGCCTTAGTAGAAGAGGAACCCAGTGATAGCGATCTGGCTGAGGAAGAGCTGCTGTCGCAAGGCGCAACACAACGCGTACTTGACGCCACTCAGCTTTATCTTGGAGAGATTGGTTATTCCCCACTGCTGACCGCGGAAGAGGAAGTCTATTTCGCGCGTCGCGCACTGCGTGGTGATGTCGCTTCACGCCGTCGCATGATTGAAAGCAACCTGCGTCTGGTGGTGAAGATTGCCCGTCGTTACAGCAATCGTGGTCTGGCGCTGCTGGATCTGATTGAAGAAGGTAACCTCGGTCTGATCCGCGCCGTTGAAAAGTTTGACCCGGAACGTGGGTTCCGTTTTTCGACTTATGCGACCTGGTGGATCCGCCAGACTATTGAACGGGCGATCATGAACCAAACCCGTACGATCCGTTTGCCGATCCACATTGTTAAAGAGCTGAACGTCTATCTGCGTACCGCGCGCGAGTTGTCCCATAAGCTGGACCACGAGCCGAGTGCGGAAGAGATTGCCGAACAGCTGGACAAACCGGTCGATGACGTCAGCCGTATGCTGCGTCTGAACGAGCGCATCACCTCCGTGGATACTCCGCTGGGTGGCGATTCAGAAAAAGCGCTGCTGGATATTCTGGCCGATGAGAAAGAGAACGGCCCGGAAGACACCACGCAGGACGATGATATGAAGCAAAGCATCGTCAAATGGCTGTTCGAACTGAACGCCAAGCAGCGTGAAGTTCTGGCGCGTCGTTTCGGTCTGCTGGGTTATGAAGCAGCCACGCTGGAAGATGTGGGCCGTGAAATTGGCCTCACCCGCGAGCGTGTGCGGCAGATCCAGGTGGAAGGTCTGCGTCGCCTGCGGGAAATTCTGCAGGGGCAGGGGCTGAATATCGAAGCGCTCTTCCGCGAATAAGATCTTTTCTCTCAAAAAGGCCCCCTCGACAGTCGGGGCCTTTTTCTTTGCGCTAGCCGAGTCGGGTTTCCTGCAGATGACGCCAGATCATTTTTCCTTCCGCTTGCTGAAAAATCGCCGTCGACCAGCGTACGTTCTCACTGCCATCCGCCAGCGTTTGGCTTTCACGGTATAGCACTGCGGCGCCGTCGTGCCACTCGCTAATGATTTTCGCCTGATCCACCACGATGTGTAATCCCGGACGGGTTGCCCCCGCATGGTGGAAAAAACGGCTCACCGCCGGGTAGTCCATCTTCTCGCCGCCCGGAGGGATCATGATGAATTCGGCGGCAAAACGTGTCATCAGCGCCTCAGCGCTTCCTTCCCCCTGGCTTAACCAGCGTTCGATAAGGACATGGGCGTCGAGGACTTCCTGCAGATAAGGGTTCATGACTTCTCCAGTGTAGTGTGCAGGCGATGGATAATCGCCCGATTGTTCAGCCGCAGGCAAAACAGCAGCGGCAACAGGGTGATGGCAGCGGTGCTAATAAACCCCCCCTGCCAGGCGTAGACCGGCGGGAACACCCTCAGCAGCAGGGCGAGCAGCGCGCTGCCGGCAAAGAAGCTGAGCTGGCGGTTCAGATTCCACAGCGCGCTGGCGTCAGGCATCTCTTCGGCAGGCGTATGCAGGAAGGCGCTGCTTTGCGCAGTACTGCTGCATAAGCTGCCTCCGCCGCCCATCAGCGTAAAGGCCAGAATCAACAGCGCCAGCGGGCTGTGCGTATCGATCTTCAGCAGCAGCAGGATCCCCGCCGCCTGTAGCAAGCAGCCAACCATCACCAGCGGTCGTGGTCCGAAGCGGTTGAAATACCTGCCGGTAAAAGTGATGGCGGCAAACGAGGCCAGCGACCAGGGCACCATCAGGGCACCGATGGCCCCCGGCGCCATCCCGGTGACGCGTTGCAGGTAGAACATCCCGACCACGTTGACGCCAATGAACATCCCCGGTACGCAGAGGTAGATCAGCATCGCGAAGCGCAGCAGGGGATCGGCCAGCAACGACAGCGGAAGAAAGCGAGTTGGGCGAACCGGGCCGGGGCTGTCGTTCAGCCATCGCACCGCCAGCACAAAGGTTAGCAGAGCCACAGGCAGGCTGGCGAAAAAGACCCAGCGCCAGCTGAAGGCCTCGACTAACAGGCCGCCGATCGCCGGCGAGCAGGCTGGCGCCAGCAGGCCGACCAGCATCACCGCCGCCGAGAGTTTCGCCCGCTCATGCGGCTGAAACAGCGGCCACGTCAATGCCTGGCCAAGGGGGATTAACAGCCCGCCGCCCATCCCCTGCAGCGTCCGCCAGAAAATCAGCTCGCCGAGACTGCTGGCAAGCCCTGCCGCCAGCGCGCCGAGGTTGAACAGCCCCAGCGAGAGTAAAAACAGTCGTTTCGCCCCCCAGCGCTGACTAAGCCAGGCACTGAACGGTACGACGACCGTCAGACCGAGAATATAAGCATTGCTGACCCACGCCAGCTGAGAGACGGAAACCGTCAGCGCGCGGCTGATGGCCGGGAAGGCGATGCTGGCGATAAACATATTGATCAAATCGAGAAAAAAGCCGAACAGAAAAACGGTGGCAACGCGGTGGCGATAGGTCATGGTTCCCTCCCTCAGACAGGCGGCTACTGTAAACCCGGTTCTGCGGGGGATAAACGGGGCTGGTCGGGATATACTGTCTGAATATTTTTGACAATCATCCGGACGACAATGCTTAATCTTCAGCGTGTGACCATGTTTATCGCCGTGGTGGATGCCGGCAGCTTCACCCTGGCCGCTGCGGCGCTGGGGCAGACCAAGGCGGTGGTCAGCTTTAACGTGCGGCAACTGGAAAATGAACTGGGGGTGACCCTGCTGCTGCGCTCAACGCGTCGTCTGCGCCTCACCGACGCCGGGACGTTGTTCTATCAGCGTGGGGTGGCGCTGCTGAAAGCGGCGGAAAATCTGCAGGATGAGGTGCGGGCCAGCCATACCGGCTTAAATGGCGAGCTGCGGATCACCACCACGCCGGAGTATGGCGCGCAGGTTATCATTCCGGCGCTGTCCGCGTTTGCCCGTCGTCACCCGGCGCTGCGGGTGCGCCACGTCTCCTCCTCCCATCATGCGGACCTCATTTCAGAACGATTTGATGTGGCGATACGCCTCGGTACGCTGGCCGATTCCCGCTATCGGGCGACGCGGATAGCCAGTTTCGCGATCCTGCCCGTCGCCTCTCCGGCCTGGCTGGCAAGCCATCCGGTGCAGACGCTGTCCGATCTGGCGCAAGCTGACTGGATTATTCATGAGCGTCTGTCGGCGCCGCTGCGCTGGCAGCTGCGCACGGATCAACAGACAGAGGTGGATTTCGCCATCGCCAGCGCGCCGCGCTTTTCAGCCGACAGCGCTACGGCGCTGATGAGCTTTGCCCTGGCCGGGTGCGGCATCGCCTTGCTGCCGGCATGGCTGGTAGCCGAAAAAGTGGCGCAGCGGGAGCTGGTGCCGCTCCTGTCGGAATACCATTTCCCACAGCAGGGCGTGTATGCCCTTTATCCCGATGCGCAGCATATGCCGACCCGGGTGCGGGCGTTTATTGACTTCCTGCGCGAGAAGGTCGGTTAAGCGCCCGTTCAGGGCGCCATCATTTTGCGCACCAGCCGGGTGAACTGTTCACGTTCGCCATCGCTCAGGCGGCCGAGAAACTCGTCATCGATCTCATTGCCCTGCGGAATCGAACGGTTAAGCAACGCCTCGCCTTGTTCGGTCAGATAGACAAAACGGCGGCGTTTATCGGCGGGATCGTGTTCCCGGCGCACCAGGCCGCGCGCCTCCATCCGGCTGAGCATCTCCGCCAGCGTGGCCTTGGTACTGACCGCCGCTTCAATCAGCACGACCTGCTCAATACCCGGCTGCTCCGCTACCGAGCGCATCACCGCATACTGAGGTTTAGTCAGGTCCGGTAACGCCTGCTGCCAGCGGGCGGTATGTTGTTGAAAAAGCTGGCGCAGCAGGTGAAATGCTTCGTTTCGTAACTCCATGAATACTCCGTAACAAAACTGTCACCTCTATGATAGCCGTTCGTACGCCATTTTATACCCTTTCTGCGTTTTTGATTAAAAATGCGCACGTATACGAACGATCTTGTCATCCCCGTCCGGAGAGGGTAATTTAAATATAAAGTTCGTGTACGAACAAAGTGAATGAGGTCTGGAATGAAACTGATTATTGGGATGACGGGGGCCACCGGGGCTCCGCTTGGGGTGGTATTGCTGCAGGCGCTACGTGATATGCCGGAGGTGGAAACCCACCTGGTGATGTCGAAATGGGCCAAAACCACCATTGAGCTGGAAACGCCCTGGACAGCGCGCGAAGTGGCCGCGCTGGCGGACTTTTCCCACAGCCCGGCAGACCAGGCCGCCACCATCTCTTCCGGTTCATTTCGTACCGACGGCATGATCGTTATTCCCTGCAGTATGAAAACGCTGGCAGGCATTCGCGCGGGCTATGCCGAAGGGCTGGTGGGCCGCGCGGCGGACGTGGTGCTCAAAGAGGGGCGCAAGCTGGTGCTGGTCCCGCGGGAAATGCCGCTCAGCACGATCCATCTGGAGAACATGCTGGCGCTGTCGCGCATGGGCGTGGCGATGGTGCCGCCGATGCCGGCTTACTACAACCACCCGGAGACGGTTGACGATATCACCAATCATATCGTCACCCGGGTGCTGGATCAGTTTGGCCTCGACTATCACAAAGCGCGCCGCTGGAACGGCTTGCGCACGGCAGAACAATTTGCACAGGAGATCGAATAATGGCTTTTGATGATTTGCGCAGCTTTTTGCAGGCGCTGGATGACCAGGGACAACTGCTGAAAATCAGTGAAGAGGTGAACGCTGAGCCCGATCTGGCGGCGGCCGCCAATGCCACCGGACGCATCGGCGACGGCGCCCCGGCGCTGTGGTTCGATAATATTCGCGGCTTTACCGACGCCCGCGTGACGATGAACACCATCGGCTCGTGGCAGAACCATGCCATCTCGCTGGGCCTGCCGCCCAACACGCCGGTGAAAAAGCAGATTGATGAATTCATTCGCCGCTGGGATAACTTCCCGGTGACGCCAGAGCGCCGCGCCAACCCGGCGTGGGCGGAAAACACCGTGGATGGCGACGATATCAACCTGTTCGATATTCTGCCACTGTTCCGCCTCAACGATGGTGACGGCGGTTTCTACCTCGATAAAGCCTGTGTCGTTTCGCGCGATCCGCTTGATCCTGACAATTTCGGTAAGCAAAACGTCGGTATCTACCGCATGGAAGTGAAAGGCAAGCGCAAACTCGGTCTGCAGCCGGTGCCGATGCACGATATCGCGCTGCATCTGCACAAAGCGGAAGAGCGTGGGGAAGATCTGCCGATTGCTATCACCCTCGGTAACGACCCGATTATTACCCTGATGGGCGCCACGCCGCTGAAATACGATCAGTCAGAATATGAAATGGCTGGCGCGCTGCGCGAGAGCCCGTATCCCATCGCCACCGCGCCGCTGACCGGCTTTGATGTGCCCTGGGGCTCGGAAGTGATCCTCGAAGGGGTCATTGAAGGGCGTAAGCGTGAGATCGAGGGGCCGTTCGGTGAGTTTACCGGTCACTACTCCGGCGGTCGTAACATGACGGTAGTGCGTATCGACAAAGTCTCGTATCGCAGCAAACCGATTTTTGAATCGCTCTATCTCGGTATGCCGTGGACCGAAATTGACTATCTGATGGGGCCGGCGACCTGCGTGCCGCTGTATCAGCAGTTGAAGGCAGAGTTCCCGGAAGTGCAGGCGGTCAACGCCATGTACACCCATGGTCTGCTGGCGATCATCTCCACCAAAAAACGCTACGGCGGTTTTGCCCGCGCGGTGGGCCTGCGGGCGATGACCACTCCGCACGGCCTCGGCTATGTGAAGATGGTGATCATGGTTGATGAAGACGTCGACCCGTTCAACCTGCCACAGGTGATGTGGGCGCTCTCCTCGAAGGTTAACCCGGCGGGAGACCTGGTGCAGTTGCCGAACATGTCGGTCCTTGAACTTGACCCAGGCTCCAGCCCGGCAGGCATCACCGACAAACTGATTATCGACGCCACCACCCCGGTTGCGCCGGACCTTCGCGGCCACTACAGCCAGCCGGTGCAGGATCTGCCGGAAACCAAAGCCTGGGCTGAAAAACTGACCGCTATGCTGGCCAACCGTAAATAAGGAGAAGAAGATGATTTGTCCACGTTGCGCCGATGAAAAGATTGAAGTCATGGCGACCTCGCCGGTGAAAGGGGTCTGGACCGTGTATCAGTGCCAGCACTGTCTTTACACCTGGCGAGATACCGAGCCGCTGCGCCGCACCAGTCGCGAACACTATCCGGAAGCGTTCCGCATGACGCAGAAAGATATTGATGAGGCACCGCAGGTGCCACACGTACCGCCGCTATTGCCGGAAGATAAGCGTTAATAAAAAGGGCCCGCTAAGTCGGGCCTTTTTTATATTTAGTACAATTATGGAAGCTATTTTTTCATTAAATTAAAAAATTACGTGAGGGGTTAATATACTGGGATGACTTTGCGAGCCTGCTTCCAGATTATTATAAAATCCGTCTGATTAATTCCTTGCAGATAAATTTCACGCCCTGACGAGTATAGAATAGCGGCGGGTGCTTGAGGCTGTCTGGCCTTGAGCATTACCAGGACCCCAGACAGACGAAAGCCCCAGGAGATATTTCTATCAACTGAGGCTAGCGAATGAACATCGACAATTCAGATGTTAGTCTCTTCTTTGCAGGGAGGCAAGATATGCTGACAAAATATGCCCTTGTGGCAATCATCGTACTCTGTATTACAGTACTGGGATTTACGCTGTTGGTGCACAGCTCACTATGCGAGCTGAGTATTAAAGAGCGTAATATTGAGTTTAAAGCTGTTCTCGCTTACGAATCGAAGAAGTAGCATCCGCGCGGGGGCAACCCCGCGTATGGGTTGTCAGGACGCATCCTCTAGCACCCATTTTTAGTTTGTTAAAACGGCAGCGCTGAGCGGCGCTGCCGTTTTTCACCTTAATGGGTGGCTAAACCAGGCTTTTCAGACGGTAGATCCACTCCAGCGCCTGACGCGGGGTCAGGGAGTCGGGATCAAGATTCTCCAGTGCCTCAACCGCAGGCGAGGTCTCTTCCGGGGCGGCGAGCAGCGACATCTGCGTGCCGTCGACCTGGGTCGCCGCCGCGTTGGGCGAGATGCTCTCCAGCTCGCGCAGTTTCTGCCGCGCGCGCTTGATCACCTCTTTCGGCACCCCGGCCAGCGCGGCGACCGCCAGGCCATAGCTCTTGCTGGCCGCGCCATCCTGCACGCTGTGCATAAAGGCGATGGTATCGCCGTGCTCCAGCGCGTCGAGGTGGACGTTGGCGACGCCTTCCATTTTCTCCGGCAGCTGAGTGAGCTCGAAGTAGTGGGTGGCGAACAGCGTCAGCGCCTTGATTTTGTTGGCCAGATTTTCCGCACAGGCCCACGCCAGCGATAGCCCGTCGTAGGTGGACGTGCCGCGGCCAATCTCATCCATCAGCACCAGGCTATGCTCGGTGGCGTTGTGCAGAATATTGGCGGTTTCAGTCATCTCCACCATAAAGGTCGAGCGGCCGCTGGCCAGGTCATCCGCCGCGCCGACGCGGGTAAAGATGCGATCGATGGGCCCGATCTCCACCTTCTGCGCCGGGACGTAGCTGCCGATATAGGCCAGCAGCGCAATCAGCGCGGTCTGGCGCATATAGGTACTTTTACCGCCCATGTTCGGCCCGGTGATGATCAGCATCCGCCGCTGCGGCGCCAGCTGCAGCGGGTTGGCGATAAACGGCTCTTTCAGCACCTGCTCGACCACCGGATGGCGGCCTTCGCTGATGCGAATGCCCGGCTTATCGCTAAAGGTCGGGCAGCAATAGTTCAGGGTTTCCGCACGTTCCGCCAGGTTGACCAGCACGTCCAGCTCGGCCAGCGCGCTGGCGCTGGTTTGCAGGTCGGCGAGATGCGGCAGCAGCAGGTCGAACAGTTCGTCATAAAGCTGTTTTTCCAGTGCCAGCGCTTTGCCCTTGGAGGTCAGCACTTTATCTTCGTATTCCTTCAGCTCAGGAATAATGTAGCGTTCGGCGTTCTTCAGCGTCTGGCGGCGCACGTAGTGGATCGGCGCGAGGTGGCTCTGGCCGCGGCTAATCTGGATGTAGTAGCCGTGGACGGCGTTGTAGCCGACTTTCAGGGTATCGAGGCCCAGCTGCTCGCGCTCGCGGATCTCCAGCTTATCGAGATAATCGGTGGCGCCATCGGCCAGCGCCCGCCACTCGTCCAGCTCTTCGCTATAGCCCGGAGCGATGACTCCGCCGTCGCGGACCAGCACCGGCGGCGCGTCAATCACCGCGCGCTCCAGCAGTTCGCGCAGTTCGGTGAACTCGCCCATTTTCTCGCGCAATTTTTGCACCGGCTGACGGTCAACGTCGGCCAGCAGCTCACGCAGCAGCGGCAACTGCTGCAGGGCATGACGCATGCGGGCTAAATCGCGTGGACGGGCGGTACGCAGCGCCAGGCGCGCCAGAATACGTTCCAGATCGCCGACCTGGCGCAGCACCGGCTGCAGCTCGGTATAGCGCTCCTGCAGCGCGCCGATGGTCTGCTGGCGCTCCACCAGCACGGCGGTATCGCGGACCGGCATATGCAGCCAGCGCTTGAGCATCCGGCTGCCCATCGGCGTCACCGTACAGTCGAGTACCGAGGCCAGGGTGTTGTCGGTGCCGCCGGCCAGATTCTGTGTGATCTCGAGGTTACGGCGGGTGGCGGCATCCATAATGATGCTGTCCTGCTGGCGTTCCATGGTGATGGAACGGATGTGCGGCAGCGAGGTGCGCTGAGTGTCTTTGACATACTGCAGCAGGCAGCCGGCGGCGCACAGGCCGCGTGGGGCGTTTTCCACGCCGAAGCCGACCAGATCGCGGGTGCCGAACTGCAGGTTAAGCTGCTGGCGCGCGGTGTCGATTTCAAATTCCCACAGCGGGCGACGGCGCAGACCGCGGCGGCCCTCGATCAGCGACGATTCGGCAAAATCTTCCGCATACAGCAGTTCCGCCGGATTAGTACGCTGCAGCTCTGCCGCCATGGTTTCGCGGTCGGCCGGTTCACTCAGGCGAAAGCGCCCGGAGCTGATATCCAGCGTCGCGTAACCAAAGCCCTTGCTGTCCTGCCAGATGGCGGCCAGCAGGTTGTCCTGGCGCTCCTGCAGCAGCGCTTCATCGCTGATGGTGCCCGGCGTAACGATACGCACCACTTTACGCTCGACCGGTCCCTTGGTGGTGGCCGGATCGCCAATCTGCTCGCAAATGGCCACCGACTCGCCCTGATTGACCAGTTTGGCGAGGTAGTTCTCCACAGCGTGGTGGGGGATGCCGGCCATCGGGATGGGTTCGCCCGCGGAGGCGCCGCGCTTGGTCAGCGAGATATCGAGCAGCTGCGACGCGCGTTTCGCATCGTCATAAAATAGCTCGTAAAAATCCCCCATCCGGTAAAACAGTAGAATGTCAGGATGTTGCGCCTTCAGCTTGAGATACTGCTGCATCATTGGGGTGTGCGAGTCTAAATTTTCTATTGTACTCATAGGTTTGTGATGTCCATTTTCTTAATTTTTAATGAGTTAGTGATTTTTATGGTTATCATTTGGTTTCACGTTGTCTCATCGGATATCATGAAATCCTACATTTATATGTAGGTTAAAGTGTAGCTTGCCAACCTATAGCCTGGTAAAATATGGGCACATACAGCGCAACCTACATTTATGTTCATGACTGCATAAGGTGCATGATAACGGAGTCTTTATGGCAGGAAAACAAGAGGGAAAGCCACTTTCGTTTAAAGCGGTAGAAATGATGAAGCCTGGCGACAAAGATAAGGCTGATGTAGGCGAAAATCGAGGCTTACGTGTCTCCTGTGGTGCAACTGGGGTTAAGTCTTTTTTCTACCGTTACACAAGCCCTCTGACTGGCAAGCTTGCTCAGGTTAAAATTGGTAACTTCCCGCAGACTTCTCTCGCCGCTGCACGTCTTAAACTTCACGAATTAAAGCTCCTCCGACAGGAAGGTCGGTGCCCTGCGACTGAACTCAAAAAAGATAAGCTCCAGCGTGCGATTGAAGCTGAACAAGCTAAGATCCCTGAATTGACCGTACAGGGATTAGTTGAACTGTATCTTACCGAACGTATTGAGGATCGTAAAACGAAGGACGGAAAGATCATACCCGGTGCCAGAAAGCCGAAAGGGCAGGCTGAGGTTCGTCGTACTCTCTATGGTGACGCTGTTAAAAGCTTAGGAACCCGGAATGCTGCTGAGATTACGCGCCAGGATGTCATTAATTTAATCAATGGCATTGTAGCTCGAGGTGCAACTGTACAGGCAGGGAATGTACTGAGGGAGCTTTCACTCGCATATGAATTTGCAATTGGCCTTGGACGTTTTGATGATAGTTTTGCGAATCCAGCGCTGTTAGCAAAATCCAGCTTACGACAGACCAGAATCAAGCTCACAAATGGACGTGGAACACGAGTACTGAGCGAGGATGAACTTGCAAAATTTCTTAAATGGCTTCCGGGTTCGGCTTATACGCCAACGATCAAAAACGTGTTACGTCTGACCCTCTGGACCGGGTGTCGTACCGGTGAAGTCTGCAATATGGCATGGAAGGATGTTGATCTTGAAAAAGGCACCATTCATCTTAGAGAAACCAAGACTGGGGTAGAGCGTTATGTTCAATTATCGGATCAAGCGATCGACTTTCTCAAGGTTCTACGGCTTACCTCTGACAAATATCTATTCCCTTCGCAAGCCACGAAGAAGCCAATCCAGCAGAAGTATCTAACTGAAAACTCATGGCGTTTACGTGAAAGCGGCCAAATGCTTGATATACCTCATTGGACACCCCACGATCTACGTCGTACAGTGCGGACAGGATTATCCCGCTTGCAATGTCCAAATGAGGTGGCTGAGGCCATACTGGGGCATACGCGCGGTGGTGTTGAGGGTATTTATAACTTGTATAAGTATGACGCTGAGTGCCGGAAGTGGTTGCAAATGTGGGCTGATTATTTAGACAAAGTTAAAATTTAAACTGCACCTTGAAATAATACTGTTCCGACTTTAATAGGTTAATTTTAAATAGTCGATGAATCCTTGTTTTTGAGCATTTGAGTGCGCTCTTATGCGGCTATAAATATTCGAGCTAGTAGAGAGTAAAACATTAGCTAAAAACTATTGCCTTAGAGGTCCCGTTTGGTATGGCGACACAACAAATTCAATTGAAAACCGTTCATGAACTACGCACTTTCCTTGCAGATGGACGGCCCCAACGCTTTTTCATCCCAGCCTATCAGAGAGGGTACCGTTGGTCCTCGTTCCAGATAACCCAGCTTTTGGATGACATTCACGAGTTCACTCAGCGACCCAACCCTCAGCCTCAGGAGTTCTACTGCTTACAGCCCTTAGTAATCAAATCGCGGCTACAAGGGGACTGGGAGGTAGTAGATGGTCAGCAACGGCTGACCACACTTTTGTTGGTCCTTCGTCACTTTAACGAACGTTTAGCCGAGCGATTCCGTCAGCCACTCTATAAGCTGGATTATGAAACTCGCCCCAAACTGCCGACCTTTTTAGAAGAGCCTTCCTCTGAACTAGCGGAGACTAACGCTGACTATTTTCATCTTTATCTAGCTATGCAGACCATAGAGGACTGGTTTGCTCGACACGAGAGTGAGGTGGAAACGATCAAGGCTGCGATAATAAACCAGGTCAAGCTCATCTGGTTCGAGTTGGCAGAAGGAGATCATCCGGTTGAGGCTTTCACCAGGCTGAATGTAGGTAAGATACCGCTAACATCAGACGAACTTATCCGCGCGCTGTTTCTGCGTCGAAGCACCGGTGCCAGTGCTGATCCCACAAGCGCTCAGTTACGCATAGCCTATGAATGGGACCAGCTGGAAAAAGCCCTCCAAAACGATGCTTTTTGGTACTTCATAAGCAACAAGCCAGCTCCTGCTCAGAACCGCATTGGCCTATTGTTTGAACTGGTTGCGCAAGAAGACGGTTTATCGCAGTTATGGCAGTATGACACCTATGCAACATTTCATCATGTCAATGGGCGGCTCAAGGCATCCGGTGCCAGCGTTGAAGACGAGTGGGCACGCATTAAGTCCAGCTTCCTGCAATTAGAAGAATGGTTTGAGGATCGTAGGCTCTTCCATATGGTGGGTTTTCTGGTTCATCAAAGTGTCGGAATCAACGAAATCCGCAAACTGGCGCAAGGCACGACTAAGAGCAGTTTCGAGCTGACTTTGCGTTGTAAGATCTTCCACCTCGTTACAGGTGATGCGCTGTCTGTTCCTTTGAGCGAGGAGGTTGTACGAGAGCGCCTGTCTACACATATGGATGGACTCAGCTACGATCGTAAGTCGAGCCACGGCCGCATTCGTGCTTGGTTGCTTCTATTCAACCTCGCAACCTTGTTGCAAGATGTGCGCTCAAATCTGCGTTTCCAGTTCGACAGTTTCAAGACCCAGTGCTGGGATATCGAGCATATTCGCTCCGTTAGCGATGACAGGCCTGGCCGTACGGACGCGCAAAGGACCTGGCTGGAACATTGCCTTAGATTTCTCGCTACACAAGGCTCGAATGATGCTTTATATGAAGAGATTAAGATCAACTTAGTTGACCAAGCATCTTCTAAGCTTCCTGAAGTGTTTGACGAACTGTATGACAGAGTGCTGGAGTTTTTTTCCGAAGCGGGGGAGTGGGAGGAGGAGCATGGTTTGTGCAATCTGACTCTGCTGGATGAACATACCAACCGTAGTTACGGCAATGCTGTGTTTGCGGTAAAGCGCCAGAGATTACTATCCCTGGATCAGGCTGGTATTTTTGTGCCGCTGTGCACCCGCAACATTTTCCTGAAATGCTACAGTCCCCAGGTGGGCAATGCCCTGTTCTGGGCTGAGCATGACCGAGAAGCTTACGAAATAGCCATGCTGGATACACTCACCCACTTTTTCTGCGGCAGCAAAAGGGAAATTCAATGAACCTAGGCCAACAAATCACCTACATTCAGCTGCTGCAACAGCATACACATATCCAAATCCCGATTATTCAGCGTGACTACGCCCAAGGCCGGCCTGATGAGCAAGAGGTTCGTGATACTTTCCTTGCCGCACTGGAAGATGCTCTGCTCAAGCCCACTCATGACGTCAGCTTGCCGCTAAATTTAGACTTTATTTATGGCAGTGTTGAAGAATGCCAAGGAAAGACACAGTTCCTCCCTTTAGACGGGCAGCAGCGTTTGACCACCTTGTTTCTGCTTCATTGGTATTTGGCATGGCGCGATAGCGCCTGGGAAGAATTTACAGCATTGTTCGTGGCAGAGGGAAAGTCTCGTTTCCGCTACGGAGTTCGGCCTAGTAGTAATGATTTTTTTGACCAGTTGGTGGTGTATCGTCCAACCGAAGCTGTGGACGAGGTGGTTTCGCTTGCGGACATTGTATGCGATCAACCTTGGTTTTTCCGAAGCTGGCTACGCGACCCCTCTATCCAGTCTGTTCAAGGAATGATGGACGCCATCCATGAGCGCTTTGCAACCCATTCGAACTTATTCGCTAGACTGGTAGACGAAGCTCGCCCAGCTGTCACATTTCAACTCCTAGGTCTGCATGACTTTGGCCTCTCGGATGACCTTTACATCAAGATGAATGCCCGGGGAAAGCCTCTCACTGAGTTCGAAAACTTCAAGGCTCGTTATGAGCAGTTGCTTAAAACTAAGTTTGTAGATCGCAGGTTTTATATTGGTGACAGCTCATTTCCCATCCATGAATACGTGTCCATCCAACTGGACACGCATTGGGGAGACTTATTCTGGCAATTTCGTGACAAAGAAAGCAACCTATTTGATCAAGCTTTCCTTCGCTTGTTTAGGGTGGTGGCTTTGGTAACGCGAGACTCAGGGGGAGAAGCATTCAATAAAGATACCGAGCTGTTGCGCAATATATATAGCACATTGTCATTCCAAGACTATCACCACCGAGATTGGCTTGATGAGCGTTTTTCTACGTCGCTTATTTATTTGCTGGATACGTTACACGCAGAAAAAAATAGATTGTACACGGGGTTGCTAAACGATCAGTTCTTTAATGAGTCATCCATACTAGGCAAAATTATTAGTCCGTACTTCACCTCCCTAAGCTATAGCGAAGCGGTGCAGTTCGCGGCCTATGTGGGCTATCTCCACAAACATGAGGGCAAGCCTGGGCCAGAGGCATTCCATCACTGGATGAGAGTTATCAAGAATCTGTCAGTGAATACTACCTATAACCGGGTAGATGATTTCCGGCGTAGCGTTGAAAGTGTAAATGCACTTTTGATTCATGCAGATAGTATTCTGGAGTATCTAGCGAATCCCGACAACTCTGTGGATGGCTTCAATAGGCTTCAAATTAACGAGGAGCGCATCAAGTGTGCATTGATACTAGCCCATGAAGGGTGGGGGCCTCTTATCCAAACAGCGGAGGTACATGGATACTTTGCTGGACAAATTGACTTCCTAATAGAGTACTCAGGTGTAGCGGATCAGTTTAAAATGGTAGCTCCCTGTGACTGGACCGCTGACCAACATCTTGAGCTCCAGCATGCCTTTGAGCACTACTGGAGCTGGGCTCATGCTACCTTTTCGAATGTTGGCTTAAAGGAATTTGGTGCGTACTATTGGCTGCGGGCTCTTTTGAGTTTAGGGGACTGCTTGCTGCCAAAGGGAAAAAATCAGTCCTTCTTAGTTGATCGTGCAGATGATGAAGCCAGCTGGAAGCGATTCTTACGCTCTGAAGGAAAACGCGGTCTGCTGAAAAATCTGTGGGACCGAATGAATCCACATATTGACTTGTCGAATCAACTACAAGATGTCATTTCTAGTGCGCCCCTGAGTGAGGACTGGCGACGATTGATTGTCGATACTCCGGCAGTCATCAAGTTTTGTGAAGCTCGAGCCCTTCGCGTTGAGTCTAACGAGAGGGTTTACATACTAAAGCGCAGTCAACTTAATGGTGAACATGCCGAGTTGCTCACATTCTGCCTTTATCAGAAACTTAGGGATAAATTGCAAGCTTTTAACAATTTAAATATAACTTATATGACCGCAGTCGGTACTGCCTTCTGCCCTTATATCAGACTGATCTGCCTTCAGACTGAGGGGTGGCCTGAATTCAGCATCGTCGCAGAACGCAGCCAATTCATCATAAGTACATTATTACCTACAAAGGAAATTGACCCACAAATTGGTGCCACGCTTAGAGACATTTTTCACTTCCAAGAAAATGATTATTTTCAGATAGCGACGGACAGCCGTGATGTTGAACATGTGTTGGCGCAGCTAAATCGATACTCTGTGAGTTGCTAGCTGTTGTGGTTGTATGGACTGACCCCATTAAGTTGGTCAGTCCACCGATCCTTATACGGTTTACCGCTGCTCTTGAAAAAGGGACAATTCATTTGCTCATTTGCGAGAAACCAACACAGTAGTCAAGCCCTCCCTACGCTCAGCTATCGGATCAGGTAATCGACTTTCTAAAGGTTTTATGCCTTACCTCTGACAAATATCTGTTTCCTTCACTGGCTACGAAGAAGCCAATCTAGCAGAAGTATCTAACTGAAAACTCATGGCGTTTACGTGAAAGCGGTCAAATGCTTGATATACCTCATTGGACGCCCCATGAACTGCGCCGTACAGTACGTATAGGGCTATCTCGTTTGCAATGTCCAAACGAGGTAGCTGAGGCTATATTGGGGCATACGCGCGGTGATGTTGAGGGGATTTCTAACTTGTATATGTATGACACTGAGTGCCGGACATGGCTGCAGGTATAGGCGGATTACGTAGATGAATTACTATAATTTTCTGATTGTAAAAAGAATTATGCGGATAGAGTAACCTTAGCGCTGAACTCACCATGGCTGTTTGGGCGTTGTTAGGAAGTACATTGGGCCATCATAGGGCATGAAGTAGCGCCCGCCCCATAGAGTCTTGGAAATAGGAGAATAATTGTGAAGCTATGTCTGACCATTGGGGTTTCGAAAGCACCTCCGCTTTCATATTTGCCTGGAGCGATTACAGTTGCTAATGAAATGGGGGATTGGGCGAGGAATACCGGATTTGTGACGGAGGTTATTACTGATGAAAACAACATACCTGTCACAATAGATCGCATCAAAAAAATTCTTCTCAAAATGCTTCCAATAAACGACGAGGTGGAACTTTTTATTTTACATTTTGCAGGGCATGGATTTCGTGACGGTGCAGAACAAAACATTTGGCTTCCTAGTGATTGGCACCAAGAACTGCGTGCTATATCTGTGGAAGCACTAAAGTCACGGCTTTACAGGCATGGAATAAAAAGCTTATCGATTTTTGGCGATGCGTGCCGGTCGCTACCTTCAGATATTGAAACAGCAGATATTTGCGGTGATCCGGTTCTTCCTCGAGGACCTTATGAGGTTTCTATCCCTGCTATTGCTCGTTTCAATGCTGTTGTGGATGGTCAGCAGGCGTACATGCTAAAAGGAGATAATATTGCCCCATCCCGATGCGTTTTTTCTACGGTTTTGCTCGAAGGTCTGTGTGGTCTAAAGGACGAAGCGTTTGATAAGTATATTCCGGATAGTGTGATTCCTGACTCGCTTGCATCATTCTCTTCGGAACGATTAAAGGAGATTAGCGAAATATACGATTTGAATTTTTCTCCCGATTTCGCCCCCGGTTTTCCCAGAGATCATGCAATTTATTTCCTTCGTAACAAAGGGGCTAGTAATGTAGTTCTGCCAAAATGGCCAGAACCGCGTTCAAAATATCAACTGCATGATAAAAATGAAGAAGATATACAGGCTGGAATCTCTGGAGTTAACACTAAAATATTTAAGCGGCATGTCCTAGATAGCTTATTTCTGCACCTAAACCCTGATATGCCGAAATTCAATTTGGCTATACGTGGTGCTGTGCCCAAAAAAGTATGGAGTACATCTTCAGTCGAAAGATACTCGAATGATGATGATGGAGCAACGTATTATGTTGATGTCGCTGCCGAAAATGCCGTTCAAATCCTTGTAGAGTTTGAAGATGCTGTTTTTGCATCGGCGGTAGTGTATGCAGATCTCACTACGGTGATAAGTCGTGATATCAGTGGGGGCATCAGTTGGGCTTGCACTTCTGGAATGGCTTTACCTACTAGGCGTTTGCGCTCGTTTATTGCCACGATAGAGAATCTTCAAGCAGGCAATCTTACGGCTGATAAAGTAGACAATATAGCGGCGCAGTTACGTTCAGATAAGCACGCAAATCCAACATTGGGCGCCATTTCAAGCTATTTGTACGATTATACAGGAGATGTGGATAGCATACGCCGTATGGCCTATTTTTATATCCAGCATAATCAACCTATTCCTTTCGACGTGGCCTTTATGGGACTCCTTTCATTTAAAAAAATAGGGCTTCACGAGACGTTGGTAAAAGTTCCATCAGTAAAGGCACGAGCTCGATCTGACGCGAACGATATGTTTCCACGCTGGGTTACTGGAGCTACTCATGAGAGAATGGGAGTGGTTGCTGGGCTATGGCCTTGGCTCCGTCAGGGGTGGGTATTCATGGATGAACCTGAACCTCAAGAAAAAGCTGTGGCGGAAGAAATAAGTAATATTGCTACATTTTTACTACCTTCACCGTTTACTTCATTCAGTGCAACAGGAGGAAGAATGTTGATTGAAAAATTCCATATGGAGGTAAGTAATTGAACGTGTTGATGATTCATGGTATCGGGCAAGAAGCATCGACTAAAAATGAGCTTCTCGAAAAATGGACAGCATCTCTCCATAGTGTTCAACCTGGCTTGCTAGGGAGTTCCTCAATTGAAATGGCATATTACGGCGAGATTCTTGCCAACTGGACAACAGGCAAGACAAAACAAGCAGTTGCATTGGGGGAAGGGAGTATTGAAGTTGATATGGGCAATGCCGATGAATTGAAATTCCTCAGCACTGTTTTAAACGAGTTTGCCATTAAAAATAATATAGACGAAGCCCAAATTGCTGTTGCAGAAGGCGGCATTGTACCTATGGATAATGCTATCGTAAGGCGGCTTGTAGGGCTGGCTCGCTTGGTTGAAAAACTCGCTCCGGATAAAGGTAATCTTCTGCTTCGACTGATAAGACAGGGGCATACTTATCTTTCGTCACCAGGGGCTGCAAAAGCGGTTGATGACATTGTACGCCCTCTTTTGCTCAGGACTCCACAGGTCTTAATTACTCACTCACTCGGTACCGTTATTGCTTTTAAATTACTACGAGAGATGGAAAAAAAAGGGGAAGGTATTAAAATTCCACTTCTTATCACCATGGGTTCACCTCTTGCTTTAGAGGCTTTCAAAGCAAAACTTGGCCCGCCGCGTCGTAAACCTGTTTTTGTCGAAAGATGGGAAAACTTCTATGATCCATCAGATTTCGTTGCTCTAGGTAAACCGTTGGATGAGAAAAATTTCGCTAGCGATATCTTTAACGATGGTACGGTCGATAATAATACTTTCAATGCTCACGGAATTGTTGGTTATCTCCCACATCAAGGGGTCGTCAATGCGCTGAAACGTGTTTTATAATATCCTAATCGCAATCGTTGATAGCAGGACGATAAGGCCAGAGAAAATGGCGTCTTCTAGACTGAAGAAGACGCTTATTACGGACTATTATATAAACGTATAACTCTCTGTTTGTTCACTTCGTCAGTTTCATTTCCTGACGAACCATTTTCATATAGTTAATAACGCGTTCTTCCAGTTCCTGCTTGAATGTTTCCGAATAAATGAAATCGACATTGTCTTTTTCTGTACATGCAATGAATGCCTTAGCTAGAAATCCAACCAATTGATCGTATTTTCTGATGAATGGGATTGTAAAGCTACCGTGTACTCCTTTTACTTTGATAATAAAGCAAAGAAATTCCCCCACAAAGCTTATATCTTTACATTCATCTTTAACAAAAGTGCTCTGGAAGCAAGTTACAGGAAAAATGGTGAAGGTCCGATCATTTCGAGTTGTATATTCATCCTCCTCCTCATCTTGGCAGATTTCCACACTTCTAATTTTTAGATGATTATCTTGATAGGTAGACCTGAGTAAGAATTTTGGATGATCGACCTGAAGTGTACCATCAGCGTTAAATTCAGCTTCTGCGTAAGCGTAAACTACATCAGATATCTTTTGGAACTGGCCATTATAGTATGACACAAGCTCGAATCCCCCACCAAACAGGTCAATAATACTTTCGGACTCAAATTGATCTTCATATTCTTCAATCAGGTGGTTTGCAAACTGCTGGAGTGCCATACATGTACCATGCACAACTATATCGTCTTCTGGTATATCGAAAACAGCAATAGGAAACTGCTTATAGTAATTTTTAGCATGCTCTGCCCCTGAACCACCGACATGTAGTTCAAAATATTTATTGGATATACTTGGCTCAGCACCGAAGTTTGTGAGCTTGATTTCATTATCCTCAACGCTGAGCACGATTGCAGTTAATGCTAATTTATTGATCTGGTTTTTAATTAGAGTATCAATAAAACGTTTTCCTGTTAATTTAATTTTCTCCGCAAGGAGTTTATCGATTAGATATGTTGCTTTGATTATTTCATTAACGCTACCGGCAAAAGCAACGGCGAAGTATTTGTTCACAACAAGGATTTTTTGGCATAGTCCAACGACTGTGTGTGTCATTAATGGAGTACTATCAACAGAGGGGCTGAATGATGGTATCTGAAAAGGGCTTAACGGGGTGTTTTTGGAGCTGGTAAGAAGAATGTCTGCCTGAAGAAAACCGCCGTTCTTTAAGCGATACCCTGCGATCATTGTCATATTTAATGCACCTAAATAAATGATAAAAATAGATTATATCATCACGTGCATTCAAGTTGGCTGATCTTACCCAACAATAGTGGACACGCGACTAAGTGAGTAAGCTCTCAATCAGAAGTAGCTAACATGACAAAGTCCGTATCAACTAGCAAGAGGCCCCGTAAATAGTACTCCCCTGAGTTTCGTCAAAAAGCCCTAACGCCTGCCGAACGCATCGACGTGGCCACCGCTATCCGCGAACTCAGTCTATACGAATCGCTCAGTGTCAGCATAGTTGTCGCCCCGTTTGAAAATGAACCTGAAAGTGACAGAGTGACAGATGAAACGTATTTGCCCGGAACGAAAGGCCAGCCGAAGCAAGGCTTGTGGATCTCGGTCTGCAGCTCGTCTCATTTCTTATAGTCCGGGCGTCGGTTTCCCGTATCGGATAACGTATGTTCATCGTCTTTCCTTAGGTGAAATCCCTCAAAACCGTAATCATCGCCGGGAGTTAAAAAATGGAAGTAGAATTTAACGTAACTGTATTGCGGTATATGCAAAAATGGCAGCTCAGCAGGGATCATCCCTAGTGTGACATCTTCCAAGCCTGAAGAATGACGACAAAATCGACTACAATTGTACCTTGCACACTACATCGGCTAAATCTTGTTTAGTGTCGACAGCTGTTGCGATTGTACTGACTATACATGTGCCTGGCCGATGAGAATTGATAATGAAAGGAGCGTTAGCAGGAAGACCTTTTTCTGATAAAGTTGCCGGGTGTATAGCGAACCAATATAAATCGGCAATAGCCATAATAGTGAATGTGATAATCTTTTTCATGGGGTTTCCTTCTGGGACAAAGCATCAATTACTTACCCAAAAGGAACCCTGATGTTAACTAAGGTGATTATAAACCAGATACGTTTATATAGAACTGACCATTATTATCAGTTTTCTGTATATCATAGGTTATTGGTAGTTCGGTCGTGTTCGGCAGTTTTGATTGTTCATCTGTCATGGTCATTTGAAGACTGGCTGCGCACTGATAAGTATCGACAGAAGAGTCATAGTGCGTTGTTCTGACCTTAATAACCTTCAGTATCAAGCTATCGGTATTACCGGGAACCATGCCTTCCAACTGAGAGTTTCTGAGTTGCTCAAATTGTTTTTTAATCTGTTTGTGAGCAATATCCACGACCAGATTTTTTGCATTATCACTACTACATTTTGGTGTTTTCTCGCCGCAGCCAGCCAGCAAACCAGCAGCAATTAATACCAGAAGTATTGTTCTTTTCATTTGTAGCTCCTTCGTAAATTAATGATACTTTTACTTCTTATTAAATAGACCATCCATTGCGCCTGCCGCAGAAGCCCCGCAGTATCCTTCGCAACCACGAGTCATAATGCTGGCATTACCGTTATGCAGCTCACTAATTACTGCAACACATTGGCTGGTATTGTCATTCCATATCCATCGATGCTTCTGGCTTTCTCCGGCAGCTATTTGCTGTGCCGTACCCTCCATATTGCATACGCCCGAGCCATCCCCTGTTGAGGCATTAATGTTGAACTCAGCATTACCCTTTCCCAGATTCAGGGTTAGAACCGCTCCGGGTTTTACGTACTGCGTTGCCGCGGCTGGAAGTGCTATGGTTACCATTAATAAAACCAACAATTTTTTGTTCATTAATTAATTCCCTGTTAAGTGATACGGATGTTTTTAGCGATTTTCACCAGTGCCAGTGGTCTGCGTTTTTCCACAAAGAAATAAACGACGTTGAATGCGGACTTGCGGTGATTTCCCCGGCCAAGTGAAGGCCAGTTACGAAAGGACTCAATCTGTTCTTCTGAATAGGGCGTGTCAGAGAAGTCAAACAGTACAAGCAGGGCTTTGCCGTCGTGCTTCATCAATTTCTTAACTTCTGTACTGTTGACGGTCGCGGAGACATTGGAACGTGCCGCAGTTGGTTTACGTACTGCAAACTCGACGGCTACATCAGCAATGACAAAATCGATGTAACCGTGCCCGGATACAGTTCCTGGCAGCTTGCTTTTTACTTCCGGTGAGACATTATCTGCAAACCAACCCAGCAAATAGCAACGTACCAGAGGCAGCAATTCACGTTCGCTGCATTCATTCAGACGTAGAGTCTTAACAAACTCCCTGCGATAAAGAGAACTGAAAAAATACTCAAAGCATTCCGTTATTTCAGTGATGGTGGTTGCCATGACTGCATCCTTTACCTGCTTTTAGGTCCAGTTTTAAGGGCATACCTTTCCGGCCATAATGTTTCCGGTGTGGTATCCAGAGCCCCGGCAATAATGCGCTCAGCTCTGGGATAATGACGCTCTAAGGCATTATTTAATGTCCGTGGCGCAAGGCCGTGACTGCGTGACAGTGACGCCAGCGTTAACCCTCGCTTGTGAAGTGCTGCCACAATATCGGCACGATGCCAGTTCCCTGAACTTCCTTTGCTTTGCTTTTTCTGCGATGCTGTTGAGTTACGCACAGTATTAACTCCATGGAATCAGTACATGGATATTAAATGCGAATAAAAGATACCTTTCAAGTTCTTTTGGTATCTATTTGTGGGTTTTCATATTAACGCATTGATATCTGGTGAAATTTATATGATCAGCAAGAAAGCAGTATCGTCTATACCGACCCATCCTGAAGCTTCTGTTGAAGAGGGAAAAGACTGGCTGACAGCAGAGGAATTCACTCATATTGAGGGGATGCCGGGCACTGCGCGTGGCGCTAGGATGCGCCTGGAAAAGCTGGCATCTCTGCACCCGGAAATACGTCGTAAAAGGACTGCCGGGAAAGGCGTGGTTTACCATATCAGCGCAGCCACAATGTCGCTTGATGATGAGAGAAACAGGGCTAAGGGTGAATCGTTTACTCTCACCGACAGCGATCGCCAGCTTAGCCTCTGGATACAGTTGTATCGCAATATGTCGCCAGCTTCGCGGGCGCAACTGATGGAGCAGGCCCTTAGGATGGTAAAAGATGATCTGATGTCTAAGGGGCCTGAAGTTTCTGAGCTGGCGGTACAAATCATGAAGCTGCCCGAAGATAAGCGTAAGAGCCTCTTTGAAAAGCTGAATGGGAAGGTGTGATAACGTCAGTTTTCCGCCATGCCAGACAGAAGGAACCACCCCGGAATCCTGACCTGTCTGACATGGCAGAATGGAAAGTATGCCATCACTTAATAATGAATAAAAACCTATTGTCAGTTATTTCATTTCTGAACTACATATTAGTTTCTCGTTGTTACTATTTGCATTGAAATCATATTTTTGATATAATACTATTGCTGATGAACTATATTTTACCCAGTCAGTACGTTGTCATGCACTTACCATTTATTCGGTGATTAAACCCCACCTGTGCTGGTGCAGACATAACGTCTTATCATAATATGTTGAACAGGAAAATCACTGATGAATATTCTCCATCAGGAAGGGCTAGCTATGCCCGTCGATCAGGAATTAATAAATATCATATTAAATGAAGCGGGAAATCCACCGCCGCATAAAGCCAGAATTACAGCCGTCAGTCTGTTATTTAAAGACCTGAGTTACAGCGCTGAAAAGGGCGGTTACCATCCTGTCGAAATACGGCTTATTTCACGCAATGATGAATGGTGTTTCGATTACATCACCGACTTCAGTTATATGGGCGTGATTTACCCAGAACTGGAAAAGGAAATTGATATTAGCTGGAGTCAGCAATATGTCTTTCTGGCTCATGTTGGTGACCTGCCTGTTAACGCCGGAAGGGAGTTATTTGAACTCTGGCAATCCAACTTTATTCAGTATCACGCCATGAACATCTACACCATTACCGTCCTGTGGGAAAGCTAATCCCTCTGCGCTAACTATCACTACTTTATAGGGAATTATCTGTGACGACTGACAGAGGAATACGTGCGTCTCAACAGGGCGAACTGGACTGTCTATGCGGTGCTTACTGTGTGGTTAACATGCTGAGCTGGTTGTATGACGGCAGGGTGAAACGACGCCCGTTAATGAACCGGCTTATTCAGGCTTATCAGCAGCGCTGGCCTTTGCATGAATGGCTGACTGAAGGGATTGAAGAGGACCGTCTGGACTGGCTGATAGCTCAGGTGCTGCAGAAAGGACATTACAGCCGCCAGTTCCCGGTTCAAATCACCAGACCCTTTTCAGGGAAACGGGGGTTATCAGACGGGCGACTTTTCAGAGAAATGCAGCGGTTTCTGGACGTCACTGACTACTCCCGCCTGATTATGCTCAGCGACCAGTTTCACTGGTCCCTTCTGGTCAAAATAGATGAAGAAACGCTCTGTTTCTTCGACAGCAACGGGCGAACTACCATGCCCCGTACAGCTTTTTCCCTGCGTACTGGCGTAACCAGCCGCCAGCTGTTTCCCGACGCCATTTACTTCATTGAACGAGAGTTCTGAAATGACCATGTTTACCCAACGTGAAAACCGTATCCTTGACCAGGCTCGTGACATTATCAGCCGGTACTACCAGCGTGGCGTTCAACTCTGTTCCCCTGATGATGTTCGACGGTGCGTAATGGTTGAGCTGGCACCGCTAGAGCATGAAGAGTTTGGCATCATCCTGCTCGATAATCAGAATCAGCTGCTGCACCGCGAAATCCTGTTCAGGGGTACGTTAAACTCGGTCAGCGTTCACCCCCGTGAAGTTATCAAACGCGTACTGAAACATAACGCCGCCGCAGCTATCCTTGTCCACAACCACCCCAGCGGCGAGCCTGAACCCAGCCGTTGCGATATCAAGTTGACTAAAAAACTTCAGGAGCTGCTGGAAATGCTGGATGTGCGGTTACTTGATCACTTTATCGTGGCGGGGACTGAAACGGTGTCGATGGCTGAGCGGGGGCTCGTGTGATGCTGAAAGTTACCTGGTTTAATGTACGTTATTGCGGGTTAGGCGCATGAGCAGGACGTCGTTACGTCAGGTCGTGCCGGTGGTGCAAACCACCGTGTTCGATGCGTATATTGGCGGTCTGGCTCCCTCGGGGCGGAGAGGTATCACCAGCCTGTTAAACCGCAGTGCCGGCATACTTAAACGCGGTGCGTGTGCAGATAACTACCCGTGGGAACAACTTAACTACGCCGCCGTCGCTAAAGTACGTGCGGCACTGCTGGATGACGGTTACGCCGTGTCGTCGGTGAACATGGCGCTGTCAGCACTGCGGGGCGTGGCACAGACGGCCTTTAACCTCAATTGTATGGATGCCGAAGCGCTGGCACGTATCCGGTCAGTGAAGCGTGTGAGCGGCGATATCCAGCGTAAGGGAAGGGCGCTGGACAAGCAGGAAATCCGGGCACTGATTCAGGCTGCAAAACAGCATCCGCAACCGGTACGGCGCTACCGTGATGCCGCTATTGTGCTGATGCTTTGCGGAACGGGCCTGCGGGCCGGGGAACTGGTTAAACTTGAGCGCCGGGACTATGACAACGGCATCCTGACAGTGAGGCAAGGGAAGGGGCGTAAATACCGTGAAATTCACGTGGCGGATGCAGTGGATAAGGCTATACGCGCATGGCTAAAGGTCAGCGCAGACGAGACTGACAGCGCACTGTTCAGCCGTATTCAGCGCAACGGTAAGGTCGCCAGCCAGCCGCTGACAACGACCGGGTTAACGGGGATTCTGGAACAGTTACAGCAAGCATCAGGCATAGCGCGGTTTACCCCACATGACATGCGGCGGACCTTCATTACCCGCTTACTGGAGCAGGGTGTGGATATCAACACCGTACGCCAGTTGGCAGGCCACAGCGACATATCCACGACGACGCGCTATGACTATCGTGGTGAGGGTATGAAAACCAAAGCATCACAGAGTTTACGGTGCTGGTGATGTTCAAAACAGCTAGTCCTGTACTGGGAGCCTAACGAAACTAACGTACGCTTTTTGCTCCTGGTGCTCTTTTGCGTTGCCCGCGTTTATTCAGTGCCTGCAGGTGTTCTCTCAGCAGATCGGTGGGCTGTCCATCTCGGGTGATAATTGTATCAATATCGCGGTTATCCCAGCGTGATGGCTTTCGGGCTGCTGCCGTCAGTGGTTTGTCTGCGAACAGGTCATCTGGGGTCGGAAATTGCGCCTGGTTGAGGTACAACACCATCTGTGCTGTGGAGCTGCCGTTGCCTTTTAGAGTCGTGACGCGTTGATAAATGTCGTAGAGGATCTGGGCTTTGACCGTTTTGGGTGGGGGTAAAGCATCATAAAGTGGAAGGGTTGTACGGGACTTTTCCAGCAGGTTATAGGCTACCTCAATACAGTAACTCAGGGTCATATTCAGCGGTTCACCACTCCTTTTTCCTTCTTTTGCCCAGCCCGGATAATGCTGCGAAGCAATCATTGTCAGCTTTCTGAGTGAATCCGCACCTAGCTCAGGGTAAACTGGTATTAAATGCTTCTCTGTCATTAAAATGTCCATTTTAAAGATGATTTGTGAATTTTTTAGGTGATTTATGCTTTATTCTGGTTATCTGAATACTCTGCATCAGGAACCAAGCGGCTTTAGAAAAAAATTATAAATAGTTGTTTATAAAAATCAATTAGTTACTCTTTTAGGTCCTTATACCCCGTTTTAGATCTCAATGTTGAAGCTAAAAATGCAATCGATTGCTTTGGCATGAGTAACTCAATTCTCACTTTTTACCTACGGAACCCCTTAAAAACCATGGTTTAGGATACTCCCATCACATTTCAGGAGGAATCATGGCAATAAAACGAGTATTAAAAATTCATGATGTTTTGCACCGTTGTAGCATTTCAAGATCGTCTCTTTATCGCTTAATTTCCAAGGGGCACTTTCCCTCGCAGCTCCGCTTGTCACCGGAAGGTCGTAGTGTCGGCTGGCTTGAAGAAGACATAGAGGAATGGATTTCTAGTCGTAAGCCTATCAACGATGGAACGCTTACATGAAAATTCCGTCAGTGAAGATAAACGAAGCGGTGATGCAGCCCCCTATTAATCCTCAATTTGAGGCGTTCGCAAAAGAAATTAAAAGACAGGCACCTAAATTCGAAACTATCGAAGATGTCTACGAAGAAAGATTAAAACGTATAAAGTCATTACGAACTATAGGGAGGCCTCTGGATAAAAGGGAGTATCTAAAATTAGCAATAAAGCTTGAAAACTGTTGGCTCGGTGGGCCTTGTGGGAGCGCGGCATGTCCGGAATGCTTCAGACTACACCGGCTGGAAATGATTGGGGAGGTACTTCGCTTATGTAAGAAACGGAAGAATTGGCGAGGCTTAACCTTAATATTCTATCAGGATGCACTTAGTGACAGTCAACTGCTTCAATGGCAGCCCGATACATTAATAGCACGGCTTCGTCGCTGGTTAAATGAATGTGGCTTCCCTGGAATGGTGATTGGTGGGTTCGAAATGGATTATCACACAGATATTAAAAAGTGGATGCCCCATTTTCACCTTATCATTCCCAATGACAAACAGGCTATTAAAAGGCTACGTATCAGGATGAAGAACAAGAAGAACATGAATACGCGGGAAAATGTAGTAAACCGCCCTATGCTCGTGAGCAAGTTGAAAAATCCAATACGACAGGTGAGCTACCGTTTTAAAGCTATCTGGTGGCGAGTCGAATCAATCCAGTATGATGATTATCATATACAAGGGAGCAAGGAAAGGAAAAGGAAACGCTGGACTAAAAAATACCGTCTATTGCGTAAGCAATATGTTGATTCTCTGATTAAGCTAGATTCTATTGGAATAGCTGGATTAACCTTTATGTATAAAGTAAGGAAGTATGGTGACCATTTGACATTAAAATAATGTCATGATCTATCAGTGATATGTACCAGTTGTAAACTGTTTCTGCAATTTTCGACCAAGTAATAATGTTGTATGAGAAATCATGCAAGGAATTCTCACGATCTAATTATGACGTTAATCGTAATGGCTGTGAGGGAATATTTAAGTAAAATAAGGCTCTGTTAATGAAAGTATATAAAGGAAAGTTAAGTGACAAAGAGGAAAAATTGCTTGTTACATTGTTGGCTCGTACAAAGATTTCCGAATCATGTCCAGTTGCATACCGGTTTATTAAAATCACTGATTCGCAGGGGCTGGAGTCGACATGTGTACTTATTCCTGCTTTGGCACTTGTCAGTGTATTAGAGTTAAAGAAAACATTATTAAAATGTGGGCATAATCCCAATGTAACTAAAGAATACTGGAGTCGGGCGCATCAGGAGGTCGTTAAGGAAACGGATAAGGTAATCACACTGTGCTATAAGCCTGGTTTTTATGGTGATGCTTATTTGCGTGCTAATGATAAAGTCGTTGGTGAGATAAAAGGAGATAAACCAATATTACACCCCAGCGCAAAAAATCATTTACCTGTCGAGAGAAAACAGGAAACATTAAAATTATGGAAAATCAATGTTGCTCCATACGCGCTACATAGCTCGCGCATTATGTTGGCTCTGTGCTGCGGATTTTCTGGCTTTCTCCTTAAGCTTTCAGGTATGGAAGGGGGTGGGTTTCATTTATGGGGGATGAGTAGTATAGGAAAAACCTCCAGTGCCTACATGCTGGCGTCATTAGCAGGATCGCCGAAAGACATTGTCGTACTGTGGAACAATACGGATAAAGGGCTTGAGGAGATTGCTGTGGCCCATAACGACAGCTACCTGGTTCTCGATGAGTCGAAGCTGTTAGATAAAGACGTACTGGCAGCCGCTAAAATCATGCAGAACCGCGTGTATACGTTATCGGGTGGTAAAGGGAAAACACGTTCGGCAATTTATGAGAACAAAGTTGCTGAATGGCAGGTAAGCATTTTCAGTACGGGCGAGTGCAGCCTTCAACAACTGGCTGCTTCCGGGAACATTGAGCGCCTTGAAGGCGAAAATGTACGTGTAATCGACGTTCATGCCGATGCTGGTAGTGAAATGGGGATCTTCGAAACATTACCGGATGGTGTTAATTCCAGCAACGAACTTGTTCATGCGATCAAGGATGCAACTCACCACTATTACGGCAGCGCCAAACCTGCCTTTCTCAAGCGCCTGGTGGCTGATATTCAGGATGATCTTGAGAGTGTGAAACGGAAGCTTGAAAAAGGGATTGAGTTCTTTCTGGATAAGCACAAGGTAGATCGTAATTCCGGCATTCAGGTGCGTATTGCCAAACGTTTTGCCATCGCTTATGTAGCAGGTTCCATGGCTGTGAAATATGGTGTTTTACCCTTTACAAAGCAGGATGTTATGAAGGGGATCTCAACCTGCTACCTGGACTCCCTTGAGATGGTTTTATCTGAACCTGAGGTAATGAAGTCACCATTAGGGCGTTCGTTTGATGCAATTATTGATTTTATCAAAAAGGATGATCTTTTAAATCTGATTGGAAATGATCGCGTAACTCAAACGGCGATTAAAAAGGCACCGGTCATTATCCACAAAGTTAAAGGACGTACGGTATATGCAGTTGATAAGGATCTGGTACATAACTGCTTGCCGAAATCTCAGCGCAAAGGCATTCTGATGCTATTAACAAAGCAAGGGGTATTATTATCCGATGCGAATAAGGAGTACAGTACTATCCAGATTGTCTATAAGCGTAAGCAAGTTGGTCGTCGCTACTGTTTTATCTGCAAAAATCTTGATAAGTTTATGACACAATAGTTTTACGGCCTGATAAGGGTTGAATGGAGTGGCTTACAACCACTCCATTTTTACATCATGATTCTGACTGGAAATCTTCAATTATTTTCTGATTGTAATCATCCAGATAGTTTTGAAGTTCTTTTCTATCAATCAAACGAACCATTGCGGAATCAGCTAATTCCTTAGCGGATCGGGTGAAGTAAGAGTTTGTCACAACCATTGCTTCATCACACCCATAAAATGCTTTTGCTGAAATTGCCTGCTGCACTGCCGAATTGCCAACTGAGCCAGAATAATTCTTTGCCTGTATAACCATATTCTTCCCGAAGCGGGTAACGAATAAATCCGCCCCCTGATCCTGTGTTTTCTTTGTTTCTTTAACGTCATATCCTATAGTCTGGAATATTTCAACCAAGAAGGTCTCAAACTGGAACCCATCCATTGCATCAACAAGATACATTGTGACAAATTTGTTTGGATTAAAATGTTCAAGGCGGGTAGCTAATCTGTCTACTAAAATATCAAAATAGATACTCTCGCAGATAGCAAGGAATTTTTCGATAGAGTCAAATGATAATAACGGAGTACCCGGTGTCTTTACCGCGTGTTCGTTAAAGGTTATATCCTGATAATGGATTTCATTACTCCAAAGGTAATACAGGAATAACGAAAGATCTGCACGATAAGTTGTACCAGCCTCTTCGATCCATGATTTTAATGTCTCGGTAAGGGTTGGCTTGATATGTCGTTTAACCTCATGGGCAAACCCTGAATAAATAGAGTTGAATGAAGTGGTTAGCAATAGCTTATCTAACAATGATGGTAACTGCTCCAGCTCGTTGAATCCTTTTCTAATCAGTACTTCCTGGAATAATCTGATCTCTGAATAATCACTATTGCGTTCACTATTTATGTTACTGTTGCTATCCTGATTGTTATACGAAAATCTTGATGTGTGAATGAAATTAGTAAAATAGGGGTCTTTCAGTGTAGCATATTTCAAAAGAACATTTTCAAGTAGGGCGTTGAGTTGAGACTGCTCTTTCTTCTTACCAAATAAATCTTTTATGATGCCTTTAGACTGGTACTGGAAATCAGGGTAATAGGATGGATCTAATGGCGTCATTTGCCGAAATGTTCCAGATACATCTGGAGAGCACCATGGACAGCTTGTTTCGAAGGTTGTTCTAGAACATGAATAGCATTGATAAATCATCATTATCCCTTATTATTTTACATCGATTGCTTAGTGATTTTCTCCTGGGAGAATCATCCTTGAGATTTATCTAAAAATCTTTTAGGTTAATATTGAAATAGGGCGTCAATATCAGTTCTTCAAATAAATCATATTCGTGGTGCGGAACCTTAACAAAGGTAGAGTTGTGATTAGGTGTCCACCATTTCTCGACACCATAATATGCCTCTCTGGCATTGGCTTTGTGAATCAGCCGGAATGGCCTGTCCATCCAGCCATCGCTGTGTTTAGTGAAGTAGTTAACCGGACCAGTGAACTGACCAAGCAGGTATACACCCTGATTACCGTGGGTCAGGTAGAAGTAATCACCAATCGGAGCGTTTACAAACTCCTCTGCCTGGCTGACGGAAGACTGTCCTTTACCAGCGGTCGTGCGGTGAATGTAGACGAGCTTTTCATCAATACATTCGACCATATCCAGGAATGAGAACTCCTTCCAGCCATGTGACAGCTTCCAGAAATTGGGCATCAAATCGGTATTCATAGGCCTCTTAACTTTACGTTGTAAGTGATCGCAATCTGTTGAAATGCGGATCGATTGTGATGACTATTCTGTCGCTGAATACCCATAATCGCAACAAGGTTTGTTGATGAGCTTTTCGCTGAAATCGTTCAAAGAGGATATCGGGAGGGTATGTAGATGCGTTAACTCGCCCAGTTGCTGAAAATGGGTGATCAACACTACTCAGCACTGGTAGGCTAACCATGGTGAAAACATTTGGCGCTTTGAAAAAAGTGATTTAGTGATTTAGTGATTGCGGCTTTGTAGGCGAGCCTGGTCTCTGACTGTGCAATTCTGCATTCAACGCAGAGTCGGGTTGCTGTCCTTCACCAGCAATTCATCCCTAAGCAAGGGGGCTGTCCGCTTCGTCATCAGCCTGTTGTACGGAGACCAGCCCGGCAGATTCAGAGGCCAGTTACTTCACTGATTAATCGGTTAACAGGCAGAACTGAAATGAGTGACCTGCAAAAAAACACCCTTCCAGACCGCCCAACGTTGCCGGATTTTGACCTAGTAGACCGGCGAACTACCGCTGCTGTTTAGTGTCCGATTTGCATCTCGTACAATGGTAGGGGAAAATCGGCGATGGCTTTCCCTGACTCTGATAGTTGCAAGGAGCGGCGGTGTTGAGCAAATTCGAGGTTTCAAAAGAATAAAACCAGAGAATAATATGTGTCTACAACCGCTATTGAATATCACCGGGAGGAAGTTGCACCGCTTAATAACCGGTAACGTTTTGTATATCCGCTAATCCCATTCTGGCTAAGCTGATATTTATTCGCTATTTGCTTCTACAAGGTATATAGACGTATCTATTATGCTCTGTATACACTCTATCTCTATATTACTGTATATATGTCATTACATACTATAGCCATTATCCAGTATCAGCTATCATGAGGCTCCAGCCTCCAATATTATTATGATCATTATCCAGCATCTGAACCTTGTTGGATTCACACAAGATTTGCGTAATTCAGTTGTAAATAAATGGGGTCAGGGCATGGTGCTCTGCCTATATATACAGGTGAATTATGAAACCATACATTACGAATAACAATATCCTTGTGACAGGTTCAACGCTGGATTATTTCAAATCGGTCGTTTTCAGTATTCCTTATAATGGTGTGCCAAGTCTTCGGCGTCCATTTTATCGTAATATAGCAGTATTTCTTCAGCATGTTATCTGTGTGTCGACCTGTAGTCGTAAAAACAAGAAAAAAGCAAAGATTAAGGCGAGTAAAAAATGGTCTTATTCTGTGCCAGTACCGTTTGAGCTGGGTAGGGATAAACTTCCCGGAGTATTTAAGAAAAGTGGGCCAGCCTATGATCGTGCAATGGAGGCATTGGCAACTGCGGGTATTATCAAGCTAACCGGGTATTCCAATGCTCAAAGTTCTTGCCGGGAATATGCTGTTTCTCAACGTGTTCTGCGTAAGTTGTTTGGCAACGACCGCGAGGCATACCTTAGCCGTAAGGATCGCTACCATTATCTGACTGATATTTTCACCAAGCGTAAAAGCTACTCATTTGATGAATTGATCGGCGTTGCGATCGACCGTGGGCAGAATGCTAAACATCAGCAGTCTAAACGCGATATCCCTAACGCTGCCTTCAGGGAGCTGGTAGTGAGTGTCTGGAACAACCTTGAGCCGCTTGAAATCAATCTGGATGCACAGCTGGATTACTATAATGAGAATCCCACGGAGAAGAATAAAATATTCATTTTCAACTTCCTGTCGCGACTGGCTGAAACAGGAGTGGATCTGGTGAAGGAATTACCGCTAACGGTTTCTTACAGGCAGTCGTATAAAACAGCGTGCATCGGCGGGAGATCCTTTGAGGTTGGCACTGGCTTCCAGACTCTACCGTCTAAAATGAAGTGGGCGTGTCTGGCCCGTGGTCACAACTATGACATCAAGGGATGCCAGCTTGAGATACTGCGACATGAGCTGTTGAGTATTGGCATTTCGGCAAAGTCGCTGGAGGTGCTGGAAACTCAATATATCTGCCGGGTATTGCGTATTGCTGAGGAATTGGTGAAGCAATTCCGGTTTTCCAGTGTATTCAACGCTGGGTTCGTTACGCTATCGCTTAAATCCAGTACCCGACGCTTGTTGAATCGTGAGCTAGGTAAGGTAGAAGCAAAGCGAGTACTGAAACGCTGGAAGCACCTTCTGCAATCCCTGAGGCGAGATCTGGCTTTACTGCTGGATCATTATGAAGGCATAGCAAAAACCAACCGTTATGGTAAATGCGTCACCAACGCGGTAGGGCAGCCCTTTAACATTACCTACAAAGATGTGGCAGCGCGTAAGCGCAGGAAGTCAGATGTGATGCGCCGAAAGCTATTGTCGCACATGTTACAGGGGCTGGAAAGTAAGGCTGTATACGATTACGTTGCCAGCCATAAGGGTGTTTGCGCACTGGAGCACGATGGGTTTGTTTCATATGAGGAGGTTACTGAATGGTTCCATCCATACCTTTTGATTGAACAAAAACACTAATAAAATTAAAAAACAAATAAAAATATGTTGTATAAATACATGTGAAATATCTGAACTATTGAAAGGAATGTCTATTTCACTCATGCTATATTTTATTCTTCCGCTTATATCAAAAATTGGTAGGTTATAAAAAATAATCATTCCTACGTGGTACTAACTCTCTCATGTGTACATCTTAATAATTAAGTTGTTGCGCTGTTTTTTTTTTGTTGATATAATTTTGTCACAATTGTTGTGATAGAGAACTTCATGTGGCAAAATTTAAATTCAAATCTATATATTTCCCAGCTTCAAAAGTTAAACGTGGTGTATCTACACGAATTAATATAAGCATTCCAATTTCTCAGACGGAATTAACATGGAGCGAGTCGTTTCTATCCTTTATAAGTGAACTTACAGGACCACAAATTAGAGAGTTACTTGAAGACCCGATGTTAGATGATCTAGAAGATCAAGCTAACCAAGAACACCGTAGTTTGAGTAATCTTATTATTACTCTTCTTGAAGGAAAATATGATCCTCTATTAAATAAGATTGATTGTGAAGTTAATAACCAAAGTCGTAATGAAAAACATAAAAATATTGGTGTTACGTTTTCTGATTCTTTAAGAAAAGGACTCTATGGTTGGTATCCTTATGTAGAAGGATTTTCTGCAAACTATGCTCGAGATGCAATTTTAAGAAATAAAAAAAACATACGAAATGTTTATGATCCTTTTGGGGGCTCTGGAACAACTCAGCTTGCTACGGTTCAACTTGGATTAGAGGCTTTTTATTCAGAGCTCAATCCGTTTATGAATGAAGTTACTAAAGCAAAGATTATATCTTCTGCTTGGGTAAAAAATAATTTTTCAGTTAGTAATGAGATATTCGATGCGTTTTTGAACGAAATTAACGCAGAATCTTTTAAGATTAAAAGTAAAGAAATTGATCTTTCTGATTATAATCAGGCTTTTCCAAATCGTGACTTTTTTGAAGAACAACATATAAGAGAAATATTATGTGCTTTAAGTATCGGCAAATCCTTATCTGTTGGGTATGAACACATCGAGCGTGTTATTAAAGTTGCATGTATAGCGAATGCTATTAGCTGCTCAAATATGACTCGCAGGGCTGATTTGCGTAGACGTCGCTCAGATGAGTATAAAAATAGAATTGTCGATGTGTCTTCGGCAATAAGCTTGTCTTTGAAAAGTATGAAAGAAGACATTGCTAATATGTCTTTCAGTAACCCATCCTTAACTTTTGTCAATGATGATGCCAGAAAACTTCCAAGTGAGTATCACAATTCATTCGATTTTGTTCTCACATCGCCACCATATCTCAATGGTACCAATTATTTTCGTAATACTAAAATCGAACTATGGTTATATTCATTTATAACTAGCGAGAAAGAGCTTAGAGCCTATAGAGATAAAACTGTAACTGGCGGGATAAACGATGTATCTAAAAACCCATCTTATCATAAATTTGAGTCTGTCGAAAAAATAGCATCCTTACTTGATGTAAGTGCAACTGATAAAAGAATTCCTACTATGGTCAGGCATTATTTTTCTGATATGTATGAGGTTCTAGTGAATGTCTATAATGGCCTTGTTGACGGTGGTGATTTACTTCTTGACATAGGTGATTCAAAATTTTATGGCGTCCATGTTCCTACAAACAGTTTACTGATCGATGTTGCAGAAAGTATAGGTTTTAAGACTATTTCTGAAAATGTCTTGGCACAAAGACTTTCGAGAGATAAAACAAAATTAATTCAAGTTGAAATTTTACTGAGGAAGTAATGTGAACGATATTATGTTGAAAGAAAAAATTGATCTATTTAACAAAACATTACCGTTTACAAAAGAACCATATTCTAAAAAAAGCTGGGGACATCCATTACATTCACTATGTTCGTATCAAGGGAAACTTAAACCCTCATTAGCATATTGGTTGATAGACTATTTTGTTCCTGAGAATGGAAAGATATTAGACCCTATTGGTGGTGTTGGTACCATTGCGTTAGAAGGTGCCTTGAATGGCCGTTATAGTATAACGAATGATAAAAGTCCATTTGCATCTATTATAGCGAATGCAAAAACTGCTAGAATAGATTATAACGATTTTGTCAGCTATTTTAATGAAATAAGAGAACAACTTTCTTCAGTTACTTTAACTGTAGATGATGAGCATTCTGCCAATTTCGGTTTGAATGCACGAGTTAAAGATTACTATCATCCTAAAACATTGGAAGAAATTTTAAAGTTAAGAAAAATACTCAAGGCAGAGAAAATTAGGGATTTATCCCCAAATAAGGCTTTTTTTTGGGCTAGCCTATTACATATTTTACATGGTAACAGACCTTATGCTCTTTCAAGGAATTCTCACCCTATAACACCATTTTCTCCTACAGGTGAGTTTATTTATAAAAATACTTTTGAAAAAATACAAGAAAAAGCTCTTAGAGCATTGTCCGTTGAGTATCCTGGTGGGTTTTCTACTGGAAAATCCTATTACGGTGATTTTAGAGACCTAATTAATAAGGAGTTAGGGGGCTTTGATGCTATTATCACATCACCACCTTTTTATGGCATGCGATTCGATCGACCGAATTGGTTAAGGTTATGGTTCTGTGGTTGGGAGGAATCTGATTTTAAAGAACAGAGCCTTGGTTTTTTAGAGCGTCAGCAGACAAAAAATATAAATGTGTATAGCGACTTTTTTGATGTTTGTAGAAAATTAATCTCCGAGAATGGTGTTCTTATATTGCATTTGGGTAAAGGCGGTAAGAAGGATATGTCAGAGGAACTAAAAGCGATTTCCTCTGACAAATTCAAATTTATTAGTGAAATAACTGAGAATGTACAAAGTGTCGCCAATCATGGCATAAAAGATAAAGGGTTAACAATCGCACATAATCTGCTTTTCTTTACTCCTAAATAATTATAAAGGCCTATCTTCTAACTCAACAGATATCAGTTGATAGGCTTCTTGTGACTTATCTCTTAGTATTTTAAATAAATTTATATCAGGGTGAAGTTCTAATACACGTCTGTAAATGGAGACAAACGTTCTCGGATCAACAGTTGTAGCAAAATTTACAATATCATCAATTATTCGTTGTAATTCAACCTTATTTACCTCTTTTTTGCATAGTTCACCATAAGGTAAACCTGTAATTTCAGATAACTCTAAAAGCTGAGCTGGAGAATAGAAATCAATTGGGAATTTGTCTTTTTTATGATTGTTATGCTCTGCACATAAACATGTTGCATATTCATCTAATGCCCATAAATAGGCTAAAGGTCTTGTATGATCAAGCTGGTAATCGGAAAGAGCGACTTCTTTTTTGCAGAAAAAACACCTTTTATTAAATTTTAACCATATTTTTGTTTTTAAACTTCTTCCGGTTCTTTCTTTTATTCTGGATAATATCTCAGGTTCTCTAAGTAATATTTTCTTTTCTCTTGTTATCAAAGATGATTCATGTAACTGATCAGTAGTTCTTATAGGATTAAACTCATCGTTTATTCTCCATTTCTTGCATGCTCTGCATTCATTTTGATGATTCGAAATTTTGGCTGTATGTTTATGAAATGATAATGCTCCTGGTTTATCTTCCCGTAATGGAAGCATTCTTTGACAGAATGAGCATTTTTTAAGTGCTATCGACTGTCCATGAGATGTTGAAGCAATGCCACAGGTATGTGAGATAGGGAATTCAAAGTATTTTGTATGTTCAAGATAAAAAGTCTCTGGTGATAAATGGTTGGCATTTAGTTCATTGTAATTGCTGATCGATTGTTTGATTTTATCAGGTATAATTAATGGGTTAGCAGTAAAACCCCAGATGTCAATAGTATCTTGAAAGTTAAATTCTAGTTTTATTTCCAACCATCCTTCAGTATGTTCTGGAACACATAAACATACACCGATCCTATTCCAGTTTTGAATAACATCATATTCCTTTGTTATACTGGCAACCGGTCTGTCGAGGAAGTAGGTTATAGAAAGTTTTAGCTTATTGCTTAGTGATGGATTTAAATATCCACCAAAACCAATAATGCCAGTATTTTCGGCTGAAACTATTTTAGTAGAAAATGAAAAAATATTACCATTCAATTTGAATCGCAAAGAATCTTCATGCGTGATATCTTGATAATCTCTTTTGGAAAGATAACCATCATTCCTTGTTTGTTGTGCTAGTCGCCTAACCTTATTAACTCGCATGCTGCCTCCATCAAATAGATGGAAGCATTCTATCGCTTTCGATGACAGGAGGAAACAGTTAACTCTTATTGACAACTGAGGCTTGTTGCAAAATTAATCACTATCTGTTTGAATTTAATGCGCTTTTTCGAAAAGTGGCTTGCTTAAAGGACACAATAGATCCTGCTAGTTGTTTGGCCTCAAGGAATGACGTTGTGTAGAATACAGCCTTTTAACTTGTGTAATAAAAAAACTAGGTGTATTACAAGTAAATTGAAGGGCTTTATTATCTATAAAACCTATTCATTTAAGAAATAAATTACATAATTTTTCTGCTTGCTAATCCACTTCTTGTTTATCCCACTCGTAGATATTATCTAGCCAGCATGGTGCCTACTTTTTAGTATGGCTACAGCTAAGCTGTCCTTCCTGGAACTGTTCTTCAAAAACAGACTGGTAGAGTTGTTCTAACAGGACAAGTTCAGCCTCATCCATCTCATCAGAAGTAGCGATCCCAGCTTATTAGCCAAAACTTGTTCGCCAGAGTCTTTCTCATACTCGCCTTCACTACTGGATACATGGTATCGGCTCATGGAGATGCCCTCTGTTATTAGAAGAATGGGAAAACAGAGGGAGTATAACGCTGGATGAGTACAGTAAACAATATTCGTAAATTCAGATGGTTACTAAAGTGTAGGCTAAAGTATGGTTTTTATGTTGTGGTGGAAAATAATCGTTAATAATCAGTGCAAACACACCAATGCATCATCGGCGTGTGGGCGTCGAGATTGTCAATTGTGCTCATGGGGTGTTATCCAGATCCCTGATTTGAAATGGCTGCGATTTTGTAGTTGTCGTCGTTATCACATGGATGAGACATAATAACGGAGATGGGCAGGTGAGGGAAACCGACGAAAGCGCGCGGCGCGATCCGGATTCCAGTTGCAGAGGGGGCGGGGTACCGTCACAGTGATTGAACCGCCGCCACGCGATCGTCTTCATACATTACGTTCGCCGTCGATGTTGTTCTGCCTTCTGGCCGCAGACCTCGTTACGACAACGGCTTGTGGTTGCTAGTCGTAAAGCCATTTACCTGCTTTTGCTGATTCGGCAAACATTTTGATGGTTAAAGGTTTACGCGTTTTTTCTACATCTTCTCGTTTTACTTTAAACCACCGAGTTAGCATTGGAGTATTCTCCCAAGGGAAATAACACGACCATTTAACACTGGAAAGATCAACATTAAATTTTTGTTCAAATTTATTTAAAGCGTCATGCAGATCGTCGCCGGGAGCATCAAATAAGTCATAATCAAGTTCCAATGGGATTTCTTTCCAATTTTTATCTAAACGGGTTGAGATCTCATCTTTAAACAAGTCTAAAACCTGATCTTGAATGCTTTTCATTAAAAGGATGTCCATTGTATACGGTCTTTGGGGCGAGCTATTAGGTTGTATTTTTCCTGAGTTTTTCTTGAAACTTGATAAATTGAGTTTACAAGTCCTATCCAACCTAACCACGGAACATAACGGGCGATAACAGCAGCAAGACTATTCGTTTTTCTCATTCTTACACCAACGGGTGTAGGAACCCTAATACCAAATGGAGTTTTTGCATTTCTCAGAAGCATCCTTCCATATTTAGAAACAACACTTGTTCCTTTTATTGCCTCTCCTGGCTTTGTTCTGGTTTTTAGCCAAGGTTGCCCGGCGAGGATAGCGGCACCAGATTCAATACCAATGCCAAGTTCGTCACAAAATTGTTCAAGAAAAATGACATCAAAAAGTTCACCAGCCGAAAGATTGGATTGTCCGTGATAGAAATAGGTTCCATTTAGTTCTTCTGTCGTATCCATTTGCTCATCTATTATGCTGTTTGTCTTTCATTCCAGGCATCGGTGAAAATTATATTTCCGTCACAATGTTTCCAGGTGATCTTCTCATATCTAAGTTCGACAGATTCAAGATGGTTGTTGTTCTTGTCTTCTGGGGAAGCCATTGTAGGAGATATTGATACGATTCGGACGCCTTCAAGTAGCATATTGAAGTATTCCACTTCTTGACCAGCATCGCTGATTTTATACCATTTGATTTCAGCAGATTTCAGGTTCTGACCAGTAGCTACTGCTTTGTAGAGGTATGGACTGGAATAGTCGAATTCTTTAACGATGATCATTGGTGAGTGCTGACGAGTGCCGGTAGGCTTGCCAGTGGCATTATCAGTGGGAATGGAGAGATTGTGATGAAACCCTTTAAATTCGATGCTGAACTCCCTGTCTGCAACATCACAACCACCTTTGATTAGTGCCCCACCGTCGTCGTATATCCACATATTACCTGGAATAGCCATGCTTCTTCTTCCCTCTATTATCATTAGTAAGAAAACAGTGTATCGAGTTGATTAAGCGCAGTAAATAATCAATGTGTCGTTTTTGGATTAATACGGGAAATATCTTCTCTGTAATGATGGTTTATATTTAAAAATAGCTGTCGTAAATATTTCATTGGGTTATTACGCCATTGGTATAGATTTTAAATATAAATGACCCTCAATAATATAATGCAGGCAATTATTGCCAGAAAGCGTAAGCGCGGCGCGATCCGGATTCCAGTTGCGCCGCGCGGGGATTATGGCGCCAGATAAACCTGGGGGGCCGCGTTGTCCGGGTGCTGGACGAGGCGGACATCCGCCCCGTACCAGCGATGGATAACCGGCTGCTGGATCACCTCCTGCGGCGTGCCCTGGGCGACCAGATGGCCCTGGTGGAGCAGCAGAATGCGGTCGGCCCACAGGGCGGCGAGGTTAAGGTCATGCAGCACCACGCAGACATGCAGTTGCCCGCCGGCGGTGAGCCGTTTGAGCAAACGCAGCAGGTGCTGCTGATAGTAAAGATCCAGCGCCGAGGTGGGCTCATCAAGAAACAGCCAGCCCTGCGGCGCGCCGTCGCGCCACAGCTGCGCCAGACAGCGGGCCAGCTGCACCCGCTGCTGCTCGCCGCCGGAGAGGCCGGGATAGCGGCGACCGGCAAGGCCATCGCAGCCGGTGACGGCCATCACCGCCGCCAGCACCGCCGGATCCGCCGTCGCGCCCCACGGTGCGCGTCCCATGGCAATGACCGTTTCCACCGTCCAGTCGGCCTGCAGGGCCGTTCGCTGCAGCATGACCGCCCGCCGGCGCGACAGCGCCTCGGGGGACCAGGCCTCCAGCGGCTTGCCTGCAAGACGGCGGGTGCCGCTGTCCGGAGTCAGATAGCCGGTCAACAGCCGCAGCAGAGTGGATTTCCCGGCGCCGTTCGGCCCGATAAGCGCCGTCATCTCGCCGCCGCGCAGTGCGACGGAGACGTTGTCGATGATCTGCCGCTGGCCGAGGCGAAGCGCCAGCCCCTGGGCGCAGTATTCATTAACCATGTCTGGAGTTCTCCCGACGAAAGACCAGCCACAGAAACCAGGGGGCGCCCAGCAGGCTGGTGAGCAGACCGACCGGTATCTCCGCCGGCGCCGCCACGGTGCGGGCCAGGGTGTCGGCCAGCAGAAGCAGGATCGCGCCGGCCAGCAGCGAGCCGGGGATCAGTCCGCGATGGTCCGGTCCCAGCCACAGGCGCATCAGGTGCGGCACCACCAGGCCGATAAAGCCGATGACTCCGCTGATGGCCACCGCGGCGGCCACCAGCACCGCGCTGCACAGCAGCAGCCAGCGCTGTAGCGCCTGCACGTTGACCCCGAGATAGTGTGCCTCTTCATCGCCAAGCTGCAGCAGATTGAGGCGGGACGCCATCCACCACACCGCCAGCGCCGCCGGGATAATCAAGGTCGCGGCCACCAGCAGCGTCGGCCATTCGGCCTGGCCCAGGCTGCCCATTCCCCACAGCGACAGCTGGCGCAGCTGGGCGTCGTTGCTCAGCCAGGACAGGACCCCGACCAGCGCGCCGCACAGCGCGTTGATGGCGATCCCCACCAGCAGCAGGCGCGACAGCGAACCCTCCTCCGCCCGGCTGAGGATGAAAATCACCACCATCACCGCCAGGCTGCCAATAAACGCCGCCAGCATCGGCATGTACAGGGCGATCAGCCCCGTAGCGGAGAACGGAAGCACCAGCCAGCTGGCCACCGCCAGCGCGGCGCCGCTGCTGATGCCCAGCAGGCCCGGGTCGGCAAGCGGATTGCGAAACAGCCCCTGCATCACGCAACCGGAGAGGGCCAGCGCCGCGCCCACCAGCAGGGCCAGCAGCACCCGCGGCAGACGGATACTCAGCCAGATGTGGCGCAGCATCTCATCCCCGGAAGGCAGCAAGTTGACCAGCGGCAAACGCATAGCGCCGAGGGTGGTGGCAAACAGCGTCAGGGAGACCAGCAGCAGCGTCATCAACAGCAAACGACGGGCGAGGGCAGGGCGCATCAGGGCAACTGCTCCGCTTTGTTTCGCAGCGCGATTATCGCCTGCGGTGTGCGCGGCCCGAAGCCGAGCAGGGCCATATCGTCGATCGTCAGCAGCTGTTTATGACGCCCCGCCGGGGTCTGTGCCAGACCGGGCAGTTTCCACAGCCCGGCTTCGCCGCCCATCCCTTTGAGACCATCGGCGGAGATCACCACCAGATCCGCCTGGCTGGCGGCGACCCCTTCCTGCGACATGGCGCGATAGTGGTTGAAGCCCTGCATCGCGTTCTGCAGCCCGGCGGCGCGAATGGCGCCATCGGCCGCGGTGTGCTGTCCGGCCACCAGGGTATTCATTCCGCCGTGGCTGAGAATAAACAGCACCCGCTTAGCAACCGGCTGCGTGGGAATGGCGGCGATCTGTTGCTGAAGCTGCTGGCGCAGCGCGTCGCCTGCCGCCGTTTTGCCTAACGCTTCGGCAATGACAGCCACTTTGTTATCGATCGCGGACAGACTTTCGCCGCCCGGCACGTTAACCACCTTCACCCCGCTCGCCTGTACTTTGTGTAAGACCAGCGAGGGCTGCGCCTGGGCGCTCGCTAATACCAGCTGCGGGCGTAACGCGAGGATCCCCTCGGCGTTCAGCTGTCGCAGGTAGCCGACGTCCGGCAGCTTTTGCGCCGCCGGGGGCCAGCTGCTGGTGCTATCCCGCGCCACCAGACTCTGTTCCGCGTCAAGGGCATAGACGATCTCAGTGACATCTCCGCCGAGGGTGACGAGTCGCTCAACGGCAGCGTGGCTCAGCAGCGGGAAAGCGATGAAGAGCAGTAACCAGCGCATCATGCGGGCAGCCCTTCACGGGTCAGACGATCTACCTGCTGGCGCCATTGCGCCTGCTCGGGGTGCCCCTCGCTGCGCTGACCATAGAGCTGGGCAATCTGGGTGCCGTCTTTGGCGAACAGTTCGACGCTGGTGACGTGTCCATCTGAGGTCGGCTTGCGGGTCACCCACACTTCATCGAGGCTCTCTTCGCGCAGATGCAGGGTAAAAGTGGTATTGAAGATATTTAGCCAGCCGCGCATGGGGGCCAGCTTTTCCAGGGCGCCGGTGAAGATCTGTACGCAGCCGCGATTGCCGACGAAGATCATGATTTCATTGCCCTCCTGGCGCACCGTCTCCAGCAGCGACGGCAGCGCATGGCGATCCACGCGGCAGGCGAGGTCGTCGCTCACCAGACGGAAGGCCTGCTGGCGGGAAAGCTGATATTTACGCAGCAGACCGAAGAACTGGTGAACGTCGGTCATCGCGCGCCAGTCGTTCTCCAGCGCGGCGCCGTCGGCGGTGTCGGCATATTTCACCGGCTCCAGCGGGCGCAGGGCCAGCGGTGCCGGCGCCGCCACCTGATGTTCCGCGATCAGGGTGTCCCAGGCCGCCATGTCGGTCTGCGTGGTCGCATAGACTTTCAGCAGGGCGTCGCCGTGGTGGTCGAAAAACTGGATGCTCTGACGGCCATTATCGTTCAGATGGAAGGCGCTGGCCCACTGGCTGAGGAACAGACGCAGGTCGAGCGCGCGCGGATTCAGCACCAGCCCGGCGTGGCCGCTGAGGTGCTGGTGCGTGAACTGGCCCACCTGCTCATGCACGGCATACTCGTTGCGGCAGATGCATTTGGTTTCGCCGACGCGCTCCAGGGCGGCAATCAGCGTCCGGGCGTCATCGCTCAGGCGCACGGCATCATGGCCGAGGCGGGCGGCGGTCAGCTCGGCTTCGCTGATCCCCATTTCCGCGGCGATATCGCGGGCATATTTCGCGGTACTGGCCGCTTTGGTGGCCTGGTAGCGCTGCCACAGGTCAGGGTGTGCATTTGGCATAATCATATCCTTCTCGACGATGAATATCCCCGGCCGGCGGGCCGGGGGCAGGTGCGTTATTATTCGGGCAATCAGAAGTCGACGTTGACGCCCAGCTGCCAGGTGCGGCCCGGCATCACCGCCAGCGCTTTATCGTTGGCGTCCTGGTTGGTGCCGGTCTCGATATTGCGGCTGCTCAGGTAATCCCAGTATTTACGATCGGTGAGGTTGTAGACCCCGCCATTGAGGCGCACGTTTTTCGCCACCTGCCAGTACGCGGTCCAGTCCAGCATGCCGTAGCCCGGCACGCGCATATAGTCGCTGCTGGCATCGGTGATGGCGGACCCGCTGTTGCTGTAGCTTTCGCGGTTGGTGGCGGTCGCCTGTTTCCCTTTGACAAAGGTCGCCGTCAGGGCGGTGCCGTAGCGTTTCGCCGGATCGTCCCACGCCACGCCGACGATGGCTTTCATCGGCGCCACGCTGTCGAGGTCGACGTATTTATCGCCGCTGTAGCTGGATTTCGATTTCCCTTCGCTATAGCCGAGGGCGAGGGTGCTGCTCAGGCCGTTCACCTGCTCAAACCAGGTGCCAAAGTTAAATTTGGTGCTGATCTCTCCGCCGTAGATATAGGCTTTATCGCGGTTTTCCGCCTGATAAATGGTGTAGATGTTCGACGGCACATTCGTGAACTGGCCCGGATTATTGGCGCGGGTATAGCGCGTATAGGCGATAAAGTTCTTATAGCTGTTGTAGAACAGCGCCGTGCGCACGGTGATGCCTTCGGTGACTTCCCCTTTCAGCCCCCACTCGAGATTATCGCTGGTTTCCGTCTTCAGATCGGTATTGCCGATCAGGGCATATTGCTGGCTACCGGCGTAGCTGGAGCCGAGGTTCCAGGAGCCATACAGCTGGCTGGCGTTGGGGAACTGCGCGCCGCGCTGGTACTGCAGGTAGGTCATCAGGCGCGGGGTGAGGTCGTACTGGAAGGTCAACGACGGCAGAACCTGGGTATCGCTGTTTTTGCCGTACAGATTCGCCACCGACGATTCGGTCAGTACGCTGCTGTTGGCGGCAAGGTCGGACAGATTTTCCGGCTTAGTCGATTGATGCACCACGCGCACGCCGGGAATAATGGCGAAGTTGTGGCTATCAAGGTCGAAGTTGATCTTATCCTGGACAAAGCCGCCGAGAGTGTAGCTGCGGCTGTCTGCCTCCGGCTGCATGATCTCGCTGTAAACGCTGGGGATCGGCGACTGGCTGAACGGTCGCTGGGTTTTGCTGGTGCTGGCGTTGAAGCCGGCGCTCAGATCGTGGCGGCCCAGGGTTTTCGCCAGCGCGGTCTGCAGGCCCCAGGTATCGGTATCGTAGTTAGAGTTCACCGTCTGCATTCTGCGGGTGACGCTGTCCGGCATATAAGTCCAGTCATGGGCTTCGGTATGCTGGTAGTAGATTTTCGTGGAGACGCTGTCGAGGTAGTCGTTCATCGGCGTCCAGTCATCCTTCAGGCTCAGGCCCCAGCGCCGGGTCTGGCTGGTCTGGTTGGCGGTGCCGATGGTGCTGTTGCCGCTGGAGTCCCAGGTATCGTAGTGGGTGTGGTTGGTTTTATGGTAATAGTCGAAGGTGCTGGTCAGCTTGTGCTCATCGTTAGGCTGCCAGATCCCGGAGGCCAGAAACGCATCGGAGTGCCAGTTCGCCGGGTAGGCGTCGACGGTGCCGCTGTTGTTTTCGGTTTCCTGGCCGTCACGGCGGCTATAGACCAAAATTCCGCGCAGGAACTCATCGCCGCCGGCGACGGTCACCCCGTTGTGCCAGCTGCGATCCGCAGAGTCGTAACCGCTGCGGTAGCCGAAGGCGCTGGTCTTGCCCGGGCGCAGGTAATCATCTGCCGATTTCGGGCGGAAGGAGACATTTCCCCCGATAGCGCTGTTGGCCGTTTCCGTCGAGGTGGCGCCGGACTGAATATCCACACTGCCATACATATACGGGTCGATATAATCGCGGCCGATGCCGAAGGTGTTGAGCCCGGCGCGACCGACGTAGCCGCGGCCGGTAGCGTTGGGTTGGGCAATACCGTCCACGTCGATGCCGACGCGGTTGCTCTCCATGCCGCGGATGTTGTAGCCGGTGTAGCCTCCGCGGTCGAAGCCGCTTTTGCCGTTGCCGGAGCCGCCGCTGGCCCCGGTGGCGCTGATGAGCGGCTCATAGCGCATAATAGAGCCAAAATCGTTAGCGCCTTTATCCTCCAGCTCCTGGGCGCTGATGCTGTGCTCACTACCGGCTTTCTGCACCGGTGCGGGGGCGGTGACGGTCATTTGTTCCGAGGTGTCATCCACCGCCTCGCCGCTAACGGCGGAAGTGTCTGCTGCGATGGCAGAAGTCTGATAAATTGCTGCAAGCAAAGAGGTCACCAGCAGGCGTTTTTTACACCATGCTGCTGACGGAGTCGATTTGTACATAGTCGCCACGCCTTGATCGTTATTAGTATCGGCTCACGCGTTACTTCCAGAGTTGCAGGTTGCTCCGTCTTTTCCGTTGCGGATGGGGTCTTACTCCATTTGTTGATTGCGAATGGTAATGATAGGTATTATCGTTTGCAACAAAATAATCATGTGTTCTTCATTTAAACTGCACTTTGTTTACAATTTGCCCTTTCAGACTTAGCGAGACGACGATGAACTCAAAAGCGGCCATCACCATCACCTACTGTTCCCAGTGCAACTGGATGCTGCGCGCCAGCTGGATGGCGCAGGAGCTGTTACATACCTTCAGCACCGACATCGCCTCGGTGACGCTGGTGCCGGGGACCGGCGGGATCTTCACGATCGATGTCGGCAGTCAGCAGATCTGGGAGCGCAAGCAGGATGGCGGTTTTCCGGATGCGGCCGAGCTGAAACGCCGGGTGCGCGATGTCTGTTTCCCGGAGAAGCCGCTGGGCCATGTGGATAAAGGTGAGCAGAAGGGGTGACAACCCCCTCCGGGCGACAAGCGCCCGGAGGAGAAGCCGTTAGCGGGCTAACTGCACGTCAACCAGCACGCTTTGTCGGCGGGTGCGTATGAGGGTGACCGCTTCTTCCAGCACGCCGGGGAGATCCTCGGCCCGGGAAACCGACAGGGCCGCCGCGCGGCTGGAGGCGGCGATCGCGGCGAAATCCGGCGAGGTGGTAAAGGCGGTGGCCGGAATGGTCTCCGCGCGGGCTGCGTAGCCGTCCGGGTAGAGCGCTTTGGTGCCGCCCGCGACGGCGCCCCATCCGCCGTTATTTCCGACCACGACGAGGACAGGGAGCTTCATTACCTCCGCAATATGGTGGCAGACCGCAGGGTTGGCGAACAGGTACGACCCGTCGCCGACGGCGGCAATAATCAGCTCTTCCCGGCGCGCAAGCTGCAGCCCCAGTGCGATAGGCAGGGCTTCGCCCAGGCCGCCGGCCAGCGCTTCCTGGTAATAGCTCTCGGCATGGATCAGCCCGGCAAATTGCGGCAGCGTGGTCAGCTCAGAAACGATCCGGCCGCGGTGTTGATTCGCCAGATGGCCGAGGCAGTAGCTGAGCCAGGGTTTGGTAATGGCCCCGGTCTGGCTGGCATGGAGAAGCGCGTCGCGCTGGTTTTTCTGTTGCTGGATGCGGTGCTGCGTATATGCCGCCCGCTCCGCCACATGTTGCTGGCGGGCGGCCTGCAGCGGGCGCAGCGCCTCTTCCAGCAGGCTGAAGACTTCATCGGTCTCGCCCGCCAGGTTGATGTCCGCGCGATAGCCACGTACCGGGTAGCGGGAGAAGAGCGGATCGGGGCCCATCTGGATCACGGTGCAGTCCTGGCGACAGTCGCCCTCGGCGAGCATCCATGGCGCCTGCGAGTCGACCACCAGAATCACATCGGCGTCGGCGAGCCAGGCGCTGGGATCAGCCCCGGCGAGCAGTGGGTTATCGGCGCTCAGGGTCACCTCGGTACCCCAGTATTCCACCAATGGGATCGCCCATTCGCGCACCAGGCTATTAAGTCGCGCAAAGCCACCCGCCGTTCGGGCGCCGCGCTGGGCGAAGATGACGGGATGCCTGGCGCAGGCGATTGCCTCGGCGGCCCGGGCGATATCTTCCCGGACTGGCGCATAGCGGACCGGCTGCTGAGAAGGACCGGCCTGCAGCGCGGCCTCATCAATGGCAAAGGTCTCGCACAATGGCTCGCGCGGTAAGCTCAGGTAGACCGGCCCTTTCGGCAGGGAGCTGGCAATCGCCCAGGCCCGGTCAACATGCTCGCCGATCTGATCGGCCAGCCGCAGTTCAAAATCCCACTTCACGGATTCACGGATCAGCGCCGCCTGGTCGCGCATCTCCTGGCCGTAGCCAATCGGCGTATTGCGGCAGCCGAAGTGGGAATGTTCGCTAATCGGCGTGCGACCACCAAAAATCAGCACCGGGATATTGCTGTTCGCCAGATTGATGACACCGCAGGCGGCGTTGGCTAACCCGACGTTGGTATGAACCATTACCGCCTGCACCTTGCCAGTGCCGAGGTAGTAGCCGTGCGCCATGCCGATGGCGGCGTTTTCATGCGGGCAGATCACCAGCTCGGGTACCTTTTGCCCGGTCGCCCGGGCCTTTGCCCAGGCTTCAATAACTGGCGGATAATCGGTGCCCGAGTTAATAAAAATATATGCCACGTCCAGCGCCTGTAGCCGATGCAGTAACAGTTCAGCAGCCGATAATGTGATAGAGGCCATATTCTCTCCGTATTCACGCGGTGTAATCGCGATAATTAAAAGGTTAAGAAAATAAATCCGCCCATCGTAATGATGGAGGCAATAATACTCAGCGCCATCGTCGAGGCCATTTCCTGCTCGCCGGTTTTATACTGCATGGCAATAATTATCGCGATGGAGCCTACCGGGATAGCCATCGTCAATACGACTTCCTTTATTTGCTCCATGCTGAAGCCCATTTTTAATAACAGGAGATAGCAGGCGCCGGGCACCAAAATATTGCGGGCGATAACGGTGATAATGGTAGCGGTGGTGATAACAATGCTGCGTGTATAGAGCACGATCCCGGCGGCAAACAGCGCCAGCCCGCCAGAGGCTTTGCCCAGCAGACCCAGCGACATCGAGATAGTCTGCGGAATATGGATATCCGCCAGCACGATGATCAGGGCGATCACCGGCGACCAGACCACGGGTTGTTTAATGGCGTTCACCACCCGTGCGCCAAAGGAAATATGCTGGCTCTTATCGCCGGTGGCGACCGACATCAGTATCATCACCAGCGGCAGCTGGAAGACGTTTTGCGTGATGCTGGACACGGTGATCAGCGACGCGCTGACGGTGCCAAATAAAAAGGCCAGCACCGAGGTGCCGATGAAAGGAACCGCCGGCGAGCCGATGGCCAGCGCCTGCAGCGTACTGAGGGCGAGGTCGCGTCGGAACAGATAGCGGGCGACCAGTAAGGGAATGACGAAGCTCAGAATCAGCGCGAGGATAATGGCCACCGCAACCGGGCCCATGGTCATGACGATGTGTCGCGGCGTCATCACCATATTGCTGAAAATACTTAGCGGTAATGCATAGAGCATCACAATTTTATTGATGTCTCCTGCCTGCTGCCAGTTAAAGTCTTTTCGTTTACCGCTAATATAGCCGATGATGACGGTAATGATGACCGGTAATATAGCGCCTGAAATTAATAGAATATTGTTCTGTGTCATGGTGATATATTCTCGTTATAAATTATCTTCGGGTCCGCAATTCGTTTTTGCCGTGCGTGATGAGGTTAATAAATCCGTTTTTCCTGATGCGCGGTAGCTATTTTTGAGCGTATTGATAGCGACATTTATTCGCTAAAACAGGCCGCAAGGGAAATGCAAAAACCGTTTATTCAATGAGTAAATATCATGCCAATGAAATTTAAGCAGATTCAGGCGTTTATTACTGTCGCTCACGAAGGCAATATGACCCTGGCCGCAGAGAAGATGGGGATCACTCAGTCGGGACTGAGCCGGCTGTTATTGAGCCTGGAAGCGGACCTGAGCGCGACCTTATTCGAAAGACACAAACACGGTATGGCGTTGAGCGAATATGGCAGCGCCTTTTTACCCTATGCGCTGACGATGCTGAATACCGAACAAAAGGCCCGCGAGGAGATTGCGCTCATCCGCGGCGCCGGGAAAGGTATCCTGCGGATTGGCTGTGTTTCCAGCCTGCTGACCAGCCATTTCATCGATAAGCTGGCAGCTTTCCATCAGCGACATCCCCGGATCCATCTGCGGATCGTCGACCGCATTGACTCCGAGCTCTTTAAACTCCTGCGGATGCACGACATCGATATCGCCCTCTGCGGCCCCTTACCGCATGATGAGAAAATCGTGGTGCGCGGTAAAATTAACTGGCAGGACCGGATCTGCATCGTCGCCAGGCAGTACCACCCGCTACATCAGGCGGCGAACTTATCCCTCGAGGAGATGCTGGACTATCCGTGGATCATGCCGCCGCCGTTAAGTACCCCGATGAACATCCTTGAGGATATCTTTCGTGCCCATCAGCTACCCTGTCCGCAGCCGGTGATTGAGTGCGCGTCCTCCTCGGCCATTAAGGCCTTTCTGTGCGAGAGCGATCTGTTAACGTCGATGCCGGCCCCGGTTTACCGGCACGAGGAAGCGCTGGGCCTGCTGCGTCCGTTCGAACTCGAGGGCAGCGTTTTTATCCGCGATTTCTATGCCTATAGCCATTTCGGGGTTCTGTCCGGGGCAGCCCTGCAGTTGATCCAGCATCTCAAGCAGTGAGGCTGGTCGGGCACGAACGATAAGGTGTATACTATAGGCATCTTAATAACAGGCGAAAGGCGGGGAGATGGGGAAGCGTATCGAACGGGAAAAGATGACGATTCAGCGGATGATTGCCCTCTACCAGCGGCGCTGTCCCGGGGCGCTGGCCGATAATGCGCACTATCAGGCGCTGAACGCCTACGCCGACAAGCGCCTTGATAAGTGCGTGTTTGGCGAGAATAAACCAGCCTGCAAGCAGTGTTCGGTGCATTGCTACCAGCCGGCGAAGCGCGAAGAGATGAAGCAGATTATGCGCTGGGCCGGGCCGCGAATGCTCTGGCGCCACCCGATCCTCACTATTCGCCATCTGCTGGACGACAGGCGCCCGGTGCCGGCGCTACCGGAAAAATACCGACCGAAAAAATAGCGGCCTTTCCCTGGTCAGCGCGGCGCGTAGCCGGGCGACAAGTCGGCCCCGGTAAGGCATTAGCCGCCACCGGGGATGGTTGCTGAAGCCCTCTGTTTCTGACTATCCCGGATTGTGCTGGCCACAAAGGCGACCACAAACAGCGCGGAAAAGAGCACCACGATAGTCGGCGCCGGCGCGCTGTCGAGATAAAACGCCAGCCACACCCCTCCCGCCGAGCAGCCGATGGCCACCGCTACCGCCAGCAGCAGGGCGTGGATAAAGCGCCGCACCAGCAGGAGCGCGATCGCCCCGGGAGCAATCAGCAGCGAAATCGACAGAATAATCCCCACCGACTGCAGCGTCGCGACGATGGTCAGGGCGATCATGCACAGCAGGCCGTAGTGCAATAGTCCGCCGCGCAGGCCGCTGGCTTTGGCCTGCGTCGGGTCAAAGGCGTGCAGCAAAAAATCGCGCCATTTGAGACCGATAATCAGCGCAATCACCAGTGCGATAGCCGTCGTCTGACCAATATCGCGAAGGGAGATCCCCAGCATGTCGCCGAACAGGATATGGTCGAGATGAACATCGGACTGGATCGCTACATACAGCACCAGCCCGGCGCCAAACATGCCGGAGAAGACAATCCCCATGATGGTATCGCGCTTGAGTCGGCTGTTATCGTCGAGAAAACCGGTCGTCACGGCGCACAGCAGCCCGGCGATAAACGCGCCGATGGCGAAGGGGATGCCGATAATGTAGGCCAGCACCACGCCCGGAAAGACCGCGTGGCTCATGGCGTCGCCCATCAGCGCCCAGCCTTTGAGCACCAGAAACACCGACAGTAGCGCGCAGGGCACGGCCACGATGATCGATACCGCTATCGCATTGACCATAAAAGGAAACTGGAACGGGGCCAGGAACAGGTTCAGCATGCGGCCTCCCTGGCGCGGCGGCGGCTGGCCAGCAGGCCGTGCTTCGGCGCGAAGATAAAGGTGATGAGGAACAACAGCGTTTGCGCGACCACGATAATGCCGCCGGTGGCGCCGTCGAGATAGTAGCTGAGCCAGGCGCCGAAGAAACTGGTCAGACTGCCGATAGCCACGGCGATGGCCAGCAGGCGCGGAAAGCGGTCGGTTAACAGCCACGCGGTGGCCCCGGGAGTCACCACCAGGCAGATGACCAGAAAGGCGCCGACGGTCTGCAGCGCCGCCACGGTGCAGGCGGCCAGCAGGGTAAAGAACAGCAGCTTCAGGCCGCGGGTGTTCAGGCCAATCGAGCGGGCATGGTTTTCATCAAAGAAGGTCACCATCAGATCTTTCCACTTCAGCAGCAGGATCGCCATCGAGATAAAGCCGATCGCCGCCAGCTGGATAATATCCTCCGGGGCGATGGCCAGAATATTGCCGAGAATAATGGTCTGGATATTCACCGACGTCGGATTCAGCGACACCATAAACAGCCCGATCCCGAAGAAGGAGGAGAAGATCAGGCCGATAATGGCATCCTCTTTCAGCCGCGAGCGTTGCTGCAAAAACATCATGCTGCCCGCCGCCAGGCCGCCGGAGAGAAACGCGCCGAGCGCGAAAGGCAGGCCGAGCATATAGGCCCCGGCGACGCCGGGCACAATCGAGTGGGAGAGGGCGTCGCCAATCAACGACCAGCCCTTCAGCATCAGGTAGCAGGAGAGAAACGCGCAGACGCCGCCTACCAGCGCCGACACCCACATCGCATTGAGCATATAGTGATAGCCAAACGGCTCCAGCAGCCAGCTCATCGTGGGCCTCCTGCCGCGCGCCGGCTGATAAACGGCCGCTCGTCATCGGTGATAACCTGCGCTTCCCCGCCGGTCAGCGCGACGTGGCGCAGCACGCCGCTGAAAGCCCGCTCCAGATTCTCGGCGGTGAAGGTGGTTTCTGTCGGGCCGCTGGCCAGCACGGTGCCTTTCACCATCACCGTGTAATCACAAAATTCGCTCACTGATCCGAGGTTGTGGGTGGAGACCAGCATGGTACAGCCCTCATCGCGGAGCTCGCGCAGCAGGCTGATGATCCGCGCTTCGGTCTGCACATCGACGCCGGTGAAAGGCTCATCCAGCAGGATCACCTGACCCTGCTGAGCGATAGCGCGGGCAAGGAAAACGCGCTTTTTCTGCCCGCCGGAGAGCTCGCCAATTTGCCGATGGCGGTACTCGCTCATGCCCACGCGGGCCAGCGCGGCATCGACAATCTCGCGATCGCGCGGCTTTGCCCGCCGCAGCCAGCCCATATGGCCGTAGCGGCCCATCATCACCACATCCTCTACCAGCACCGGGAAGGACCAGTCCACCTCTTCCGACTGCGGGACATAGGCGACCAGGTTCTGGCGCAGCGCGCGGTTGACCGGCTGGCCGAGTATGGCGATCTCGCCGTGGCCGACGCGCACAAAGCCCATCAGCGCTTTAAACAGTGTGGATTTACCCGAGCCGTTAACGCCCACCAGTGCGGCAATGGAGCCGCGCGGTACGCTGAACGAGGCGTCGCGCAGGGCAGTGTGGCCGTTGCGCCAGGTGACGGTGAGCTGGTCGACATACAGTCCCGCTTGCGCTGCATTCATGGCTGCTTCCTCATCCCGTCCTGGATACCGTTGACGATGGTTTCGGTGGTGACGCGCAGCAGGTCGAGCCAGGTCGGCACCGGGCCGTCGGCGGCGCTCAGCGAATCGACATACAACACGCCGCCGTAGTGGGCCCCGGCTTCGCGCGCCACCTGACGCGCCGGTTTATCGGAGATGGTGCTTTCGCTGAAGATGGTCGGGATGCGTTCTTTCTTCATGGTGTCGATAACCTTGCGCACCTGTTGCGGGGTGCCCTGCTGGTCGGCATTGATCGGCCACAGATACAGTTCGCGCAGACCATAGTCGCGGGCCAGATAGGAGAAGGCCCCCTCGCTGGTGACCAGCCAGCGCTTATCCGCCGGCAGGTGCGCCAGTCTGGCCTGCAGCGGCGCCATCGTCTGGCGGATCTTCTCCTTATAGGCCTCGGCGTTACGGCGATAGGTGTCGGCGTGAGGCGGATCGTACTTCACCAGCGCATCGCGAATGTTATCGACATAGATCAGGGCGTTATCTGCCGACATCCAGGCATGGGGATTGGGCTTCCCACTATAGGGGCCCGCGCTGATGCCCATCGGCTGGATCCCCTCGCTGACTACCACCTCCGGAACGCCCTGTAAGTGCTGATAAAAACGGGCAAACCACCGTTCGAGATTAAGCCCATTGCTGAGGATCAGCTGCGCCCCCTGCGCGCGTTTGATATCGCCTGGCGTGGGCTGGTAATCGTGGATCTCCGCGCCCGGTTTGGTGATGGAGCTGACGACGGCGGCGTCGCCGGCCACGTTCTGCGCCATATCGGCGATAACCGTGAAGGTAGTGATAACCCTGAATTTCTCCTGCGCGGTGGCCGGCGTTGCGGCCAGCAGAGCCAGCGCGCTGGCCAGCAGCAATGATTTCAGCGGTGTCAGGTGTTGCATAGGAGCCCTCGCAATGGTGTGGTTAATTTCCCAGCGTTTATAGCCATTGCTATGTTATATAGCACAAGCTATTTACAAATGAAAATAATTCTTATTTGCATGCGTGGGTAATAATGAGCCGGGAAACGAAAGCGACAAGAAAGGGGGAGATAAGGCTGGCCCGGCGCGAACCGGGCGAAGATCAAGAGATATCGGCGACCGACTGGCGCGGGATCAGGCGGCCAGCCAGCGAGCGGCCCTCGGCGGTGAAGGTTGGCCGGTCGTCAATCAGGCTGCGAATACGCTGAATACAGTTATCCAGCAGCGCCTCCAGTGGCCAGGAGATGCAGGTCAGCGGCGGGTAGAGCAGCGAGGCGAGCGGGGAATCCTCAAGGCTCAACAGGGAGACCTCCTGCGGGACGGCGATGGTGAATTCGCGTAACAGACGCATCGCCTCAGCCGCGTAGCGGTCGCGTTTAACGATAATGACTGAGTATTTACTGAAGCTGTTAATTAAGGTCAGCAGCGCCTGCTCGACATCATCGTTGGCCGTCAGCACCAGCTGGCGGTTAAAAGGAATGGAGTAGTTTTGCAGGACGTTGCGGTAGCCTTCCAGCATCTGACGGCTGGCATCGTCGCTATCGCTGTCCACCAGCAGGGCGATGTTGCGGTGTCCCTTGCCAATCACATAGCGGCAGGCGCTTTCGGTGGCGAAGGCGAAGTCGTAGCCCTGGCTGTTGCTCCCGGCGACGCCGAAGCGGTCAAAGGCGATAACGTTGCGCGGCGCGTCGGCGGCAACGGCGCCCAGCACCACCACCGCCACGCACTGGCGCTGCAGATCGTCGATCACCGCCGCCTGCTCTACCGGATCGCTGACATACTGGACCAGCAGGCTTTTATTCAGCCCTTTCAGCGCCTGAGAGAGCAGCGGCAGCAGACGCGCGCCGTGGCTTTCGTCCTGCGCGGAAATCACCAGACCAACGTGGCTGGATGTCTGACTGGCGAGGTTTTGCGCGGCAAAGCTCGGGCGATAGTTGAGTTCTTCAACGGCCCGCAGCACAGCTTCCCGGCTCTCTTCGCGCACGCCCCGGGTGCCGGTCAGCACGCGGGAAACCGTCGCTCTTGAGACATTCGCTAATCTTGAAACATCATCAATCGTTGGCATGGCTTTTTCTGTCTGAACATTTTCGCCTAGCTTAACATACCTGCTGAAAAAAGTGTCTACCGCTGCCCGTCCGCGGCGCCGGGCAGACGGGGCAGCCAGGCCGCGCCGCGCACGCCGCTGGCGTCGCCGAAGCGGGCCGGTTTGATCTGCGTGCGGCAGGTGTCGGAGAAGATCCACGGCACGATGGCGGCCGGCAGATCGCGATAGATCTGGCTGACGTTGGACAGACCGCCGCCCAGCACAATCACCTGCGGGTCGAGAATATTGATCACCGACGCCAGGCTACGGGCAAAGGCATCGATAAAGTGTCGCCAGTGGGCCAGCGCGCGCGGATCGCCGTTTTGCGCCGCGGCGACAATGGCTTCCGCACGGGCTTGTTCCCCATAGCGGCGGGCGAAGCCGGTGCCGGAGAGAAAGCTTTCGATGCAGTTCGTTTTGCCGCAGTAGCAGGGCTGCGGCGGGCCATCGCGCTCAGGAGTATAGCCCGGCAGCGGATTATGCCCCCACTCCCCGGCGATAGCGTTGGGGCCGCTGAGCAGTTGTTGATGAACGGCGATCCCCCCGCCGCAGCCGGTACCGATAATCACCCCGAAGACGGTGGAGGCCCCGGCGCCGGCGCCATCCACCGCCTCCGAAAGGGTGAAGCAGTCGGCATCGTTTGCCATCCACACCGGCTGGCCAAGCTGCTGCATGATATCCCGGCGCAGATCGTGACCGTTGAGCACCAGGCAGTTGCAGTTTTTAATGCGCCCGCTTTGCGGATCGATAGCCCCGGGCAGGCCGATCCCCAGGGTGAATGGCTGCGGGCTGACCGCGCGAATATCGGCAATCAGGGTCAGCAGCTGACGCATAAAGGCGTCATAGCTCTCTTTGTGGGTCGGCCGGCGCAGGCGCTGGACGCATTCGCCTGCCGGGTCCAGCAGTACGGCTTCCATTTTGGTGCCGCCAATATCTATTCCAAGATGTAACATAGTGACCTCGGGGAATCAGACCCGGCCAGCGCGCCTGGCCGGGGAACGCGCTAGGCGTGAAGCGGTTGCGCGCGGTAAATCGCAATCAGTTCGGCAATCAGCTCTTTCGCCAGAATGGAGGTCATCAGGTGATCCTGAGCATGGACCATTACCAGCGTCATTTTGGTTTTTCCCTCGCCTTCGTCAGCTTCGATAAGCTGGGTCTGTACAAGGTGAGCTTCGCGGGAATAGTGCGCCGCTTCCTGCATTTTGGCGTCGGCGGTGGCGAAATCACCCGCTTTAGCGGCGTGCAGCGCTTCGTAGCACAGACTACGTGACTGGCCGGCGTTGATGATGATCCCCATCACCTGTTCTTCTAATTCCATGATTATCCTCTGAATCGTTAGCGTTAAGCGGTTTGCGCCGCGTTGTCAGCCTGGCCGACGGCGTTTTCACGCTCCTGGGCCAGCAGCTGTTTTTCGTAAGCTTTGAGAAATGGCAGGTACATCACCATGGCGGTGGCCATACAAATGAGGCACAGGATCACCGGGCTAAAGCTCCAGTTCGCCGCCCACGAGGCGCCGATGGGCGCCGGCGTTGTCCACGGCGTCATCGATACTACGCGGCTGACGAGATCCAGCTTCAGCGCAAAGTACGCCAGGGTCGCGTTGACCATCGGCACCAGCACGAACGGCAGGAAAAACAGCGGATTCATGATGATCGGCGCGCCGAACAGGATCGGTTCGTTAATATTGAATACCCCCGGCACGACCCCCATCCGGCCAATCGTCCGCAGATGCACGGCCTTGCTGCGCAGCAGCATCAGCGCCAGCGGCAGGGTGGAGCCGACGCCGCCGATCAGCAGATAGTGATCCCAGAAGCCCTGGACATAGATGTGCGGAATAGCGGTGCCTGCCGCCATGGCCGCCTGATTGACCGACAGGTTGGCCATCCAGAAGGGATTCATGATCCCGGTGACGATCAGCGCGCCGTGGATCCCGGCGAACCACAGCACCTGACAGACCAGCACTGACAACAGAATGGCCGGCAGCGTATCGGAAGCCGCGACCAGCGGTTTGACCAGCGACATGATCGCTTCCGGAATGATCATCCCCAGCTGAGCCTCGATAAACAGGTTCAGCGGATGCAGCGTCAGAATGATCGCCAGCACCGGGATCAGGATCTCGAACGAGCGCGCCACCCCGGCAGGCACTTCCGGCGGCAGGCGAATGGTGATGTTATGCCGCTTGAGGAAGGCGTACAGCTCGGTGGAATAGATGGCCACCAGAATGGCGGTGAAGATCCCCTGGCCGGAGAAGTAGGCCGTAGAGATCTGGCCATCTTTCAGCGGCGCGGCCACCAGCAGAAACGACATCAGCGACAGCATCCCGGCGGTCAGCGAGTCCAGGTGATGGTGCTTGGCGAGGCTGGCGGCGATCCCGACGGCAATGAACAGGGTCATCACCCCCATGCTGAAGTTGAACGGCAGCATCAGCGCATCGCGATGATCGAGCGAAAATTGCAGCCAGGCGCGGGCAAAGCCCCACGTCGTATCCGGAGAAAACGGCGGAAAGATAAATACCAGCAAAAACGAGCCTACGATCATAAAGGGCAGGGCGGTGATAAAACCGTCGCGGATCGAGGTCACGTATTTTTGCTGGCCGATCGCGCCGGCCAGCGGCGTGATCTGCCGTTCGATCACATCGATCAATTTAGCGTACAGAGAGCTCATGATCTTTCCTTAGTTCTTGTTTTCGATGAGGGAAAGGGCGAAATCAAGGACCGCGGCGCCTTTTTGCATGCCGTAGTCCATCATATTGATGGGTTCGACGCGGATACCGTATTTATCCGCCTGTTTTTGCAGATCCTGCTGCATGTATTTCACCTGCGGCCCCAGCAGCACCACCTGATAATGGCCAACCTGTTCGGCGAACTCCGCTACGCCATAGGCATTGATCTCTACCGGCAGGCCCCGCTGTTCGGCTTCGGCAATCATTTTTTTCATCAGCAGGCTGGTGGACATGCCTGCCGAACAACACAACATTATTTTTTTCATAAGTACCGCTCCTGATGAGGTTGGATGAGCGGACTATAGTCAAAATGGATGCATTACGGAAAGCGCTTTCCGTTTGTGGATTTATTAATTGTGACCATGATCACCTATGGCAGGCTTTCACTTTCCGGTGTTGTGGGCGATCATCCCGGCGAGACAACCATTCGCAAAGGTAGGAGTATGAACATTCAGTTAATGAATGTGGCCGTGGATATCATCGAGCAGCGGCTGGCGCCGCTGGCGAATGTTCTGACGCGCAACAACCACATTACGGCGATGCGCGATAGCTTTGCGCTGGCGATGCCCTTTGTGATTGTTGGCAGCCTGTTGGTGCCCATTTTGTTTCCGCCCGTTTCCATCGACGGCGCCTCGCGTTTCGGCCAGGTCTATTTGCTGCTGCGGCCTATCCTGCTGCCGACCTTTCAGCTAACCATTGGCCTGGTGGCGCTGATTGTCGCCTTCGGCGCCAGCGCCAGTCTCGCCAAGCAGTACCGTCTGCCGGAACGGCTCTGCGGTTTAACCGGGTGTCTGGCTTTTCTGCTGTTTATCGGCTTTCGCGAGACTGCGGTGAGCAATGTTTATCTCGGCGGTATGGGGATATTTACCGCCCTGATATCCAGCACCTATTCCATTGAGATAATTCGCTTTTTCTACAAAAAAGGCTGGTGTATTCGCTTGCCTGATGAAGTGCCGCTGATGACCCGCAATGGCTTTCAACTGCTGATCCCGCTGCTGGTGGTGATGCTGTCGATAAGCGTGATGAATGCCATACTGCTGCAGACCACCGGACGCATCGTACCGGAGTTGATCAGCGAAGCGGTGCGGCCGCTGGTGCTGGCGTCCGACACGCTGATGGCGGTACTGATCTCTTTATTTATCTGTAACTTACTCTGGTTTATCGGTATCCACGGCGCGCTGATCATCACCGGGATCATGAACCCCTTCTGGATGACCTATCTGTTTGAAAATCAGCAGGCGCTGGCGGCGGGTTCGCCAACGCTGCCGCATATTTATCTGCAGGGGTTCTGGGATTTTTACCTGCTGATCGGCGGTATTGGCTCCACTTTGCCGCTGGTGCTGATGGCGATGCGCAGCCGCTCGCGGCAGCTGAAAAGCGTGGCAAAAATTGGCCTGCTGCCGTCGCTGTTTAATATCAACGAGCCAATACTGTTTGGTTTTCCGGTAATCATGAACCCGGTTTTTTTACTGCCGTTTCTCTTTGTTCCGCTGATAAATGCCTGTATCGCATGGTATTTAACTCAGCTGGGTATCCTCGACCGCGCGGTGGCGATGCTGCCATGGTCTATGCCTTCCCCGCTGGGGGCAGCATGGTCGGCGAACGGTAGCTGGAAAAATTTGTGCATGAGCCTGTTCGCGATGTTTAACGCCTGGATGCTCTATCGCCCCTTCTTCAAAGTGTACGAACGCCAGCTCGCGGAAACCGAACGCTGACCCCCTCGCCGTCGGCGGCTTATCCCCCGGCGGCACTCATTCACCTGCTCCTCCTTCCGCTCTGCTGCCGGCTCCCGGCGGCATTCTTGTTATTTTATGTGATCAGTCTCACGAATATATTCGTCGCGGAGCGAATTTTGTGAACCAGATAGGCAATTATGGAAAGCGCTTTCCATTAACGGATGTACATTTCCATTTTTGATCCGTAAATTTCCCCTCCGTTATCGGTTCGTGTTAACAAACATAACGTGGGAAAAAAATAATGATAAAGCTGAAACATTCAATACCTCTGGCTCTCCTCTCGCTGGCAGGGGCCAGCAGCCTGGCCTGCGCCGATCCGAAGTATGATTTTGCGCTGCATGGCTATATCCGCTCCGGGATCCTGGCGAACTCCGATGGCAACCGCGCGGACTCCGTCGGCCTGATGCCGGACGGTAAGTGGCGACTGGGCAACGAAGAAGACACCAAGATCGAACTGATCCCCACCGTGACGCTGACGGCGGACAGCGGCGTGGTGGCGAAAGTGCAGGCCAACCTCACTCATCAGTCGAAATGCACCTCCGACTGGAACTGTCAGGATGACGATGGCCATGACGTACAGTTTCGCGAAGGGTTCGCCGAGCTGAGCAATCTGGATTTTGCGCCGGAGATGACCTTCTGGGCCGGTAAGCGCTACAGCAGCTCCAACACCTCCAGCCATCAGTTCGACTGGGAGTACATTCAGTACAACGGCACCGGCGGCGGCTTCGACAACATGGATCTCGGCTTCGCCCGCTTCGACGCCGGGGTGTACGCCTTTTCACCCACCGATGAAACCAAAGCCTACCCGGTGGATAAGGGAGATCAGGGCTACCCGGATGACTATTCCCTCAACCTGTGGCTGAAAAAGATCGCGGGGACAGGCTTCGATCTGGAGCTGATCGGCCACCACATGAACCGTAACGAAAACCACCCGACTTCCGCCGAGAAGGGCTATGGCGTGACCGGTATTTATAACTTTGACGGTTTCTATGGTCTGACCGGAGGCTACTCCCGCCTTGCATTGCAGTACGGGAAAGGGCTGGCGGCGGGTGACTCACTGGGTAAAAACGGCTGGGGCTGGGCCAATCTGGAAAACACTCAGTCCTGGCGAGTGGTGCTGGATAGCGTGGCCTCGATGGGCGACCTGGAGATCTCGACCTTCGCTTTCTGGCAGAAAGATAAAAACTACCGCTGGTGGATGGAAGATGACCATGGCTGGGGACGCTCGATGTGGGTCGCCGGTATCCGCCCTTATCATCAGATCACCCGCAACTTTGCCATGCAGTACGAGCTGGGCTACGAATACCTGGATGACAAAAACTACAAAGGGGTAAACGGCAAAGGCAAAGGCGGCCTGACCAAAGTTACCGTTGCGCCAACCCTGACCTTTGACTCCGGTTTCTGGGCACGCCCGCAGCTGCGCTTCTTCGTCACCTACGCGAAGTGGGATAAAGGTGTCTCCGATGCGCTGGACGGCAACTACAACTGGGATACCAATACCATCACCGCCGGCGGGTATTCCCGCAGTGGCTCTACCGACACCGTTAACTTCGGCGTACAGGCCGAGGTCTGGTTCTAAGGAGAGACAACGATGAAGCCGATGAAAAACCTGCTGCTGATGGGGCTGCTGTCCGCGCTGGGGGCCGGCGGGGCGCTGGCCGCCGAGCGCTCGCACTTTACGCACTTTATCACTCGCGACGGCGCCACCCTCAAGGACGGCGACAAGGTGTTTCGTTTCGCCGGGATCCACGCGCCGGAGCTGCACCGCATTGAAGACGACGCCCGCGGCCCCTGCAGAGCAGACCCGCGCGGCTGGGGACAATACTTTAAATGGCCAACGGCGCAGGAGCAGCAAAACTGGATCCAGGCGATGGTGCAAACCGGGGCGAAAGCCCAGCGCGTCTACGTGCTGTCGGTACAGCAGGAATTTGATAAAGCCTGCGGGCGCGAGACCCATATTCTGGCGCCGGAAACGGCGGACGGCATGCCGCGGCTGAATGAGAAAGCCATGCGGGTGTATGACAACATGATTGCCGAAGCGGATAAACAGGGATTGCGTCTGATCCTGCCGTTTATCGACCATTGGTGGTGGTGGGGCGGGCGCGAGCAGCTGGCGGCGTTCTACCATGAAAAAGCGGAAGACTTTTATCGGACCGATAGCAAGACCTTCAAAGCCTATCTGGATGTGATCCGCCAGGTTATCACCCGGACAAATACTGTCACCGGCCGCGCCTATTATGATGAAAAGGCGATCATGGCCTGGGAAACCGGTAACGAGCTGGAGGATACCAACGCCGATTTCCTGCATCAGACCGCGGCGTGGATTAAAAAGTGGGCCCCTCATCAGTTGGTGGTGGATGGTACCTATAAGAAAATCAATTCCTTTGCGCTGACCGACCCCAATGTGGATATCGTCAGCAATCACTATTACACCAATGCCGATAATAACCATCCCGGGCAGGTGACGCAGGATCTGCGCGCCGTCGGCGGGCAAAAAGTCTATCTCGTCGGCGAGTTTGGCCTGCTGCCGGCGGATCAACTGAACGCCATTATGCAGTCGATCGTTCACAGCGAGGTCAACGGGGCGCAAGCCGCCGGCGGGCTTATCTGGGGCTTCCGCGGCCATCGTCACGACGGCGGCTTCTACTGGCATAAGGAGTCGACCGGGCACTACAGTTACCACCTGCCGGGGTTTGCCAAAGAAGGCGAAGCGAACCAGGAGCAGGCGGTGGTCGATCTGGTGCGCACGGCCGCGGCGCAGATGGCCGGGCAGCAGACGATGGCGCCGCTGCCGAAGCCGGACGCGCCTTTGCTGCGCGAGACCACCTCGCCCTTCGCGATCAACTGGATGGGAGCCGCGGTGGGACGCAGCTACGATGTCGAACGCGCCGCCTCGCCGACCGGGCCGTGGACGGTGGTGGGCCGGGATATCTCCGATGGCGTTAACGAATGGAATCCGGAAACCATGGTTCTGTTCCGCGACGATTATCGTCAGCTTCAGCTCGGGCATACGTACTACTACCGGGTGACAGCGAAAAACGAGAGCGGCCGTTCGGCTCCTTCCAATGTGATTAGCGTGCAGCATAGCGAGGAGAATCAGCCGCCGGTTGTCACGCTGGAACCGGCCCTAACCACCACGCAGGACCAGGGCGTCGAGCTTACGGCCAGCTGGCAGGACGATGGCCTGCCGTCGCGAGAGGTTAAGGTGGGCTGGCAGCACGCCGGCGATGGTCAGGTGCATTTCTGCCATGCCGATCGGGCTCAAACCCGGGCCTGGTTTACGACGCCAGGTACCTATGCGCTGACGTTCACGGCGGACGATGGGCTGCTGAAAAGCAGCAAAACCGTGACCGTGACGGTGGGCGAAGCGACGGGGAAAGCGCCAGCGGATTTTTGTCGTTATTACGGCGAAGTTTATGGCGTGGCTGAGGGTCGGCTGACGGTGATGAAGAGTGATAAAGACGCGCTGACAGTTGGCGAGGACGGCTTCCTCGGCCCATTTGCCAACGAGGGGGATAAGATCAGCTGGCAGGTGCAGGCGCCGTGGAGCGGTCAGTTCCTGCTCAATGTAACCTTCAACGGCAAATGGGGCGGTAAGCAGAACTCATTTGTCGTCAACGGGGGCGCTCCGCAGGCCGTGGCCTTCCCGCAGACGGATGAGCAGGGCCAGCAGTTGCGGATACCGGTGACGCTTAACGCGGGGACTAATCAGATTGACTTCGGCCGCTTCGCCGGCGACTGGGGCTATATGTTCATTAAATCGATCGAAGTGGTCGCAGAGTAGTACGTTCAGGCTGCGCCAGACGGGCGCAGCCTTTTTTCGAAGGAGAGGTTATGCAGCAATATCAGTTTCCGCAAGGGTTTCTATGGGGGGCGGCGGCGTCCGGCCCGCAAACGGAAGGGGTCACCAATAAGCGCCATCGTTCCATCTGGGATAGCTGGTTTGCCGAACAACCGGAGCGATTTTATCAGCAGGTAGGGCCGCAAACCGTATGTGATACTTATCATCAGTATCCGCAGGACGTGGCGCTAATGAAACAGACCGGCTTCAACTCGTTTCGCACCTCAATTCAGTGGTCACGACTGATCGCTGATTTGGAAACCGGCGCGCCGGACCCGGACGCGGTGCGTTTTTATCACGCCTATCTCGATGAGATGATCGCCAACGGCATTGAGCCGATGATCAATCTCTACCACTTTGATATGCCGGAAGCGCTGCAGAAACAGTACGGCGGCTTTGAATCGGCGCACGTGGCCGAGCTGTTTGCCCGCTTTGCCCGCACCGCCTTTAGCCTGTTTGGCCATAAGGTTAAATACTGGATAACCTTCAACGAGCCGATTGTGCCGGTTGAGGGAGGCTACCTGTACGACTTCCACTATCCATGTAAGAAAGATGGCCGGCTGGCGGCGCAGGTGGCGTTTAACATTATGCTGGCGCACGCCAAAGCGGTAACGGCTTATCGTGAACTGGCGCTGGCGGGCGAGATCGGCGTGGTGCTAAACCTGACCCCGAGCTATACCCTCACTGACAGCGACGCGGATAAAAAAGCCGCCGGGTATGCCGACCTGTTTTTTAACCGCAGCTTCCTTGACCCGCTGGTAAAACATGAATTCCCCAAAGCGCTGTGCGAGATCCTCGCCGCCCACGACTGCCTGCCGACGACCAGCAAAGACGACGTAGCGTTGATCCTCAGCGCGGATATCGATTTTCTTGGGGTGAACTATTACGTGCCGCGGCGGGTAAAAGCGCGTGAGGGCGAATATGATCTCGATTATTTCACCCCGGAATACTATTTCGAAAACGCGGTGAACCCGCAGGGCCGCTTTAATCCCTATCGTGATAACAACGAGATCCTGCCGCAGGCGATCTATGACATTGCCGCCAATATTCGCGATAACTACGGCAACATTAAGTGGTATCTCGCGGAAATCGGCATCGCGATGGATCGACAATCAGAGGGAGAGCCCGGGGCGGACGGGGTGATAGACGATAATTTCCGCATCCAGCTGATGGAGGAGCATCTGGTGCAGCTGCACCGCGCCATTGCCGACGGCGCGAACTGCTTTGGCGTACACCAGTGGACGTTTATCGACAACTGGTCGTGGATCAATGCCTTCAAACGACGCTACGGCTTCTGGCGACTGGATCTCGAGACCGGCGAGCGACAGATAAAACGCAATGCGCTGTGGTTTGCCGAACTGGCGACCAGCAACGGTTTTACCAGCGATAAATAGCGCGCTGCGCCAGCGCTCCCTCTCACCGGCGCGGAAAGGGGGAGCGCACGAGGTTACACCAGTTCGTCTTTATTAATACCCAGCCGCTTCATGCGCGACAGGAGCGTGGTGCGCTTGAGCCCCAGCCGCTGGGCGGCGCCTTTCGGCCCGGCCACCACGCCGTTGCTCTCCTTCAGCACCCGGACGATCAGCTGATATTCATCCTCACCTTCCTCAGGCAGGACCGCCGGCGTTCGAGGAACTTCCACGATCTCCCGCTCCGGCAGGGAGAGCTGCAGTACGTTGCCGCGGGTGAGTAACACCGCCCGTTCGATAACGTTTTCCAGCTCGCGCACGTTGCCCGGCCACTCCATTCGCGTCAGGGTGCGCAGGGTTTCCGCCGGAATGCTGTCGATGTTGCGCCCCATGCGGCGGGCGATTTTAAAGGTAAAGGCCTTCACCAGCAGCGGGATATCGTCGGGACGTTCGCGCAGCGGCGGCAGGTGGATGGGGAACACGTTGAGCCGATAGTAGAGATCGCTGCGGAATTCCCTGTCGATAACCATCTGCTTGAGATCGCGGTTGGTGGCGGCGATCAGCCGGACGTCGGTCTGGATCAGCTTGTTGCTCCCCAGACGTTCGAACTCCTGCTCCTGGAGGACGCGCAGCAGTTTAGGTTGCAACTCCAGCGGCATATCGCCCACTTCATCAAGGAACAGGGAGCTTTTGTCCGCCAGCTCGAAGCGGCCGATACGCTGGGCGCTGGCCCCAGTGAACGCGCCGCGTTCGTGGCCGAACAGATCGCTCTCCAGCAGCCCGGCGGGCATCGCGGCGCAGTTCATCTTCACCATCCGTCGACCGTTACGCCCGCTGAGGTTGTGGATGGCGCGGGCGATAAGCTCTTTACCGGTGCCGGTTTCGCCGAGGATCAGCACGGTGCTGTCGCTGTGCGCCACCATCTCGACCTGTTTGAGCACATTGTTCATCGCCTCGCTGCGGCCGATGATCTCGCCGAATTCGCTCTCGACATTATTGAGCTGCTCGGTGAGGGCGAGGTTCTCATCCACCAGCCGCTCTTTCAGGCGCTGAATTTCGCGGTAGGCGAGGGCGTTATCGATAGCGATCGATACCCGCTCGGCGATCTGCCGCAGCAGCTTGAGATTGGTGGTGGTGAAGACCTGTTCGTCGCACTGCGCCAGCTTCAGCACCCCGAGCAGGGTATTGCCGGACATCAGCGGCAGCAGGCACAGGGTCTGGATCTTATTGCCCCACATCTCGAAGAGCATTTTCTCATACGGCGCGAGGGTGTCATGCTCGTGCAGGTTGAGCAGCAGCATCTCTTTGCTTTTGAACACGCGCTCGGTGAGGGTACCGGCTTCATCCACCTCGCTCTGGTCGTGGACGGGATGGCTGGCGTCAAGATAATGCGTGGAATAGATGTTGAGCTTCCCTTTGCGGTCGCTGCGCAGCACCACGCTGATGGCGTCGATCCGGAAGTAGCGATGGATCTCTTTCGCCACCTCGCTGACCAGCTCGTCGATATCCAGGCGTGAGAGCACCGCGTTGGTGATCGCCACCAGGATGCGAAAGTTGTCGCGCTCGTGGCACAGCAGATCGTAATCGACGTTATTGCTGACCCGGTTCTGAATTTGCTCGGTGACGACGGCGACGATCTGCGTGAAGGTATGCAGCCGCTGGAACTCTTTCTCGCTCCACGGCCGGTTGTCACGGCGCAGAAATTCACAGCCGCCGAAGATCCGCCCATCAGCCGCCAGCGGCAGCAGCGAGTAGTACCCGAACGGGCGATAAAGCCCGCTGCGGATAAGCTGCGGCCAGGTGTCGGCAAAGGTCTCGTGGTCGCAATGCAGGGCATCCGGCCGGGAGAGTAAGCGGCGCACCGGACCGTGGGCGAGCACGGTTTCGTCCTCGTAGCTCACCGGGTGACCGGCTTCATCGCAGGCGTACCTGGCCGCGCGGTGGTTACCCGCGTTCCACAGGATGATGGCCGCCTCGTCGGCGAGCGCAGACTGTTGCACCAGGCGGGTGAGAGTTTCGCTCAGCGCGGCCAGATCGGGCTGCTGTAATAAAAGCCGGGTGATATCGAACAGCCCTTGCTGGCCGAGATCGCTCATCGGTGTATACGACATTGCTTACGTCCAAAACGCGCCGACAACGTGGCGCATAAGAAAATGATGGTACAAATAATAGTATGTTAATAAAGCGGTTATTGCCGCTTTAACCCCGGCTCGCGCTGCGCTTAGCCGGGCTACGTGCGCGCAGTTTTGTAGCCCGAATAAGGCGCCAGCCGCTATCCGGGACCCGACGCCGTCGTTAACAAATTCTCGGCAGCGGCTCGGCGTGGGGAAGATCGAGCGTCCGCTTCACGCCGTACAGCCCAACGGAACGCACGCCCGGGCGGTCGACCACTTCGCCGATTATCGCCGCATCGCGTCCCAGTGGGTGAGACCGCAAATGCGCTAGCACGTTTTCCGCGGCCTCGCGGGCGACGGCGAGCACCAGTTTGCCTTCATTGGCGAAGTTCAGGGCGTCCAGCCCAAGCAGTTCGCAGACGCCGCGCACCGTATCGTTGACCGGCAGCGTTGCCTCCTGCAGTTCGATGCCGCAGCCGCTGGCGGCGGCGAACTCATGGGCGACGGCATTGACCCCGCCGCGGGTGGCGTCGCGCAGAGCTTTCACTCCACTCAGTGGCCGCAGGGTCTGGATAAGCGGCGTCAGCAACGCGCAATCGCTGGACAGCGCGCCGTCCAGCCCCATCTGCTCGCGCAGGTTAAGGATGGTGGCGCCATGATCCCCCAGCGTGCCGCTGACCAGCAGCACATCACCGGCGCTAATCTGCTGCGTCCCCCAGCGAACGTCCGCCGGGATGGCGCCGATGCCGGCGGTGTTAATAAACAGCTTATCCGCCGCGCCGCGCGGCACCACTTTAGTGTCGCCGGTGACGATGGCGATCCCTGCCGCCCGGGCGGTGTCGGCCATGCTGGCGACCACCGCTTCCAGGGTGGCCATCTCCAGCCCCTCTTCGAGAATAAAGCCGCAGGAAAGATAGCGGGGGATGGCGCCGCTGACCGCCACATCGTTGGCGGTACCGCAGACGGCCAGCTTGCCGATATTGCCGCCGGGAAAGAACAGCGGGTCAATCACGTAGCTGTCGGTGGAGAAGGCGAGGCGGTCCCCCTGGGCGGCGAGCGCCGCCAGATCGAGGCGCGCCTGATCCTCCTGCTCCGCCAGCCAGGGGTTGGCGAAGGCCTGCATAAACAGGTCGCCGATCAGCTGCTGCATTGCATGACCGCCGCTACCGTGAGCTAACTGGACGCTTTTCATGCTTCATTTTCCTGACTGCGATATTGATACCAGGCGGCGCAGGCCCCTTCTGAGGAGACCATCAGCGCGCCAAAGGCGCTTTGCGGATTGCAGGTGCGGGCGAAGAGCGGGCACTGGTGCGGTTTACAGCGGCCGGTCAGCACCTCGCCGCAGCGGGCCCGCGGGTCGTCGCACACGCGCTGCGGCGCCGGGCGGAAATGCGCCTCGGCATCGAAGCGCTGATAGGCTGGCGTAAGCTGCACGCCGGAGTCGCTAATGACCCCCAGGCCGCGCCATTCGCTGTCGCCATCCAGGCGAAAGACGTCGGCCATCGCCGCCTGCGCCAGTGGGTTGCCGGCATCCGGCACCACGCGACGGTACTGATTTTCCACATCGCTGCGCTGCGCTATTGTCTGCTCAACCAGCATCACCGCGCCTTGCAGTAGATCAAGCGGTTCGAAACCAGCGACCACTAAAGGACGATGATAGTCGCTGGCGATAAAGCCGTAGGCTTCGGTGCCGATCACCATACTGACGTGGCCCGGGGCGAGAAAGGCGTCGATACTGTTGTCCGGCTGATCCAGCAGGCTGCGCAGGGTCGGCAGCAGGGTGATGTGCTGGCAGAAAAAGTAGAAGTTATCGACGTTGCGCTCCCGCGCCTGACGCAGGGTGAGGGCGGTGGCGGGCATGGTGGTTTCGAAACCGAGGCCGAAAAAGACCACCTCACGCTGCGGGTTTTGCTGCGCCAGCCGCAGGGCGTCCATCGGCGAGTAAACGATGCGGACATCGGCGCCGCGGGATTTCGCCTGCAGCAGCGAGCCGTTTTTACCTGGCACGCGCATGGCGTCGCCGAAGGTGCAGAAGATGACCCCCGGACGGCTGGCAATCTCAATGCAGGCATCGATGCGCCCCATCGGCAGGACGCACACCGGGCAGCCTGGCCCATGAATAAATTCGATATTCTCCGGCAACAGCTGGTCGAGCCCGAATTTAAAAATGGCATGAGTATGGCCGCCGCAGACCTCCATGATGCGTAGCGGTCGCGCGGCAGTGTGCGGCAGCAGACGCGCACGCTGCTGAAGATGTGCCACCAGCTGCATCACCTGTTCGGGGGCGCGGTATTCGTCAACGTAACGCATTATCGCACCTCGCCATACAGCAGCGCGCCGACGTCCGGCTCCACATCGAACATATTTTGCAGCGCCTCGAGAGTGTCGCGCGCTTCGGCTTCATTGATCACGCTCATGGCGAACCCAACGTGCACCAGCACCCACTGGCCGAGACGCGGCTGACCCTGCTCGTCAACGGCGCCCACCAGCGTCAGGTCGACGTCGCGCTGAATGCCACAGACTTCCACCTTCGCCAGCACGCCGTCGATGGCGCAAATTTGTCCCGGAATGCCTATGCACATCGCTGCGTCTCCAGCCAGGTGAGCCACTGCTCCATGCCTTCGCCGCTGGTGGCCGAGAGGAGAATAATCTCAATATGCGGATTGACCTCACGGGCGCAGGCCAGGCACTTCTCAACGTCGAAATTGAGATACGGCAGCAGGTCGACTTTGTTGAGCAGCATCAGGCTGGCGGCGGCAAACATATGTGGATATTTCAGCGGTTTGTCTTCGCCTTCGGTGACCGACAGCACCGCCACCTTATGGCGTTCGCCGAGATCAAAGCTGGCCGGGCAGACCAGGTTGCCGACGTTTTCGATAAACAGAATGCCGTGGTCAGCCAGCGGCAGGCGCGGGGCGGCGTCGGCGATCATCTGGGCATCGAGATGGCAGCCTTTCCCGGTATTGACCTGAATCGCCGGGGTGCCGGTGGCGCGAATGCGGGCGGCGTCATTGACCGTTTGCTGATCGCCTTCAATCACCGCGCAGTCGGCGCGTCCTTTCAGCCGGGTGAGGGTTTCGGTCAGCAGGGTGGTTTTACCGGAGCCGGGGCTGGAAACCAGATTCAGCACCAGCTGCTGTTTCGCCGCAAAGCGTGCGCGGTTGCGCGCCGCCAGACGGTTGTTTTTATCCAGCACGTCGATCTCCACTTCCAGCATCCGCCGCTGGCTCTGCCCCGGGGCGTGAGTCCCAGCCTCGCCATGGCCGTAATGCAGGTCGCCCTCTGGCGTGCGGGTGGGGGCGAAGTGATCGGTTTTGACACCGGTGATGGTCATCGTCTGGCGTGGGGCGGGCGCGAAGGGGGCGCTGCGGAACGCGGAATGCGGGTTTCGTTCGTCTCCTTCAATATAGAGGTTGCCTTCGCCACAGCCGCATGTTGTACACATAGTTTACTCCAGTTCTAAACGCTGAATCTGTAAGCCGTCATCCGCCACGATCTGTAGCTGGTCGTTATTGCAGAGCGGGCAGCGGCGGACGTGCTGCGAGACAAGATGGACGTACTGCTGGCAGCGTTCGCACCAGCATTCAGCCTGTTGTTCGGCGATATGCAGTTCGCACCCCTCCGCCAGCGTGCCCCGGCAGACCAGCTCAAAGCAGAAGGTCAGGGCGCTGGCTTCCACGCAGGAAAATGCGCCGACCTTGAGCCACACGCCGGTCACCCGTCGCGCGCCGGCCTGCTGCGCCTGTTGTTCAATAATTTCCAGCGCCCGCTGGCTGAGGGTGATTTCGTGCATAGTCGCCTCCGTATCGCAATGCGCCTTGTATGCAATAACGATGCCAGAATGAAATCGTCGTGGCCGGCAATGTCGATGTCGACGCCCCGGGGCTGTCATCGACATGTCGCATCGGCAGGGATGAATACAAAAACATAGTTAAATCAATTAAATAAAAAATGGCATGAAAAATGCTTAGAGGGTGCATCTCATGCAACGGAGAAACCGATATGACTATTTGGGAAATAAGTGAAAAGGCGGATTACATCGCCGACCGTCACCGGCAGCAGCAGGAGCAGTGGCACATCTACTGTAACTCGCTGGTTCAGGGGATCACCCTGTCGAAGGCCCGCCTGCATCACGCGATGAGCTGCGCGCCGGATAAAGAGCTGTGCTTCGTGCTGTTCGGCCATTTTCAGGTGTTTGTCGCGCTGGCGGAAGGCTTTAACAGCCACACCATCGAATACTACGTCGAAAACAAAGGCGGCGGTGATAAGTACCTGATTGCTCAGGCCACGCTGGCGGCAGATGGCACGGTGGACGGGCGGATCAGCAACCGCTCCCGCGACCAGGTGCTGGAGCACTATCTGGTGATTATCGCCACTGTCTATGACCGTCTATATGACGCCATGGAGCAAGACCAACCGGTGGATTTAAGCCATCTGGCCCTGACCCACTGATCGCGAGGTGTCGACACGTGTCGAAAATGACACCTGCGCAACCTGATTTCGTCAAAAATGACTTTCACCCGAGGATGACCCGGTGAACCGTTTTGTAATTGCTGACTCCACTGTCTGTATCGGCTGCCGCACCTGCGAAGCCGCCTGCTCTGAGACGCATCGCCAGCACGGCCTGCAGGCTATGCCGCGGCTGCAGGTGATGCGTAATGAAAAAGAATCGGCACCGCAGATGTGCCACCACTGCGAAGATGCCCCCTGCGCCACCGTCTGCCCGGTTAACGCCATCCAGCGCGTCGATGGCGCCGTCCAGCTCAACGAGAGCCTGTGCGTAAGCTGCAAACTGTGCGGCATCGCCTGCCCGTTTGGCGCCATCGAATTTTCCGGCAGCCGTCCGCTGGATATTCCGGCCAATGCCAATACCCGACTCGCGCCCCCCGCGCCGCCGGCGCCGGCCCGTGTCAGCTCGCTGCTCGACTGGGTGCCCGGCGTGCGCGCCATTGCCGTGAAATGCGACCTCTGCCACTTCGATGACCAGGGCCCGGCCTGCGTGCGGACCTGCCCGACCAACGCGCTGCTGTTGGTGGATAGCCGGGATATCGCCCAGGCCAGCAAGCGTAAACGCCAGCTGACCTTTAATACCGACCTTGGCGACTTGTCGCTGTTCCAGGCGCAACAGGGGGAGAGGGAATGAGTGTAATAGGATTAGTCAATCAGGCGGTGATGTGGTACGCCGCCAGCGCCGTGCTGGCCTTTGTGTTTGCCATGCGTAAACCGCTCAGCGGCGCTATTGCCGGGATCGGCGGCGCGGTGGCCAGCGCCATGCTGGTGGTTGCCGGCGGCGCAGCGCTCTTGATGCCGGAACGGATCCACGGCGGCATGCTGCAGTTTCTGCATCTGACGATGCGGGTGGGCGGTGTCAACGCGCTGTGGCTGCTGGCCATCGGCCTGTCGGCGCTGCCGGTGTCATTGTTCAATATTAGCTGGCATCGCCATCCGCAGGTGAAGGCCAACGGCCTGCTGGTCAACCTGCTGTTGGCCGCCGCCACCTGCGCGGTGGTGGTGACCAATATCGGTTCGCTGGTGGTGATGGCGGAGATCATGGCGCTCTGCGCGGCGTTTCTCACCGGCTGCGCCGCTTCCGGTAAGCTGTGGTTTGCCCTGGGGCGTCTCGGCACGTTGCTGATGGCCTGGACCTGCTGGCTGGTGTGGTCGACCTACGGCACCCTCGAGCTGGCGCAGATCAACCTCCAGGCGGTGGATATGATGCAGAACCCGCTGCTGTGGCTGCCGGGGCTGGTGGGATTCGCTCTGCTGGCCGGGGCGATCCCGCTGCACGGCTGGGCGCCGCAGGCTCACGCCGGGGCCAGCGCGCCAGCCGCCGCGCTGTTTTCCACCGTGGTGATGAAGGTCGGTCTGTACGGCATGCTGACCGTCTCGCTGGCCGGCGGCGTGCCGCCGCTGTGGTGGGGCGTCATGCTGCTGGCGCTGGGGATGATCACCGCCTTTATCGGCGGGCTGTATGCCCTGATGGAGCATAACATTCAGCGTCTGCTGGCCTATCACACCCTCGAGAACATCGGCATCATCCTGCTGGGGCTGGGCGCCTTTGTTACCGGCGTGGCAACCCGCAACAGCACGCTGATGGTGCTGGGTTTTATCGGCGGTATGTATCACCTGATTAACCACAGCCTGTTCAAAACCACGCTGTTCCTCGGCGCCGGGGCGGTGTGGTTCCGTACCGGCCATCGCGATATCGAGAAGCTGGGCGGCATCGGTAAAAAAATGCCGTTGATCTCCCTCGCCATGCTGGTAGGACTGATGGCAATGGCGGCCCTGCCGCCGCTGAACGGCTTCGCCGGCGAGTGGGTTATCTACCAGTCCTTCTTCAAAATGAGCACCGGCGACCTGTTTATTGGCCGTCTGCTGGGGCCGCTGCTGGCCGTCGGCCTGGCGATCACCGGCGCACTGGCGGTGATGTGTATGGCGAAAGTCTATGGCGTGACCTTCCTCGGCGCGCCGCGGACGAAAGAGGCGGAAAACGCCACCTGCGCCCCCTGGCTGATGACCCTGAGCGTAATACTGGCGGCGGTCTTCTGCCTCGTTGGCGGCATCGCCGCGCCGTGGCTGCTGCCGCTGGTGAGCGGCGCCTTCCCGGTGCAGGCTCAGGTATCGAGCGTGGTATCGCAGCCGATGATCGCGCTGCTGCTTATCGCCTGCCCGCTGCTGCCGTTCCTGCTGATGATCTTCTTTAAAGGCGATCGCCTGGCGGCGCGCTCGCGCGGCGCGGCGTGGGTCTGCGGTTACGACCACGAGCAGTCGATGGTGGTAACGGCCCACGGCTTTGCCATGCCGGTGAAAGAGGCCTTTGCGCCGTTGCTGAAGCTGCGTCACTGGCTGAACCCGGTGCGTCTGGTGCCGGGCTGGCAATCGGCCTCGGCGCCGGCGCTGCTGCGCGGGATCGCGCTGGTTGAGCTGGCGGTGCTGGTGGTGATTGTCATTTCGCGAGGAGCCTGAGAATGAGTCTGTTAATTGCATTGCTACAGGCGCTGGTGCTGTTTGCCGTCGCGCCGCTGTTGTCCGGGATCGTTCGCGTCGCCCGCGCGCGACTGCATAACCGCCGCGGACCGGGGGTACTGCAGGAGTATCGCGATATCCTGAAACTGCTGGGCCGTCAGAGCGTCGGTCCTGACGCCTCGGGCTGGGTGTTTCGCCTGACGCCGTACGTCATGGTGGGCGTGATGCTGACCATCGCCACCGCGCTGCCGGTGGTGACGGTGGACTCCCCGCTGCCGGTGCTCGGGGATCTCATCACCCTGATCTACCTGTTCGCCATCGCCCGTTTCTTCTTTGCCATTTCTGGTCTGGACACCGGCAGCCCGTTTACCGCGCTGGGCAGTAGTCGCGAAGCGATGCTCGGCGTGCTGGTGGAGCCGATCCTGCTGCTGGGCCTGTGGGTGGCGGCGCAGGTCGCCGGCTCGACCCATATCAGCACCATCACCGATACCCTTTACCACTGGCCGGCGGCGCACAGCATTCCACTGATTCTGGCGCTGTGCGCCTGCGCCTTCGCCACCTTTATCGAGATGGGCAAACTGCCGTTCGATCTGGCGGAAGCGGAGCAGGAGCTGCAGGAGGGCCCCCTGTCGGAATACAGCGGCAGCGGCTTTGGCATCCTGAAGTGGGGCATCAGCCTCAAACAGCTGGTGGTGCTGCAGATGTTTGTCGGGGTCTTTTTCCCGTGGGGCCAGATGACCAGCTTCAGCGTCGGCGGCCTGCTGTTGGCGCTGGTGGTCGCTGTCGTCAAGCTGGTAGTCGGGGTGCTGATTATCGCGTTGTTTGAAAACAGCATGGCGCGTCTGCGTTTTTGTGCCACCTCCCGCGTCACCTGGGCCGGGTTTGGTTTCGCCTTTTTAGCTTTCGTCTCCTTGCTGGTGGCGTGATTAAGAGAGTTTGAGCATGTCTGAAGAAAAAATCGGTCAACACTATCTTGCGGCGCTGCACCAGGCCTTTCCGGGCGTGGTGCTGGACGAAGCCTGGCAGACCAAAGACCAGTTAACTATCACCGTGAAGGTCAACTACCTGCCGGAAGTGGTGGAGTTTCTCTACTACCAGCAGGGTGGCTGGCTGTCGGTGCTGTTCGGCAACGATGAACGTAAGCTCAACGGCCACTACGCGGTCTATTACGTGCTGTCGATGGAGCAGGGCACCAAATGCTGGATCACCGTGCGCGTGGAAGTGGACGCCAACAAACCGGAATACCCGTCGGTGACGCCGCGCGTCCCGGCGGCGGTGTGGGGCGAGCGCGAAGTGCGCGATATGTACGGCCTGGTGCCGGTCGGCCTGCCGGACGAACGTCGTCTGGTGCTACCGGACGACTGGCCGGACGAACTCTATCCGCTGCGCAAAGACAGCATGGACTACCGCCAGCGCCCGGCGCCGACCACCGACGCCGAAACCTACGAGTTCATTAACGAGCTCGGCAGCAAGAAAAACAACGTGGTGCCGATCGGCCCGCTGCACGTCACCTCTGATGAACCTGGCCACTTCCGCCTGTTCGTTGACGGCGAGAACATTATCGATGCCGACTACCGCCTGTTCTACGTCCATCGCGGGATGGAAAAGCTGGCGGAAACCCGCATGGGCTATAACGAAGTGACCTTCCTGTCGGACCGGGTGTGCGGCATCTGCGGCTTCGCCCACAGTACCGCTTACACCACCTCGGTGGAGAACGCGATGGGCATCGTGGTGCCGGAGCGGGCGCAGATGATCCGCGCCATTCTGCTGGAGGTGGAACGCCTGCACTCGCACCTGCTGAACCTCGGTCTGGCCTGCCACTTTACCGGCTTTGACTCCGGCTTTATGCAGTTCTTCCGCGTGCGCGAAACCTCAATGAAGATGGCGGAAATTCTTACCGGCGCACGTAAAACCTACGGCCTGAACCTGATCGGCGGGATCCGCCGCGACCTGCTGAAAGAGGACATGATCCAGACCCGTCAGCTGGCGCAGCAGATGCGCCGCGACGTGCAGGAGCTGGTGGATATGCTGCTCAGCACGCCGAATATGGAACAGCGTACCGTCGGTATTGGCCGTCTGGATCCGGAAATCGCCCGCGACTTTAGTAACGTCGGCCCGATGGTGCGCGCCAGCGGCCATGCCCGCGACACCCGCGCCGACCACCCGTTTGTCGGCTACGGCCTGCTGCCGATGGAAGTCCACAGCGAGCAGGGTTGCGACGTAATATCTCGCCTCAAGGTGCGGATCAACGAGGTTTATACCGCGCTGAATATGATTGATTTCGGTCTCGATAACCTGCCGGGCGGCCCGCTGATGGTGGAGGGGTTCACCTATATTCCGCACCGCTTCGCACTGGGCTTCTCCGAGGCGCCGCGCGGCGACGATATCCACTGGAGCATGACCGGCGACAACCAGAAACTGTACCGCTGGCGCTGCCGGGCGGCGACCTATGCCAACTGGCCGACCCTGCGCTATATGCTGCGCGGCAACACCGTTTCCGATGCGCCGCTGATCATCGGCAGCCTCGACCCGTGCTACTCCTGTACCGACCGCATGACCGTTGTCGACGTACGCAAGAAGAAGAGCAAAGTGGTGCCGTACAAAGAGCTGGAGCGCTACAGCATCGAGCGTAAAAACTCGCCGCTGAAATAAGGAATCGCCATGTTTACCTTTATTAAAAAAGTTATTAAGACCGGCACCGCGACGCACGCCTACCCGCTGGAGCCGATGCCGGTAGACAAAAACTTTCGCGGCAAGCCGGAGCATACGCCGCAGCAGTGTATCGGCTGCGCGGCCTGCGTGAACGCCTGCCCGTCGAACGCCCTGACGGTCGAGACCGATCTGACCACTAATCAGCTGGCGTGGCAGTTCAACCTCGGGCGCTGCATCTTCTGCGGCCGCTGTGAAGAGGTGTGCCCGACGGCGGCGATTAAGCTGTCGCCGGAGTATGAGCTGGCGGTGTGGAAGAAAGAGGATTTCCTCCAGCAGTCGCGCTTCGCTATCTGCCACTGCCGGGAGTGCCAGCGTCCGTTCGCGGTGCAGAAGGAGATCGACTACGCCATCGCGCTGCTCAAGCATAACGGCGATACCCGCGCCGAGCTGCACCGCGAAAGCTTCGAAACCTGCCCGGAATGCAAGCGCCAGAAATGCCTGGTGCCGTCCGATCGTATTGAACTGACCCGCCATATGAGGGAGGCCAGCTGATGAGTACTTTACTTGGCCCGCGCGATGAAAACGGCATTCCCGTGCCGATGACGGTGGATGAATCCATCGCCAGCATGAAGGCCTCGCTGCTGAAGAAGATTAAACGTTCGGCCTACGTCTACCGCGTCGACTGCGGCGGCTGCAATGGTTGCGAAATCGAAATTTTCGCTACCCTTTCGCCGCTGTTCGACGCTGAACGCTTCGGGATCAAGGTAGTGCCTTCGCCGCGCCATGCCGATATTCTGCTGTTTACCGGGGCGGTGACCCGCGCCATGCGCTCCCCGGCGCTGCGCGCCTGGCAGTCGGCGCCGGATCCGAAGATCTGTATCTCCTACGGCGCCTGCGGCAACAGCGGCGGCATCTTCCACGACCTGTACTGCGTCTGGGGCGGTACCGATAAAATCGTACCGGTCGATGTCTATATTCCGGGCTGCCCGCCGACGCCCGCCGCCACCCTGTACGGCTTCGCCATGGCGCTCGGCCTGCTGGAGCAGAAAATCCATGCTCGTCTGCCAGGTGAACTCGACGAACAGCCGACCGAGCTGCTGCATGCCGATATGGTGCAGCCCCTGCGGGTGCGCATCGATCGCGAAGCGCGGCGTCTGGCGGGTTATCGCTATGGCCGGCAGATTGCTGACGACTATATGCGTCTGCTCGGCCAGGGCGACAGCCAGGTGCTGCGCTGGCTGGAGGCGGAGAAAGATCCGCGTCTGACCGAGATCGTCACCCATCTCAACCAGGTGGTCGAGGGGGCGCGTATCCGATGAGCGAGACGGTGGTGTTCAGTCAGCTGAGCCGTAAATTTATTGATGAGAACGACGCCACGCCGGATCAGGCGCAGCAGGTGGTCTATTACAGCCTGGCGATTGGCCACCACCTCGGCGTCATCGACTGTCTTGAGGCGGCGCTGAGCTGCCCGTGGGAGGCGTATCTGGCATGGATCGCCACCCTTGAGGCGGGCAGCGCCGCGCAGCGCAAAATGGAGGGCGTGCCGAAGTATGGCGAAATCGTCATCGACAGCAGCCATGTGGCGATGCTGGCCAACGCCTTTGATAAAGCGCAGTCCGCGCAGACCCCGCAGCAGCAGGCGTGGAGTAAAACGATGCTCAGCATGCTGCATGATATTCACCAGGAGAGCGCCATCTATCTGATGGTGAGGAGATTACGTGACTGACGTTTTACTCTGTGTTGGCAACAGCATGATGGGCGACGACGGCGCCGGCCCGCTGCTGGCGGAGATGTGCGCGGCGAACCCGGCCGGCCAGTGGGTGGTCATCGACGGCGGCAGCGCGCCGGAAAACGACATCGTGGCGATCCGCGAATTACGCCCCGAACGCCTGCTGATTGTCGATGCCACCGACATGGGCCTTAACCCCGGCGACATTCGCGTCATCGACCCCGACGATATCGCCGAGATGTTTATGATGACCACCCATAACATGCCGCTCAACTATCTGGTCGATCAGTTGAAAGAGGACGTCGGCGAGGTGATTTTCCTCGGCATTCAGCCGGATATCGTCGGTTTTTATTATCCGATGACCCAGCCGGTAAAAGAGGCCGTTGCCCGGGTGTACCAGCAGCTGGCAGACTGGCAGGGCCAGGGCGGCTTTGCCCGGCTGGAGGCTGAAGACGATTAACCCAGCGGCGAACCGGGCTCTCCGCCGGCGCACGACTGACCTGCCGGGAGCCCCGTTCCCGGCGGCGCCAGCTCAAGATTCTCTATCACTAATTTCCCGGGCGACACCGAGACTCTGACCTGCGTGCCGACTGGAAACCCCGCCTGCTCCAGCCAGTCGCCGTTCAGGTTCAAGGCTGCGTGGCGGGTGTAGCGCCGCGTCTCCCGCGTTTTGCGGTCTTCATGGCGTTTTCTGACATATCCCACGGTTAACTGGCGAATGGCCCTGGCTATCCCTCTGGCTGCGGTAGTGTGCTGTGCGCTCATGATGTGCTCCTTGCTGAAGATACCCCTGTAAAAGTACTGGATAAAATACCAGTTATTGTGAACAGGAGGCAAACCAGAAACTGGAATCAGGCTCGAGAAAAAAGCATGTAATAGATGCAACAGAAAGCAGACGCCCGTCCCCCGTTTATCGCGGGGAATGGGCGCGCGTGGGCGAGGACGCTTAGTCGAGATCGGCGCCGTTGCTGGCTATCACCTTCTGGTACCAGAAGAATGACTTTTTACGCTTACGCGCCAGGGTGCCGTTGCCGGCATCGTCGCGATCGACATAGACAAAGCCGTAGCGCTTGCTCATCTCGCCGGTTGACGCCGAGACCAGATCGATGCAGCCCCAGCTGGTGTAGCCCAGCACCGGAATACCGTCTCCGATAGCGTCGCGCATTGCCCTGATGTGCTCGCGCAGGTAGCTGATGCGATAGTCGTCATTGATGTCGCCATTGGCATCGATCTCATCGCGGGCGCCAAGCCCGTTTTCCACCAGGAACAGCGGTTTCTGATAGCGGTCATACATCATGTTCATGGTGATGCGCAGGCCCAGCGGGTCGATGCCCCAGCCCCATTCGCTGGCCGGGATGTGCGGGTTCTTCAGCGACTTGACGATGTTGGCGGCATTGGTGTTGCTGGCGTTCATCTCCGCCGAGGCGCAGCGCGACGCGTAGTAGCTAAAGGAGACGAAATCGACGGTGTTTTTGAGGATCTCGTCATCGCCCGGCTGTTTCGCAATCGTGACCCCTTTTTCCCGGAACACCCGCGCGGCCCACACCGGATAGGCGCCGCGCGCCTGGACGTCGATAAAGAACAGATTTTCGCGGTCCTTCTCCAGCGCCATCCACACATCTTCCGGCTTGCAGGAGTAAGGATAGAAATTGCCGCCCGCCAGCATGCAGCCGACCTGATTTTGCGGGTTAATCTCATGGGCGATTTTTGTCGCCAGCGCGCTGGCCACCAGCTCGTGATGCGCGGCCTGGTACTTCACCTGCTCCTGATTTTCACCCTCTTCAAACACCAGCCCGGCGCCGGAGTAGGGGCTGTGCAGCATGATGTTGATTTCATTGAAGGTGAGCCAGTATTTCACCAGACCGTCAAAAGCTTCAAAGCAGGTGCGGGCGTAGTGGCTGAAAAAATCCACCATTTTGCGGTTGCGCCAGGAGCCGTACTCCATCACCAGATGCATCGGCACGTCGAAATGACACAGCGTGACCAGCGGCTCGATACCGTGCTTTTTGCACTCCTCAAACAGTGAGCGGTAGAAGGCGATGCCCTGCGGATTCGGCTGCTGCTCGTCGCCGCGCGGGAACAGGCGGCTCCAGGCGATGGAGGTGCGAAAGACGCTGAACCCCATCTCGGCCATCAGGGCAATATCTTCTTTATAGCGATGGTAAAAATCGATCGCCTCATGGCTGGGGTAAAATTCGTCTTCACGCAGCGTAAAGCGCTTCTCCAGGCCTAATTTTACCGGCAGGCGGTGGGCGCCGTGGGGGAGGGTATCCACGGTGGTCAGCCCCTTACCGCCTTCAAGATAAGCGCCTTCAGACTGGTTGGCGGCCAGTGCGCCGCCCCATAAAAATCCCTGTGGGAAACTCGCCATGCATTACCTCATTATCAATTGTGTGTTCAGGCGTGGGATGCCTGGGCCCGGGCCTGGCGCGCTCTGGCGTCGGCAGCGGCCTGTTCAACGGGAATATCTTCAAAGCCGAGGATCAGCGTCAGGGCAAACGACAGCACCACCGACAGCGCCATCACGCCAAATACCCAGACGATAGTCATCGGATTGGCTGGATCGAAAAACTGCACGCTGGTAAACAGCCCTGGCGCCGCCATCGAATGGCTGGCCAGACCGGCGATTCCCGCCACCGCGCCGCAGATAAAGCCGCTGATTAAGCTGGCGATCAGCGGGCGCTTCAGGCGCACCGCCACGCCGTACAGCGCCGGTTCGGAAATCCCGGCCAGAATCGCCGATGCCGCGGCGGCCAGCGCCGTCTGGCGCAGCTCCGGGTTTTTGGTTTTCCACGCCACCGCCAGCGACGATCCGCCCAGCGACAGGTTGGCGCCGATCTCCGATGGCATCACCATGCCCTCTTTGCCGGTTTCGGCGATGGTCTGAATGATGGTTGGCGTAAAGACGCGGTGCATCCCGGTCATCACCAGCAGTGGCCACAGCCCGCCCATGATCGCCACCGACAGCCAGCCGAGATAGCTGTGGATCGTATACACCAGCGCGGAAATGGCGCTACCGATCCAGATGCCCAGCGGGCCAATCAGCAGGATCGCCAGCGGGGCGGCGATCAGCACGATCAGCATCGGCTTAAGGAAGTTTTTCGTCACCGCCGGGGTAATGCGATCCACCCAGCGCTCGATATACGACAGGCACCAGGTCATCACCAGCGCCGGGATCACCGTGTAGGTGTATTTCACCGCGGTAACCGGAATAAAGGCGAATTCAACGTGTTCGCCCTGGGCGGCTTTGGCCATCAATTCGATAAACCCGGGATGCACCAGCACCCCGGCGATGGCGATAGCCAGCGACATATTGGTTTTGAATTTCACCGCCGCGGAGGCGGCCACCATCAGCGGCAGGAAGAAAAACGCGCCGTCGCCGATAAGCGCCAGAAGTGTCAGCGTCGGCGAGCCTTTCGGCAGCGCGCCGCTCATCTCAAGGATCATTGCCAGCAGCTTGACCATCGATCCGCCGATAATCGCCGGGATCAGCGGCGACATGGTGCCGATCAGCGCGTCAAGGATCCCGGCGCCGATGCGTTTCAGGGTTAGCGGCGCTTTGCCCTGCGGCTCAGCCGGGCGCAGGTCGCCAGGCAGCAGATTCACGACCTCGCGGTAGGCCTGGGAAACGGTATTGCCGATGATCACCTGGCATTGGTTATCGCTGCGCACAACGCCGAGTACCCCGGTCAGGCCTTTCAGGGTGGGGCTATCGACCTTTTCGTCGTCTTTGACCACGAAGCGCAGACGGGTCATGCAGTGGGTCACGGCGGCGACGTTATCGACTCCGCCGATTGCCGCGACTATCTGTTGCGCCAGGGCTGCATAATTTTTCGACATCGGATTTTATCCTGTTTATCAATAGGGTACTGATCTGCTACCGCGCCGCATCGCCGGGCGATACCATGTTTATATAGGAAACCGGTTCCACAAAATCATGGTGAGTTTCATTTGATTGCACAAGAAATAAAAAAAGATGATCTCAATTTTGTGATTTTGATCGCGAAGCGTCGCCGTGAGCCGGATCGCGGTGGTGAACAGGGGAATGCTGTAAAAGCGGGAAACGTGCAGTACACTGCCTGCAACTTTTGCAACAGGAAGAATCACATGGCAACGATGCTGGAGGTCGCAAAGCGCGCGGGGGTATCGAAGGCAACCGTTTCGCGGGTACTGTCGGGCAACGGCTATGTCAGTCAGGAGACCAAAGACCGGGTGTTTAAGGCGGTGGCGGAGAGCGGCTATCGGCCTAATCTGCTGGCGCGCAACCTGGCGACCAAAACGACGCAAACCCTGGGCCTGGTGGTGACCAACACCCTGTACCACGGCGTCTATTTCAGCGAGCTGCTGTATCACGTGGCGCGGATGACGGAAGACAAGGGACGACAGCTGATCCTGGCCGACGGCAAGCACAGCGCGCAAGAGGAGCGGGAGGCGATCCAGTACCTGCTGGACCTGCGCTGCGATGCGATCATCATCTACCCGCGCTTTCTCACCGTTGACGAGATGGACGAGATCGTTGAGAACCACTCGCAGCCGATCATGGTGCTTAACCGCCGCCTGCGTCGCCACGCCAGCCACTGTGTCTGGTCCGATCAAAAAGCCTCGGCGATGCGGGTGGTGGAGCGGCTGATTGCGCTTGGCCATCGCGATATCGCCTTTATTACCGGCTCCCTTGACTCACCCACCGGCGTCGAACGCCTTGCCGGCTACAAAGACGCGCTGGCTGGCCATGGCATCGCCCTGAACGAGGCGCTCATCGCGGAGGGGCGCTGGACGCCGGAAACCGGCGCGGCGGCGGTGGAGATCCTGCGTCAGCGCGGGGTGACCTACAGCGCGCTGGTGGCGAGCAATGACGATATGGCGATCGGAGCGATGAAGCAGCTTCACCAGCTGGGCGTTAAGGTTCCGGATCAGGTCTCGGTGGTGGGGTTTGATGATATTGTGCTGGCGCCGTATATGGTGCCGTCGCTCGCCAGCGTTCGGGTACCGGTGACGGAGATGATTAAAGAGAGCATCAATCGGCTGATATTTATGCTGGATGGTGGGGAGTTCAACTTTCAGCAGAGCTTCCCCGGGGCGCTAATTGAGCGTGATTCACTGGTGGCGGGTCCCTGTGCCTGACGTCGTCAGCTGTCATCGTCACTACTGACGATGACAGCAAATGTTCGATTTAATTCTATTAACTATCAATGACATAAAAACTGGAACGTATTATGCATACTCCGGCGCCTAACCTTCTTACTGCTGGAGAAATGGATGAACCGTTTCATTATCGCCGATGCGAGCAAATGTATCGGCTGTCGCACTTGCGAAGTGGCCTGCGTGGTGTCCCATCAGGAACATCAGGATTGCGCCGCCCTGACGCCTCATACCTTTCAACCGCGTATTCACGTGATCAAAGGGGTCAATGTCTCCACGGCGACCGCCTGCCGTCAGTGTGAAGACGCCCCCTGCGCCAACGTCTGCCCGAACGGCGCCATCAGCCGCGATAAAGGCTTTGTCCATGTGATGCAGGAGCGCTGCATCGGCTGCAAAACCTGCGTTGTTGCCTGCCCGTACGGGGCGATGGAGGTGGTGGTGCGCCCGGTGATCCGCCATAGCGGCGCCGGACTGAACGTCGTGGCGGAAAAAGCCGAAGCCAACAAGTGCGACCTCTGCTTCCACCGCGAGAGCGGCCCGGCCTGCATGGAAGTCTGCCCGACGCACGCCCTGGTGTGCGTTGACCGCAATAAACTCGAGCAGATGAATATCGAGAAACGTCGCCGTACGGCGCTGGCCTGGTAAGTCGTGGCATGAACGGGGTGCAAATCCGCATTCGCGGTAAAGTGCAGGGGGTGGGGTTCCGCCCCTTTGTCTGGCAGCTGGCCCGGACGCAGGCCCGCTGCGGCGATGTCTGTAATGACGGTGACGGCGTCCTCGTGCGGCTGGCCGGGGGCGACGATGGTTTTACTGCCGCTCTGGCTGACCACTGCCCGCCGCTGGCGCGTATCGACAGCACCGACTGCACCCCTTATTGCTGGACGGCCACGCCGAAGGATTTCACCATCCGCGAGAGCGGGGTGGGATGCATGCGCACTCAGATCGTGCCCGATGCCGCGACCTGTCCGGCGTGCCTCGCGGAGATGAACGATCCCCGGGCGCGCCGCTACCGCTACCCCTTTATCAACTGCACCCACTGCGGGCCGCGGTTAACCATTATCCGCGCCATGCCCTACGACCGGCCTTTCACCGCAATGGCGCCGTTCCCGCTCTGTTCCCCTTGTGAGGCGGAGTTCCGCGATCCTGCGGATCGCCGTTTTCACGCCCAGCCGGTGGCCTGCCCCGACTGCGGGCCGCGGCTGGAATGGCGGGCAGAGGGGGAAACGCTGAACAGCGAGGCGGCGCTGCAGGCGGCCATCACGCGGCTGGCGGCAGGCGACATCGTGGCGATAAAAGGCATCGGCGGCTTTCATTTGGCCTGCGATGCCGGTAATCCCGCTGCCGTTGCCACGCTGCGGGCGAGGAAACACCGTCCGGCGAAACCGCTGGCGGTAATGTTGCCGTCAGCGGCGGGCTTACCCGCCGACGCCGCGGCGCTGATGGGCTCCCCGGCGGCGCCCATCGTACTGATTGCTAAAGCGCAGGTCTCCGGCCTGTGTGACAAGATTGCGCCAGGACTTGCGGAAGTAGGGGTGATGCTGCCGTCTAATCCGCTGCAGCATTTGCTTCTGCAGGCCCTGGCGCGCCCCATCGTCATGACCTCCGGCAACCTTAGCGGCCGTCCGCCGGCGTTAAGTAATGCTCAGGCGCTCAACGACTTAGCCGACATTGCCGACGGCTTTCTCTTGCATAATCGCGACATCCTGCAGCGAATGGATGATTCGCTGGTGCGGTCAAGCGGTGAAATGCTGCGCCGCGCCCGGGGCTACGTCCCGGATGCGCTGCCGCTGCCGCCGGGGCTACGAGACATCCCGCCGCTGCTGGCTCTCGGCGCGGATATGAAAAATACCTTCTGCCTGGCGCGCGGCAGCGAAGCGGTGCTGAGCCAGCACTTTGGCGATCTTGGCGAGGAAGGCGTTGAACAGCAGTGGCACAGCACCCTGCAACTGATGCAAAGCATTTACGCGTTTGTGCCGCAGTGGGTGGTGGTTGATGCCCATCCCGGCTATCGTTCAACGCAGTGGGCGGCGTCCCTGTCGCTGCCGGTGGAGACGGTGCTGCATCACCATGCTCATGCTGCGGCGTGCCTGGCCGAGCACCGCTGGCCGCTTGACGGCGGCGACGTTATCGCCCTGACCCTCGACGGCATCGGCATGGGGGAGAACGGCGCGCTGTGGGGCGGGGAGTGCCTGCGGGTTAACTATCGCCAGTGCGAACATCTTGGCGGGTTGCCGGCCGTCGCGCTGCCGGGCGGTGACCTGGCAGCGCGCCAGCCGTGGCGAAATCTGCTGGCTCAGTGCCTGGCCTTTGTCCCTGACTGGCAGGATTATCCGCAGACCGCCCCCCTCCGCCAGCGCAACTGGCCGCTGCTGGCGCAGGCCATCGATCGCGGCATTAACGCGCCACGCGCCTCGTCCTGCGGACGGCTGTTTGATGCCGTTGCCTGCGCGCTGGATTGTGCGCCGGAGAGCCTGAGCTATGAAGGCGAAGCAGCCTGTCGGCTGGAAGCGCTGGCCGTCAGCTGCCCCGGCGTCAGCCACCCGGTTACGCTGCCGTGGCGCGACGACGTGCTGGACTTAGCCACCTTCTGGCGACAATGGCTGGGCTGGCAGGCGACCCCGGCGCAGAAAGCCTGGGCCTTCCATGACGCCCTGGCCTGTGGGCTGGCGGCGATGGCCTGCGACTGCGCCACCGCTCGCGGCATCGACACGATAGTTTGCACCGGCGGGGTGCTGCATAACCGCTTGCTGGCGGCGCGATTGACCTTTTATCTGGCGGATTTTACTCTGCTGTTTGCGCAGCAGTTGCCGGCCGGCGACGGCGCAATCGCATATGGTCAGGCGGTGATCGCCGCCGCCCGCGGGCAGGCTCAAGGAACACAATCATGATAATGACAGTTTTACGCCAGCAGCCGCGCGCCGCGGGTCTGGTGCTGGGGTTGATCGCGGCGAATTTACTGGCCTGGTGCTGGGCGCTGCAGGCTTTTGGCGACAGCGGCGCGCTGATGGCCGCCAGCCTGCTGGCCTGGGGCTACGGCCTGCGCCACGCAGTTGATGCCGACCACATCGCGGCGATTGATAACGTGACCCGCAAGATGATGCAGCAGGGGCGGCGGCCATTCGCCGTCGGGGCCTGGTTCTCGCTGGGCCACTCATCGATTGTGGTGCTGGCCTCGGCGGCGATTGCCGCGACCGCCACGGCCTTCAGCGCGCAGATGAGCTGGCTGCATGACACCGGTAGCGTCATCGGCACCGCCGTGTCGGCCCTGTTTTTACTGGCGATGGCCTTTATCAACCTGGTGATTTTACGCAGCGTGTGGCGCAGCTTTCGGGCGTGGAAGCGCGGTGAGAAAGTGAGCGACGAAATCGTCAGCGGCGGCGGGGTGATGAGCTGGCTGTTTGGCAAAACCTTCCGTCTGGTCAGCCGCAGCTGGCAGATGTACCTGGTCGGCTTCCTGTTCGGCCTCGGTTTTGATACCGCTACCGAAATCGGCGTGCTGGGTATCTCCGCCGCCGGCGCGTCGAGCGGGATTTCCGTCTGGTCGATTATGGTCTTCCCGGCGCTGTTCGCCAGCGGTATGGCGCTGGTGGATACCCTCGATAACGTGCTGATGGTCGGCGCCTACGGCTGGGCGTTCAGCAAACCGCAGCGCAAGCTCTATTACAATATGACCATCACCGGCACCTCGGTGGTGGTGGCGCTGTTTATCGGCGGCCTGGAAGCGCTGGGCCTGCTGATGGATAAGTTTGCGCTCAGCGGCGGGATATGGCGCTGGGTGGGGATGTTAAACGATAACCTTGGCGACGCCGGATTTGTGGTGGTGGGGCTGTTCGTCGCCTGTTGGGCGCTGTCGGTGCTTAACTACCGCTGGCGCGGCTACGACAATCTGGCGCGTTAACCTGGAGATTTTCCCGGCTTGCGCTGTGCTTAGCCGGGCTACCCGATCTGCCCGGCGGCGCTGCGCAGGCTGACCCAGGTCCTGGTGATGCATCCCTCTGCGTCAATAACCTCAATTACTTAACTCATTGAAAAATTATTATTTTTTATCAAATCTTCATTTTCCCTCGTTTTAACGACCCGAAGCATCTGTGATTTACCTCTTATTTACATAATTTAAACCACTCGTTAACTGGATAAAAACACGACAGCCTCGTTATAGTAGTTTTGTAAAATAAAACTAAGTTGTACAGAGTGCAACAATAGCGAGATGTTCATGGAGATCGTTACCGCGCCGCACCTTGCGGCCAGAAACGTGTGGCTTGCGTTACCTGGTGAAGCAACATGACAACCCAGGCAGCCCATCCTCATCTCCGGACGCGGCAAAACGGACGCATCAGGCTGAAGTCACTTATTTCGTCACTACATCGTTTTCCTGATAAACATAATGAAACCCTGCGAGGAAACCATGACCGATCAATTACCGAACCGCGCTATCGATAACGATGCGCTGGAAAAAGAAACCATGCGGCGGGTTATCTGGCGCATCCTGCCTTTCCTGGTTGTCAGCTACCTGGTGTCGATTATTGACCGGGGCAATATTGGTATGGCTGCGCTGCAGATGAATGAGGATCTGGGCCTGAGTAAGGCGGCTTTTGGTTTCGCCAGCAGTTTGTATTTTGTCGCCTATTTTATCTTTGAGGTGCCCAGCAACCTGGCGATGCAGAAGGTGGGGGCCCGCTTGTGGATCCCGCGCATTATGATCAGTTGGGGAGTGGTATCGATGTGTATGGCGCTGGTGCAAAACACCACCTCCCTTTACATCGTCCGTTTTTTACTGGGCGCTGCCGAAGCGGGCTTTTTCCCGGGCGTGGTGCTCTATCTTACCTGGTGGATCCCGTCACGCTACCGTGCGCGCATCATTGCCTCTTTTATGGTGGCCATTCCGCTGGCTAACTTTATCGGCTCACCGCTTTCAGGGCTGATCCTGATGCTGGATGGCTGGTTAGGGCTGCGCGGCTGGCATCTGTTATTCATTATTGAAGGGTTGCCGGCGGTGCTGCTGGGGATTGCCGCTTTCTTTATTTTGCGCGACCGCCCGCATCAGGCTGCCTGGTTAAACGACCGGCAGAAGACGTGGCTGGAAAACACGCTTCAGGCGGAGCGCCAACAGCAGAAACAGATCGGCCATACCACCACATGGCAACTGTTGAAGCATCGCCAAATCTGGCTGATGGCGTTGATTTACGCCGGTGCGTCGTCTGCCGGCACCACGCTTAGCGTCTGGTCTCCACAGCTGCTGAAGTCGTTCCATCTTGATAACCTGACCACCGGGCTGCTGAATGCCATCCCCTATGGTCTGGCCTCGGTGCTGATGATTGTCTGGGGACGTAGTTCGGACCGGAACAATGAACGCCGCTGGCACACGGCTCTCACCCTCTTTATGATTGCGGCTGGCGTGTTCGCGGCGTTTATCAATCTGTCGCTTCCGGCCACCATTATGATCCTCAGTACCATACTGATTGGCGCTTATGCGGCGAAGGGCCCCTTCTGGGCGCTGGCATCGGGCTGGATGAGCAGCACGTCAGCCGCCGCCGGGCTGGCGGCCATCGGCGCGATCGCCAACCTGATTGGCGGCGCGGTGATGGTGAATGCCTATGGCATTATTAGCGAACGGACAGGAAGCCATACGCTGGCGATGCTGCCGCTGGCCGCCTTGTGTCTGGCAGGCGGCATTGCGGTGCTGGCCATGGGACGGCGTTACTCGCAGACTGCCAGGCAGGAAAAACAGATGACCCATTAATAAGCAAAGGCGGGATTTTTCCCGCCTTCTTAGCCAATCTTACTCTTTCAGACCGTAAAACCTTTCGCAGAATGGCTTGCTGGCGCCTAGCTTGAGCGACAGGCGGTTGGCCGTCTCCTGCATGAGCTGGCTGATGCCGTTTTCTTTACGATCTTCCGTCAGACGCGATGCCGGCCCGGTCAGGGCCAGCGCCGCGATCAGTTTATCGTGGACGCCAAACACCGGCATTGCGAAGGCCGCGGTGTGCGGGTCGCGCGCGCCGGAGGTATAGAACGGCAGCGTCGGTTCGTCTTCCTGCAACGATTCACCCAATCCCCAGTGGCGTAAAACCTTGCTGATAGCGGAACCATCCAGCGGGAACTGGCTGCCGGGCAGGTTGCTGTGGCGTAATCCCTGGGAGGCTTCGGCGCGGAACAGACACAGGCGCTGTCCCCCCTCAATCACATACCAGCTCGCGCTTTCGCTGGAGGCCTGTGACAGCGCCTGCAATTCCGGCTGTACGACTCTGGCAAGTTCAAATGATTGCTCATAGAGCTTGCCGAGATAGAGCAGACGGTGGCCGAGCGTATAGGTGCCATCGTCGTGCCGGATGATGTAGTTCATTCGCTCAAGCGAATTCATCAGGCGATAAACGGTTGTTTTGTGATATCCCGAAAGCTGGGCCAGCTCCGTTAACGTCAGACTGTCATTACCGGGACGGAAGCAATCAAGTAAAGCCAGCGCCTTTTCAACGGCAATTACGCCTTCATTCCCCATCATGTTCTCCTTTTTGCCGAACAAAATTGTACCTGAATTTTGTGAGTAACTTCGTGTTTACATCACAAACAACTTCGCAACACTGGCGAAAAGCGAAGCAATGCTCGTATAGTTGTTTTATATAGTACACGTGAGTTGTATCCAGTAAAACAAATGGAGAGTAACCATGCCTGCTTCGCAACAGAAACTCATCAACTTTGATATTGCGCGTGTTGACGCGGAAGAGGTCCGCCAGGCCGCCGAATTTCAGGCCGCCATTCTGGCTGACGTGGCCGGACGCCGTGGCACATTACATGGCCGCATCAAGCCGCTGGCGCCGCATATGGCGGTTGCCGGGCCAGCGATTACCGTAGAGGTCCGCCCGGGGGATAACCTCGCTATTCACGCCGCAATGGCCGTCGCCAAACCTGGCGATGTGCTGGTCATCGACGGGAAGGGCGATCTCTCCTGCGCGCTGCTGGGAGAGATCATGGCGACGCAGGCCCAGGCCAGCGGTATCGCAGGGATTATCATTGACGGCGCCGTTCGCGATGCGGAAACCTTAAGTAACCAACGCTTTCCGGTTTTCGCCGCCGGCCTGAATCCGTGCGGCCCCACCAAGTTCATTCCAGGCAGGGTCAATCACGCTATTTCAGTCGGTGGCGCCGCCGTGCAGGCAGGTGACTTAGTGGTAGGGGATATTGACGGCGTGGTCGTTATCCCGCGCGATGAAGTTCGCACCATCATCGAACTGGCGAAAGGCAAACTGGCGATGGAATCAAAACGTCTGGTTGCTATCCGCGACGGCGACCTTCGTCCGCACTGGCTGGAGAGCGCTCTGCGTCAGGCAGGGATGCTGAGCGAAGGGGAGACACTGCCATGAGCGCTAAAAACGTCATCCTGATTACCGGCAGCGATTTGGCTGCAGCAGCGCTGGAGATGCTGGAAGATTACGAGCTTGTCTTTGCCGGCCGCCAGCCAACAGAATCCCAGCTGATAGCCTTGTGCCAGCAGCACAATCCGCTCGCGATACTGGTGCGCTATGGCAAAATCACGGCCGCCGTCATGGATGCCGCCCCGGCATTGAAGGTGATTGCCAAACATGGCAGCGGCATTGATGTCATTGACGTTGAGGCGGCCACCGCGCGCGGCATAATGGTTCGCGCGGCGACGGGGGCCAATGCCGCCGCGGTTTCCGAACACACCTGGGCGTTAATTCTGGCCTGTGCCAAGTCGGTAATTCCGCTTGACCGCCGCCTGCGTGAAGGGCACTGGGATAAATCAACGCATAAATCACTCGAACTTGAGGGCAGAACGCTGGGACTGGTCGGCCTCGGCGCTATTGGCAGCCGTGTGGCGAAAATTGCCGTCGCCTTTGGTATGAAGGTTCTGGCTTACGATCCCTACGCGAAAACGGTCCCGCCGGAATGTGAACGTGTTGACGAACTCAAAGACCTGCTGATGCAGGCCGATGTTCTGTCCCTTCATTGTCCCTTGACGCAACACAACAGAGGAATGATCAATGCCGCCACGCTGGCGCAGTGTAAGCCGGGCGCTATCCTGGTGAATACTGCGCGCGGCGGGTTGATTGACGATGTGGCGCTGGCCGCAGCATTAAAAGCGGGGACCTTGCGCTGGGCGGCGCTCGACAGCTTTCACAGTGAACCACTCACCACGCCGCATATCTGGCAGGCGATTGATAATGTCATTCTGTCTCCGCATGTGGGTGGCGTTAGCGATGCCTCTTACGTGAAAATGGGGACCGCCGCCGCAGCCAACATTCTGCAGGTGCTGCAGGAGTCGGCTCAGACAGAAACAACGTTTTGAGTGTTAACCGAACCTGCGCTCCCGGTTAATTTTTCGGCACTCTGTTTTCCGTGGCGCAGGGAGCGGCCAGACGCCGCCCCCTGCGCTGGCGGCGCTGCGCTTGCGCGGGCCTACAGTATATGAGCTTACGGGCGGCCTCCGTAGGCCGGGTAAGCGTAGCGCCACCCGGCAAAACAGGGCTGCCTGGACGGTAATCAACTCACCAGCTGTTTGAGCAGCGCAAAGGCTTCCTTCATTTTGTCTTCACTCACCACAAAGGCGCGCAGCTGGTTTTCGGCATCCACGCCTTTCGCTACCAGCCCCTCTTTGGCGGCTACGATATTCCACGTCAGATCGTCGCGGCGGGTGTCGCCGGCCAGATGCAGCGGCAGATCCGGCGTTTTCACTTTCACCAGCATTGGCGGCAATGTGAGCTCGCCCGTCTGCGCCAGAAGGTTTTTACTCAGGCACATGGCGCTGAGTAAAATCGGCTGCAGGAACGGCAGTACCGTACCGTTGATTTCCGCGCAGTCGCCGAGGGCGTAAATCGCCGGGTCGCTGGTTTGCAGCTGGTTATTGACCACCACGCCGCGGTTAATCTGCAATCCAGCGTGGCGCGCCAGCGACGTTTCCGGGCGCAGGCCGGCGGCGGCCACCACCGCATCGACGATTATCGCGCGCTGGCGATCGAGGCTGACGCGGATGCCGTCGGCGGTTTGCTCCAGCCCCTCAAGCTGCGTTTTCAGCATCAGGTGTACGCCCATCTCGGTAAGCCGATGCTGCAGGCGGCTGCTGGCCTCCGGCGGCATCAGCGCCGCCAGCACGCTGGCTGAGTTATCGACTACCGTTACCGCTTTACCGGCGCGGCAGAAATCCATCGCCAGTTCGCAGCCAATCAGGCCGCCGCCGACGATCAGCACCCGCCTGGCGTCGTGCAGCTGGCTCTGCGCCGCGCCGTATTCGCGCTGGCTGTTCAGCGTCAGCATCAGCTCGCGTCCCGGTACCGGGGGGATAAACGGCGTCGCCCCGGTGGCCAGCACCAGTTTGTCATAGCGCCACTGGTTATCCTGGCTCTTCACTAACCGGTTTCCGGCGTCGATATCGCTCACCCAGGTGTGGGGAAACAGGCGCAGAGTGTACTGCTCGGCGAACTCGCCGGCGCTTTGCAGGGTCAGATCGTCGGCGTTCTGCCCGCGGCTGATGACATGGCTGAGGTCCGGTTTGTTGTATTCATCCATGCTATCGGCGGCGATTAAGGTCAGCGGGATTTGCGTATCCTGCTTACGGATATTTTTCACCAGCTGGCGGGCCGCGAAGCCCGAGCCGATGATGACGATGCCATCACTCATTTTGCCTCCGTCGCCAGTACGTCAAAGACATCTTTGCCAAGAGAACACTCAGGGCAGAGGAAATTGTCCGGCACTTCACTCCACGGCGTACCCGGCTGGACATCCTGGTTGGGTTCGCCTTTCGCCGGATCATAGACCCACTGGCACACGCTGCACTGCATCATGGGACCGAGATCGGCGGCCGCGGCGGCGGCACAGGCACAGTCCTGTTGTTCCGGCGTTGTCGCTGCTTCAGCAACCGGCAGCGGCGAGAGGGCCCACTGGCGGGCGATGTCGCGTCCGTGTTGGCGGCACAATTCCAGCGCGTCGATATCCGGGCGCCATTTGGCTTTCAGGCTCAGCGACATCTCAAAGCCGGCATCCTGCAGGCGGGTGGACAGGCGGTCTACCGCGCCGCCGCTCCAGCCGTGTGAGCCAAAGGCGCTGGCGCGTTTATTGCGAAAACGCAGCCCGGTCATCTCTTCCACCAGCCCGGCGATTTTCGGCATCATCACGTTGTTCATGGTGGAGGTGCCCACCAGCACGCCTTTCGAGCGGAAAACGTTGGTGAGAATTTCGTTTTTGTCGCTGCGGGCGACGTTGAAGATTTTTACCGCCACCCGCGGGTCAACTTCGGTGATCCCCTGGGCAATGGCGTCCGCCATCATACGAGTGTTGTTGGACATGGTGTCGTAGAAAATCGTGATGCGATCTTCCTGATAATCCGCCGCCCACTCGAGGTATTTCTCGACGATTTGCGTCGGGTTATCGCGCCAGACCACGCCGTGGGAGGTGGCAATCATCTCCACCGGCAGGTTGAAGCCGAGGATTTCAGTAATTTTCGGCGTCACCAGGCGGCTGAAGGGCGTCAGGATGTTGGCGTAGTAGCGTTGGCACTGTTCGTACAGTTCAATCTGGTCCACTTCATCGTTGAACAGGTGTTCGTCGCAGTAGTGCTGGCCGAAGGCGTCGTTGCTGAACAGCACCGCGTCGCCGGTCAGGTAGGTCATCATGCTGTCGGGCCAGTGCAGCATCGGCGTTTCCACGAAGATCAGCTGTTTACCATTACCGATATCGAGAGTATCGCCGGTTTTCACCACGTGGAAGTTCCACTCAGGATGATGATGGTGGCCGTTGATCGAGTCGATGGCGTTGGCGGTGCAGTAGATCGGCGTATCCGGGATCTGCATCATCAGTTCGGTCAGCGCGCCGGCATGGTCCTCTTCGGCGTGGTTAATGACGATGTAGTCGAGGTCGGCGAGATCGATTTCGCTGCGCAGGTTCTGCACGAACTCGCGGCTGAATTTATGATCGACGGTATCAATCAGCACGTTTTTCTCTTCGCGGATGAGATAGCTGTTGTAGCTGCTGCCGCGCAGCGTTTTATATTCGGTGCCGTGGAAATCACGCACTTCCCAGTCACGTTGGCCAACCCAAAGAATGTTATTTTTAACCGCAATAGACATAGCAACCTCAATCAATACAGTGTGTTTAAACTCAGTTGACTGGCTTATATCAAGTTGCATGCCAACTTTTTAATTCATTGATAATTAGCTATTTTTAATTTTTTCTGATTTTGGTTGCTGTCAAAATGACAATAGCTAAAATAGTCGATATGACAATGCGTGTTGTCAAAATGACAATGGAGCGGCAATGAGTTTTTCCGTCGACGAGCTGGCGAGAATCGCCATTGATTTACAAAGCGATATTGGTCACACCGACCGCTTTTCGCGCCTGATTACTACCCTGCGGCAGATCCTCGGCTGCGATGCCTCGGCGCTGCTGCGCTATGAGGCGCATCAGTTTGTGCCGCTGGCGATCGATGGCCTGGCGCAGGATGTGCTTGGTCGGCGCTTTGCCCTGGAAGGACACCCGCGGCTTGAGGCGATTGCGCGCGCCGGGGATGTGGTGCGCTTCCCGGCGGATAGCGATTTGCCCGACCCCTATGACGGGCTGATCCCCGGTCATGAGAGCCTGAAGGTTCACGCCTGCGTTGGCCTGCCGTTGTTTGCCGGACAGACGCTGATTGGCGCGCTGACCCTTGATGGTATGAATGCCGACCGTTTCGATAGCTTCAGCGATGAAGAGCTGCGGCTGATTGCCGCGCTGGTGGCCGGCGCGCTGAACAACGCGCTGCTCATCGCCCGCCTTGAGGCGCAAAACGTGTTGCCGGCGCAGCCGGTCAATTATGCGCAACCTGAGCGCCAGGAAATTATCGGCCTGTCAGCGCCCATGCTGCAGCTGAAAAAAGAGATCGATATCGTCGCCGCCTCGGATTTAAACGTGCTGATAAGCGGCGAAACCGGCACCGGTAAAGAGCTGGTGGCGAAAGCGGTGCACCAGGGATCGCCGCGAGCCGCCAATCCGCTGGTCTATCTCAACTGCGCGGCGCTGCCGGAAAGCGTGGCGGAGAGCGAGCTGTTTGGCCATGTGAAAGGGGCGTTTACCGGGGCTATCAGCAACCGCAGCGGTAAATTTGAGATGGCTGATAACGGCACCCTGTTCCTTGATGAAATTGGCGAACTGTCGCTGGCGTTGCAGGCGAAGCTGCTGCGCGTGCTGCAGTATGGCGATATTCAGCGCGTCGGCGATGACCGCAGTCTGCGGGTCGATGTGCGGGTGCTGGCGGCGACGAACCGCGATCTGCGCCAGGAGGTGGTGGAAGGGCGCTTTCGCGCCGATCTGTACCATCGCCTGAGCGTCTTCCCGCTGTCGGTTCCGGCGCTACGCGAACGGGAAAACGATGTGGTGTTGCTGGCGGGCTATTTCTGTGAGCAGTGCCGCCTGCGGATGGGGCTGGCGCGGGTCATTTTGGCTGAGGCGGCGCGAAACAGGCTGCAGCAGTGGTCCTGGCCGGGCAATGTGCGCGAACTGGAGCATGCTATTCACCGGGCGGTGGTGCTGGCGCGGGCCACCCAGGCCGGCGATGAAGTGGCGCTGGAGCCGCAGCATTTCCAGTTTGCGGTGGCCGCGCCGATGTTACCGACTGAGACGGCGGCAGCGGCACCCGCGATAGAGAAGGTCAATCTACGCGAGGCGACCGACTCTTTTCAGCGGGAAGCGATTAGCCGCGCGCTGGAGGCGAATCAGCGCAACTGGGCGGCGACCGCCCGTGCGCTGGAACTGGACGTCGCCAACCTGCATCGGCTGGCGAAACGTCTGGGGCTTAAAGGATCCCCGCCTGGTAAAAATTCTGCAGGTTGATGGCGCCGACCAGTTGACCGTTTTCATCCACGACCGGCGCGGCGCTGATTTTGTGTTTCATCAGTCGCTCTTTGGCTTCCACCGCGCGGCTTTCCGCCTGCAGCGTTACGCCGTTGCGGGTCATCGCCCGAGTGACGCTATCGTTGAGCGTACCGCCAGCAACCAGCCAGCGGCGCAGGTCGCCGTCGGTGAAAACGCCCTGCACGCGGTTGGTTTCATCGCAGACCGCCACCAGGCCGAGCCCGGTTCGGCTGAGTTCAAGCATGGCGTCCATGACGTTGGCCCCGGCATCGACCCGCGGCACTTCTTCGTCGCGGCGCATCAGGTGATGCACCTTATTCAGCAGACGCGCGCCGAGGGCGCCCGCCGGATGGGAACGGGCGAAATCTTCTTCATTGAAACCGCGCGCCTGCATCACCGCCATCGCCAGCGCGTCGCCCAGCATCAGGGTGTTTACGGTGCTGGAGGTCGGCGCCAGATGCATCGGACAGGCTTCGCGCTCCACGGCGATATCCAGCACCGCTTTCGCCGCCAGCGCCAGCGGCGAGGTGGATTTGCCGGTCATCGCCAGCAGCGGAATGGATTTCTCTTCCAGCCGCGGCACGATGAGATCCAGCTCTTTTGCGCTACCGGAGTAGGAGATAAACAGCATCACGTCGCGGCTATCGAGCATACCGAGATCGCCGTGCAGGGCTTCCGCCGGATGGACGAAAAAGGCCGGGGTGCCGGTGCTGGCGAAGGTTGCCGCCAGCTTTTTACCGATGTGGCCGGATTTACCGATACCGGAGACAATCAGTTTGCCCTCGCAGTGGATGATGGTTTCCGCCGCGCGGATGAAGTCGTCGCCCAGGCGTTCCGGCAGGCGGCTCGCCTCCTGCAGCTCAAGCATCAGGGTCTGGCGTCCGGCCTCTAACAAAAAGTTACTCATGATGTTCTCCAGTAATAATGACTTCAATACCTTTGGCTTCCAGCGCCCGCTGGAATTCAGGGTCAATATCGGCATCGGTAATCAATTTATCCACGCGTTCAAGGCCGCAGACAATGTTGGGACTTTTACGGCCAAACTTGGATGAGTCGGCCATCAGGATCACTTCGCGGGCGGCGTTACACATCGCCTTACTGACGGTATAGACCTCGTTAAAGGTGGTGACGCCCGCCACCAGATCAATGCCGTCGGTGCCCATAAACAGCTTGTCGAAGCTGAATTGTTCGAATGCGTTTTCCGCCAGCTGGCCGTGGAATGAAGCCGATTTTTTACGGAAGGTGCCACCCGGCATCAGGATGGTCTGCTCGTTATCGAACTCGGAAAGGGCGTTGACGATATGCAGGCTGTTGGTCATCACCGTGATGTTATTGAAGCGGCTCAGCAACGGCACCATTTGCAGCACGGTACTGCCGGCGTCGAGGATGATTGAATCGCCATCGTGGATGTAGCGCACGGCGGCCTCGGCAATCTGCGCTTTCTTGTGGGTGTTGATCAGCGTCTTGTGGTCGATAGGCGGGTCGGCCTCGTCTTTATTCAACACTACGCCGCCGTAGGTGCGGATGACGGTCCCGGCATTCTCCAGAATCACCAGATCCTTGCGGATAGTGGTGCCGGTGGTGTCGAAGTGTTGCGCCAGCTCTTCGACCGAGCATTTGCCCTGCGATTGCAGGTGCTCGAGAATGGCTGCCTGGCGCTGACGTGGTTTCATAGGCGTTGTATCCTGCGTTTAAGTTTCGAAGTGATAATTTCGCAAGATATTAACTTTCACAACGAAATTATGCATGTTTCGGATTAAGCGCTAATGATAGTGCATTCTGACAGAGCGGATCATTGGGAAAGATCACATCAGGCTGCAATTCCTTGAGATGTTTACCGCTAAGCGTGGGGATTTTTTGCGGGCTGGCGAAGACGGTGAGTCCCTTCATCAACAGCGTATCGCAAATACGATCGTTTTCATCGACGGCGATAGCGACAATCGCGCGTGGTTTAAAGCGCCCGGAGGAACGGCCGACGCCGACGCGGCCCTGCTGGCAAAGGCTATCAAAGGCGCGATTGAAGCGGCGAATTTGCCAGCCGCCGAAAGCCAGCTGAGTCAGCCAGGCGATAGCGGCGACGGTGATTAATGCGGTAACCATAATGTCTCCTGAAGGTGGGGTACCGGGTACAACCCGGGTACCGTTTTTTGTCGGGTGGCGGCTGACGCCTTACCCGACCTACGCTGGCATGTGATCTGTAGGCCCGCGCAAGCGTAGCGCCGCCGGGCAATAACCGCGGGTAAAGAGCTACTTTCGCGCCGGATGGCGGCTGCGCCTTATCCGGCCTACGGTCCGTGCCATTGTGAGCTTAAGATCTCTATCTTGTAACCATGGCTACTGAAACTGCGGTGTTGGTGGCCTCAAAATCGCTGAGACGTTCCCGGAAGGCCGGGGCAGCCCGCATGGATGCGGGCTGAGGGCCGTGATTTGCAGGGACGCTGCCTCGGCCCGACCCGGAGCCTGCCGGGATAAGTCGAAGGTACCACGAAGTGGCGATTTTGGCGGCCAGAGCCCGGGAGTACAGAGGGCGGCGGCGACTGGCCGCCCTCTGTGCGCTCCCTGCGCCATGAGAGCCATAACGCAGAAGAAATATCGGGAGCGCAATGTGCTCGGAATTAACACAAAGCACATGTTTTTCCCCAACCAAAACCGTTGCAAACCGATAACAGTATCTATGGTTTTTTTGCCCGGATAAGCGCAGCGCCATCCGGGAACCTTTTAAAACATCACCTGGCCGCCGGTAACGTTAATTGACTGCCCGGTGCAGTACGACGCCTGCGGGCTGGCGTAAAACATCAACACGTTCAGCACATCCTGGTAATCGCAGCCGCGTTTCAACGGCACCTTATCGATGTAGTACTGCTCGACTTCGCTCTCATCAATGCCGAGCTTGGTGGCATACTGCGGCAGCAGCGACTGGAACATCGGCGATTTCAACAGATTGCCGAGCATCAGCGAATGGACGGTAATACCGTACTCCGCCAGATCCAGCGCCAGCGACTGGGTCAGCCCGACGCCGCCGAACTTCGCCGCGCTGTAGCCGGAGTTGTGCTTACTGCCCACTTTGCCGGACTTCGAGTTGATCTGAATGATGCGACCTTTAATGCCATCGCGGATCATCAGCCGCGAGAACTCGCGGGCGCAGAGGAAATAGCCCACCAGGTTCACCTGCAGCGAGCGGTCGAAATCCCCCAGCGCGAAGTCGCTAATAAACGCCGCTTTGGCAATCCCGGCGCTGTACACTAGCAGATCGACGCGCGTGAAAATCTCATCCACCCCGTGAGCCAGGGCAGTGACGCTGGCTTCGCTGGTGGCGTCGGCGCCGAAGCCGTATGCCGTGCCTTCGCCATATTCAGCGTTGATCTCCTGGGCGACGCGGCTGGCTTTTTCACTTTGAATATCGACCACCGCCACGCGGTACCCCTCGGCGGCCAGACCGCGGCACAGAAACTCTCCTAAGGTTTGTCCGCCACCAATGACAACAGCAACCTGATTCATCTTTCTCTCCTTCTAAGCAACAAATTTCAGTACGCAGCCGGTCGCGATAGCATCCGGCACCGGGCCGGCGACGTGAACGGTTCCGGGAAACTCCGCTTCACGATGGCCGTCGAAGCGCAGGGTGATGTGGCCCAGCTCGCGCAGGTTTTGTTCGGCGACCTCGCCGACGGCGGTCACCGGATAACGCCTGTCGCCGAGCTGCAGCTCTGCGCCCGGCGTCAGGGGGCCGGCAAGCTCGCCGTGGTTGTGAATAAAGCAATACTCTTCGATATCCGCCGGGGCGCCCTCGCGGAAGGTGATCAGCATCTGCTCTTCCAGCGCCATCGTCGCGCAGGCGCCGATGCGGGTAATGGTGGTGTGGTAAATGACGGTCATCTTCAGGAAACTCTTACTGGTAAATAAATCCGGAAACGAACCACGCGATCAGCACGGTTGGCGCGCCGGTGAGGAAGCGGCTGACCAGCACCGACGGCACGCCGACGCGCACGGTATCCTGACGGGCCTCGGCCAGCGACAGGCCTACCGGGATAAAATCGCAGGCGGCCTGGGCGTTAATGGCAAACAGCGCGGGCAGGGCGAGGTGCGGTGGAATGTTGCCAAGGCCGATCTGGACGCCGATCAGCACGCCGATTACCTGGGCGATAACGGCGCCGGGGCCGAGAAACGGCGACAGCAGCGGGAAGGAGCAGATCAGCGCCAGGGTCACCAGCCCCAGCGGATGGCTGGCAAGCGGCGCCAGGCCATGGGCAATCCAGTCGCCGATGCCGGAGGCCATGATGATGCCGATCAGCGCCGAGACGAAGGCCATAAACGGCAGAATGGTTTTCAGCACCGTGTCGATGGTGTCGCGTCCGGCCTGGAACAGCACCGCCACCACCGATCCCATCCCCATCCCGACCTTAGCCAGCAGGCCGTCGCTCTGTTCGGTGATCTTTTTGCTGGCGTCATAATCGCGGCCCGCGGCAGGGAGTGGTTGCGCTGCCGTCTCGCCGCTATCTTCCAGCAGTTTGATGTTCTCTTCTTTCACCCCGGAGACGTAAATATCCTCGACGATATACTGCGCCAGCGGCCCCGATTTGCCGGTGGCATGGATATTCACCGTAGGGATACGGCGCTTGGGATAGAGCCCGCAGCGCAGGGTACCCCCACAGTCGATAATCGCCACGCCGATGTCGCTTTCCGCCGGTTCGCCCTCTTTAAAACCGTCCACCGCCTGCCAGCCGGTCAGGCTGGCGATGCGGTCAACGATCGCCGGGCGGGTGCCGGCGGTGATATAGACGATCTTTTTGCCCTCGACGACGTCGAGCTCAAGCGGGCCGCCCCAGCCGCCGGTGCCTTTCTCAATACGAATGCGGGTCATGATGTCGCTCCTGACAGATGCACTTTCCGGGCAAGCTGAATCGCCATTTTTTTCTCGAAAATAGAGGTGGTCAGGTCGGTGATCCAACCGCGGAAGAAGTTGGTTACCAGGCCAACCAGCAGGTAGCTCACCGCCAGCGGGCCAAGCGGCAGGCCCAGCGTGGTGAGGCCGTTGGCGATACCGAGATAGACAAACAGCTCGCCGGGGTTGATATGCGGAAACAGCCCGTTCATCGAATGACAGCTATAGGAGGCCGCCGCGTAGTAGCTTGGTTTGTACTTCTCTGGCATAAAGCGGCCAAGGCTTAAGGTCATGGGGTTGCAGAAGACAAAGGTACCGATGCAGGGCAACAGCAGGTAACGGGTAAGCGGGTTGCCGGCGCAGCGCTGCGCCAGCTTTTCGATCCGCTGCTGGCCGATAAAGTTGATCAGCGCGTTCATGATCACCAGCAGGCTGATCAGTAAGGGGAGGATCCCGGTCACCATGCCGGTAAATACCTCGCCGCCTTTCTGAAACAGGCCGATAAACCACTCCGCGCCGTGGGTAACGACGTCAATCATTGTTCTCTCCTTCAGCGTGTTATTTTTCTTGCTAACTGCAGGATGATTTTAATCATTTTGAAAGGTTTTAAAGTGTTAAATAGATCGCAAAATGAAAGATAAATATTTTATTTTGAAAGTTTGAGGGCAAGAGGATGAAACGATGAGGCGCATGGCAGTATGTAGGGAAGGGGCGATGAAGGACTATTTTGTCTACAAACGGATTGTCGCTTTCTTGTTGGTCGTCGCATGCTTTACCATAATTATCCCTTGCTGAATTTGTTAAACGGAATTCCCATGTTGAAGCGTCGCTATCTGGCTTTACTTCCCCTTTGTGTGCTCCTCGCTGCCTGCAGCAGCAAACCCAAGACCCCCGCGGAAACGGAGATGGCGAGTGGAACCGGCGGCTTTTTGCTGGAACCGCAGCATAACGTGATGCAGATGGGCGGCGACTTCGCCAACAACCCGGCGGCGGCGCAGTTCATCGATAAGATGGTGGCGAAGCACGGCTTCGACAGACAGCAGCTGCAGGAGATCCTGTCGCAGGCTAAGCGCCTGGATTACGTCCTGCGGCTGATGGATCGTCAGGCGCCGACCGGCCTGCCGCCGACCGGGCCGACCGGCGCCTGGCTGCGCTACAAGAAACAGTTTATTACCCCGGATAATGTGCAGAACGGCGTGGTGTTCTGGAACCAGTATCAGGATGCGCTGAACCGCGCTTATCAGGTTTATGGCGTGCCGCCGGAAATCATCGTCGGCATTATCGGCGTGGAGACTCGCTGGGGTCGGGTGATGGGCAAAACCCGCATCCTTGATGCGCTGGCGACCTTGTCATTTAGCTACCCGCGCCGCGCTGAATACTTCTCGTCGGAGCTGGAAACCTTCCTGTTAATGGCGCGCAGCGAAAGCGACGACCCGCTGGATCTGAAAGGTTCTTTCGCCGGGGCGATGGGCTACGGCCAGTTTATGCCGTCCTCCTATAAGCAGTATGCGGTCGATTTTAACGGTGACGGCCATATCAACCTGTGGGACCCGGTGGATGCCATCGGCAGCGTGGCCAACTACTTCAAACAGCATGGCTGGGTGAGCGGCGATCTGGTGGCGGTGCAGGCGCTGGGCCAGGCGCCGGGGCTGGAGAATGGTTTCAAAACCAAATACAGCGTGTCGCAGCTGGCGGCGGCGGGGCTAACCCCAACCCAGCCGCTGGGTAACCATCAGCAGGCCAGTCTGCTACGGCTGGATGTCGGCACCGGCTATGAGTACTGGTACGGGCTGCCGAACTTCTACACCATCACCCGCTATAACCACAGCACCCACTACGCGATGGCCGTCTGGCAACTGGGCCTGGCGGTTTCTCAGGCCCGTGGCGGGTACTGATTTTCATCCGGCTGACAGATTCCGCGCCTCCCCGGATAGCGGCGCGTAGCGCCTTATCCGGGCTACGGTCTGGTATCCGGTTGGTAGCCCCGGTAAGCGCAGCGCGACCGGGGGAGAGTTCAATGACAGCTTGTCGCCCATCGGTAACACAGCGGCTACGTTACTGACAGATTCCGCGCCTCCCCGGATAGCGGCGCGTAGCGCCTTATCCGGGCTAC
>NZ_JANCOB010000007.1:104325-113308 GCF_024296565.1 Klebsiella sp. SWET4 | reverse complement strand
GGTCTGGTATCCGGTTGGTAGCCCCGGTAAGCGCAGCGCGACCGGGGGATGACGCCGGGGAGGCCGCGCTTAACCTCTCGTTTTTTCCCGCCCGCATGCCTCTTGTTGACCTTTGTTACATTTCTGCCCACTGACACTGATTTACATTCTTTTTTCGCTTCTGTATTGTTATGTTATAACATTAAAAGAGGTGAAATATGTTCACATCAGTTTTTATGGCCTCCGGCGCGACGCGCGCGACCATCGCAGGCGTGCTGCTGGCGGCGCTATGGTTAGCGACCTGGTGGGCGGTGGCGCTGCCATGATTGAGCTGGAGCAACTGGTCGCTGGCTATGACGGGGTGGCGATCACCCCACCGTTGAGCGGGATGATATGCCCCGGCAGCCTGACAGCAATCGTTGGCCTCAATGGCTGCGGAAAATCAACGCTGCTGAAAACGCTCGCCGGGTTTCTACCACCGGTCAGTGGCCGCCTGCGCTGGCAGGGGAAACGGCCGGTGATTGGCTGGCTGGCGCAGCGCCATGCCCTTGAGTCGCAGTTTCCTCTCAACGTGCAGGATGTGGTGAGTCAGGGCGCATGGCCCGGCGTGTCGCTGCTACGCGGTCTGGGCGGCGATACCCGGCGACGTATCAGCGCGGTGCTGGAGCGGGTCGGGCTGGCGGGTCTGGCGAAATCGCCGATTGAGGCGCTCTCCGGCGGCCAGTTTCAGCGCATGTTGTTTGCCCGGGTGATGGTGCAGCAGGCGCCGCTGGTGATGCTCGACGAGCCCTTCACCGGCATCGACGAAGCGACCTGCCGGGAACTGATGGAATTGATCCTCGAGATGCATCAGCAGGGGCAGACCATCCTGGCGGTGCTGCATGATAACCAGCGGGTGGCCGACTTTTTCCCCGAGACGCTGCTGCTGACTCCCCAACGCGCCTGCTGGGGCGTCACCCGGGCGGTACTTCCGGCTTTCAGTCATGCGAGGTCGGCATGATCTGGCACACCTTCTTTCAGCCTTTTATTGAATTTGGTTTTATGCGCCGGGCGCTGGTGGTGTGTCTGGCGCTGTCGCTGAGCACTACCATGCTGGGCGTCTTCCTGCTGCTGCGGCGCATGAGCCTGATGGGCGATGCGCTGTCGCACGCCATTCTCCCCGGGGTGGCGGTGGGGTATCTGCTGAGCGGCATGTCGCTGCTGGCCATGACCCTGGGCGGCTTCATCGCCGGCATCGTGGTGGCGCTGGTGGCCGGGTGGGTGAGCCGGCGGACACCGTTAAAAGAGGACGCCAGCTTTGCCGGATTTTATCTGGGATCGCTGGCTCTGGGCGTCACCCTGGTGTCGCTGCGCGGCTCCAGCGTCGACCTCCTGCATCTGTTATTTGGCTCTATTCTGGCGGTCGATCGTGACGCGGCGCTATTTGTCAGCGGCGTCGCCAGCCTGACGCTGCTGTGCATTGCGCTGTGCTACCGCGGTCTGGTCAGCGAGGCGTTCGACTGCGCCTGGCTGCAGGTGAACCACCCCCGCCTTCCCGCGCTGCTGCATGGACTGTTTCTGGCGCTGCTGGTGCTTAATCTGGTGGCGGGGTTTCAGGTACTCGGAACGCTGATGGCGGTAGGGGTGATGATGCTTCCGGCGGTTGCCGCGCGCTGCTGGGCGCGAACGCTGCCGGGCATTCTGCTGCTGGCGGCGCTCTCCGGCGCACTCTGCGCCTGGCTGGGATTAAGTCTCTCCTGGGCGGCCAGTCTTCCCGCCGGGCCCGCCATCGTGCTGACCGCCAGCGCGCTGTTTTTTATTTCGCTGTTTTTTGGCACGCATAGCCGGCTGCTGGTCGGCTGGCGCAAATTGATGGGGTAAGGAAATGATGAAACGTAGTGCAATGGTTGTGGCGCTGGCTTTGGGGCTGATGGCGCAGGGGGCGATGGCAAAAACGCTGAACGTGGTAAGCAGTTTTTCGGTGCTGGGTGATATGGTGCAGCAGGTCGGCGGCGAGCATGTCCATGTCGAAACGCTGGTCGGCCCGGACGGCGATCCACACACCTTCGAGCCCTCGCCGAAAGATAGTGCGCTGCTCAGCAAGGCCGACGTGGTGGTGGTCAACGGCCTGGGGCTGGAAGGGTGGCTGGATCGTCTGATTAAGGCCTCTGGTTTTAAGGGCGAGCTGGTGGTGGCCTCGAAAGGCGTCAAGACCCATACCCTTGATGAGGATGGCAAAACGGTGACCGATCCCCACGCCTGGAACAGCGCGGCGAACGGTGCGTTGTATGCGCAGAATATCCTCGATGGTCTGGTGAAAGCCGACCCGGAAGATAAAGCGGCGTTGACCAGCAGCGGCAAGCGCTATATCGAGCAGTTGACGAATATCGACGGCTGGGCGAAAGCGCAGTTCAGCGCCATTCCGCTGGCAAAGCGCAAGGTCCTGACCAGCCATGACGCCTTCGGCTATTTTGGCCGCGCTTACAATGTGACATTCCTCGCGCCACAGGGGCTCTCTTCAGAGAGCGAGGCCAGCGCGGCGCAGGTGGCGGCGCTGATTAAGCAAATCAAAGCCGATGGCGTCCATACCTGGTTTATGGAGAACCAGCTTGACCCGCGGCTGGTGAAGCAAATCGCCAGCGCGACAGGCGCCCAGCCGGGGGGCGAACTCTATCCGGAGGCGCTCTCCGCACCGGGTGGCGTCGCGGATAGCTATGTGAAAATGATGCGTCATAACGTGGCGCTGATCGCCGCCAGCATGAAGTAATCGTGCGATTTATCATCCCGGCATCGCCGGGATGATTCATTTTGGATGTCCCCTCGTAAATTCCACACCTCGTCCCCATATCTCTGTGGAAAGTGCTATCTTTGATGGCCTCTTTATCCAGACCAAAGCGGGGCGATAATGACCGATTCAGAATTAATGCAGCTAAGCGAGAAGGTGGGCCGGGCGCTGAAGGCGCGCGGTGCGACGGTGACCACGGCGGAATCCTGCACCGGCGGCTGGATAGCGAAAGCGATCACCGATATTGCCGGCAGCTCAGCGTGGTTTGAACGCGGCTTTGTGACCTACAGCAACGAAGCCAAATCGCAAATGATCGGCGTCAGCGAAGCGACGCTGCGGGACAACGGCGCAGTGAGCGAACCGGTGGTGGTCGAGATGGCGATCGGCGCACTGCGCGCGGCGCGCGCGGACTATGCCATCTCCGTTAGCGGCGTCGCCGGGCCGGATGGCGGCAGCGACGAAAAGCCGGTCGGCACGGTGTGGTTTGGTGTCGCCAGCGTGAGCGGGCAAGGCGTGACGCGGCGCGAATGCTTTGCCGGAGACCGCGAAGCGGTGCGTCGTCAGGCGACGGCCTATGCGCTCAATCTGCTCTGGCAACAATTTCTACAAAACACTTGATACTGTATGACCATACAGTATAATTGCCTCAACTGAACAAATATTAACGGCGAAGCGAACACGCTTCACCCTGCATGATTAGGAGTAACAATGGCGATCGACGAAAACAAACAGAAAGCGTTGGCGGCTGCACTGGGCCAGATCGAAAAGCAATTCGGTAAAGGCTCCATCATGCGCCTGGGTGAAGACCGTTCTATGGACGTAGAAACCATCTCCACCGGCTCGCTTTCTCTGGATATTGCGCTCGGCGCCGGCGGTCTGCCAATGGGCCGTATCGTCGAGATCTACGGGCCGGAATCTTCCGGTAAAACCACCCTGACGCTGCAGGTTATTGCCGCAGCGCAGCGTGAAGGTAAAACCTGTGCGTTCATCGATGCCGAACACGCGCTGGACCCGGTCTATGCGCGCAAACTGGGCGTGGATATCGACAACCTGCTGTGTTCTCAGCCGGATACCGGTGAACAGGCGCTGGAAATCTGTGACGCGCTGGCGCGCTCTGGCGCGGTTGACGTTATCGTCGTCGACTCCGTCGCGGCGCTGACGCCGAAAGCGGAAATCGAAGGCGAAATCGGCGATTCTCACATGGGTCTCGCGGCGCGTATGATGAGCCAGGCGATGCGTAAGCTGGCGGGTAACCTGAAGCAGTCCAACACGCTGCTGATCTTCATCAACCAGATCCGTATGAAAATCGGCGTAATGTTCGGTAACCCGGAAACCACCACCGGCGGCAACGCGCTGAAGTTCTACGCCTCCGTGCGTCTGGACATCCGCCGCATCGGCGCGGTGAAAGAGGGCGACAACGTCGTCGGCAGCGAAACCCGCGTCAAAGTGGTGAAGAACAAGATCGCCGCGCCGTTCAAACAGGCTGAATTCCAGATCCTCTACGGCGAAGGCATCAACTTCTTCGGCGAGCTGGTTGACCTGGGCGTGAAAGAGAAGCTGATTGAGAAAGCGGGCGCCTGGTACAGCTACAACGGCGACAAAATTGGTCAGGGTAAAGCGAACGCGATCACCTGGCTGAAAGAGAACCCGGCGGCGGCGAAAGAAATTGAGAAGAAAGTTCGCGAACTGCTGCTCAACAACCAGGACTCTACGCCGGACTTCGCCGTTGACGGCAACGACGCAGAAGAAACGGAACAAGATTTCTGATATCGTCTAACAGAGTGATAAAGGGCTGCTTATGCGGCCCTTTTGCATTTTTTAGATTATTGAGGTGCCTGTGACTGAACCTTCATCACGCCGCTCCGGCTACGCCCGCCTGCTGGACCGCGCTATCCGCATTCTGGCCATGCGCGACCACAGCGAACAGGAGCTGCGGCGCAAACTGGCTGCACCAGTAATGAGCAAAAATGGCCCCGAGGCGCTGGACGTCACCCCCGAAGAGCTGGAGCAGGTGGTTGCCTGGTGTATCGAAAACCGCTATCTCGACGATCACCGTTTTGTCGGCCAGTTCATCGCCAGCCGGAGCCGCAAAGGCTATGGTCCGGCGCGCATTCGTCAGGAGCTCAGCCAGAAAGGGATTGCCCGCCAGGACGTTGAACAGGCGATGCGCGAATGTGATATCGACTGGGTGAGCCTTGCCAGGGAGCAGGCGCAGCGTAAATACGGCGAACCGTTACCTTCCGCCTTTACTGAAAAAGTGAAAGTTCAGCGATTCCTGCTTTACCGCGGCTACCTGATGGAAGATATCCAGGAAATCTGGCGAAATTTTGCAGATTGACCCATCGGGGATTTTACTTCGCCGTAAAGAAAACTTATCTTATTCCCACTTTATTCCGTCGGGCCGCTGGTTGTGACAGTACAGACAGCGTCCAGGGCGATTATTCCTTATACACAAAATCATTCAAGCTGCATCAGGGCGGCAAGAGAGAACATCTTCTGGAACGCACGTCAGTTCGGTGCCGGGAGAGCAAGCGCAGCCAGGACAGAGGCGACTTGAAGGATGACGTGTAGCTTGATTTCAGGATAATTATGAGCAAGAGCACCGCTGAGATCCGTCAGGCGTTTCTCGACTTTTTCCATAGTAAGGGACATCAGGTAGTTGCCAGCAGCTCCCTGGTACCGCACAACGATCCAACCCTGCTGTTTACCAACGCCGGGATGAACCAGTTCAAGGATGTCTTCCTTGGCCTCGACAAACGTAATTACTCGCGCGCGACCACCGCGCAGCGTTGCGTGCGTGCGGGTGGTAAACACAACGATCTGGAAAACGTCGGTTACACCGCGCGTCACCACACCTTCTTTGAAATGCTGGGCAACTTCAGCTTTGGCGATTACTTTAAACAGGATGCCATCAAATACGCATGGGAACTGCTGACCGGTGAAAACTGGTTCGCCCTGCCGAAAGAGAAGCTGTGGGTTACCGTCTACGAGACCGATGACGAAGCGTTCGACATCTGGGCTAACGAAGTAGGCGTTCCGCGCGAGCGTATCATCCGCATCGGCGACAACAAAGGCGCGCCGTTTGCTTCTGATAACTTCTGGCAGATGGGCGACACGGGTCCGTGCGGCCCGTGCACCGAAATCTTCTTTGACCACGGCGATCACATCTGGGGCGGCCCTCCGGGAAGCCCGGAAGAAGACGGCGACCGTTACATCGAGATCTGGAACATCGTCTTCATGCAGTTCAACCGTCAGGCTGACGGTACCATGGAGCCGCTGCCGAAGCCGTCCGTCGACACCGGTATGGGGCTGGAGCGTATTGCCGCCGTGCTGCAGCACGTTAACTCCAACTATGATATCGACCTGTTCCGCGATCTGATCGCCAGCGTGGCGAAAGTCACCGGCGCGACCGACCTGACGAACAAGTCGCTGCGTGTGATTGCCGACCACATTCGCTCCTGTGCATTCCTGATTGCTGACGGCGTGATCCCGTCGAATGAAAACCGCGGCTACGTGCTGCGTCGCATCATTCGTCGTGCGATCCGTCACGGCAACATGCTGGGCGCGAAGGACACCTTCTTCTGGAAACTGGTTGCCCCGCTGATCGCCGTGATGGGTTCCGCCGGTGAAGAACTGAAACAGCAGCAGGCTCAGGTTGAGCAGGTACTGAAAACTGAAGAAGAGCAGTTCGCCCGTACTCTGGAGCGCGGACTGGCGCTGCTGGATGAAGAGCTGTCGAAGCTGAAAGGCGACACGCTGGATGGCGAAACGGCCTTCCGTCTGTACGACACCTACGGCTTCCCGGTCGACCTGACGGCGGACGTCTGCCGCGAACGCAACATTAAAGTTGACGAAGCTGGCTTTGAGGCCGCCATGGAAGAGCAGCGCCGCCGCGCGCGCGAGTCCAGCGGTTTCGGCGCTGACTATAACGCGATGATCCGCGTTGACGGAGTCTCTGAATTTAAAGGCTACGATCATCTGGAGCTGAACGGCAAAGTGACTGCGCTGTTTATCGACGGTAAAGCGGTGGATAGTGTCAGCGCGGGCCAGGAAGCGGTAGTGATCCTCGACCAGACCCCGTTCTATGCGGAGTCCGGCGGCCAGGTGGGCGATAAAGGCGAACTGAAAGGCGCAGGCTTCTCCTTCGCCGTCAGCGACACGCAGAAGTACGGTCAGGCCATTGGTCATATCGGTAAAGTCGCCAGCGGTTCTCTGAAAGTGGGCGACGCGGTGCAGGCCGATGTGGACGAGGCTCGCCGTCAGCGTATCCGTCTGAACCACTCCGCGACGCACCTGATGCATGCGGCGCTGCGCCAGGTGCTCGGCACCCATGTGGCGCAGAAAGGCTCGCTGGTTAACGATAAAGCGCTGCGCTTTGACTTCTCGCATTTCGAAGCGATGAAGCCGGAAGAGATCCGTGCAGTCGAAGATCTGGTCAATGCGCAGATCCGTCGTAACCTGGCTATCGAAACCAACATTATGGATATCGATGCCGCGCGCGCATCCGGCGCCATGGCGCTGTTCGGCGAGAAATACGATGACCGCGTCCGCGTGCTGCAGATGGGCGACTTCTCCACCGAACTGTGCGGCGGGACTCACGCGGCGCGTACCGGTGATATCGGCCTGTTCCGCATCACCTCTGAGTCCGGTACCGCCGCTGGCGTGCGCCGTATCGAAGCGGTAACCGGCGAAGGCGCGATAGCCATGCTGCACGCGCAGAGCGATCAGCTCAGCGATATCGCACAGCTGCTGAAGGGCGACAGCCACAATCTCGGCGAGAAAGTTCGTGCCGCGCTGGAGCGTACCCGTCAGCTGGAAAAAGAGCTGCAGCAGCTGAAAGAGCAGGCTGCGGCGCAGGAGAGCGCAAACCTCTCCAGCAAAGCGGAAGAGATTAACGGCGTTAAGCTGCTGGTCAGCGAGCTGGCCGGCGTGGAGCCGAAGATGCTGCGTACCATGGTTGACGATCTGAAGAACCAACTGGGTTCGACGGTTGTGGTGTTGGCTACGGTCGCAGACGGTAAAGTTTCCCTGATTGCCGGTGTGTCTAAGGATGTGACAGATCGCGTGAAGGCAGGGGAGCTGGTTGGTATGGTCGCTCAGCAGGTGGGCGGTAAAGGGGGCGGTCGTCCGGATATGGCGCAGGCCGGTGGTACCGATGCGTCTGCTCTCCCTGCAGCGTTAGCCAGTGTGAAAGGCTGGGTCAGCGCAAAACTGTAATAACTATAAACGCCTATACCCTAAATAATTCGAGTGGCAGGAAGGCGGCGACGCAGCGAATCCCCAGGAACTTACTCAAGTAAGTGACTGGGGTGAGTGAGGAAAGCCAACACACAGGCAACTTGAAGTATGGCGGGTATAGGTGCCGTAACCTCGGGGAAACGGCACCTTGCGTCATAAGTACTGATAACGATAAAGTCGGGTTGAAATTGTGTATATCGGCTAAACTTAGGTTTAACAGAATGTGATGCCATGACTGCCTTATACCGCAAGGTATTTGTCATCGCTTACTTTTTGGCGTTATATGATGGATAATGCCGGGATACGAGAGACCCGACTCTTTTAATCTTTCAAGGAGCAAAGAATGCTGATTCTGACTCGTCGAGTTGGTGAGACCCTCATGATTGGAGATGAGGTCACTGTGACAGTTTTAGGGGTGAAGGGTAACCAGGTTCGTATTGGCGTAAACGCCCCTAAAGAAGTATCTGTTCACCGTGAAGAGATCTACCAGCGTATTCAGGCTGAAAAATCCCAGCAGTCCAGTTACTAAGGTTTCCGCGCCTCGCTGTTCAGTGAGGCGCATCCCTTCCCGCCGTTATTTTTGCCTTTTTCACTTTTTCCCCTGCGCAATACCGGTTTTCATCACCCTTTGCCGCTTTGGCTGTTTGGCGTTATGCCTGCGTCAGGTCTGATTTCCTGTTGATAAATTGCCCTTTTTGCCGTTTTTGCACGCGAATTGCGTGCGAAGTGTGCAAACGAAAAAAGGTCTCGAAAAAGTGTTTGACTTATAAGTACCAGAAAGTAATATGTGCGCCATCGCAGCGACGAAGAGCAGAAACAAGTTCTTCGAAGCACTCGAAAGAGGCGTGTGTGGTGAGGTGGCCGAGAGGCTGAAGGCGCTCCCCTGCTAAGGGAGTATGCGGTCAAAAGCTGCATCCGGGGTTCGAATCCCCGCCTCACCGCCATTTTGCATCCGTAGCTCAGCTGGATAGAGTACTCGGCTACGAACCGAGCGGTCGGAGG
>NZ_JANCOB010000007.1:0-104225 GCF_024296565.1 Klebsiella sp. SWET4 | reverse complement strand
AGTACTCGGCTACGAACCGAGCGGTCGGAGGTTCGAATCCTCCCGGATGCACCATATTCTCCTTAGTAACAGCGACGACGTTGTTGTATGGTCTGCGAAATCAGCGCCAGCACCAGGGAGGATAACGTTGCGTAAGCAACGGCCCGAAGGGCGAGGCTTAGCTGAGTCATCCTCCCGGATGCACCATCTTCACTCTTTACTCTCTCCTCACCATCCCTATAACCTCGTTTTCCATCACCGGTTTCATACTGACTTTTTTTATTGGCAAGCCGCGCTTTCCACTATAATTTATCCTTGTATATCAGCGTTATCAGGCTGAGTTAAATGCAAGGAGAGAAATCCATGAAATGGTTCAAAGCAATACCTGCTTTTTGCGCGACGCTGCTGGTGGCGACGGCCCTTACTGGCTGTGCCGGTTCGTCCACCAAAGAAAGCACCGGCGGTTACATTGACGATACCGTGGTGACCACTAAGGTGAAAACGGCGCTCTTTAACGATAAAGATATCAAGTCCTCAGAAATCAGCGTCCAGACCTTTAAAGGCCGCGTGCAGTTGAGCGGGTTTGTCTCCTCTGCGGAAAGCGCTAAACGTGCGGTGGAAGTCACCCGTCGAGTACAGGGCGTGCGTATGGTCGAGAACGATCTGCGTATTAAATAAGACCCACTACCCGGTTTATGCCTGAAGGCGCCTGAGGGCGCCTTTGTCGTTTGAGCCGCTGGCCGCGACAACGACGGGCTTTTGCGATAGAGTAACTATTCATTAACCGGTTGGTGAGAAGACAATGTACGAAGGTTACGCAGGACTGATCTTTGATATGGATGGCACCATTCTCGATACCGAGCCGACCCATCGGCAGGCATGGAACGAGGTGTTGGGCCGCTACGGTATGCGTTTCGACGAACAGGCGATGGTCGCGCTCAATGGCTCACCAACCTGGCGGATTGCCCAGGCGATTATTGAACTCAACCAGGCGGATCTCGATCCACATCGCCTGGCGCAGGAAAAAACCCAGGCGGTTAAGGCGATGCTGCTGGACAGCGTACGCCCGTTGCCGCTAATTGAGGTGGTCAAGGCGTGGCATGGTCGTCGCCCGATGTCGGTGGGTACCGGCAGCGAAAGCGCCGTCGCCGAGGCGCTGCTGGCGCACCTGGGCCTGCGTCATTACTTCTCTGCGGTGGTGGCGGCCGATCATGTGGTCAACCATAAACCCGCGCCCGATACCTTCCTGCTGTGCGCCGAGCGCATGGGCGTCGCGCCGGAAAAATGCGTGGTCTTCGAAGATGCCGACTTTGGTCTGCAGGCGGCGAAGCGTGCAGGCATGGACGCTGTTGACGTGCGTTTGCTGTGAGTGACGCGCTGTCACTCACCTCGCTGTTTGCCAGTAGCTTTTTAAGTGCCACGCTGCTTCCCGGTAATTCGGAGGTTGTGCTGGTGGCTATGCTACTTGCAGGGGTCAGTCATCCATGGTGGTTAGTATTAATAGCAACAATCGGCAATAGCCTTGGAGGGGTAACTAACGTTATTCTGGGGCGCTTGTTTCCGCTGCGCAAAACCTCGCGCTGGCAGGAGCGGGCGGCTGGCTGGCTTAAGCGCTACGGCGCGGTCACGCTCTTACTGAGCTGGGCGCCGGTTGTCGGCGATTTACTGTGTTTGCTGGCGGGATGGATGCGCATTTCCTGGGGACCGGTACTCTTTTTCTTATGCCTTGGTAAGGCGCTGCGCTATATCGTTATTGCAGCAGCGACGCTTCAGGGTATGACGTGGTGGCACTAATTGGACTGATAGTTCATCCATTACAATTATGCTTATTCAAACGATTTCGACAGGCGGGAGGTCAAATTGATCCCGGACGTATCACAGGCGCTGGCCTGGCTGGAAAAACATCCGCAGGCTCTGCAGGGTATTCAACGTGGTCTGGAGCGGGAAACGCTGCGCGTGAACGCAGACGGCACCCTTGCATCGACCGGTCACCCTCTGGCGTTAGGCTCAGCGCTGACGCATAAATGGATTACCACCGATTTTGCCGAAGCTTTACTCGAGTTCATTACGCCGGTGGATGGCGATATTGAGCATATGCTGACCTTTATGCGCGATGTCCATCGCTATACCGCGCGTCAGCTGGGCGACGAGCGGATGTGGCCGCTGAGTATGCCATGCTATATCGCTCCCGGTCAGGATATTGAGCTGGCGCAGTACGGCACCTCAAACGTGGGGCGTCTGAAAACGCTGTATCGCGAGGGGCTGAAGAACCGCTATGGCGCGTTGATGCAGACTATCTCCGGCGTGCACTATAACTTCTCGCTGCCGATGGCGTTCTGGCAGGCGAAGTGTGGCGTGGAAGACGTCGAAAGCGGTAAAGAAGCTATCTCGGCGGGCTATTTCCGCTCGATTCGTAACTACTATCGTTTTGGCTGGGTGATCCCTTATCTGTTCGGCGCCTCGCCGGCGATTTGCTCCTCGTTCCTGCAAGGGAAACCGACGACGCTGCCTTTTGAGGAAGCGGGTAATGGTATGTACTACCTGCCGTACGCCACCTCGCTGCGCCTCAGCGACCTCGGTTATACCAATAAGTCGCAAAGCAATCTCGGAATTACGTTTAACGATCTGCATGAGTATGTGGCAGGATTGAAGCGGGCGATTAAAACGCCGTCGGAAGAGTACGCTAAAATCGGGCTGCAGAAAGACGGCAAGTATCTGCAGATCAACAGCAATATCCTGCAGATTGAAAACGAACTCTATGCGCCGATCCGTCCGAAACGCGTGACCCGTCGGGGCGAAACCCCGTCCGATGCGCTGCTGCGCGGCGGCATTGAGTACATTGAAGTGCGTTCGCTGGATATCAACCCGTTCTCGCCGATCGGCGTTGACGCCCAGCAGGTGCGTTTCCTCGATCTGTTTATGGTCTGGTGCGCGCTGGCCGACGCGCCGGAGATGAGCAGCGATGAGCTGCTGTGCACTCGCACCAACTGGAATCGGGTGATTCTGGAAGGGCGTAAGCCGGGCTTAACGCTGGGGATTGGCTGCGAAAGCGCGCAGTTCCCGCTGGCTCAGGTGGGCAAAGATCTGTTCCGCGATTTACGCCGCGTGGCGCAGACCCTTGACAGTATCCACGGTGGCCAGGCATATCAGCAGGTCTGCGACGAGCTGCTGGCCTGCTTTGACGATCCGGAATTAACCTTCTCAGCCCGCATTCTGCGTTCTATGATTGAAGAAGGGATTGGCGGCACTGGCCGTGCATTGGCGGATCGCTATCGGACGCAGCTGCGGGGAGAGCCGCTGGAGATCCTGAGCGAAGCCGATTTCATCGCCGAGCGCGAGGCATCGGTGGCACGGCAGAAGAAAGTGGAAGCGGAAGACAGTGAGCCGTTCGAAGCGCTGCTGGCACGACACGCGTAGCCGCTGACGATACAAAAGAAAAAGGCCACATCAATGTGGCCAAACTTTCATCTCTGATTCAGGGATGATGATGATAATAAATGCGCGTCTTTCATATACTGAGACTCGCGGCTGAACAAAGAGTTCATTTTATTTTAAAAAAAATCACTCCCGGAGGTGACGAATGCCGTTGTTAGATAGTTTCACAGTCGACCATACCCGAATGGAAGCCCCAGCGGTGCGTGTCGCGAAGAAAATGAACACGCCGCATGGCGATGAAATCACCGTTTTCGATCTGCGCTTCTGCGTGCCGAACCAGGAAGTGATGCCGGAACGCGGTATCCACACCCTGGAGCACCTGTTCGCGGGCTTTATGCGCGATCACCTGAACGGGAATGGCGTGGAAATTATCGACATTTCGCCAATGGGCTGCCGCACCGGGTTCTATATGAGCCTGATTGGTACACCGGACGAGCAGCGCGTCGCTGACGCCTGGAAAGCGGCGATGGCCGATGTGCTGAAGGTGAAAGATCAGAACCAGATCCCGGAGCTCAACGTCTACCAGTGCGGAACCTATACCATGCACTCGCTGGAAGAGGCCCAGGACATCGCTCGTCATATCATTGAGCGCGATGTACGCATCAACAGCAACGACGAACTGGCGCTGCCGAAAGAAAAACTGCAGGAACTGCACATCTAGTGCTTCCGCCACGGCCCGACGCCTGTCGCCGGGCCGCTCTCCTGACGCCGCCATGACGACCACCACGACTTTCTCCTTTCAGCACCGCCCGCTGGTGCCTTTTGCCCATGATTATGCCCACGGTGACCAGGAAGACTGGCATCAGCATGACTGCGCCCAGCTGCTGCATATTTTAAGCGGCGTGGTGCGGGTCGCGACACCGGCAGGTTACTGGGTGGTGCCTCCCGGGCGCGGCGTCTGGCTGCCGGCGGGAACGCCGCACGCGCTGCGTATGACCGGCAACGTGGCGGCGCGCACCCTGTTTATCGATCCGCTGGCGCGCGCCGATCTCCCGGCGGGTTGCCAGATCGTACAGATCACGCCGCTGCTGCGGGAACTGATCGTCTCATCCCTGGGACTGGCCGAGTGCTATGCCCCCGCCAGCCGTGACGAACGGATTTATGAGCTGATCCTCGATGAGATCCGCGGGATGGCGATCCTGCCGTTTGGCCTGCCGGAACCGCAAAGTGACACGCTGCGTCGGCTGTGCCAGCAGGTACGCGAGGCGCCGGGCGAAGCCTGGAGCAGCGGCCAGGCGGCAAAGGTGTGCAGCATGAGTGAGCGAACCCTTAACCGCCATTTTCAGCAGCAGACTAGCCTGACGTGGAGCGAGTGGGTGCGCCGGGCGAAGCTAATGGAAGCGCTGATTCGCCTGGCGCAGGGTCACTCCGTGCTGCGGGTGGCGCTGGAGCTGGGCTACGGCAGCCACAGCGCCTTCAGCGCCATGTTTCGTCGGGTGATGGGCGTCGCCCCCAGCGACTATTTTCGCCCTTCGACCTGATCGGCGACGCTGATCGCATTGCACAATGCCTGCAGCGAAGCGCGCGCCACGTCATTATCAATACCCACTCCCCAGTAGCTTTCACCTTGTGGAAAAACGCAGCGGATATAGGCGACCGACCGACTGTCGCTGCGCGCGCCAAGGGTATGCTCATGGTAGTCCTTGATCATAAACGGTTGTCTGAGCAGCGCGCTGAGGCCGCTGGCGGCGGCCGACAGCAGGCCGTTGCCCTGGCCCTGCAGGCGTCGGGTTTCGCCGTGGTGTCGCAGCGTCGCCTGCAGCGAAAGCTGGCCATCCTGTTGGCTGGCGCTCTGATAATCAAGCAGCGTCAGCGCAGGCTGCGCCAGCAGGCCGTAGCGCGTGCGGAACAGCTGCCACAGCGCGTGGTGGGTCATCTCTTTGCCGTCGCTATCGGTCACCTGCTGTACATGCTGACTGAAGTCCTGCTGCAGCCCGCGGGGCAGCTTGAGACCATGGTTTTGTTCGATAAGCCAGGCGCTGCCGCTTTTTCCCGACTGGCTGTTGACGCGGATCACCGCCTCATAGCTACAGCCAATATCCTGTGGATCAATGGGCAGGTAGGGCATCTGCCACGGATCGCCTGGCTGACGGGCATCAAACCCTTTTTTGATGGCATCCTGATGGGAGCCGGAGAAGGCGGTATAAGCCAGACTTCCCGCCCACGGGTGGCGTGGGTGAACGGGGATCTGGTTGCAGTTTTCCACCACCTCCACCACCCGGTTCATCTGCTCGAAGCGAAGCTCAGGGTCGATGCCCTGGCTGTAGAGATTCATGGCCAGCGTCACCAGGCAGACGTTGCCGGTGCGTTCGCCATTGCCAAACAGGCAGCCTTCCACCCGATCGGCGCCGGCCATCACCGCCAGCTCGGCGCTGGCGACACCGGTCCCGCGGTCGTTGTGCGGGTGCACGCTGATGCAGACCTCGCCGCGGCGGGAGAAGTGGCGGCAAAAATACTCGATCTGATCGGCATAGACGTTGGGGGTGTTCACTTCCACCGTCGCCGGCAGATTGACGATCATCGGCCGTTCGGCGCAGGGCTGCCAGACGCCCGCCACCGCCTCGCAAATCTCAAGGGCAAACTCGGGTTCGGTAAAGCAGAAGGTCTCTGGTGAGTATTCGTATTGCCAGCGGGTCTCCGGCTGTTGTTCGCACTGCTGGCGGATAAGTCGGGTGGCGCGGGTCGCCAGGGCGATCACTTCGGCTTTATCCATCCCGAAGACCAGCTCGCGAAACAGCGGCGCGGTGGCATTGTAGAGGTGGACGGTGGCCTGGCGGGCGCCACGCAGTGCCTCAAAGGTGCGCAGGATCAGCGGATCCCGCGCCTGGGTCAGCACCTGGATGGTGACATCTTCCGGGATGCGCTGCTCGTCGATCAGCTGGCGGACGAAGTTGAAATCGGTTTGCGAAGCGGAAGGGAAGGCGACCTCAATCTCTTTAAAACCGCACTCCAGCAGCAGATCCCAGAACTGCAGTTTTCGGGCGCTGTCCATGGGCTCCGCCAGCGCCTGGTTGCCGTCGCGCAGGTCGGTCGACAGCCAGCGCGGGGCGTGGCTGATTTGCCGGTCGGGCCAGCGGCGGTCGGGCAGGGCAATCGGCGGATAGGGACGGTACTTTTCAGCAGGATGGCTCAGCATAGTGTTCTCCTTAATAGTCAGCCTTTATCCTGCCCGAGCACCGGGTGGCGAGCTTTCGCAAACGAGACAGAAACTAGCGAGAATTGGACAATCTGACGCCATAAAAAAGGGACCCGCAGGTCCCTTAGTCTGATGCTTAGTGTGCGCCCCCGCCGCCGCCGCCGGCACTGAATGGCGGCCTGGCGAACCACACCAGGCTGAGCAGAAGAATAAAGATCCCCGCCGAAACCCAGAAGATTTCGTTGGCGGAGATAATCAACCCCTGGTTGGTTATCTGCTGCGCTATCCAGCCGGAAGCCTGCTGCTGGGTCATTCCCATGCCCTGCAGCTGATCGTACATCTGCTGGGCGTTGGGGTTGAACGGCGTCACCGACTCGGTGAGCTGCGCATGGTGCAGCGCCTCACGGTTGGTCCACATGGTGGTGGTGATCGAGGTCCCGATGGAGCCGGCCAGAGTTCGGGTAAAGTTTGACAAGCTCGACGCCGCCGCCAGCCGCTCCGGCGGCAGGCCGGAGAGGGTGATGGTGGTCAATGGCATGAAGAAACAAGCCACCGCGAAGCCCTGGATAAACTGCGGCCACGCCGATGCACCAAAGTCCATACCCGGTTCAAAGGTCCACGCGCGCCAGTAGAAGCAGACGGCATACATAATAAAGCTGAAGGTGACCAGCCGACGCATATCGAGCTTATGGGCAAAGCGGCCAATAATCGGCGACAGAATGACCGGGATCACCCCCACCGGCGCCGACGCCAAACCGGCCCAGGTAGCGGTGTAGCCGTAGACCTCCTGCAACAGCTGCGGCAGCAGTACGATAGCGCCGAAGTAGAGCATATAGGCCAGGCTGATACACAAACAGCCGATGGTGAAGTTGCGCGACTTAAACAGCGACAGGTCGACTATCGGGTTATCGTCAGTCAGCTCCCAGACAATCAGGAAGCTTATCGCCACCACCGCCACGATGGTCAGGATGATAATCTCGTTGGAAGCGAACCAGTCGAGCTCTTTACCGCGGTCGAGCATCACCTGCAGGCTACCGATACCGATAATCAGCAACGCCAGCCCGACGCCGTCGATACGTCGCTGTTCGGTACGGGTTTCGCGCCCGCGCAGGGTTTGCAGCGTCATGATCACCACTGCGATACCAATCGGCACGTTGATGAAGAAGATCCAGCCCCAGTGGTAGTTATCGCTGATATAGCCGCCGAGAATCGGGCCACAGATCGGCGCGACGATCACGGTCATTGACCACAGGGCCAGCGCAATAGAACGCTTCGCCGGTGGGTAGTTGCTGAGCAACAGGCTCTGCGACAGCGGGATCAGCGGACCGGCGACGATCCCCTGAATGACGCGGAAGAAAATCAGCATCGTCAGGCTGTTCGACACCCCACAGGCCCAGGAGGCGATAGCGAATGCCACCGTCGACCAGACGAAAAGCTTCACCTCGCCGACGCGCTTCGCCAGCCAGCCGGTAATGGGGATGGAGATGGCGTTGGCCACCCCGAACGAGGTGATGACCCACGTCCCCTGGCTCAGCGACGAGCCAAGGTTACCGGCAATGGTTGGGATCGCCACGTTGGCGATCGTGGAGTCCAGCACCTGCATGAACGTCGCCAGCGACAGCGCAATGGTCATAATGACCAGTTGCGCGCCTTCAAGCGGTTTTTGCTGTTGCATTACGCTCACCCCGAATTATCCGGCGTTGGCCTGAATGATCTCGTCGATCAGTTTATTAACCGGCTCAAGCGCGATTTCGCGGGCATTGCTCTCGTAAACCGGGGAGCTTCGCACCTGGCTGGCCAGCATTTCGCCATCGCGATCGGTGGTGTTGACCTCCACCAGCGTGGAGAGGCCGATGCGCAGCGGGTGTTCCGCCAGCTGTTTTTCGTCCAGCTCGATACGGACCGGCAGGCGCTGTACCACTTTGATCCAGTTACCGGTGGCGTTCTGCGCCGGCAGCAGGGAGAAGGCGCTGCCGGTGCCCATATCCAGGCCGACCACTTTGCCGGTGTACTTCACGTCATCGCCATAGATGTCGCTGATCACGGTGGCCGGCTGGCCGATGCGCATGTGCGCCAGCTGGGTCTCTTTAAAGTTGGCGTCGATCCACAGGTTGGTCGCCGGGACCACCGCCATCAGCGGCGTGGTGGTGCCGATCTGCGCCCCAGGCTGTACCGAGCGACGGGAAACGTAGCCGCTAATCGGGCTGACGATTTGCGTACGCTGCAGGGCCAGCCAGGCGTTACGCACTTCGGTGGCCGCCTGCAGCACCGCCGGCTGCTGTTCCAGTTTGGTGCCCAGCACGATCGCCTGGTTGGCGTTGTATTGCTGGATTGCCACGTCGAGTTCGGCCTGCGCGCTGGCGACGGTGTCGCGGGCGTGCTGCAGCTCTTCGCGACCGATCAGGTTCGCGGCGCCCAGCGGAATGCGGCGGTTCAGGTCAGCCTGCGCCTGGGCGAGGGCGGTCTTTTTGACGTCGATGTTCGCCTGCAGCTGCTTGCTGTTGATCATCTGCTGACGGGTCTGACGCACGCTGGCGGCCAGCTGCGTTTTGGCTTTCTCAAACGCCTGCTGGGCATCGGTCTGATCGAGCGTCACCAGCGGATCGCCTTTCTGCACGTAGTCCGTGTTGTCAGCCCAGACTTTGGTCACGCTGCCTGAGACCTGGGCCATAATTTGTACCTGGTTCCCTGCCACGTAGGCATCGTCGGTCTCTTCGTAGTGACGCAGTACCAGAAACCAGTAAATCCCATATGCCACGGCAATAATAATAAAGAGCAATGTCAGCAACAGGAGTGCGCCTTTGCGCTTTCCTTTTTTGCTGCCTGGTTGCTGCGGGGTTTGGCTCTCCGCATTTGCGCTCATGTTATTCTCCACGATCTTATTATTTCACATCGGCTGAGCCGACCTGTTTATCAGAAAGGCCAGCAGAGATCTGCTGGCCTGGCTGTTTTCCTTGCAACGTAAAAATGGGCTGAGCGACGCCGCCCTTAGCGTAGAGAGTCCGCCAGCACGCCTTCTTCTTCCATCTGGTCAAGGCGGCTCAGGAGTTTGCGGGTGATATGTTCGAGCTGATCTTTTTCGCTGGTGCTGAGTGAAGACCACAGCTGATGCAGGCAGTTATGCTGCGGTGGCAGGACTTCACGCAAAAACTGATGGCCCTTTTCGGTCAGTTGCAGATGCAGACAGCGGCGATCGTTATCGCTCTCGCGACGTTCAATCCAGCCGCGTTTTTCCAGTTCATCAGCGATACGGGTGGCGTTGGTACGCGACGAGCCCAGCGCGCAACTCAGCTCGGACGGCTGGATGCTGTGGTTTTCCTGTGACTCCAGCGTAATCAGCGCCATAAATAATGTCTCGTTAATTCCCTGCGCTTTGAGCATTTTATTGCGATTTTCCAGCAGCTTACCTTGCATATGCATGCAAAGACGAGTTAACAGGATCTCCTGGAACGGGAAATCTTCATGGCGGCTGGCGCGGAATTTGAGCATTTGCTCAATGGGAGTAAACGAACTATCCATTTGGGTATGACCTCATTAATTACAGCCGATATAATAACTATTGTGACAAATAAATCAAATGAATTATTGACTAAAATTGATACGTAAAGCTTAGAGTCCGCTGGTGATTTTCCATGCCAGACCGTAGGCCAACGCCGACAGCAGCGTCGGGACAATAATGCTGCGGGTTTTCCAGAAGGCGGCCCCCAGCACCAGGAAGCCGATCAGCGTCGGCGCCAGGCGATGGGCATCGGCGAGGATCTCCGGCACGCTGGAGACCACCAGCAGCGCGCAAATCGAGGCGATGCCGATGGTATCCAGCAGCACGCTGACCGGGCCACGGCGGGCAGGCCGGGCATGGCCGGCGCGCAGGCGCAGGGGAAGATAGCGAAACAGATAATTCACGCTGCCGACTATCACCCCGAGCAGAAGGACTTCACTGTTCATCCGGCATCCCCTTAAGCATGGCCTGGACCAGCGCCGTCAGACACCCGCAGACAATCCCGGCGAGGATGGCCGCCGGAATGGAAAATAACAAAATGCCACCCAGCGCGCCTGCCAGGGCTGCCGTGACGCAGAGTGACTGCTGGCGCTGGAATGAGGCCAGCAGGAAGCTCATAAACAGCGCCGGCAGCATAAAGCCGAGCGCGGCCTCCACCGCGGGATAATCCACCAGCAGGCCGTTGCCGGACCAGGCGCCGGCCAGCGTGCCGCATACCCACGATGCCCAGGAAGTAAAAGCGAGACCGAGCATCCAGTTTTCGCTCCAGCGGCGGTTATCGCGAACCAGCCTGGCGGTGGCCGCGGCGAAAACCTCATCGGTCAGGCCAAAGGCCCAGAGGGCGGTTTTCTTTTTATCCAGCGCTGAGCGAATGCGGCTGCGCAATGAGGGACCATACAGCACGTGGCGGACATCCATCGCCATCACCGTCAGGGCGGCGACCCACAGCGAACTGCCGGCGGCCAGCATGGCGGTGATCACAAACTGGCTGGCGCCGGCGTAAATAATGCAGGAGAAAAACAGGCTTTCCAGCGGGGTGAATCCCAGCCGGGTGGCGTTCAGTCCGAAGGCGAAAGCCACCGGCAGGTAGCTGATAACGATGGGGAGACTGTCTTTGATGCCTTCGCCGACGGTGGCGACACGTTCAGATAAGGCACAGGTTAAGGGCGCGGGGTTTTCCATATGAATAACTTATCGCTGGATCCATGTGAAGGTGACAAATTGACCGATGGGTCCACCTTAACAGAGCGCGACGCGCCTTAACACTATGGAAATTCCTGGAATCCGCTTTTCCATACTCTGTGCTGCGAGCAACGAGGGAAAGGGAGCCCGGATAAGACGGAGCGCCTTATCCGGGAGGCAGGGTTACTGCTGCGCGGCGAGCGCCGCTTTCACCCAGCTGTCGAACAGCGGCTGGTGGGCTTTGATCCAGCCATCGACATGACCGTTAATGTCGGCTTCGGAAGCATGGCCTTCGTGCATCATCGCATTCTCGGCGTTGATGTCGGCGATCGGCAGCTTCATGACGCTAAACAGGGTGGCGGCGGCCGGATTTTTCTCGGCCCAGGCTTTGTTGGCGACGATGTGCATCGTGTTCACCGGGAAGCCATAGTTGGCGCCGTTGGCCAGTTTGGTGTCGATGTTTTTCTGCTCGCCCGGCAGGGAGGAGAACGGCACCTGCAGCCAGACGACGTCTTTGCCAGGTTTCAGCACGTCGCTGACCCAGTACGGCGTCCAGGTGTAGTAGAGCACCGGTTTACCCTCTTTATAGCGGGCGATGGTGTCAGCCATCATCGCCGCGTAGTTGCCCTGGTTATGGGTGACGGTTTTGCTCAGGCCATAGGCGTCAATCTGGTGGTTAATCACCGCTTCGCAGCCCCAGCCTGGCGTACAGCCGGTGAGATCCGCTTTACCGTCGTTATTGGTATCAAACAGTTTGGCGATCTGCGGATCTTTAAGCTGATCGATGGAGGTGATGTGGTACTGCTCGGCGGTTTTTTTGTCGATCAGATAGCCCTGGGCGGCGCCTGAGACATACACCCCTTTACGATAGAATTTGTTATCACCGCCCGCCGCGGCGTACATGTCATCGTGCAGCGGCTGCCAGTTGGTGGCGATAAAGGTGGTATCCCCGGCGGCAATCGAGGTATAGGCAACGTTATAGTCCACTTCGCTCGGTTTCTCGACGGTGTAGCCAAGCTTCTCCAGCGCGCGACTGACCAGCAGGGTCTGGAAGGTCTCTTCCGAAATAGTGCTCTGGGCAGGCTTCACGGTAATCCCTTTGCCCGGCAGGTCGGCGGCGAAGGTGCTGGTGGCGATCAGGGTGGCAAAGGCGGCGGTGGCCATCATCGTACGATGTCGCATGGTGGTTCCTCTTATTGTTTAACGGGAAGAGCGACCCCCCGGCCTCGGCTGGTGCCGGGGAGCGGCGCTGTTATCGACTTATCGACAGAAAGGGCGAGTGATAAGCCCCAGTGGGCCGGTGGTGTACCAGCGGCGGTTGCCGCGACTGCGGGCGTCGCGACCGACGGCCTGGGTGAGGCGGTCAAGAATAATCGCGAGGATCACGATCCCTACGCCGCCGACGGTAGCCAGACCCATATCCAGGCGGCCGATGCCGCGCAGCACCATCTGGCCAAGACCGCCGACGGCGATCATCGAGGCGATCACCACCATCGACAGGGCCAGCATCAGCGTCTGGTTTACCCCGGCCATGATGGTGGGCATCGCCAGCGGCAGCTGAACCTTAAACAACAGCTGGCGCGGGCTGGCGCCAAACGAGCGCGACGCTTCGATCAGATCCGCGGGCACCTGGTTTATCCCGAGAATGGTCAGGCGGACGATCGGCGGCAAGGCGAAGATAATCGTCACTACCACGCCGGGCACGTTGCCGATGCCGAACAGCATCACGATCGGCACCAGGTAGACGAAGGCCGGCGTGGTCTGCATGGCATCGAGCAGCGGGCGGATAATTTTTGCCGCCCGCGGGCTGCGCGCCAGCCAAATACCCAGCGGCAGGCCGATAACCATGCAGAACAGCAGGGCGGTGAGGACCAGCGCCAGGGTGACCATCGCCTGCGACCAGGCGCCGATAGCGCCGATGGCAATCAGCGAAACCAGGGTGGCGACCCCCATGCCGAGGCTGGAGATCTGCCAGGCGATCAGCGCGAAGACGATAATCGCCACCGGCGCTGGCATCCCCAACAACAGCTGCTGGAAGGCGCTGAGGATGTAGTCGATCGGCACGCGGATCCCCTGGAATAGCGGACGGAAGTGCAGCACGATCCAGTCGATAGCGTGGGTGACCCAGCTGTCGAGCGGGATCAGCGTTTTATGGAACGGGTCCATGATGTTGAACGATTCCGGCTGCGGCGCGGGCGCGCTGTGCAGCCAGTCGGCGCCGCCGCCGTTGGCCGGCGCGGCAGTAGAGGCGCCACCCCAGGCATCGGCGGCCTGCGCAGCGCTGTCGGTTGCCGGGGCGCTGTCCCACGGATTAGTTTGATCAGCCATGATTCACCCCCTCGCGATCTAAAGCCTGGAGCAGCATTCGTTTGGAAATGATGCCAATGTATTGTTGTTCTTCATCCACCACCGGGACGGCGCACGGGGCGTGGCCGACGTGGGAGAGCAGATCGCTGAGCGGCGTTTGCGCCTCCACCGCCAGCGGGGCGTCAATCAGCGCCGCCTCGATCCCCTGGCCGACGCTGAGCGCGGTTTTCAGAGAATCGATCGAGACAATCCCGACAAAGCGATTTCCGCGTTCGATGACATAGCCATATTCCCGGTCTTCATCCTGTAATAATTTCAGCGCGGAGCGGGGGCCAAAACCTGGGGTTTTACGAATCAATCCAACCGGGCTGCGGCGGGCAATATCTTTGGCGCTGAAGACCTGGCTAATATCCACGCCGCGGAAGAAGGTGCGCACATAATCATTGGCCGGATTATTCAGTATTTCATCCGGCGTACCGACCTGGACCACTTCGCCATTTTGCATAATGGCAATGCGATCGCCAATTCGCATGGCTTCATCAAGGTCATGGGAAATAAAGACGATAGTGCGTTGATGCTTAGCCTGTAATTTGATGAGCTCATCCTGCATTTCGGTGCGAATGAGCGGGTCGAGCGCGGAGAAGGCTTCATCCATTAACAGAATATCGGGATTAATCGCCAGCGCGCGAGCTAAACCGACGCGCTGACGCATCCCGCCGGAGAGTTCATCCGGCCAGGCGTGGGCATAATTCTCCAGCCCCACCTGCCGCAGCGCCTCCCGCGCTTTTTGCTCTCGTTCGGCGGTCGGGACGCCGGCAAGCGCCATACCAAACGCCGTGTTGTCGAGCACGCTCATGTGTGGCATCAGCGCAAAGGACTGAAAAACCATCGCAATTTTCTTGCGACGCACCTCGCGCAGCTCGGCGTCCGACATTTTGGCGATATCGACTCCGTCAATCAGCACCTGGCCGCGGGTGGGTTCAATCAGGCGATTGAGAAGGCGAACCATGGTGGATTTCCCCGAGCCGGAGAGCCCCATGATGACGAATATCTCGCCTTCTTCAATGGCCAGACTGGCGTCTTTGACGCCAAGCGACAGCCCCGTTTTTTCCAGTATTTGCGCTTTGTTGAGTCCTTTCTCAATATATTTGAAAGCCCGGTTTGGGTGCTCGCCAAATATCTTATAAAGATTTTTGATTTCTAATTTAATTGCCATGCAATAGAGAAGTTCCTGTTATTTGTTTATTGCGATACGATACCCGATGGTGATTATGATCTTTTTACACCCTAACATACTCAGATTCTGTGACAACCCTCAATGGCAAACTCTCGGCAAAATGGCGTGAGGGATAGGGTGGCGCAGCCCCCGTGATATAAGGGCTGAGCGTCAATTTGTTGTGGGTAATATTTTTTGATTATCTCTGGATAATTCGACTGAAATGGACCAGTTTTCTGTTAAATATGACGGAGTGATGACGGTTATGCGATGGAGAGAATATTTGGCAGATGAACCCACTTTTCTGCGAAATAGATCACCAGGAACCAGCCCGCCATATTCCTGGTGAAAGTATGGTTAAAAGTCCCAATCGTCGTCGGCGGTTTCTTCCGTTTTGCCTATCACGTACGAGGAGCCGGAGCCGGAGAAAAAGTCGTGGTTTTCATCGGCGTTAGGCGACAGCGCGGCGAGGATCGCCGGGTTAACCGCTGCCATCTCCGCCGGAAACAGCGCTTCATAACCGAGGTTCATCAGCGCTTTGTTGGCGTTGTAGCACAGGAAAGCGCTGACGTCGTCAAACCAGCCGCTCTCGCCGTACAGTTCCCGACTGTAGGCCAGCTCGTTGTCGTAAAGATCCATCAGCAGATCGAGGGCGAAATTTTTCAGTTCTTCGCGCTTTCCGGGGCTGACGATCTCCAGTCCTTTCTGATACTTGTAGCCAATGTAATAGCCATGTACCGCTTCATCGCGAATGATCAGACGGATCAGATCCGCGGTATTGGTCAGTTTTCCCCGGCTGGAGAAGTGCATTGGCAGCCAGAAGCCGGAGTAGAAGAGAAAGGATTCGAGGAAAACGCTGGCGATTTTTTTCTTCAGCGGCTCGTCGGCCTGATAGTAGCCCAGCATCAGTTGCGCCTTGCGCTGCAGGGGTTCGCAGCTTTCACTCCAGGCGAAGGCGGCATCCACCTCTTTGCTGTGGCACAGCGTGGAAAAAATGGAGCTGTAAGAGCGGGCATGAACCGCTTCCATAAAGCTGATGTTCGACAGCACCGCCTCCTCATGCGGGGTCAGCGCGTCCGCCATCAGCGCCGGCGCGCCGACCGTGTTCTGAATGGTGTCGAGCAGCGTCAGCCCGGTGAAGACGCGAATGGTCAACTGCTGCTCCGCCGCGCTGAGGGTTTGCCAGGCGGGAATGTCGTTTGACAGCGGCACTTTCTCCGGTAGCCAGAAGTTGCTGGTGAGACGATTCCAGACCTCAAGATCTTTGTCGTCATCAATGCGGTTCCAGTTGATAGCGCTGATGCGCGTTAAATGGGTCATCCTGTTCTCCTTACAGTGCGCAGGACACGCAGCCTTCAATTTCAGTGCCTTCCAGCGCCAGCTGGCGCAGACGGATGTAGTAGAGGGTCTTAATGCCTTTCTTCCAGGCGTAGATTTGCGCCTTGTTGATATCGCGGGTGGTGGCGGTATCCGGGAAGAACAGCGTCAACGACAGCCCCTGATCGACGTGGCGCGTCGCCTCGGCGTAGGTGTCAATGATCTTCTGGGGCCCTATCTCGTACGCATCCTGATAAAGGGCCAGATTGTCGTTATTCATAAACGGCGCGGGGTAGTACACCCGCCCGGTCTTCCCCTCTTTGCGGATCTCAATCTTCGAGACGATCGGATGAATGCTGGAGGTGGCATGGTTGATGTACGAGATCGACCCGGTGGGCGGCACCGCCTGCAGATAACGGTTATAGATGCCATAGCGCATGACATCGTCGCGCAGCTGGCGCCAGCTTTCCCGGTCGGGCAGGGGGATACCGGCGCGGGCGAACAGTGCGCGCACCCGTTCGGTTTTCGGCTGCCACTCCTCCTGCAGATATTTGTCGAAGTACGCCCCGCTGGCGTAGCGTGACTGTTCGAAGCCAGCGAAGCGCTGGCCGCGCTCGCGGGCCAGCAGCATCGAGGTGTGCAGGGCATGCCAGGTCACGGTGTAAAAATAGATATTGGTGAAGTCCAGCCCCTCCGGACTGCCGTAGGCAATCCCTTCTCGCGCCAGGTAGCCGTGCAGATTCATCTGCCCCAGGCCGATGGCGTGGGAGGCCGCATTGCCGGCCGCCACCGAGGGAACCGACTGTATGTCGCTCATATCGGATACCGCGGTCAGGGCGCGCACCGCGGTGGCGATAGTGCGGGCAAAATCCGGCGAGTCCATGGTATGGGCGATGTTCAGCGAGCCGAGGTTGCAGGAGATATCCTCGCCGATATGGGCGTAACTGAGGTTCTCATCATAGGTGGATGGCGTACTGACCTGCAGAATTTCCGAACACAGATTGCTCATGGTGATCCGTCCGGCCACCGGATTGGCGCGATTGACGGTATCTTCAAACATGATGTACGGATAGCCGGACTCAAACTGGATCTCCGCCAGGCGCTGGAAAAGGTCGCGGGCGCGGATCCAGCGCTTGCGGACCCGTTCGTCGGCCACCAGCTGCGGATAGAGATCGCCGATGGCGCAGTCGGCGAAGGGTTTACCGTACAGCCGCTCGACGTCATACGGCGAGAACAGGGCCATCTGCGCGTCTTCTTTTGCCAGCTGGAAGGTGATATCGGGGATCACCACTCCCAGCGACAAGGTTTTGATGCGGATTTTCTCATCGGCATTCTCACGCCGGGTATCGAGGAAGCGCAAAATATCGGGATGGTGCGCATGCAGCCAGACCGCTCCCGCCCCCTGGCGGGCGCCAAGCTGGTTGGCATAGGAGAAGGCGTCCTCCAGCATCTTCATCACCGGCACCACCCCGGAGGACTGGTTTTCGATACGCTTGATCGGCGCCCCGGCCTCGCGCAGGTTGGAGAGTAAAAAGGCCACGCCGCCGCCGCGCTTCGACAGCTGCAGCGCCGAGTTAACCGCCCGGCCGATGGACTCCATATTATCTTCAATGCGCAACAGGAAGCAGGAGATCAGCTCCCCGCGCTGCTGCTTGCCGGCGTTGAGGAAGGTGGGGGTCGCGGGCTGGAAGCGGCCGCTGAGCATCTCTTCCATTAGCTGCCGCGCCTGCTGCTCATCCCTCTGGGCCAGCGTCAGCGCCACCATTACGCAGCGATCGGCAAAATCCTCGAGGTAGTGCTCGCCGTCAAAGGTCTTCAGCGCGTAGCTGGTATAGAACTTCCAGGCGCCGAGGAAGGTCTGAAAGCGAAACGCGGCGCGCCGGGCATGGGCGAACAATGCCAGCACAAACGCGCGGTCATAGCCGGCCAGCACCTGCGGATCGTAATAGCCCTCGCGGACGAGCCAGGTGAGTTTATCCTCCTGGCTGGCAAAGGTGAGGGTGTTGGGCCGGACCTGGGCGGTCATAAAGGCCTCCACCGCCTGGCGATCTTTCTCAAACGGGATGCGACCCTCGCTGTCGTACAAATTCAGCATCGCGTTGAGGGCGTGAAAATCCGCCGCGGCGGTTATACGTTCTGCGGTTGTCGTTGCCAAAATTCGCTGACTCCTCTACGCACGTTGTCGATATCGTCGGGGGTTCCCATCAGCTCGAAGCGGTAGAGATAGGGCACGGCGCATTTTTGCGCGATGACCTCCCCGGCACGCCCCCAGGCGTCGCCAAAGTTGCGATTGCCAGCGGCAATCACCCCGCGGATCAGCTGGCGGTTATGCACGTCGTTTAAAAAGCGGATCGCCTGACGCGGTACCGCGCCGGCCGTACCGCCGCCGCCATAGCTGGGAACGATGAGAATATAGGGTTCGTCTACCTGGAGATGTTCGCGCTCGTTCAGCGGAATGCGCACCGCCGGCAGCCCCAGGCGCTGCACAAAGCGATGGGTATTCTCCGAACGGCTGGAGAAGTAGACGATGAGGCTCATGCGCTGGCCGCCGTGACGGAGGGGCGCAGGCGATTGATCATATCCGGGCGGAAGCCGCTCCAGCGTAGCTCACCGGCGATCACCACCGGCAGCTGGCGAAATCCCTGCTCGCGCAGGGTGTCAGCTGCATCCGGCTGCTGGTCGACGTTCACCATTTCAAAGGCCAGTCCTCGGCTCTCCATGGCTCGCCGTGTGGCATGGCACTGCACGCAGTCATTTCGAGTGTAAATAATAATGCGCATGATTCGTATTTCCATTTAAGATAACAGCACGGCGCTAAACGCAGCGTCGAACGTTGTGGGTCATTCGATAAGGAAATACTAGATGTAGTTGTTTGAAAGTTCAACCACTCAATATATAGCGTTTTTAGCAAGGAAATCCCCCGCCGGGACAATTCGGCGGAGGAGGGGGAAGGCTGTGCGGAACTACAGACGCATGGCGACGGCGAGTCGGTTGAAAGCGTTCATCAGGCTGATGGCTAAGGTCAGATCGCTTATCTGACGCGGGGTAAAATGTTCGCGCAGCGGCAGGTAAACGTCATCTTCCGCATGGCTGGCGGCAATGTCGGTGACCGACTCGGCCCACGCCAGCGCTGCGCGTTCGCCAGGTGTGAAGTGGGCGCTTACCCGCCAGCCCGCCAGGGCATCCAGTTTGCTTTGCGCCATACCGCCCTTGCGCAGCGCCTGGCTGTGCTTCTCAAGGCAGAAGGCGCAGCCGTTGATCTGCGAGACGCGTAAATAAACCAGCTCTACCAGGGCGCTGCCCAGCTCGCTTTTCTCCAGCGCGATGCTGGCCTGTACCAGCCCTTTATAGACTTCCGGGCTCAGTTCACTGAATGGCTGACGTAATTGGCTCATGGTGTTCTCCTCTCTAAGACGGCAGCCAAAATAGCACTATAATGGACTGCAAAAGATAGCCATATTGTGATGAAAAAAGCAGACCATAATGGAAGCGATCCACCTCCCTCTTTATCAGCGTATTGCCCGCCAGCTGAAATCGGCAATTGAACGGGGCGAACTGACCCCGGGCAGCCGTCTGCCCGCCAGCCGGGTGTTTGCCCAGGAGCAGGGCGTCTCCCGGGCGACTATCGAAAACGCCTGGGGTGAACTGGTCGCCCAGGGGTGGCTTGAGCGGCGTGGGCAGGCGGGGACCTTTGTCAGCGAGCGGCTCAGTCCGCGCCAGCTGGCGCCGGTAACGCCAGCGCAATCAGCCGCCTCGACGGACCCGTTGCCCTTTCAGATGGGGCTGCCGGCGCTGGATCTCTTTCCGCGCGGGCTGTGGGCGCGAGTGATGGGTCGTCGGCTGCGGACGCAGTCGCGGTTCGACCTTGCCCCCGGCGATCCCGGCGGCGACCCGCTTCTGCGCCAGGCGATCGTGGAGTATCTGCGCCTGTCGCGCAGTATTGACTGCCAGCCGGAGCAGGTGCTGATTACCGGCAACTATGCTACCTCCATGGATCTTATCCTGCGTACGCTGGCGCAGCCGGGGCAGCATATGTGGATGGAGGATCCGGGGTATCCCTTTATCCGCCCGGTCGTTGAGGCCAGGCAGCTGGTGGTGGATGCGATCCCGGTGGACGACGAAGGAATGGATGTTGGCTGGGGCTTGCGGCATCACCCTCAAGCGCGGTTTGCCCTGCTCACCCCGGCACACCAGAGCCCGCTGGGGGTCGCGCTGTCGCTGCCCCGGCGTCGCCAGCTGCTGGCGTGGGCGACAGCGCGCGACGCGTGGATTATTGAGGACGATTACGATAGTGAGTTTCGCTATCACGGCAAACCGCTGCCGCCAGTGAAAAGCCTCGATGCGCCGCAGCGGGTTATCTACGCCGGCACTTTCAGTAAGTCGATGTTTCCGGCGCTGCGCACCGCCTGGCTGGTGGTGCCGACCCCGCTGGCGGCGCGTTTTCATCAGACGGCGGAGCGCCAGCCCTGCACCGTTCCTACTCTGTGGCAGCAGACGCTGGCGGATTTTATCCAGCAGGGACATTTCTGGCGTCATCTGAAAAAAATGCGCGCCAGCTATAGCCAGCGCCGACAGTGGCTGGAGTCGGCCCTGCAGGCGCAGGGCTTTCAGGTCACGCCCCAACAGGGGGGCATTCAGCTGGTCATGCCGGTCAGCGGCAACGATCGCCTGCTGGCCCGGCAGGCGGTTGAGGCCGGGCTGGCGGTGCAGGCGCTGAGCGACTGGCGTCTTCGTCATGCAGGCGAGGGGGGATTACTGATGAGTTTTACCAATATTCGCTCAGCGGCGATGGCCGATGCGCTGGCCCGGCGGCTTAGAGAGGCGATCGCGAACGATGGCGCATAAAAAACCCCTGCGGCCAGAGGCGCGCAGGGGCTGACGCGTATTTGTTATCTTCATTAGATTCCGTGAAGCTCGCGGGCTTCCGCTCGCCAGGCGCGCGCGGAAGCTGACGCTGTCTCTATTATCGACGTAAATTGAGCAATACGCCAATAAATACCCCGACGGCGGCTGCGGCGCCGACGCTGTGCCAGGGTTTATTGCGCACGTAGGTATCGGCGCAGCCCAGCGCATCACAGGCTGCCTGACGGGCATCCAGCGCCGCCTGCTGCACCCGGTTGTGACCATTGAGGCGGGCACGGGTCTCTTTCAGCAGCGACTGAGCTTTAACGCGCGCCGCTTCGGCTTCCTCTTTCGCGTCACTGCCCCACGATTTCAGCACCTCTTCCAGCGTATCCGCTAATTGACTGACATCGTTATGGATATCCTCAGCATTCTCGTCAAAATTGTTGCGGTTCACATGGTTAGCCATCGTTATCTCCCTTAATTCCATCGAGTGAGTAAGTGTAGGACAAGATTTTGAATTATGCTTACTGCTGTGGTTTCTGGAATATTCCGAAAGCACTGCGCTTAACGAATAAGGTAAGGTCAATGTGCGGTAAAAGATAACGAGGAATCAGTATGTATTTAAGACCCGATGAGGTGGCGCGTGTTCTTGAAAAAGCCGGCTTCACCATGGATGTTGTGACGCAAAAAGCGTACGGCTATCGCCGAGGCGATAATTATGTTTATGTGAACCGCGAAGCGCGCATGGGGCGGACAGCGTTAATTATTCATCCAGCGCTAAAAGAGCGTAGCAATATGTTGGCCGAACCGGCCTCAGATATCAAAACCTGCGACCATTATGAACAATTTCCGCTGTATTTAGCCGGAGATGCGCAGCAGCATTATGGTATTCCGCACGGATTTAGCTCACGGATGGCGCTTGAGCGTTTTCTGAATGGACTATTTGGCGAAGCCCAGCCGGCGATGTCGACAAATTAATACGACGGTTAAGACCGGGGCGGAGCAGGCTGGCGAGAGAGCGACTGGCAGGGCCAGTCGCTGGAATAGCGTCGGTCAGGCTTTCGCCTGCTGGTAGGGGGCCACGCGGAACAGGCGGCGGCAATAGTCGAGGAAGTAGCCGTAAGCAGCGCCCATCATCATCGATACCGCCAGGTTTGAGCTCACTGCAGCGACAATCTGGTGCCAGTCTGCACCTACGCTCCACAATATTGCGACATACACTGGCGACTGGAAAGTGACGTAGGCCAGCACGTCGGCCATATTTTTCATCCAGCCTGCCGGGCTAATGCGCCGGGCCTGACGCATCGCAAAGTCGCGATAAAAACCATAGGGCACGGCAATAATAATGTTGACCGGGATCGCCACCAGGCGCGACGATAACGACTGCTCAAACGTCATACCAGAGAGAAAAATTTCGATCATCATGTTGACGACGGTGCAGTAAACCACCATCGCAAAGGTGTCTGCAACCGCATGCCGCAAGCGGGAGTGCGCAGAGAACATCGGAGTGCTCCTCGAAAATGAAGTCAATAACGCCGAAAAATGCGCGTTGGTATAGCGTTTTTGGGCTGCCTGTTTTGATGTGCGTAGAGTATATCTCTGCATTAAAAGTGGCAACTAGCTATAAATTTTTATTTATTGTCTTTTTGTCGATAAAATACTCTGCGACAGTTGGTTTTCTGCCCGTTACGCTACTTTTATTGCTGGTTTTGTTAAATGTGTTTAATTTCAGTTGGTTACTTGACGTTTTTGCATGATATCTGACCAGGGAGGCGGCGTCTGACCGCCCGCTGTGGCGCAAAATCGCGTGAGCCTGTGATGAAGGTCTCGTTAAGATGTTTTTATGCCATTATGCCGGTTTTTGTGGTGAAAAATTCTAAAATGACGTGTGGCGTTTTATTCTGATTGGCTGGGTAACTATTCATTAGGCCGTGTGGAGAGGGCCTGCGCATCCGCCGACGATAAGAGGATAAACCGCTGACCATAAAGGTAATATCGCCTGCTGAATATATTTTCATATCTTACCATCCGCCGCTTTTATTTATTCATGGTCTTGTTGGCCTGCGCTGGCGAAAAAGAACCGGGGATTTGCCGATATAGGGCAGGCGGAAAAGGTTTACTCTTTGCATAATATATTTATCTGGACAACCGAAGGCTGGAAATAAATAAGTGTTTCCATTACACTTGCCGCGTTGTATCTTTTAATTGGTTATCTGGGATTTCTTAATTTTATGTCTTTAATGTTACACAAACTGAATAATATCCGTTCACTGCGTACCCTGTCCCGTGAATTCTCCATTGACGTGCTTGAAGAGATGCTGGAAAAGCTCAGGATCGTCACTGAAGAAAAACGTACGCAACAGCAGCTGGCGGCGCAGCAGCAGGCGGAATATCAGGAAAAAGTGAATACCTGGCTTGAGCTGATGCGCGCCGACGGTATTTCTCCTGACGACCTCGTGGCCGATATTCAGCCGTCGATGGCGGCAGGGAAAAAGCGGCAACCGCGCCCGGCGAAATATCGTTATACCGATCATACTGGCGCAGAAAAAACCTGGACCGGTCAGGGAAGAATGCCGAAGCCGATTGCTCAGGCGGTTGCTCAGGGCAAATCGCTGGACAGTTTCCTCATTTAAAGCCGATCCGGCCGGTATCAGGACAGTGGGGGAGACCCGCCGTTCCGTCCGGCCTTATCACTCTCCGGGAGAGGGGCTTTAGCAGACGCCAAAGTCGCCCTCTTCCTGGTATGGCGTCACCTCTTCTGAGTTCAGCGTATAGCGCTCGCCCTGCTCTTGCGCGGCCTGAACCACCACCAGCTGTTCTCCCTGTACTTCAACCACTTTCAGTTTTGGTCCACCCGCACGCGGTTGTACCAGATCGCCGACAGAAAACATCATTCACTCCTCACGGTTAACATCCTGGATGAACCTCAACCATAGCTCAACGACTGGCCAGTGAACACTGGCTGTGCTGTTTTTTGTTAAAACAATTTGGGGGTATATGTATTAATGTTGTTAATGTTTTGCTGGCGCCATACCGCTGCTGAGAAGGGGGGACGGCGAGGGTAGGGTTACCATCAATCAGGTCAGGAAAGACACCATGAAGTATATCGTTCTATTGATCATTGTTATTGCTGTTCTGTATGTCCATTATCGCGGGCGGGTGCGCTATCGTTTCTGGCGACAGCTCTCCGATCATTCAACATTTACTGCTCCGCTGAATGGATTTATGTATTTATTTTCCCGCGTGCCGAATACGCCATATCTGCGCCCGGAGATGTTTCCCGAGCTGGCGATATTGCAGCAGAACTGGCAGGTAATTCGCGATGAAGGTCTCCACCTTCAGCAGCTGGAGCAGATTAAAGCGGCCGATAAATATAACGATGCCGGATTTAACTCATTTTTTAAAACCGGCTGGAAACGTTTTTATCTGAAATGGTATGAGGAGGCCCATCCCTCCGCCAGCCAGCTCTGCCCACACACCACCGCGCTACTGCGCGATATCCCGTCGGTGAAAGCGGCCATGTTCGCCACCCTGCCAGACGGCAGCCGTCTGCCGCGCCACCGCGATCCCTACGCCGGTTCGCTGCGCTTTCATCTCGGCCTGGCGACGCCGAACGATGACCGCTGCTTTATCGAGGTGGATGGCCAGCGCTACAGCTGGCGCGATGGGGAAGGGGTGCTGTTTGATGAGACCTATATTCACTATGCGGAAAATACCAGCGGTGAGAATCGGCTGATTCTGTTCTGTGATATTGAACGGCCCATGCGCTACCGCTGGGCGCAGCAGGTGAACCACTGGCTGGGACGTCATCTGATGAGCGCCGCCTCGGCGCCCAATGATACCGGCGATCGCATTGGCGGGATTAACCGGGCGTTTCGCTATATCTACCAGATCCGCATTGTCGGCAAGCGGCTGAAAAAATGGAATAAGACGGTCTATTACATCGTTAAATGGCTGCTGTTCGGCGGCATTGCCTGGCTTATCTGGAGTGCGTTTTAACCCTCATGACGCCGGTTCCAGGGCATGATCGCCAGCAGACGCGCCATGCCGCAAAAGCCGGTCACCCCGGCGAAGGTGAGCCCGGCGCCGACCGCGCCGCTGAGCAGGAAGAAGCCGCTGCTCACGGTATAGCCCAGCAGTACACCGAGTAAAATCAGGACGCCAGCGGCAATTTGTACCTGGCGCATCAGCGGCAGCGGCTGGGATTTATCCTCCTCAACCGGGAACCCCGCGGCCCTCCAGCCCTGAATCCCCCCGGCCAGCAGGCTTGCCTGCGCCGGTGCGGCGGCGGCGGCCAGGCGAATCGCGTTATTCTGCGTCCGGGAACCCGCCTGGCAGTGAAAGATGACTGTCTCTCCGGCCCGGGCATTGAGGGTCGCACCGTTGGTCAGGCTGGCCAGCGGCACCAGTTCGGCATCGGGAATATGTTCGCGCGCGTATTCATCCGCATCACGGATATCAATCAGTCTGGCGCCCTGGGCAATCAGCGCCCGGGCTTCGGCCGGGGTTAAGGTAGCGATGGTCATAGGATCCTCACGGGCAATAGAGCGTTTTCAGCGTGTTGATCACCTGCTGTACCGCAGGGTGGGTGATGAAATAGTGGATACGCTGGGCATCGCGCTCGCTGTCGATCAGCCCCTCGTCACGCATCCGCGCAAGGTGCTGCGAGGTGGCGGAAGGGCTCAGGCCGGTAGCGCGCGATAGTTCACCGGCGCTGGCCCGCGGCGCATCGCACAGTATGCACAGGATCAGCAATCGGTGAGGATTGCTCATGGCTTTCATCAGCGCGGCGGCTTCTCCGGCGCGGGCCTGCAGGTCTTCAGGTGTGGTCATATATTTTAGCTTTTTCTAAATTTAGATAACTCTAAAATAAAAACATCCCCTGCGCCAGCACTTTTTATCTGTGACTCAGGCCGGAACGGCGAGCTGGGCAATCTGCGCTCGCGCGCTGGCGATCCCTGCGTCGCGACCATGCGGACGATTGTCCAGCCCTTCGGCATAGATAAATTCCACCTCATGGATCCCCATCAGCCCCAGTACCGCGCGCAGATAGGGGGTGATGGCGTCGGTGGTCTCTCCCTGGTGAATACCGCCGCGGCTGCTGACGACCACCGCCCGAACGCCCTCGACCAGCCCCTGCGGCCAGCTGTCGGTGTAGCGAAAGGTTTCCCGCGCCCGCGCCACGAGGTCGAACCATTTCTTCAGGTCGGTCGGGACGTTGAGGTTATACATCGGCGCCCCGATCACCAGCAGATCGCTGGCTTTTAATTCGGCGATAAACTGGTCGGAGCGCGCAACCGCCGCGCGGATGGCTGGCTGCGGATCCGCCGCCCCGCGCAGGGCGGCGAACAGGGGGCGATCCAGCGTTGGCAGCGCCATGGCGCTGAGATCGTGTTCCGTGAGCCGATCGCGGTGTCCTGCTGCCCGGCGCGCCGCGAGAAATTCGTTAATCAGCTGATTGGTCAGGGATGTTTCGCCATTAATGCTGGATTTTAATACCAGAACGTTAGCCATGATGAGTGCCTCAAGTGAAGGGGAGAGGCAGAGACTAACACTGTCTTTTTTCTCTCTGGAGTGACATTATTTTCCTCTATTGTATCCCGTAAGGAACCAATTTGTGCGTGACGATCTGAACGCGATCCCGGTGTTTGTTACCGTGGTCGAGAGCGGTAACTTTGCCAGCGCGGCGGCGATCCTCCACGTGACGCGTTCGGCGGTGGGTAAAACCATTGCCCGGCTGGAAGCGCGCCTCGGCGTGGCGTTATTCCAGCGCACTACCCGTCGGCAACTGCTGACGGAAGAGGGGGAGCAATTTTACCACCAGTGCCGGGAAGCGCTGGCGCGCATCCGCGAGGCCGAAGAGGCGCTCCAGCGCGGGAAGGGCGAGGTGCAGGGGCGGCTGCGGATCTCGCTACCAGTGCTCTTTGGTCAGCGCTGCGTGGCGCCGGTGCTATTCCGCCTGAGCCAGCGCTATCCGTTACTGAAGCTCGAGCTCCACTACAGCGACCGGCAGGTCAATCTGCTGGAGGAGGGGTTTGATCTTGCGGTGCGTATCGGAAACCTGGCCGATACCGGGTCGCTACGGGCGCGGGCGCTGGGGGAGCATGGCATGGTGCTGTGCGCGGCGGTAGAGTACCTGCGCCGCCAGCCGGCGCCGCAGACCATCGCCGGGCTGAGCGAGCACCGCACCCTCGGCTATCTGCACAACGGCCAACTGCAAAAATGGCAACTGTACGACCCGCAGCAGGGCGAAGTGCGCTTCAGTCCGCAGACGGGGCTGGTACAGGATGATTTTGCCGCCATCGCGGCGGCGGTGCAGCAGGGGATGGGCATCGCCTGGTTGCCGGACTGGCTGGTGGCGCAGGCGCTCGCCGACGGGACGCTGCAGCAGGTGCTGGCGCCCAGCGCTCAGGTGCGTTTCGCTATCCACGCGGTGTGGCCGGAGGGGCCGTGGCTGCCGCAAAAAACGCGGGTGGCGATCGATGCCCTGCGGGAAGGACTGCGCCTTGCTAAAAGCACACCGCCCAGCGGTTAAGGGTATCTTAAGGCGACCGGGCGATAATGACAGAAAGATGACGACTGAGAGCTATCGCCATGAACGCCCTGGAAACCCTGAATCAATCTGTTTTTTTCGCGCTTAACGCGCAGCCTGGCGCCGCGGAGGGCCTGCTGTCGCTGGCCCGTTTTTGCGCCAGCGGCATCGTGTTTATGATGCCGGCGATCGCGCTCGGCCTGTGGTTTCTCGGTGGTCGTGAGGGACACCGCCAGGCGCTGTTTATGACCCTGGCCGTGATGATTTCCCTCGGGCTGGGGATGGTGTGCGGGACGCTCTGGTTTCATCCGCGGCCGTTTATGATCCCCCTCGGCCATACCTGGATAAGTCATCCGGCGGATAACAGCTTCCCCAGCGATCACGCTACGGTGATGTTCAGCGCCGCGTTTGCGCTGCTGTCGCTGCGCCTGCGGGCGCCTGGTCTGCTGATGCTGCTGGCTGCGCTGCCGGTGGCCTGGTCGCGGATCTATCTTGGGGTGCATTTTCCGCTGGATATGGTGGGCGCAGCCCTGGTCTCCATTGGCGGGGTCATCGTGGCGAAGCGGGTCTGGCAGGCGGTCGGCCCACGGCTGGTGCTGCTGTGCGAGGCCGTCAGCCGGCGGATGTTCTCCTGGCTGCCGGCGCGCTTTACGCCATAGCCTCAGCGACGAGGCCGTCCGGTACGGGCGGCGCGGCGGTATAGCGTGCTGCGGGCGATACCCAGTATCTGCGCCGCCCGGCTGACGTTGCCATTAACGCTGGCCAGGGTATCGACAATCAACTGCTCGTCATGGGCCTGCAATCCTCCGCGCGGCAGCGGCGCAGGCGCGGTGCGATACGCCTCCGGCAGCGCGTCGGGCGTCAGCGTGTCGCCCTCATCGGCCAGAGCCAGCATCACCTTCAGGACGCTCTGCAGCTGGCGCACGTTTCCCGGCCACGGCAGCTGGCTGAGGTGGACCAGCAGTGCATTTGAAAGCGTCACCCGGCGTGAAACACCGCCCAGGTCGCGCCACAGCGTGGCGATAAAGGTTTCCAGCGCCGGCCACTCGCGCAGCGGGGGCAGCGCCAGGGCATACTCCCGCAGGCGCCACAGCAGATCTTCACGGAATTCGCCGGCGCTGACCCGTTGCGTCAGATTGCGGTGGGTGGCGCAGATCAAGGCGAAATTCACCGGCACGCTGCGGCTGGCGCCCAGCGGGGCCACCTCTTTTTCCTGCAACACCCGCAGGAGCCGCGTCTGCAGCGCCAGCGGCATATCGCCGATCTCATCGAGAAACAGTACCCCGCCCTCAGCCTCGCGGATTTTACCGATATAGCCGTTTTTGCTGGCGCCGGTAAATGCCCCCGGCTGGTAGCCGAAGAGCTCGGATTCGATCAGCGATTCCGGGATGGCCGCGCAGTTGATGGCGACAAATTTGCCACTGCGCCAGCGGCTGTGCTGATGCAGCGTACGGCTGACATACTCCTTGCCGCTGCCGGTTTCCCCCTCAATACAGAGCGCGATGCCGGCGTTGAGCAGCCGCAGCAGCTTTTCGCCTTCGCGCGGGCTGGTGAAAGGGAGATGCATGACCGGCGGGGCGCTTACCGCCACCCGGCGGCGGGTGGGCTCCCGCAGGCGATAGTGATAGCGGCCCTGCGGGGTGGTCAGCGGCAGCGGGACGCTGACCGCCCTTTGCGCCAGCGTCGGAAAAAGCGACGCAAAGGTGAGCTGGCCAAACTGCGCCGCGCTCAGGCCGAACTCGCGCATCGCCAGTCGGTTGCCGGCGGTGAGGACGTTGTCAGAAAAGACCAGCAGCAGCTCCTCGACGCTGTCGAGCTTGTCCACCTGCCGGTGCAGGCTCATCAGCCACTGCTCCGGATGCAGGCTCTGTTTCACCCACAGATACTCAATCTGCTTTGCCGCCGCCTTCACCCAGCCGAAGGTATGCTGGTGGGGAAAATCCGCCGGGCCGGAGATATCCAGCACCCCGGCAATACTTCCGTCCGGCCGCTGGAGCGGCATCGCCGCACAGTACAGATTCTGATTGCGGGTAAGAAAATGCTGGCGGCCATCGATTTCGCAGCCGTCATCAATGACCAGCGCGGTGCCAATGGCGTTGGTCCCGCGCCCGCTTTCGCTCCACAGATTGCCGGGGGCCAGCGCCACGCGCTGAGCCTTCTGCATCGCCTGGGTATCGCCGACGGTGTGCAGGACCAGGCCACTGGGGTCGGAGAGGACCACTACCGACTGCAGGTCCGCCACCTGGCGCGACAGGGCATCCACCACCGGCTGCGCCAGCTGCTGCAGGCTGCGGTGGCTGGCGAGCCGGTCTGCCAGCTCCCCGGCGCGCAGACGGGGAAAATCCTCGGTAGCGGGATCCAGACCATAGCGCTGGCAGCGAGACCACGAGTCGCTGAGCAGGGGGTTAGCGTTAACCTCTGGTGCGAGAAGATAGGGATTACCTGGCACAGGGCACCTCAGGGTCGATGTTGCTGTGTTGCAATATTGTAGCCATTTGGTTTATTTGGTGTTGCGATTTGCAACACAGAAGTGGACATCTGTGCGACAGCGCCTGCCAGCCTGGTAAAGAGATAACCCTAACCCATTAATAAATAATATAAATTATTGGCAATTAAAAACTGGCATAACCCCTGCAAAGTGAGAAGCGTTCGGCGGCAAGTTTAAAAAATCAATATGCCGCCGCGTCTCAACCCTACAGAAGGAGATTTGCGATGCGTTATGCACATCCTGGCCAGCCCGGCGCCCTGGTTTCATTTAAATCCGCTTACGGCAACTTCATTGACGGTAAATTTGTCGAGCCGCTGAGCGGTGAATTCTTTATGAATACCTCCCCGGTCGACGGCAGCAACATTGCGCAATTTCCCCGCTCGGACGCCAAAGACATTGAGTTCGCCCTCGATGCCGCTCACCGTGCGGCGCCGGCGTGGGGTAAAACGTCAGTGCAGCAGCGCTCCAGGCTGCTGCTACAGGTCGCCGATCGTATTGAACAGCACCTGGAGTATCTGGCCGTCGCGGAGAGCTGGGACAACGGGAAACCGATCCGCGAAACCCTGAATGCCGACCTGCCGCTGGCGGTGGACCATTTCCGCTACTTCGCCGGCTGCCTGCGCGCCCAGGAGGGAAGCACCGCCGAGATTGACGAAACGACGGTGGCCTATCATTTCCATGAACCGCTGGGGGTGGTCGGGCAGATTATCCCGTGGAACTTTCCGCTGTTGATGGCCGCGTGGAAGCTGGCCCCGGCCCTGGCGGCGGGTAACTGCGTGGTGCTCAAGCCGGCTGAACAGACGCCGCTGAGCATTACCCTGCTACTGGAGCTGATCGGCGATCTGTTCCCGGCCGGGGTGCTTAACGTGGTACAGGGATTCGGCAAAGAGGCGGGCGAGGCGCTGGCCACCAGCAAGCGTATCGCCAAGCTGGCGTTCACTGGCTCCACGCCGGTCGGGCGGCATATTCTCGCCTGCGCGGCGGAAAATATTATCCCCTGCACTGTCGAGCTGGGGGGCAAATCGCCCAACATCTACTTCGCCGACGTAATGGAGGGAGAAGAGGAGTTTATTGAGAAGGCGGTGGAGGGACTGGTGCTTGGCTTCTTCAACCAGGGGGAGGTATGTACCTGCCCGTCGCGGGCGCTGATCCATGAATCCATCTATGAGCCCTTTATGGCGCGGGTCATGGAGAAGGTGGCGCAGATCCGCCGTGGTGACCCGTTAGATACCGACACCATGATCGGCGCGCAGGCTTCCCGCCAGCAGTTCGATAAGATCCTCTCCTACATTCAGATTGCGCGGGAAGAGGGCGGGCAAATTCTGACCGGCGGCGAGCGGGCGGCTATCGCGCCGGCGCTGGATAACGGTTTTTATATTCAGCCCACGCTGATTAAAGGCCGCAACGATATGCGCAGCTTCCAGGAGGAGATCTTTGGGCCCGTGATCGGGGTGACCACCTTTAAGGACGAAGCGGAAGCGCTGACCATCGCCAATGAGACCCAGTTTGGCCTTGGCGCCGGGGTCTGGACGCGGGATACCAACCTCGCCTATCGCATGGGCCGCGGGATTAAAGCCGGCCGCGTATGGACCAACTGCTATCATGTCTACCCGGCGCATGCGGCGTTCGGTGGCTATAAACAGTCTGGCGTTGGCCGGGAAACGCACAAGATGGCGCTGGATGCCTATCAGCAAACCAAAAATCTGCTGGTGAGCTACGGCACCGCGCCGCTGGGTCTGTTCTAAATACAACCCCGCGCTTCTGTTCCAACCTCTGTCCGCAATCCGTCCGGGTTGCGGATTTTTTTTAACTGCAAAATAACCCTGCTATTTAGCCGGCTTTATTGAGCGGCATGACCAACACATTCACACGGCTGATGTAATATCTTTCACTTGAAAATAAAAAGGGTTCCACAACAAGAAATTATGCGCAGTGAGGCGGACACTTGTGCTTCATTTATGTAGAAATGATGAATATTAATACCAGGAAAATTCCTAATTTTCCTGTGCTGTCGATCGGAAGCACAATAAAACAAGACAACTTTTTGAGTAATTATCTTTAAATTTGTTAATGGTTTTGATCTGTTGTTGTTTGAAAGTGTTTTATTGCCGTTTGTATAGATATGTAAATTAACATTGAAAAGGCATTTCAAAAATAAATTTTATGCCTCTGATAATCATTAACTTATTCGTAACATTGTGCCGGGTTGCCTTTTGGTAGGTGCGGTAATATATTTATTTCGCACACCAAAATAACTTTTTTAGCTTCTGTTTTTTATTAATGGTCACCTTTTGACGGAATAAAGCAGAGCGAGAGGGCGTGTGCCTACTATCCTGCGGAAGGAACGCAATGAACATTTACAAGGAGGAACTGATGAGCAGCTTCGCGATAGCCAAGCGCTATTGCCGATGACTGTGCGATATATTCGTTAACGATGAGATAAATAATGAAAACCCAACTTCGTATTATGGCAATTCTCATGGGCGCGCTGGTTTCGGGCGTAACCTTCCAGGCGACTGCGGCAAACACGATTAATCCAAACTCAGGAACCAGTGCGCAAGGCGCCGGCGGGCAGGTCAACTTCAATGGGTCAATCACCGACAGCTCCTGCAACGTCGACAGCGGTTCAACCGGCCAGACGGTGGATTTGGGCAAATGGGCCAGCAACTATTTTACCAGTACCGGCTCCGAAACCACCAAAACATCCTTCCATATCAAAGTCAAAGATTGCCCGGCCAGCGTGACGACGGTCGCTGTGCTGTTTGATGGCGCGCGCGAACAGACGGATACCTCCCTGTTGGCCATCAACAGCGGCGGCGCCAGCGGCGTAGCGATTAAGCTGTATGAGCATGATCAGACGACGGCGGTTAGCCTCGGTAAAACGACCGCCAAACAAGCGGTCACTCCGGGTTCCAGCGGCAGCACCGGTTCTGCCGACCTCGAGTTTTACGCCGATTATGTCTCTACCGGGGCGACCGTGACGGCAGGTGACGCCAACGGTACGGCTAATTTCAATATGATTTATAACTAAGCATATTGCGCGTTATTCAGAGCCAGTCCATTGCGTCTGGATCCCTAGCAGTCTGTTGAAAAATTAATGGCGAAGCCGTCGCGATATATATTCGTGACGATATTGTTGTTCCTGCTAATTATCTCAATGGTGACTGGCTCTGTTATTCACAGCTTTATTTTATTGTCTGTTCAACCTTTACCTGATGGTTATTAATGATGAAGAAAATAATTGCCGTTGCGGCTTTTCTGCTGTGCTCCACGGCAGCGCAGGCCGGTATTGTCATGGGGGGAACCCGTGTGATTTATCAGGAAGGGAAGCGTGAAGCCGCTATTTCAGTCACCAATGCCGATACTCACACACCCTATCTGGTGCAGTCGTGGGTGGAAAATTACGCGGAAAATGACAAGAGCAAGGTGCCCTTTATTGTGACCCCACCGCTGTTCCGTCTCGATCCGGAGCAGAATAACGTTCTGCGTATTAACTTTATTGGCGCCTCGCTGCCCGACGATCGTGAGTCGGTGTTTTGGCTGAACGTCAAAAGTATTTCTCCGACGCCGCAGGGCGAGGTGAATAAGCTGCAGGTCAATATTAAGTCGAAATTCAAAATTTTCTATCGCCCCAACGGTCTGGCAGGCGACCCGGCAAAAGCCTGGCAGCAACTGAAGTTTACCCAGTCCGGCGGTCATCTGACGGTGGCAAACCCCACTCCCTATTTTGTCTCTTTTTACTCCGTCGCGGTGGGCGGGCAGAGCATCGATGAGCCAGGCATGGTGGCTCCGTTCGGCCAGAAAACGTGGCCGGTGAGCGGGCACGGCGCCGTCAAATGGCGGGCGATTAACGACTACGGTGGCGTCAGCGATTTCGCCCAGCAGTAATTCCCTTTTGTGATGACATGACCGGACGGCGCCAGCATGAAAAGAACAACAACAGCGAAGGTGCGGGAGTATGCCGCAATGCCAGTGACCGCAGGACGGGCGCTGGCGCTGGCGACAGTGCCGACGATGATGTTTTGTCTCAGCCCGCTGAACCGGGCGCTGGCCGACGACTATTTTGACCCGGCGGCGCTGGAGTTTGCCGACCCGCAGCAGCAAACCTCCGACCTGCACTACTTCGCCAAACCCGGCGGGCAGCAGCCGGGCACTTACTCTGTCACCGTGGTGGTTAACGATCAGGAGCTGGGTCAGGCTGATATTACGTTTGTTGACGATGGCGGGAAGCTGCAGCCGGTGCTGACGCCCGGTCAGCTGGCGGATTATGGGGTCAACGTCAGCGCCTTTCCCGCCTTTCAAACGCTGCATGAAGGAGAAACCTTCACCCGGATCGAGAAGTTTATTCCCGACGCCAGCAGTCGGTTCACCTTTGCTAACCAGCGCCTGACGCTGAGTATTCCCCAGGCGGCGATGAACGTGCAAAGCCGCGGCTATGTCGATCCCTCGCGCTGGGACGATGGCGTGCCGGCCGCGTTTGTCGATTACTATTTTTCCGGCGCGCAAATAAAGAACGCCGATGACGGGGAGAGCAGCCGCTCAAACTACCTCAATTTACGCAGCGGCGTGAACCTGGGCGCCTGGCGGCTGCGCAACGTCTCCTCAATGCAGTACGACCAGCAGCGCCGGCACTGGGATACCCAGAGCACCTGGCTGCAGCGCGACGTCCGCTCGCTGAAGAGCTTGCTGCGGATCGGCGATACCTACACCACCGGCGATGTGTTTGACAGCATCCCCTTTCGCGGCGTCCAGCTGATGTCTGACGATGAGATGCTTCCGGACAGCCAGCGCGGCTTTGCCCCCACCATCCGCGGCGTGGCGCACAGCAATGCCAAAGTGACCGTCTCTCAGCACGGGTATGTGATCTACGAAACCTTCGTGTCGCCGGGGGCATTTGCCATCAGCGATCTTTACCCCACCTCGCAGAGCGGCGATCTGGAGGTGAAGGTGACCGAGAGCAATGGTTCGGTGCGCACCTTTACTCAGCCCTATTCCGCAGTTCCTTTTATGCTGCGCGAAGGGCGCGGCAAATTCAGCCTTAGCGCCGGGCGCTACCATTCGGGGGCGGATACCGTCCGCTCGCCGGAATTCCTGCAGGGAACACTGTTCTACGGTCTGTCGGCGGGATTTACTCTCTATGGCGGTACGCAACTGGCCCAGGACTATCAGTCCTGGGCGCTGGGCCTGGGGCGCGGTTTCGGCGAGTTCGGGTCGCTGGGAGGCGACGTGACCCAGGCCGTCACCCGCACGCCGTCGGGCAAGCGCTACGCGGGCCATTCGTTGCGTGCCCAGTATCAGAAAGATTTTGTCAGCTCGGGGACCTCATTCAGCCTCGCCAGCTACCGCTACTCCTCCAGCGGCTATTACGATTTTGCCGAAGCCAGCGCGCTGGAAAGCGCGCAGGGGCAGGTGGACAACCGGCGTCGCCGGGAAGAGCTGTCGGTGACACAAAGCCTTGGCGGCCTCGGCAGTCTGGCGATCTCCGCCTGGTCGCAGGATTACTGGCACCGGCAGAGCCGGGATGAGACGGTACACCTCGGGTTCTACAGCGCCTGGAAGGGGATCTCCTGGGGCGTGGGCTATTACTACACCCGCGCCAGCAATCAGGAAAAAAATGACCGTTCCTGGTCATTTAATATCAACATCCCGCTGGGCGGCCCGCTGTCCGACAGCGCGGTAAGCTATAACACCACCTCGGACAGCAATGGCTATACCTCGCAGCAGGTCTCGCTGTATGGCGCGGTGCCGACGCGGCCAAATCTGTTCTATTCGGTCCAGCAGGGCTATGGCAACCAGGGGCGAGGCAGCAACAGCAGCGTCGCGCTGGATTACCACGGCGGCTTCGGCAACGCCCAGCTCGGCTATCGTCATGACGCCGCCAGCAACCAGCTGACCTGGGGAGGCGCCGGCTCGGTGGTCGCGCATCCGCACGGCGTCACCTTCGGCCAGACGGTGGGCGAGAGCTTCGCCATCGTCCGCGCGCCGGGGGCCGCTGGGGTGGCGGTACAAAACGGCAACAATGTGCACACCGACTGGCGCGGCTATGCCGTGGTGCCATCCCTGACCGCCTATCGAAAAAATGTCATTACCCTCGACACAGAGTCGATGGCCGACGATACCGACGTCGATCAGGAGGGGCAGACCGTGATCCCCGGCGGCGGCGCGGTGGTGATGGCCAACTACCGGACCCACATTGGCAACCGGGTGCTGTTTACCCTGCGCAATGCCCAGGGGCCGTTGCCGTTTGGCGCCAGCGCGCGGCTGGTCACGGCGGAGGAGAGCGGCAATGCGCCGGGCGGCATGGTGGCCGACGGTGGGCAGGTGTACCTCAGCGGCGTGCCGCAGGAGGGGACCCTGGCGGTGAGCTGGGTCGTTAACAACCAGTCGCAGAGCTGCACGCTGCATTTTCAACTTCCGGATAACCCACAGCAGAGTCTGAATACGGTGAAAACCGTCTCCGGACTGTGCCAGACACGCTGAGGCGGCTATGAAATCTGTTTTTCGTCTACTTCCTGTTCTCTTTCTGCTGGCGCTGAGTGGTTACCTCCCCGGCGTGCGGGCTGAAACCTGCCGCGCGAATATCGGCCAGACCACGGTCAATATTCCCAATATCAAATATTTACCCACGCTGCCGGTCAATACCCAGATGACCAGCGCGATGGCGGATAACGGCAGCGGGATCCCCTTTTCCTGCGACCTGCAGCTGCCGACGGCGAGCGCCAAACGCATCGTCTATAAGCAACTGAAAACCGGCGGCTCGCCGGTGGTGATTAACGGACAGCACGTCTACCCCAGCGCCATCGACGGCATCGGTTACTCGCTCAGCTTTCAGTGCGCGGGCGGCCCGATGCGCGCTATCGATGGCAGCCACTCCGCAGGCGGCGAGTCGGTGGTGGTGTGCGACAGCGCAATGCTTCCGGCGCTGATGACGCAGCAGCAAACCACGGTCAGGATCGCGGTGACCTTCTATAAAACCGGGACGGTGCAGCTGGCGGACGGGACGCACACCAACTCGCCGTCGCTGCCGCAGGTGGGGGAGATGACCATTGAGCAGCAGGCCAGCGGGAGCGCCAGCTATGTCGCCAGCGCGCCGGTCAGTATCGATATGGCGGCCCTGAACGTGGACATCGGCAGCAGCGGCAGCTGTCAGGTAGCGACGTCGACGATCCAGGTCACTCTGGGCACGGTAAACCGGGCGGAGTTTCACGGTAAAGGGAGCACCGGCGGCCAGGCGAAGCGCTTTTCGATCCCGGTGTTCTGTCCGTCGCCGACCGACGTGCGCATCGGCTTTTTCGGCGTCAGCGTGGAGAGCGATACCCTGGCCCTGAGCAAGGCCAGCAACAGCGCCAGCGGCGTCGGCGTGAAGCTGACCTACGGTAATAACCCCGGCGCGGCGGTCTCTGATGGCACCAGCGTTAAGATCAATGAGGCCAGCAACTTGCCGATCCTGAAAAGGGTGACCGGCACAAACGCCGGTACCGCCGAGGCGATCAATTTTAACGCCCAGTATGTGCAAACTGACGCCACGGTGGGGGCGGGCACGGCCAACAGCATGGTGACCTTCGCCCTGGAGTATAACTAGCCTGACGCTGGCGCATGGGCATTCTGCAGGGGGATGGGCACCACCGCGCCGTAGTCGTCGATATAGTTCAGCTGGTACAGGCGAGTGCTGTCGGTGGTCATCACGGTATGGCTGCTGTATGGCCGGAGCATCACGTTTCTCATCGGCGAGAGGTGGCCTTTATTATCGATCAGCGTCCCGTTGACCAGGGTGATATGCAGTGGGCCTGAGTTGGTAAAGCGCAGGTGATTCCCGCTCTGCTGCCACTGCAGCTTTTGCACCTCTCTGGCGAGGGTGGTGGTGATGGCGGGCGGACGATAAAAGAGCTTCAGGCGGGTACGGACGACAAATTGCAGCGTATGCGTGCCGACGGCTGCGGGAGGCGTCTCCTGGATATTGACCCAGTACACGCTTTCCCGATCGCCGGGCAGCCCGCCGCCGAAATAGATAAAGCGCAGCTGGGCGGATTGTTGCGGCGATAAATAGACCTGCGGCGGCGTCGCCACTATCGGCAGGCCGACGCGCGAGGTATTGAGTCCGGCGTCCAGCCAGATCTGCACTTTATAAGGCGTGCTGCTGCGATTGTGAATGTTCAGGCTGGCGACCTTTTCTTTCCCGGAATAGACCACCCGCGTGGCATTAATGGTGATCCCGGCGCAGGCCTGAAAGGTCACAGCGCAGAGCAGAACCGCCAACTGTGTTTTCATGAGGACTCCCTTGACGTCTCATCCCTGACCGGGAAGCTATTCCTGCATAATGGTAAATCGGGCCGTCGCATTGCCGTCGCCGGGATCGGCGTGGGTTTTGTCCCAGGTGTAATAGAAGGCGTTCAGCCTGAAGGTTCCGGAGCCGCCGTCCACCGGGATCTCTATGCGGGGATCGTGTTGCGGATCAAGGCGTTCATCGAGGCTGAGCGGGGTGCCCGTGCGGTCAGTGAGCAGAATACCTACCTTGCTGGCCGGCTTACCGCTGCCGTCGAGCGCCAGCACGCGGTTTTCAGGTGTGTCGGCAGGCGAGGGGCCGTCAACCACAATGTAGTAAGTGCCTTTCTCACAATCTTTAACGCGAATGTCGATGCCGACCGCCGGCCCGGTCCCAGACTGACTGTTTTTCAGTCTCGACAGCGGAATAGCGCCCATACTGACGTCGATGACCCCGCTGTCGCTCACCCCTTCGAGCTTGCAGGAGGCGTTCACGACCTTGCCGATGAAATTCAGCTTGCCCTCTGCCGCGAGTGCAGGGACAGCGGCCAGCCCGGCAAAGACCGTCGCCAGACACAGCGTGATTATTTTCATTTTCTTTCCTTCTCTATTGCCCGTAAAGCTGGCGCCAGGGCCGTTATTTTGATGAGTCTTATTTACGCCAGGTATGTTTTTTATTAATTCATCTGACTGACAAATTTATTAATACCAGGAAATAAACTGGCTTGTTATTTAGGGGCTGCTTTTGTCGGGATAGTAGCGTGGGGGAATTGCGACGTAAATAAGACGGTTATTAACGCGAGTTGAATGCCAAATATCGCTCGATAAAATAAATTGCTATTTTAATTCAATGCATTAGAAATAGCTTATTGCTCTTTTTTGCCAGGTGTTCGAACCCACTTCATGGTGGAAAATACGATCGTTCACGTAAGGCTACGCCCGGCAGATGAGGGATCATTCACCGGAGGGGGGCTGTTTTTTATCGCCAGATTTGCGATCGGCAACCGTGCTGCCGGGTTGTATGTCACGATGATTAAAAATAGGATGAATGCCCTGGCGCATGCTGCGGATGGTGTTGACTGATAAGCGGCCGATCACCCCGGCGCGAAAAATCGATAACGATAAGGATGGCGAGATGAAACTGACGGTGGGGCTGGCGTTGACGCTGGCGATAATGACCTGCGGCGCCCAGGCGCGCGATATGCAAACCATCGAGCACAGCGGTGAGCTGAAAGTGGGCGTGCCGGGCGATTACGCCCCGCTGGCGTTTCGCAATGCCGCCGGCGAGCTGCAGGGCTATGACGTGGACATGGCCCGCGATCTCGGGCGCACGCTGGGGCTGAAGGTGAGCTTCGTCTACACCAGCTGGCCAGCGCTCGCCGCCGATCTGCGGGCGGACAAGTTTGATATTGCGATGGGCGGCGTGACGCAGACTCCGGCGCGGGCGAAGGACTTCGCCCTCAGCCATCCGGTAGTGGCGAACGGTAAAATCGCCTTAGCCAACTGCCAGGCCGCCCCGCGGCTCGGCTCGCTGGCGAAGATTGACCGCCCGGAGGTGAAGGTGGTCGTCAACCCTGGCGGCACAAACCAGAGCTTTGTCGATGAGCATATTAAGCAGGCGCAGATCATTCGCGTACAGAACAACGTCGACAATCTGGAGGCGCTGCGGCAGAAAACAGCCGATATGATGGTGACAGACCTGATCGAAGGCGACTATTACCAAAGCAAAGAGCCCGGCGTGTTCTGCGTTGCTAACGAAACACCGTTCGCCGGCACCGCCAGCGACAAGGTGTATATGATGAATAAGGATAACCCGGCGCTGCTGGAGAAAGTGAACCAGTGGCTGGATAGCCAGGACAAAGAGGTTCTCAAACGGAAGTGGAAAATTCGCGGTTAACGCGGCGGCGCGCCACCGCCGGCAGACGCGTCCGGCGGTGGTTATCGTCCACGGTTAGCGCTGCGGCGACAGGGGCTGTCGCGCGAGGCCGCGGAAGTAGCAGGCGTAGCCGAGGGTGGCGGTCAGGCACAGCATATAGCCAAACGACTCGCTGCCTTCCTCGACCGTGTTTTTCACCACCCGGGCGTAGTTCTCATCCAGCACGGCGTACCACAGGCCGTGCATGCCGAACAGCCGCGAGAAGACCAGAATCGCCAGCAGGCCGCTGATCATCATCCCGTAATAGGGCGTGCGGGTATACTCCGCCAGCTGCGACAGGGTCTGACGCAGATGGCGCAGCGGCGCCAGCAGCGACCCTACGGTGGCCAGCAGGGCAAACCACACCCAGCTGCCGTGGGAGAGCAAATCAAACAGGCCATCCAGTTCACGGATCAGCATGGCGAGGAAGAAGCCGCCGATGAGGATATTGCTATAGCGCAGGTGGGTATATTTTCGCGCCAGCAGGAAGTGAACCAGTACGATGACGGCCAGCACGCTCTCCTGCACCACTTCGGTGAGCGACACCTCCGGGATGTCGTTGCCAAACACCCGAATATCCACCCACAGACAGAGTACCGCGAGGGCGGCTGCGACCGCCGCGCCGAGAAAGAATAGCAAGCTTCGTAACAGAGACATTAACACCACAACTTATACTTAAAAGAAATATCATAAGTTTTGGGAATGCATGTTCCTGTTCACTTTGTGCGACTTTGCCGCGTTTTTTTAACATTTTGCGCGGTTTAGCGCCGGCGAAGGCGACAGGGGAGGGTGACTCCCCTGAATGAGGTGGGCGTCAGAGAATATCATCCACCACGCCGCCGTCGACGCGCAGTGCGGCACCGGAGGTGGCCGATGCCTGTGGCGAGCAGACGTAGACCACCATATTGGCGACCTCTTCCACCGAGGCCGCCCGCTGGATCACCGAGCTCGGACGATGGGTCATGACAAACGCTTTCGCCAGTTCCTCCAGCGACTTGCCGGTTTTCGCCACGTCGTCTTTCAGCATCTCGGCAAAGCCGTCGGAAATCGTCGGCCCCGGCAGTACGCTGTTAACGGTCACTCCGCTGCCGGCGACATATTTCGCCAGGCCGCGGGCCAGCGACAGCTGCGCGGTCTTGGTCACGCCATAATGGATCATGTCCGCCGGGATATTGCGCGCCGATTCTGAGGAGATAAACACCACCCGCCCCCAGCCTTTACTGACCATCGCCGGGAGCAGCCCCCGTGACAGGCGTACGCCGGACATGACGTTGGTCTGCCAGTAGTTGTCCCATGTCGCGTCGTCGGTGGCGTAGAAATCCTGCGGGCCATAGATCCCGGCGTTATTGACCAGAATATCGACGCCGGTCACCGCCCGCAGCAGCTGGGCTGCGCCGTCGGCGTCGCTGAGGTCGGCGATGGCGGGTCGCGCCTTCGCGCCCGACACCTCATTTTGCAGACGAGCGATGGCGGCGTTCACGCTCTGCTCGCTGCGCCCGTTAATGATGATCTCTGCGCCGCTCTCCGCCAGGCCTTTGGCGATGGCGAAGCCAATACCCGCCGTGGAGGCGGTGACCAGCGCGACTTTCCCCGCTAAATCAATCTTCATGTTCCTGCCTTCTGGTTGTGGATCTCCCATTAAGCGTAGCAGCGGCAGTATGGCTGGGGATCAGTAACCGGCGTGCTTATTGACCAGGTTCTTCAGCGGCAGCCCGCGGCGCTGGCGCTGAATGTTCTCCAGCAACTGGCGGGCGATCACCTCGGCAGGGGCCGCAGAGGCCATATGCGGGGTGATGACCACCTGCGGATGGCGCCACAGCGGATCGTCCGCCGGCAATGGCTCCTGCGGGAAGACGTCGAGCACCGCCCCGGCGAGCTGGCCGCTCTCCAGCGCCGCCAGCACATCGTCATTGACCATATGCTCCCCGCGGCCGCAGTTGATCAACACCGCCCCGGCGGGTAGCCGGTTGAACAGCGGCGCGGCGAGGATACCTCGGGTCTGCGCGGTGAGCGGCAGGAGGTTAATCAGCCCGTCAAGCGACCCAAGAAAGTGGTCGAGCGCCTCCTCGCCGCGATAGCAGGTGACACCAGCCAGCTGCTTTTCACTGCGCGACCAGCCGGAGACCCGATAGCCGAGGCGGGCCAGCTGGTCAGCGATATAGCCGCCAATTTCGCCCAGACCCATAATGCCGATATGGAAGTCGGCGGCGGCGCGCTGGGGATAGAGCTTCCAGGTTTGGGTTCGCTGGTGGGCCAGCGCCCGGTCGAAATGGCGCTGAAACCACAGGACGCTCCACAGAGCATATTCGAACATGCCGTGGCGAAAATCTTCATCGATCACCCGGCACAGCGGGATCTCGCTGGCGAACAGCGCGGGCGGCAGATGATCGACCCCGGCGGACGCGGCCTGGATCAGCTTCAGCCCCGGCGAGCGGCTCAGCAGCTGCGGGTCCGGGAACCAGCAGCTGGCGTACTGGGCGTCGCGCGCCGCCTGGTGATGGGGCAGAAGCGCCGTGACGTCGGGAAACTGCTGCAGGGCGGCGCAAATATCGCGGGCGAAATCCGCGTCGTTACAATCCACAACGATAGTGATATCAGACATAGGCGTTAGTCTTTGTAAGAGGTATCGAGACGGTCAAGACGGCGCAGCCACGCCTGCCAGACCTGTTGACGTTCATGCTCCACGCCCATCAGCTGCTCGCAGGCGTGCTGGCTGAGGTGCGGAGCGATGGTATGGATCGGGCTGAGGGCCGCCAGCTGGGCGGTGGCCATCTGGATCTCGCAGGCGCGGTTCAGGTAGTACATGATATAAAAGGCGTCAGCCACGGTGCGGCCCACCGACAGCAGGCCGTGGCTCTGCAGGATCATGGCGATATTATTCCCCAGCGATCGCTGGATGCGCGCCCGTTCGTCGAGGTCAAAGGCCACCCCTTCATAGGGATGGTAGCCGACGCGCTGGTAAAATTCGGTGCTGATCTGGTTAAGCTGTAGCAGGCCGTCCTCGCAGGCGGCCACCGCCATTCCCGGCAGCGTATGGGTGTGGATCACGCAGTGGGCATCTTCCCGGGCCATATGCACCGCGCTGTGGATGGTAAAGCCCGCCGAGTTAGCCGGTGCATCGCCCTCTACGACCTTGCCCTGCATATCCACCACGATCAGGTTGCTGGCGGTGACTTCGTCAAACATCATGCCGAAGGGATTAATTAAAAAACGCGGCTCGCCGTCGCCGGGCAGGCGCACGGAGAAGTGGGTGTAGAGGGTATCCTCCCAGCCGAACAGCGCCGCCAGCCGGTAGGCGGCGGCCAACTGCTGGCGCAGGTGTTGCTCAGTTGCCATTTAGCGTACTCCCATAAATTCACGGATTCGTTGCAGAGAAGGGGCCTCCAGCGGGCTGCGGATCACCTGCGGGGCGATATCGGCCTGCACCACGCCGTTCTCCATCAGCACCACGCGGTCGGAAATCGACAGGGCGAAGTCCATCTCGTGAGTGACAATCAGCATGGTCATGCCTTCGCGGGCCAGCGACTGAATGACCTTCAACACTTCGCCTACCAGCTCCGGATCCAGCGCCGAGGTTGGCTCGTCAAACAGCATAATGTCCGGCTTCAGAGCCAGCGCCCGGGCGATCGCCACGCGCTGCTGCTGGCCGCCTGAGAGCTGCCAGGGGTATTTGTGGGCATGGGCCAGCAGGCCGACGCGGTCGAGCAGCGCCAGGGCCTGCTCGCGGGCGACCGGCTGGTCAAGCAGCTGGTGATAGCGCGGGGCCAGCATCACGTTGTCGAGCACCGTGCGGTGGGGGAACAGGTTGAAGCTCTGGAAGACCATGCCGATGCGCCGCACCCCGGCGCGCATCTGGCGTTTGTCGACGATGGCTCCGCCCTTCAGATAGTCCTCGCCGTAGAGAATGATCTCCCCGCCATCAAGGCTTTCGAGGGCGTTGATGGTGCGGATCAGGGTGGTTTTGCCGGAGCCGGACGGGCCGATGATGCTGATCACCTCCCCGTTCTCCACCTGCAGATCGATGCCTTTCAGCACCTCATGCTGACCCCAGGATTTGCGGATGCCCCGCAGATCGAGCGCTGGCGGCGCGCCGTTGACGGCCGGCGTTTTGATCTCCTCCGTCAGCGCCGGCAGGCTCTGGCGCAGCGCCTGGCATTCCGCCTCGCTGAGGGTTTGCGGACGCTTGCGCTGAATATCGAGACGATTTTCCAGCGCCCGGAACAGCCAGGTGAAGACGGTAACCACCATCACGTAGTACACCGCCACCGCCAGCAGGGTCTCCATCACGAGGAAATTTTGCGCATACAAGCGCTGGCCGGTGAGCAGCAGCTCGGGTAAGGAGACCACCGACAGAATCGAGCTCAGCTTAATGATGGTGATGTATTCATTGATCAGCGTCGGCAGCGAGATGCGAAACGCCTGAGGAATAACAATCAGCCGCTGGATGCCGATAAAGCTGAAGCTCAGCGCATGGCCCGCCTCGCTCTGCCCCTTGGCCACCGACAGCAGGCCGCCGCGGTGGATCTCCGCCATATAGGCCGCTTCGGTGACGGTCATCGACACCAGCCCGGCGATAAACGGCACCCCGAGTAGCGGCTGGGTCACCGGAAACAGCTGCGGCAGGTTGTAGACAAACACCAGCAGCACCATCAGCGGCACGCTGCGAAAAAACCAGATATAGAGTTCGACGGGGATCTTGACCCAGCGCGGCGCGGAGAGCTTCGCGCAGGCTAACAGAAAACCGACCACCAGGCCGATCCCCCAGGACAAGGTGCTGACCACGATCACGGTCACGCACGCCTGCCAGAATGCTCCAATGCTAAACAATGAAAAAAAGTATCCCCAATCGAACGCCATACCGACTCCTGTTGCGCAGTGCTTATTGTCTTAATCGATGCTTTCTAAGTTGTATTTTTTGATCAGCGCGGCATATTGGCCGTTGGCTTTCAGCGTGGCCAGGGTGGCCTTAATCGCCTCCGCCAGCTCGGTGTTACCTTTGGCGACGTAGATCCCCAGCGGCAGCGGGTAGACCAGGCGCGTAGAGCTTATCCCCAGGCGGCCGCGGCTCTTGTCGACGATGATCTGCGCCGCCGGGGCAATCTCAAGCTGGGCGCCGATGTTCTTCGACAGCAGCGCCTGCGAGGCTTCTGGCGCCGTAGGGAACTCCTGAATGGTGATGGCCGGTTTGCCGTTTTTCAGGCACCACTCATCGGAGTGTTTTTTCAGGCTGGTCACCCAGGTGGTGCCTGCCTGCAGGCCGACCTTCACACCGCACAGCTCATCTTCGGTTTTCGGCTGCACCGCGCCGCCCTTCAGGGCGATGATCGACGCGCCGGAGAGGGCGTAAGGGATGGCGTCGGCCTGTTTCTGGCGTTCCGGCGTCACGTACATCCCGGAGATCACCGCATCATATTTCTTGCCGATGCCGAGGATCAGGCTGGTGAACTTGGTGTCGATCAGCTGCGGTTTGGCCTGCAGATGTTGGGCGATCAGCGCGGCGAAATCCGGGTCGAGACCGACGATGTTGTTATTGCTGTCATAGGACTCAAACGGCGGGTAGGTGACCTCCATCCCCACCTTAAAGACGCCCTCGGTCAGCAGTTCCGCCGCCTGGGTGACAGGGGAAAAACAGGCGCTGACGGCGAGGGTAAGCGCGACACGGCGCGAGATTTTTTTCAGGGTGCTAGTCATCATGGTTCCTCACGGGTGGTTAGGGGTTTTTTTGCTGTGCCTGTTTTTTCAAATGGCCAAAGGTATTGGTGCCGCGCGCGCGCTCCGGTAGCTGAAGTTCACCGCGATTGACCTTCTCGCGCAGGTAGCGATAGGTTTGCAGCGCCTGGCTCCACATATGCTCCCCGATGCTGAGCTCCTGATATTCACCGGCTTCGCCGGCGGCGAGGAAGGTCGGCAGCGGGCGGATCAGCGTGTGGTAATCGCAGGCGAAAAACAGCGGGAAGGAGTACCGCTCCTGCGGCACTTTGCGCACCCGGTGGGCTGTAGCAACAAATGTGCCAGCGCTGAGCACTTCCAGCATGTCGCCGATATTGATCACGAACGCCTCTTCTCCGGCGGCGTTCTTGACGGGAGGTGCATCGATCCACACGCTTTCTTCATTGAGGACTTCAAGGCCGGGCTGGTCGGCGAGCAGCAGGGTGAAGCACTCATAGTCGGTGTGTGCACCAATTCCGGGAACATCTTCGACGCTGGCGTCGAACGGGTAATGGATCAGCCGCAGCTTGGCCGGCGGGCAGGTCACCATCGGTTTGAAATACCCTTCCGGCAGGCCGAGCGCGAGGGCGAAAGCGTCGAACAGACGGTGGCCGAGGGCGAAGACTGCGTCGTAGTAGGCCAGCACCCGCGCGCGGAAATCCGGCAGATCGGGCCACTCATTGGCGCCGATCAGCGGCGTGCCGGCGAGCACCAGCGGATGGTCATCCGCTGCCTGGAAGCCGATATCGAAAGCCTCTTTATGGTCCGGCTTGCCGGAGCCGTAGATCTCTTCTCCTTCCGGAACGTAGCCCTTATGGCTTTTGGAGTGGCCGATGTAATAGTTCATCTTCTCCTCCATCGGCAGGGCGAAGATCTGCTTCGCCGCCTCGCGGACGCCGGCGATCAGCGCCGGGTCGATGCCGTGGCCAGTGATGTAGAAAAAGCCCACCTCGCGAGCCGCGCGGCCGATGGCGTCGGCCACCGCCTGGCGCCTGGCGAGATCGTCGCCGGCCAGATCGCGGATATCGATGGTCGGGAGTTCAGTAAAAGCGTGCTTCACGGCGGTCATGGCTGCGGTTCCTGTTCAGTGAGCGTTAAAAACTGCTGAAAGTGGGCCTGCTGGCGCGCGGCCATCCAGGCGTTGAGCGACCAGAGATCGGCCACCGGAACGTTGGTGAACGGCAGATGGTGCAGATAGCCGTCGGCGCCAAACTCCGGGGTCAGCGTGGTCTGCAGGTAGCCCCGCTGGCGCTGTGAATACCAGACCTGCTGCCAGAAACGCTCGGCAAAAGCCAGCGCCGACTGATACTCTGGCGCCGCCGGGTGCGGCACCTGCGGCCCCTGGTCGTAGCCCACCCGAGCCTGCACGTGATGCACGCGGTCGATAAAGGCGCTGAAGTCATCGCAGGGGTCATCCAGCAGGCGCTCGCTGACCACCACCCAGTGGCTGATGTCGGCGGTAAAGCGCAACTGGGGGAGCTGCTGAATAATCTCCAGCGTGAGCCACGGGCTGTACAGCGAGGTGGCGCGATGGGTTTCAAAACTGCAGGTCAAACCAAACCCGGCGGCCAGCTCGTGCGCCTTGCCGAGAAAATCGACCTGCTGCGCCAGCGGCCAGCGATCGTTGCCCGCCAGCAGATTGACAAAGCGCGGGTTGAGGCTGCTGGCCTCGGCAAAGCGGGTCTGCAGGCGCGCCAGATGCTGCTCCGGCGTTTCATGCTGGGCGGGGAGCACTCCGCCGCCGCTGAAAAGAATGGCGATATACTCCAGCCCCGACGCCTGCAGGCGGTCGGCGAGCTCCCGCCGTTCGGCCACCGTTAACGGCACGCGGGCTTCGATACCGCAGCAGCCGACGCGCTGCAGTTCATCCAGCGTTTGCGACCAGGGGGTGGTGACTCCCCAGAGGGTGCGAAAGCATTTCAGCTCCATGGCGGCTTCCTCAGGCGTACTTCACGCCGGGCAGGACGCAGAGCATCTCGTACAGCAGGTTGGCCGCCAGCTGGGAGGTATTACCACTCACGTCATAGGGGGGCGAGACCTCGACCAGATCGGCGCCAATCAGGTTCAGGCCGCGGCAGCCGCGGACGATCTCCAGCGCCTGAATGGAGGTCAGGCCGCCGACTTCCGGCGTCCCGGTTCCCGGGGCCCAGATGGGATCGAGGCTGTCGATATCAAAGCTGAGATACACCGGCCCGTCGCCCATCTGCTGGCGGACTTCGGCCATCAGTGGCGCCAGCGAGGTATGCCAGCACTGCTCCGCCTGCACCAGGCGAAAGCCCTGGTCAACGCCCCACTGGAAGTCGCCGGCGGCATAGCCCTGGGCGCGTTGGCCAATCTGCACCACCCGTTTGAGGTCGAGCAGTCCCTCCTCAACGGCGCGGCGGAAGGTGGTGCCGTGGGCGATTTTCTCTCCGAACATCTCATCATTGGTATCGGTATGGGCGTCGACGTGGATGAGCCCCACCGGACCATGTTTTTTGGTCAGCGCCCGCAGGATCGGCAGGGTAATGGTGTGGTCCCCGCCGAGGGTTAGCGGGATCAGCGGATAACTATTCAAACCGGTGTAGTAATCTTCGATAATTTGCACCGATTTGAGCAGGCTGTAGGTATTGATCGGCACATCGCCGATGTCGGCCACCGACAGCGAGTCGAACGGCGCGGCGCCGGTTGCCATATTGTACGGACGGATCATCACCGATTCGGCGCGAATATAGCGTGGTCCGTAGCGCGTTCCCGAGCGCTGCGAGGTGCCGATATCCAGCGGAATGCCGACAAATGCCGCATCAAGTCCCTGTAAATCTTCGATAAACGGCAGGCGCATCATTGTGGCGCGACCGGCGAAGCGTGGCATCTCATTGCCACCCTGCGGTTGGTGAAAGAGGTTATCCATGTCTGCTCCTGAATCTGACGGATGAAACGTAACAGGAGAGATAGTGCGCAACCCGCGCTGGACTTTACATCGTCTGACGTAAATACTCAGTTCATTTATTGGTGAACTAAATACGATGCATCACGACGCCAGCCTTAATATTCGACAGCTGCAGGTTTTCGAGGCGGTGGCCCGCCTGGAGAGCTACAGCCGGGCCCAGCAGGAGCTGGGCATTTCGGTCTCCGCCATCAGCAATGCCATGTCGCAGCTGGAGGGACAGCTTGGCTTCACCCTCTGCCAGCGCGGGCGCGGCGGTTTTTCCCTGACTGAGAAAGGTCAGCAGTTTTTACAGCAGGCGATCCGCGTGCTGAGTGAACTCAATGAGCTGGAGCGGCAGTCGGCGCTGCTCAAAGGGGAGCACAGCGGCACCTTGTGCATCTCGACGCTCGACTCCATCGAGACCGAAACGGCGCTCTCGCTGCCGGTGGTTCTGCGCAGCTTCAGCGACAAATTTCCCCATGTGCATATCAAACTGATTATTCGCACCCCGGCGGAGCAACTGAACGGCGTGCTGAACAACCATATCGACCTGGCCATCGGCAGCTACAACTCGCAGGTGCATAACATCATCAGCGAGCCGCTGTACCGCGAACAGCACTGGCTCTACTGCAGCGATCTGCACCCGATGTTCTTCAGCCGCCAGCTGGATAAAGAGCAGATCAGCCAGTGCCCGCTGGTGACCCGCAGCTACTGGAACACCAGCGATTTGCGCCGCCGGGGCTTCAGCAAAGGCAGCGCCACCGTCGAGACCGTCGACGCCCAGCTGTTGCTGATCCTCTCGGGGAAATATATTGGCTATCTGCCGGAGCATTACGCCTGGCCGTGGATCAAAGAGAACCGCCTGCGGGTGCTGCTGCCCAACGAGTTTGGCTTTCAGTCGCCGTTCTCGGCTATCTGTAAGCGCGGGCGCAGTAATGAGCCCTACCTGAAAGCGTTCCGCGACCTGTTGAAGAAAAACACGGTGGCGCGGCCGAAGTGGAATTACTGAGTGGGGTAGGGGCTTCCCTCCGCCGCGGTGGTGGCTCTGGCGCTCAGCGCGCAGCCTGGCGGTGGCATTTCTCCTGTTTAAAAAACGAACAGCAGCCGGTAGCCCGCCCGGGCTGCGGCTGCCAGGCAACTGCCTCCAGGTTATCCACAGGGTTAGGCGCCGCTGGTGTGGACAGGTCGCCGGGCAGCGCAGTCGTTAGCGATTCGCTTTAATGGTTTTTTCCGCAATCGCGATGGTGGAGAGTTTGTGCAGGCAGATCAGCGCCAGACAAATCCCGCAGGCAAACAGATAACTCGCCATACTCAATTTTTGCAGACGCGATAAATGATTAATTCTGTCAATCACCGCCGGGCTGGCGAGGCCTTCATACAGGAAAGGCAGCGCCGTTAAGAAGCCGCGAATAAAATAGAGCACCAGACTGACGACTTCGACAGCCTTACGGTATAACCCTGATCAGCTAAGGCCCATTTCCTTTCAGCGGATGATAAGATCAAAGCTCCGTCAGCAACGGAAGAAGGCCGAGGTCCAGAAGCCTTATTTCAATGTCGTTAGCTTTGCCAATATGTTCTTTATTGTTTCCATCGAATACTTCTTCAGTTGAAACAACGATAGTTCCTTTCTGTTTTTTACCATCCATGACAGGAACAACTTCAGCAGCCTCTGGAACTAAATCGGGAATGATTACATGTGGTAAATACAGCATCCACCCGACACTAAGACGATCGGGGAATACATTTCTACTATGAAAAGTATAACCTTTAGATTCTAATGAAATGTGTGAGCATTTAAACTTATTTGCCAAATTTGAAATCATATTTAAAACGCGGGAAATTTCGAATCTATCGGATGAAATATTAAGCTCTGCGTTTACAGCAACCCGATTTTTTTCATCAAAGAACATTTTCCTGTAGTTAATGCCATTACTACATTCGTCATCATTCCCATCCCAAATACTTTCCACAAACAAAGGGATGTCCTTTATATATCTTTTTAGCCACTTTTGATATGTTTTTTCTGTAATCCCGTTTTTATTAAAAGCCAAATGTTCTAAAGCCTTTTTCCTGGAGTATCCTGTTTCGTACCATTCTGGATGAGTTGATAATAGAGAGCCAAACTCATTTATTAAATACATGAAATGTTCAACAATAATATCGAACTCAATATTATCAGTATCAGTCCTAAAATCAAGCTTGATCGACAAGTCAACATTCATATCATGGCTCCCAACGAACAATAATATTTTTCATATAAAAAATATAGTCGAAAAGTATCTATAACTAATTGGCTGCATAAAGAACCATACGATTTTTAATGGTTGATTAACGCTTGCGACAGCCTGATGTCTGCCAGCCTGCTTTATAGCGCTATCATCACCTTTCCACCATTTTTTCTTTTTACCATCTGCAAAAAAAAACTGATCATACCTCGCCTTCCCCTCCTGGAACTGACACAACTTATCCTTCCAGCCATCAAATGATATACCGCAGTACTTAAACTCCTGAATCTGCTGCGTTTCAGGATTGTAAAACGTCCCGCAGATACGCGTCTGGTAACTTATCGTCACCATACTCCACCGCGAACAACGTCTCACCATCGGTATCACTTTTCCTTCCGGCGGACAGTTCTCACAGGTTTTTTCATCCGTCTTCGTCTGTGCTCCGGTTCTGGTGTCGATGCCCTCATAACTTACCGTTTCTGAATAATCCATATCATCTTCCCAGAAATCACCGTGTGTCTCCGCACTGATATTCATCGGATCATTCAGAATCGGGTCATAAGGTTTTCCCTGATAATCAAAGCCGCCCTGGCTTCCGGAGTGTCCGCCTCCCGGAACATAAAAAATATCATCAGCTTTCCAACCCCCATGACTTTCTGCCCCGGGAAAAGTTGATGTTCCAGTCGCACTACCCGCGGCACCAACGCTCCCGGCAGTGCAGTACCCGTTCCGCCTGCCAGTACTGGCGGGATCATAACCATCAGGGTCCTCTTCTTTCCCTGTTTATCATCACATGCATAGGGTCTTTCAATTCCTGATCAGCTAAGGTCCATTTCCTTTCACCGGATGATAAGCTCAAAGTTCCGTCAGCAACGGAAGAAGGCCGAGGTCCAGAAGCCTTATTTCAATGTCGTTAGCTTTGCCAATATGTTCTTTGTTGTTTCCATCGAATATTTCTTCAGTTGAAACAACAATTGTGCCAATTTGTTTGCTGTCTTTTAGGACTGGAACAACTCTGGCTGCGCCTGGAATCAAGTTAGGCAAAATAATAGCTGGAATGAATAACATCCATCCGCAAGAAATTCTGTCGGGAAATACTTTTTTATACACTTCGTCATATCCATTTTTTTTAGGAATAATTTCAGGAAAACTATACCCTCCCGACTCAACATTAAGATATGTACAATTTTCATTCAGAATAAGCAGGTGTTGTATAAAATCTATCATTCGGTCAGATGACAGCTTTGTGTTCAAAAAGGAAACTGGAAACTCAATAACAAGCGACAGGGGATTATTTCGTCGATTAGAACTTGAGTAAGATGATGTTAAATCAATCCCAGCGCTGCTATCATCAACTTCACCGTCCCAAATACCCTCTCCAAAAAAAGGATAATTTTTCTGATATCTTTTTTCCCATTTTGATAAAATTTCTTTTGGAACCTTTATACCATCGATAAATACTTTATGTTGTAATGCTTGTTTTCTTGAGTATCCTTTTAAATACCATTTTTTTTGTTTCCCAAGCATTTGTTCAAAATGCAAACTAACCTCTCGAAAAACTCTGGCAGCATGAGAGATTTCAATTGGTGAACTTAACCCAAACTCTTGTTCAACTCTGATGTTCAAATTTACGGTTGCCATCTTGTGATTATATCCTTATGTCGCGAAAAGATTTTCGAGAAGTAACGATAGCTGACAGGTTGCATAAATATCCAGACGACTTTTAAGGGTTGATTAACTGTCGCAACGGCTTGATGACGCGTTGCTTGATTGTTAGCGCTAATATCGCCAGTCCACCATGTTTTTCGTGTGCCATCTGCTTTAAAAAACTGATCATACCGCGCCTTCGCCTCCTGGAACTGACACAACTTATCCTTCCAGCCATCAAATGATACACCGCAGTACTTAAACTCCTGGATCTGCTGCGTTTCAGGATTGTAAAACGTCCCGCAGATACGCGTCTGGTAACTTATCGTCACCATACTCCACCGCGAACAACGTCTCACCATCGGCATCACTTTTCCTTCCGGCGGACAGTTCTCACAGGTCTTTTCATCCGTCTTCGCCTGTGCTCCGGTTCTGGTGTCGATGCCCTCATAACTTACCGTTTCTGAATAATCCATATCATCTTCCCAGAAATCACCATGCGTCTCCGCACTGATATTCATCGGATCATTCAGAATCGGGTCATAAGGTTTTCCCTGATAATCAAAGCCGCTCTGGCTTCCGGAGTGTCCGCCTCCCGGAACATAAAAAATATCATCAGCTTCCCAGCCCCCATGACTTTCTGCCCCGGGAAAAGTTGATGTTCCAGTCGCACTACCCGCGGCACCAACACTCCCGGCAGCTGCAGTACCCGTTCCGCCTGCCAGTACTGGCGGGATCATAACCATCAGAGTCCTCTCCTTTCCCTGTTTATCATCACATGCATATAGTCTTTCACCCGCTGATCAACTGCATAGCCGTTTGGGATTCTCAGCCATTTATCCACCTCGGACTGCAGGTAAAAACCGGGCCAAAATGCCTCGAGCAGCAAAAAATCACGCCTCACTTTTTTCTCTTTCAACGGGAGCGTACGGGCATAATCCAGTGCTTTTCCCAGGCGAACATGGAACGTGTCATCTGGTTCGTTAATCGCAGGGAATTTCTTCTTCAGTTTTTGCGCGGTGTCCCGGACAAAATCGTCATCTTCCATTTTGTCCACACTGGCACACTGTTTTTCAGACAGCTTCAGCATATAAATGTCCTTTGCTTAAGTGACCAGACTTTTCCGTCCACCGTTGTCAGCCATTCCCGTATTAAACCTGTCAGTTCCCGGTGTTGCAGGTTGTCCAGCATCGTTCCCAGACGAACCTGAACGCGCGGGTCCTGGAAACGCAGCAAAGCAGCCCGACCATCCGGCAGCCCAATGTTCATGTTTTTCCTGAAGTGAGCAGCCAGTTCGGCAAGCGTTGACGAAGATACTATCCATGAAACAGAAGGCAGCGTTGCTTCCAGTTCGCACAGCTTGTCTCTGAAATCCATTACGCGGCTCAGCTGAATTATCCATGGGCCAGCAAAGGCAATACGCGAATCCGGCCAGGTATCAAATAAGGGCAGGGATACATATCTTTGTGCGGAAAGTTCCTCACCAAAATACCGTTCATATTGCATGCCATCCACCAGAGCGAATAATGTCATTTTTGTTGAGTGAATCAGCTGTTGCGCCGCCAGGTTAAAGCTGGCACTGTTCATGATTCCCCCCTTATAACAAAGGTGTCACCATTCATTGCCGCCTTCATCAGGCAACTGAGGCAAATACCTCCCCCCGTCATTGCTTTAACCGGCATTGAGGCAGCCCCCGCAGCCATCGTCTTTTTCACCCGGCGCAGATACGTCGCCGTCGTGCCATACTCGATTTTCCCGGCTTCCAGCCGCAGGTAACTCCCGCCGCCGATTAATGTAATGCGTTTCTTTCCGGCAAACGTGATGTCGCTCTCCGAGTTCAGGGTCAGCTTTTTCTCCGCAAACAACCGCATATTTCCGTTCTGCGCCTGCACCTCCACCGGTCCTTCCGAGCCCTTCAGGCTCAGTTGTCCTGTCCGCGCGAACACCCCCAGTTTCTCTCCGGCCAGCGCCGTCATATTGCCCATCACACCGGCGCTGATATCGCCTCCGGCATTAATGGCGACGCTTTTCGTGGCCGTTAGCTGCAGGTGCTCCCCGCTGGTCAGCGCCATCCCCTCCGGCGCGGAGAACAGGAGGGCTTCGTTCAGCGGCTTCAGCCGCTGCTCAAACATCCGTATCTGGCTGTCGATATCCGCCTTCAGTGCCTGCGCCTGCTCCGCCGCAATCTCCAGCTGTTGCAGTTGCTGAGTTAGCTGTTCGATTTCTTTCAGCGCGGCGTGCATATCCAGCACGTCACCTTCTGCTTTTGGTTGTGTATCGGCGCTGACAAACAGTCCTTTCCCGGCACGGATGACGCCATATTCATCGGTGCGCAGTTCGGCACCGGTACCGCGGGGCTGCTCCTGGGTGTCCACCAGATGTCCGGTGTTCAGCTGGGTTCTGCCGTACTCTGTGGCGAGTTTGATGTGCTCTTCGCCGCGCCGGTCCTCCATCCGCAGCTTGTTGTTCGCCGGAGTGCGCAGCACATTGCGGGTGTAGTTGTCGCGGGTGACGGGGTCAGGGTGTTCAGAGTCATGCAGGGCATAAGCGATGTACGGCAGGTCGATATCCCCGTTGCTGCAGGCAATCGCCACTTCGGTGCCGTCAGTGAGTGGGGTATGCCAGCCATATGTTTCGCCTGCATACGGCTTCGCCATCCGCAGCCACAGGTACGCAACTCCCGGCTCTGTCGTTTCCCGGTCAAAGTCCAGCTTCACCCGGTAGCGGCCCTGGTCATCCAGGTGCGCGTAAATATCGTCCTTCTCCCGGCTCTCGATGCGGGCAGGCAGCGTGCCGTGGATTTCCGGGCGCGGAACTTCAGCAGGACGGTAACAGTAACGTTCGCTGTAGGGCATGCCTTCGACAGTAACGTGCAGGCGGGTGTCACGGGCGGCATGGTAGTTCACCGTTGTAATGATGACGCCTTCCTGTAGCGCCCGGATGACATTCCCCTGCGGCTCCAGCACCTGGCCCGGCGTCAGGCCGGCGGCGTTACTCTCAAGACTGACGCGGGCCCATGCGTTCAGCTCGCGCTCATGATGGATACGCGCATAAAACGCACCGGATTCAGTTTTCGGCTCCGGGGTGGTGTCGTCTCCCGCCTCCCGGTACGGCTCTGCATAGCGGTAGTGCTCCCCGGCGGTTGCCGCCTCACTTCGCACGGAGACGGAGGTATCCATCGGCGTCGTGGCGGTGCGGTAGTTGTAGTCCCGGGTGCTGACCCTGCCCGGCACCACCTGATAACGGGTGCGCACGCCCCACACCGACTCCTCTGCACCGTCATACAGTCCCGAGGGTTCGCAGTACGGCAGGCGCACGTCAAACCGGTAGTTCAGCTGGCTGTCGGCAAAAATATACACATCCAGACCGCGCTCGTCGTCCATCTCCGTGCGCCAGTAAATCCCCACTTCAGAGAGAATACGCTGAATGAACTGCAAGTCGGTTTCCCGCCACTGGGTCATCAGCTCACGCGGCGGATAGGTGCGCTCCAGGCGGAAATCAAAATCGGGACCTTCCAGCCCGTGGCCGCGCAGCACCTGCTCAACCACCTCAGGAACCGACAGGTTCTGGAACACGCGGCACTGGCGGGTGCGCTGCAGCAGCGCCAGGCGTGCACTCAGCACCACCTGATAGTGAGACTGGTCGGCAGTGGTGGAGAGCCATTTCAGGTGAGTGATGATGCCGTGCACCGCTTTGCCGCTGCGCATGCGCAGGGTGGCGTATTTCAGCAGTATCTGTTCCGGGGTGATACGGGCCTGCGGGGTGGTGAATTCGATATCCCAGCTAAACGGTTCGCTGAGCGCTTCCCGGCCGGTGAAGTTCAGTACATCTGGTTTCACCGCGCTGTCGTTAATTTCCAGAAGATAGCGCGGCTGCCCGTCAAACAGCGCCAGCCAGTTATCCATAACAAGGCCCCTGTTACCTCAGTGATAGTTAGGCTGATTATAGTTTCACCAGAGTGATAGCCTGTAAATACCCGACGCGGTCAAAAGTGCAGAATAAGAAATTGTTTAAAGGTGAGGGGCTCTTTCTTCAGGAAACCCTCAATTGCAGGGCGGTAAGAAAGAAATGCAAGCCGAGGAAAGCGTACTGCGATGGTGACTACTTCGATTTATGGTCCTCATGTTGGCGCTGGTTTTCCGGAAGTTGATCGTTTACTTAACCGCAGATTGCTTCAAAAAAATTCCCGTATTTGTTATATTGTTGTTCATTGATTATTCACCTCTGCGGTGCCAAAAAGAACAAGATTCACCGCAACCCAGGACAATACCATGTTAGATTACCGCTTCCCGACAGCTTTGCAGATGGTTCTCAGCGTAGCAATGGCGGAGCAGATGGGTGAACGTTCGACGAGTGCGATTCTGGCCTACGGCCTGGAAGCGAACCCGAGCTTTATCCGTAAACTAATGGTTCCGCTTACTCGTGACGGCATCATCGTCTCCACGCTTGGCCGCAACGGCTCTATTCATCTTGGCCGCCCGGCGGACAAGATCACCCTGCGTGATATCTATCTTTCGGTTATTGAAGATAAAAAGCTGTGGGCGTCGCGTCCTGAAGTTCCGGCTCGCTGCGTGGTCAGCGCCAACGCCTGTTGGTACTTCAAATCGATTGCCGATGAAGCAGAGCAGGCTTCGCTAAACGTCCTTGCTCGTCACACCGTGGCCAGCGCGCTGGAGGCGGTCAAAAACGCCGATACCAGCGGCTGCGATCCGGTGCCGGAAATGATCGCCCGCTTTAAGAAAGCGCTTTAATTCCTATCTGATGACGAAAAAAAACCGCCTTCATTGTGAAGGCGGTTTTTTGTTATCTGCTGCAGGCTAGGCGGGCAGATCCTCCTGGACCGGCTTCCTGCGGGTCACCAGTTTCCGCAGCGTCACGTAAAACACCGGCGTCAGGAACAGACCGAACAGCGTTACGCCCAGCATCCCGGAGAACACCGTGATCCCGGTGACACCGCGGACTTCCGCCCCCGCGCCATGGCCGAGGATCAGCGGAATGGTCCCGGCGATAAAAGCGATGGAGGTCATCACGATCGGGCGCAGACGCAGGCGGCATGCCTCCAGCGCCGCTTCCATGATGCCTTTCCCCTGGATCTCCAGTTCGCGGGCAAACTCGACGATCAGAATGGCGTTTTTACAGGCCAGGCCCATCAGGACCACCAGACCCACCTGCACGAAGACGTTGTTATCGCCCCCGGTCAGCCAGACGCCAAACAGCGCGGAGAGCATCGTCATCGGTACGATAAGGATCACCGCCAGCGGCAGGGTCCAGCTTTCATACAGCGCGGCCAGCACGAGGAACGCCAGCAGCACCGCCACCGGGAAGACGATCAGCGCCGTGTTGCCCTGGGTGGCCTGCTGGAAGCTCAGATCCGTCCACTCAATATTCATCCCATTCGGCAGGATCTGCTTTGACAGCTCCTCCAGATGCGTCATCGCCTGCGAAGACGAGAGGATCCGCGGATCGGCATCGCCAATCAGGTCCGCCGCTGGATAACCGTTGTAGCGGATCACCGGATCCGGCCCGTAGGTGGTACTGATATTCACCATACTGCCGATCGGCACCATTTCGCCCTGATTATTACGGGTGCGCAGATTAGCAATATCTTCCACGCTCTCGCGGAATGGCCCATCGGCCTGGGCCATCACGCGCCAGGTACGCCCGAACTGGTTAAAGTCATTGACATAAGACGAGCCGAGATAGGTCTGCAGCGTGCCGAACAGATCGGTTAGCGACACCCCCTGCGCTTTCGCCTTATCGCGATCGACCTGCACGTCCAGCTGCGGCACGTTAGCCTGGTAAGTCGAGATCGGGAAGTGCATCCCCGGCGTCTGCATAATCGCCCCGGACATCGCATTCACCGCGCTTTGCAGCGCGCCATAGCCCAGCCCACCGCGATCCTGGATGTACAGGGAGTAGCCGGAACCCTGACCCAGTCCTAAAATCGGCGGCGGCAGGATGGAGAAGCCAAAGCCCTGCTGGATTTGCGCGATTTTGGCGTTGATCTCCGCGTTAATTTCCGCCGCCGTGTGTTTGCGCTGGTCGAACGGTTTCAGGCCAAAAAAGACCGTCCCGGTATTCGGCGTGTTGGTGAACTGCAGCGCGTTAAGCCCCGGGAAAGCGACCGCATAATCGACCCCTTCGGTATTCATCCCGATCTCGCTCATTTTGCGGATCACCGCGTCGGTGCGCGCCAGCGACGAACCTTCCGGCATCTTCACGCCGCCAATGAGATACAGCTTATCCTGGGTGGGAATAAACCCGCCGGGGACGACTTTAAACATCACCCCAGCGGCGCAGAGCAGCAGCAAATACACCACAAACACCGCGCCACGGCGTCCGAGGGTTTTGCTCACCAGTCCCTGATAGCCGTTCGAGCTGCGCAGGAAAAAGCGGTTAAACGGACGGAAAATCCAGCCAAACAGACGATCGATCAGCCGGGTAGGGAGGTCTTTCTTCGCGCCGTGCGGCTTTAACAGCAGGGCCGCCAGCGCCGGGGAGAGCGTCAGCGAGTTGATGGCCGAGATCACCGTCGAGATGGCGATGGTCACCGCGAACTGTTTGTAGAACTGGCCGGTGACCCCAGAGAGAAACGCCATCGGCACGAACACCGCACACAGCACCAGCGCAATGGCGATAATCGGCCCGGAGACCTCACGCATCGCCTGATGCGCCGCGGCAAGCGGCGCAAGCCCCTCTTCGATATTACGCTCAACGTTCTCCACCACCACGATGGCGTCGTCCACCACGATACCGATAGCCAGTACCAGCCCGAACAGGCTCAGGGTATTCAGCGAGAAGCCCAGCAGATAGAGAATGCTGAAGGTACCCACCACCGATACCGGCACGGCGATCAATGGGATAATCGACGCGCGCCAGGTCTGCAGGAACAGGATCACCACCAGCACCACCAGCACCACTGCTTCCAGCAGCGTCTGCACCACCGCGCGGATGGAGTCGCGCACGAAAACCGTCGGGTCGTACGGCGCCGCCCATTGCATATCTTCCGGGAAGCGGGTGGCCAGTTCAGCCATTTTGGCGCGTACCGCGTTCGACAGATCGATGGCGTTAGCCCCCGGCGACTGGAAGATACCGATCCCGACCGCATCCTTATTGTTGAGCTGGGAGCGCAGCGCATAGCTACCGGAACCCATCTCGATGCGCGCCACGTCGCGCAGGCGGACCAGCGAGCCATCCTGCGCCGTTTTCAGAATGATATTGCCAAACTCTTCTTCGGTATGCAGACGGCCCTGGGCGTTAATGGAGATCAGGAAATCGCTCTCCTGCGGCAGCGGCTCGGCGCCAAGCTGTCCGGCAGACACCTGGACGTTTTGCTCCTGCATCGCCGTCACCACATCCGAGGCTGTCAGACCGCGGGCCGCGACCTTATTGGGATCCAGCCAGACGCGCATCGCATATTCACCGGAGCCAAAAATCTGGATCTGGCCGACGCCGGGCAGGCGCGCCAGCTCATCCTTCACTTTCAGCGTGGCGTAGTTGCGCATATACAGCGAGTCGTACTTACCGTTTGGCGAAAACAGATGCACCACCAGGGTCAGCGTCGGAGACTGTTTCTGGGTGGTGATGCCCAGACGGCGTACATCCTCCGGCAGACGCGCTTCCGCCTGCGCGACCCGGTTCTGCACCTGAACCTGCGCCTGATCCGGGTCGGTACCCGGGCGGAAGGTGACGGTGGTGACCAGCACGCCGTCGGAGCCGGCGACCGATTTCATGTACATCATGTTTTCAACGCCGTTGATCGCTTCCTCCAGCGGCGTCGCCACGGTCTCGGCAATCACTTTCGGGTTGGCGCCGGGATACTCCGCGCGCACCTGGACGCTCGGCGGGACGACGTCCGGATATTCGCTCACCGGCAGCAGCGGGATAGCGATTAACCCGGTGATAAAAATTAAAATCGACAGCACCGCGGCGAAAATCGGCCTGTCGATAAAAAAGCGGGAAAAGTCCATGTGTTGGATTCTCTGATTAGGGATCAGTTGAGGGCGGCGCTGGTGGTCATGGCAACGGTTTTGGCATTCACCGGCATACCCGGCATAAACACTTTTTGTAACCCGTCGACGATGACGCTATCCCCAGGGTTCAGCCCCTTCTGAACGATGCGTAAACCGTCTGCCAGACGCCCCGGGGTAATATCACGTCGCTGCGCTTTACCATCTTTATCAACGATATAAACGTATTTACGGTCCTGATCGGTCAGTACCGCTTTGTCGTCGATCAGCGTGGCTTTGAACTCCGCGCTGCCCGGCAGACGCACGCGGGCAAACAGCCCCGGTGTGAACAGACGCTGAGAGTTATCCAGCAGCGCGCGCATGCGGATGGTGCCGGTACTCGGCGTTAACTGATTATCGAGAAAATCCACTTTGCCCTGATGGGGGTAGCCCTCCTCGCCAACCAGGCCAATCTCCACCGGGAGCGCCTGATTATCGCTGGACGCGCCTTGCCCGCGGCGGGCGAGGTTTTGATAGTGGAGGTAGGTTGACTCGTCGACGTCAAAGTAGACGTACACCGTCTTCTGCGAGACCAGAGTGGTGAGCACGCTGGCGGTGTCGCCCGCGGTGACCAGGTTACCGCTGGTGATCAGCGCCCGGCTGGCGCGGCCATCGATAGGCGCGGTCACTTTGGTGAAGTCGAGGTTAAGCTGCGCGGCATCCACCGCCGCCTGCGCGGCGCGAATATCAGCCTGCGCCTGAACCGCGGCTGACCGGCGCTGCTCCCACTCTTCACGGGAGACAAGATTGGTATGGACTAATTTATCGGTGCGGTTCGCCTCACTTTGCGCCAGGCTGGCCTGCGTTTTGGCTCTCGCCAGCGTCGCCTGCGCCTGCTCCAGCGCGGCGCGATAGGTTCTGTCATCTATGGTGAACAGCACCTGGCCCTTTTTCACCTCCTGACCGTCGGTGTAATTCACTTTATCAATATATCCCGAGACGCGAGGGCGAAGCTGAACGCTCTCCACCGCTTCAATGCGACCGTTAAAACTATCCCACTGACTGATCGACTTCACCAGCACCTTAGCGGCGCTGACCGTCGGGGCGGGAGGCGCGGCATTTTGCGCGACGCTGTCGTCGCAGCCGACGAGCAGAAAGGAGAGCATCATCGCGCCGAGCGCGGTCAGGTGAATGTTTCCCCAGGTTTTTTGCAGGCTCATTATTTTTATTCCGGTAATTGTAGCCGCCGGGCAAGACGCAGCGTGAGAGGCCGCGCCACTTCCTTTGTCCGGGCTGGCTTAAGGCCATTTGTGTCGATCATCGCCACAAAACTGTAACAATTTCGAATACACTATCGCGGCGATTGTAGGAAGGCGCTTAACTAAGTGCAAGAATAATTGTTGCACTTTATGTGCGGTCCTGGCTGGAGACAAAAACCGCGATCCCGGCGTGGATTTAAATGTAACAATAAAACTTGCATTTTGTGTAAAAACAGGCCACCTTTAAATGCAACTGACAAAGATGCTTTTAACCGGCTGCGCGGAGGTAACATGATGAACACTGGCGCCATCATTCAGGATCTGATCGACTGGATCGACAACCATCTTGATAGCCGTCTGGATATTGACACCGTTGCCCGACGATCCGGCTATTCGAAGTGGCACCTGCAGCGGATCTTCAAAGAACATACCGGGCAGCCCCTCGGAGAATATATTCGGGCGCAAAAGCTGCAAAAGTCGGTCGAACGCTTAGCCCACAGCAACGAGCCGATCCTCAACGTGGCGATCGCCCTCGGCTTTGACTCCCAGCAGTCCTTCAACCGCAGCTTCAAGCGCCAGTATGGCCAGGCGCCCGGCGTCTGGCGCCGGAGTATCAGCCGCTCTGCAGGGCAGGCATCTCGTCAGTGATCTTCATGACCGGGGAGGATCAGTCCTGACCCGGTCCATGATCAAATTTGCTGCCTTTGCCGATGGCATAGAACTGCCCGCCTGCGACATAGTGAACGGTCCGCAGCTCGTCCGGCGCATCATCAAAAATCCAGTGTCCGTTACGGAATACCCGATCATCGCTCCAGGCGGCGACGATATCGCCCATAAACAGATTGTGCTGTTGCTGAATGTCCGGGTAGGGCATCACTTTGCACACCAGCCAGCCCGCGCAGCCTGCCACGAGGGGGATGTCGAACCCCGGCTGATAAATGAAGGGGATGGAGTCATTTTTATCCGGCGCGTCGGCATAGCTGCGCCCGCCAGCGTAAAGGACGGTTGCCATCTGGCTGACTACGGGGATCTGCACCACGAAATAGCCGCTCTTTTCCACCAGCTGACGAGTGAAGGCCTGGGGGCCGATATAGGCCACCACTTTTCGCTCGCCTGCCAGCCCAACCCAGGCGGCTGACATGACATTTTCGACGCCATCATATTTTGCGGAAATCATGGTGGTGGACCCGACCTGCAATAAACGATAGGCCTTACTTAATTCGACAGGCTGAACGGACATGGTTTTTCCTTTATGCGTGTTATTTAACGTTATGATTCTCTGGATATTTATTGAGGGCATGGCCATTTTTGGCCCCTCACGCGATACCCATAGCGCAACGATACGCCAGGCTATTAAGCGCAAAAAGGTGCGTAAATTGTTTTCATTATTCATAATTAACGAATAATCATGCCGTCTGTCGGTAAGTTGCTTGCTTCAGGAGAGAAAGAAGGTGGATCGTATCCAGGCTATGCAGATGTTTATGCGCGTCGCGGAGGCAGGGAGCTTCGTGCGCGCCGCGGAAACCCTTTCCCTGCCTGCCTCCACTGTCACCAGTACCATTAAAAACCTTGAGCAATACCTGAAGGTGCGGCTGCTGAACCGGACCACAAGGCGCGTGAGTCTCACTCCGGAAGGGCTGCAGTATCTGGCGCAGTGCCGGGAAATTCTCGCCCTCATCGAACATAGCGAATCCAGCCTCAGCGAGTCTGTCGCGCGGCCTCAGGGGCGCCTGCGGGTTGATATGCCCGCGGGCATCGCGCATTTCATCGTCATGCCGCATCTGCCGGACTTTTACCGGCGCTATCCCGATATCTACCTGATGATCGGCGTCAGCGATCGGCAGGTCGATCTGATTCAGGAAGGTGTCGACTGCGTGATACGCATGGGAGAGCTGAACAACTCCAGCCTGGTGGCCCGCCCTCTGGGCCGCTTTCGCTGGGTAACCTGCGCGTCGCCGGACTATCTCAGGGAATATGGCGTGCCGTCGTCACCGAAGGCGCTCTCTAAGCACCGGGCGGTGCATTATTTCTCCGGCCAGGCGAGACGGGCCGATGAGTTCCGCTTTGTTCGCCACGGGGAGACCTTTTCTGTACCCGTCAGCGGCAACGCCGCGGTGAATGAAACGGGGCTCTATATAAAAATGTGCCTGGCGGGCTTCGGGCTGGCGCAGCTGGCGGAGAATATCGTTGCTGACCACCTGCAGGAGGGGAGACTGGTGGAAGTGCTGACGGACTGGCAGCCGCCCCCGGTACCCGTCACATTGCTCTATCCGCACCAGCGCTTTCTCTCTCCCGCTGTGCGGGCGTTTGCTGAGTGGATGAGCGAGGTGGTCTGAGGGAGGTATTGCTTGCATTTAGCGCTTCGCGATGGAGCGTAGGGTTCCAGCAGAAATATCTGGTCTGCTGATGAATCGCTCGATATTCTGTAATGCTTTGTCTTTTTTGTGAACAGGAAAAAGTATGCTTAATACGCTACCCGATTTACACAGAAGTTTTGCAGAGCAACTGAAGCTTAAATTACAGTCTGATTCGCGGATCCACTCCCTTCTCGCTGGCGGCTCGTTTATCCATGGCGGGTTTGATCAATACTCCGATCTGGATTTCGTGGTGGTGGTCGACCCTCTCTATTATGACGAAATCATGGCTCAGCGTATGGCGTTCGCCGGAACGCTCGGCCATCTGCTACATGCTTTCACCGGGGAACACGTCGGTGAGCCTCGCCTGCTGATCTGCCTGTTTGGCCCGGAACTTCTGCATGTCGATCTGAAATTTATCACTCTGGACATGCTCACTCAGCGCGTTGAAGAGCCTGCCGTGTTATTTACCCGAGATAACGATGCTCTAGAGCGACAACTGGCAAAATTTAGCGCGCACTGGCCGGATATGACGCCGGAGTGGTTTGAGTCCCGAGCCTGGATCTGGCTGCATTATGCCGTGGTTAAACTGGGCAGGGGGGAACTCTTCGAAGCGATGGGGATGCTGTCTTTCTTCCGGGAACAAGTGCTGGGGCCGATGCTGTTCCGTCGCGCCAATCTACCGCAACGCGGTGTTCGCCGAATAGAAGCCCTCGGCATTGATCCCGATGGCCTGCTGACTTCCACCCTGGCAACGCACGATCGTCACTCCGTCGGGATTGCCATTCGAAGGGCTGCTGACGCTTATGTCACTCTGCGGGCTGATGCGTTGCCTGACAATATCGCAGACGATGCAGCGCGTCGGGCGGTCCTTGCCATGCTGGACGTGTATTCTGCCAAGGGGTAAATCTATCTCTCCGGCCGCGGACGCGGCCGGAGGGTGAAAGGGTTGTGCGAGTGTCGTGGGAGGTCTAATTCTGAGAGGGGGGGTTGGCGGGTAATTGGTAGCGCGAAAACAACAGAGCTTTTCGTTGGGCCTATCAATGGGCCTAAAAGGTTCGGATTTAATGAGTTCTCTTCGGACTTCGCGGGATAAATTCAAGGCACAAAAAAGCCCGCAGGGCTTGCGCCGTGCGGGCTTTCAGGACTTCATCGGATGACTCTGGTAATCACCGATGGAGAATTTTGGGGGCTGGCGGAGTCTGAATTAATCTTGTAACTGTTTAAAAATAAATAATTTTAATGTGTTCAACTTTCATTTGTGTACCTAAATGTGTACCAATTATGGGATGTCATAGCATTCTTACCTATCTAAAGTTGTCGATTGCTCTTTCTCCTGATGATTTTTCTGTATCTACAAAGGCTGGATAAAAAGTTTTTTTGCATTTAACTGTTCACACTGTTCACAATCTTATTTTTCTTTTTAATATCATAATGATAGATGGTGATCAGTTGGTGAAGAGTGAACAGTAAACTCTTCACCTCAGCGTGTTTCTTGCCTATTTCATGCGACCGTCACGGCAATACGATGGTGATAAGGGGGGAAGAAAAAAGTTTTTGTGAATACTGTGCTATGTGGTTTTTTTGTTTATTTTCAATGTATTATATTGTGATTGCTAGATGAGCAGTGAACACTTTACTGTTCACCTCTACGGGCTACAGGTACAAACGTTATATTTTGTTGTGAGCAAAACACAGAATTAAACTTACTATAACTTGATGAAGTGACATACGTATTGATATCCTTTTTCGTAGGGGAACAATACTTTTGATTAAGAAATGTCGAGTTATCTATAATACTATTAGGGTTCGAAATATGGGAAATATTAAAAAATACTCTATACATATGCTGCTTATAATACTTATTGCTCTTTTGCTTATATTAGTATTTTCAATTAAGGACGGTAGTATATTTTTGATTAACAGTAGTTTTACTGATTCAGTACAGGCTGTTAGCGGAGTTTTGTCATTTTTAGGTGGTGCTGCTGCTGTAGTGGTTTCAATTTATATATCACGTAAAGATACTCGTGAAAAAAAGAATGAAGAAGAAATTAAAAAAAAGAAAGTGCTCTATTATATTTATTATATGGTTCGTGATTTAGATGATGCATTTTATCAATTTGAAAGGGATTTTAAGGACTTGATATTTGATAGGGAAGTGTTTATTTCTGATTCTATATATGCCCATCATTACGCGCTTTTAATTAAATCAGCCAACCTGCTAAAGGAATATAGCATAACAGATATGCCCCGTTACGATATTTTAATAACATTTATCTCCATTAGAGACAATGTAAATAAAATAATTCAGTTTGTTGATGATTTTAAAGGGCTTCACAACGAGAAATTGGTTTATAATGATGACTTTATAATGTTGCAAGGTCATTATCAATCTGACTTCGTAAAAATGATGCAGGCTATTCATGAGGTGAAGGATGATACGCAGAAAATAAAGGAGTGCTTAGGGATCTAATATCATTAATTTTAACTTGTTTACAAAAATAATAGTGTGCATATATGAGGTGCTTTTTGCATCCTTTCGTAATTTGATATATCTCGATGAAAGTAACGCCTGCTCTTGGTACTCAGTTGCCTGATAATTTTCAAGGGTAAAAAGTTTTTTCTGGAAAAACTGTTCACACTGTTCACTCGGTGTTTTTATTGTTTATTTTCATGATGTTATCTTGTGAATACTCGGTGAACAGTGAACACTTTACTGTTCACTCGGGCCGGTATGCAGGCAAAAAAAGACCGGCTGTTGCCGGTCCGGGTAGGTTATGTAGCGGTGGGTTCGTCGCACTTCGGCAGCCAGTCGGCGTTGCTTTCCTCCCTGAGGGCGAGATTGGTCTGCATGCCCTGATTTGTGCGGCGCTTCTCGTAATTCAGGCCGTACTCTTTCAGAATGGCTGAGAGCCCCTTGCCGAACATGGTCAGACTGAGCGCATTCCTGTAGCCGTGGGCCTCCATGTACACCAGATAGGCGTGATACAGATACAGGCGGGGCTGGCGCGGGATAATGTTGGCGTTCCCCATATACATTCCGTCCGGCTCCGGCAGCGCCTCCAGATAGCCGCAAAAATCAAACGTCGGGTCAGCGTCGCGTTTAATACTGAGCGCCTCGTCGGAGTTCTGCTGCGACTGGAGCAGTGAACGGGCACTCATCGGGTCGCTGAACCGCTGCATTAACTGGCGCACGATGACGGCCAGCTCGCGGGCGATTTTATCCCTGAGCTGCGGGTCGCGCTCCTCCGGGGCTATCTGCTCCGGGAAGTGGATAATCACCCGGCGACGTGACACGCCGCCGCTGCGGTCGGTGAAGCGCATCGGATTATTGTTGACCGCCAGAATCACCGCCGGAATATGCGTCGAGTACGGGTTCTGGTATTTCGGGTCGACCGACACCGCATCGCCGCCGGTGATGGCCTTGAGCCCGGCACCGTCACCGCTCCATTTCTCCTGGTCAGGCAGACGTATCAGCGAGAAGCCAATCAGGGAGGCGCGCTTGCGCGGGTCTTCCAGCGTGTCGATATCCGCCGACGTGGCGTTATCCTCTCCGGCCAGCATCGTGGCGATTTCGGCGAGGATACTTTTCCCGCTGCCGCCCGGCCCGGTCACTTCGAGAAAGAGCTGCCAGTCGTAGCGGTTCGCCAGCACCATAAACAGTGCGGCCAGAATCACGTTACGTTTTGTCGGGTTGCCACTGGCCGCCCGGTCGAGCCAGCGCCAGAAGTTCGGCGCGTGGGTCTCCAGCGTTTCGCCCTCCACCGGCGGGGTGAAATCCACGTCACACAGGGTGCGCAGCCAGTGCGATTTGCTGTGCGGGCTGAACAGACCGCTCTGGGTATCGAGTACCCCGTTGCGAAAACCAATCAGACGGCGTGCCGGTGCCTCCTGCTGGGGAATAATCAGTTTCAGGGTTTCCACCACCGACGCAATTCTCCCCGATGAGAACGGGGCGCGCAGCCGCTGGAACAGTCCGGCCACATCGCGGGCAAAGTCAGACGGCGGAATTACCTTCCAGATGCCGTTTTCATAGCGGGACAGGAGCTGGCCGTTGGCATCCACGGCCAGCGCTTCGCCGTAATGTTCATGCACCCGCATCGCCTTATCGCTGGCGCTCATGGCGGTAAATTCCGCCTCGCTCATGGTGTCAAACGGGCTTTGTGCCGCTGGCCGGATAGCGGCATAAATGGCTTTCCGCGTGGCGTCCTCCCCCTTCAGCATCATCGCATCATTCCAGTCACCGAACACCGGCGGCAGGGCGACAATGCCCTCACAGGCTGCTGCGGCCGCAGCGGCTTTAGTCTGGCCGGTGCCGTTCAGGTCACGGTCGGCGGCGAGGATAATCTGACAGGCCGGGTGTTTCTGACGGGCCAGGCTCGCCAGAGAAAGAAGGTTCACGGACGACAGCGCCACCATGACGGTTTCTCCGGTCAGGTGATGCACGGTAAGGGCCGTTGCATAGCCCTCCGCTATCCACAGGCGTTTTCCCGCCTGTTTCTGTCCGTCGATAAGGTGGCATGCGCCTTTGACCTGCCCGCCCTTCAGGGTGCGTTTAAGACCGTCAGCATTAATAAGCTGGAGGTTAACCAGCGCGCCGGTCCCGTCATACAGCGGCACTACCACATCACCGGCGCGGTAGGCCACGCCGCCGGTTTTGTGAGACGCGGTCAGCGTCAGACACTCACGACCTGCGAAGCCCTTGCGGGTCAGGTAGGCGTTGCTGGTGGCCGGGCGGGTTTTCTCCAGCAGTCTGACGGCCAGCGCGGCCGCTGCTTTGCGGTCGGCCTCCGTTCCGGCGTCTGCGGCCTCCATCACCTCCGGGGCCACCGGTGGCAGATTCCCGGTGACGGCGTTCACTTTCCCGGCGGCCTCGGATGCCGATATGCCGAACACCTTCTCAACCAGTTTCAGGCCGTCACCGGCACCGCACTGGTTACAGAACCATGTGCCACGCCCCTCTTTATCGTCAAAGCGGAACCGGTCAGCGCCCCCGCACACCGGACAGGCCTGATGGCGGTTTTTTATCACTTTCATTCCCAGCGCCGGGAGAATGCGCGGCCAGTGGCCGCACGCCTGTTTTACGGTGTCCGTTACGTTCATTTTCATGGTTTTCTCCCTCAGTGCAGTACAGGCGATGTGATATGGCGGGCGCAGAGCTCATCCATCACGGCGAGTCCGAGGAAGGACAGCGACGGGGCGGCTTTCAGCGGCCCGGCCTCCATCAAATCTTCCAGTAATGCACAGGCAATCAGACGGCCTTTTTCCTCGCCGTGCTGGCGCAGGTAGAAGCCCTCCAGCTCGGCGGCGATGGCGCTTTCCAGCGCGTCGAGGGTGAGGTGGGGATAGCGGTGCTGACGTTCGCACAGGGTCAGCCAGGCACAGGCGACAGCGCGGCGATACAGGGCAGCGCGCAATACGGGCGGCAGAGGCGTTTTCATACGTTGCCCTCCCCGGTGAACCAGCGGTGATTACAGCGCTCGACCACGCCGTCGAGCTGGGCGGTCATGAGGTAAATCACGGAGGTGAGCTGCGACTGTTGCGCCGGGTCGCGGCGCAGGGAAGTACAGTCCTGCTCCTGCATCATCGCGCTGACAAAGTGGCCGACGTTGCGAAGATGTTCCAGGCATTCAAGGTCATTCTGGCTGAATGCAGTCAGGCGCTGATTTTGTAGTATGGCTGAGGTATTAACAGGCATGATTCCGTCTCCTGAGGATGTGCGTATCCCTGTGCAGGTACGCACATTTTATTTTTGGGTGTCGTTTTTAATTACAGATAATGGCGGTAGCTGTTATCCGGTTTTATTTTCATGTCCGTGTCGACATTATTCCGCCATTTCCTCACCGCCGGTGCCGGACGTCTCTCCGGGGAAATATCACCCGGATACTTATCGATATTCCGCACGCGGTATTGCTGTAATTCCGGGTCAGCAGCGATTTCACGTAAAACGGCATGGCGGTTTTCAGGGTTTCGCTTTATTAAATCAAGGCGCTCACAGCTAAAGTCCCGCAAAAAGCGGCCGAGCGGAATTTCTGCCATGCTGCCACCGGCAATAATACGAATAAGGATGGTGTAGGTGTGCCGGTACGGGTTCCAGACCAGTCCCGGACAGCGGTACGGCATGTCCCACGGAATACCATCGGCCAGAACACTCAAGACCTTCACGTCAGGAAAACCGGAGCTCCGGTATATTTCACCCGGCTGAGGGAAATCAAACATGCTGTTCACCTCCGCTCACCGATGGTGGGGCCACGAAATCCCGGCACAGTCCTTTGGCTTTGAGCTCCTCCAGCACGTAGCTGATGTCCTCATGCAGATAACTCAGAATATGGGGCACCGAAAGCTGATGCAGCCCGGAGAGTTCACGTTGTTTCAAATCAAGCCCGACAAAGTGTGTCACGGCGCTGGCGCGATTGAGTTTGTGGTAAGCCTCAATACTGAGGTGCTCGCGGAAGGTGCCAGTGTCATCGCAACGTACAGAGACGCGCTGAATGCTGTTTTCAGTATGCATGTGATGCCTCCGCAAGCGGCAGACGGGCGGCAAGAGAAAGAACGTACTCGCGAACAAGGGAGCGACGTGCGGTACGCTCGTCACCGGCAACGGTGCGGAGCATACAAATGCGTGGCTTACGGTCTGCGCGACGAACAGCCGCAAATACAAAGACGAATTCAGGGTGAGACGGGGTGAGGATCGTAGCCATAAGGCAACCTCCGATGGATAGCTGATAATTGCTATCGCCGGAGTTCTCACGCTCAGTGGCGATAGCCCAGACGGGGGTGAGAATACCGGCTCCATCGAATACCGGCCAGCCCGAGGGCTGCCCCGCCTGAGCTACCATTGACATGGCGGCATAATGTGCGAATACGGACAGGAGACGGAGAGTCACACCTGCACGAATGTGCGCACACCACACCATTATCTGGTGCTCTGTGGCGTTGATTGCGACACAAAAAAAGACGCATGGCGCGTCTGGTATCGCCGATGGATTGCTCGGGTTCTCACGCCCGGTTGCCGATTTTGCGACAATGGCAAAACTGTACCAGGAAACACACAACAGATGCAAGCCAGAAAAAGGGGCTGTTTGCTGAACGGGCATCATGCGTCGTAACTCCGGTTGCGTTCGGCGATACGGTCGGCCATCCACCCGGTGATTTCCGACTGCGCCCACGCCACGTTTTTCCCGCCTAGGGAGATTTGTTTCGGGAAAGCCTCCCGGCTGATGAGGTCGTAAATCGTGGAGCGTGACAGGCCACACAGATGCATCACTTCGGGCAGACGGATAAAACGCTCGTGAACGGCATCAGAGACTGGCATCAGCGGCGCGGCAGGAGCAGAAGACGGGGAAGAAAAAGCGGTGTGCATCGGGCTACCTCATAAAGTCCATACAGTGCCGGTCGTGTCCGTCCGGCCTCGGGTAGCTCTCTATTTTGTGAATATTTTCCTTCATTGCAACAGAGGCATGTTGTGCCGTGGAGCGATTTTGTCTGTTATTTGAGCTGTGAAATGAAAAAGTGAAAAATAATTGGCACACGACGCGCTGAGACATTCATAAAACTCGATTAATTGCATTCTCCTATTAATTTCATGAAATAAAATGTTTAAAACAATGAATCATTCGAAAGGGGATTGCCGGTAGCGGTGAACAGTAGTGAACAGTCGGTGAACACTTTCACCCTCAACTGTTCACCACTTAACTTGCTGTATTTATTATCTTTTCATTTAAAGTGAACAGTAGTGAACAGTTATATGTAAAAAAACAAACGGTGAGTATGCTTTTCCTGAGACCATTCTCTGGCAAGCCGGCTTTTGATGTCCTGTTTGTGCCAGAACTGCCACAACCGCAACAGGTCGTGTTGTTGTGTGTGCCCCGGCAGAATCACCTCATGTTGAAACCACGAGGAAACCTGCCATGACCGACAACACCTTTATCCCTGATTACCTGAAACCGGCGCTGGAGCGACTGGCCGCAGCCAGAGCGGCCCATCTTGAACAGGCCCGCCAGATGGAGGACACCCTGACGGCCATCACCCGCGCGGAGGAGCAGAAAGCGGCGCTGGAGCAGGACAACGGCAGCGATACCCGCACATGGCGCGCTGCTTTCCGTGCCGGGGGTGCCATGCTGACCGATGAGCTGAAAAGCGGTCATATCGAACGCGTGGCCCGCCGGGAGCTGGCGCAGGAATGCCACAACCTGACCGAAGTGCTGGCCTTTGAACGTGACCAGCTGAAAGCCACCTGCAACAGCACCGCGCGGGCATTCCGCCAGGCGCATCATGCTGTGCTGAGTAAATATGCTGAGGAAGAGCTTAACCGCGCGCTGAATGACACCCTCGGGCCACTGGTCCGGGCGATGGTGCTGAAAGCAGAGGTGATGGAAAATCCGCTGGCCAACACCACCGGCCATCAGGGGTATATCGAGCCGGAGAAAGAGGTCATGCATCAGGTGGTGACCTTCCTGACCAGGAAAGTGAGCGACTTCTCCGTCACGCCAGCGGATGAGCCGGTGCTCTCCCTGACCGGCTTCCCGGCCGTCACCCTCCCGCATATGGACCACGACGCCGCCAGCACGCCCGGCGAGCGTAAGGTCTGGCAGGAGAAAATGCGTCAGCGCGAGGCTGACCTGAAAGCGCGGGGGCTGCTGCCATGATGCACTGTCCGTTCTGCAAAAAGTCGGCGCATGCCCGCACCTCCCGCTATCTGTCGGAGAACGTCAAACAGCGCTATCACCAGTGCACCAATATTGAGTGCTCGGCGACGTTCCGCACCACTGAAGCCATCGACGAGGTTATCCGGCCCCCGGCGGAGAAAGCGCCGCCTGTCGCGGAGCCGGTCACACCCCCGGCACCCCGTAACGTGCAGGGCTGCTACAGCTCGCCATACCGTCATTAATCAGGGGAGAACTGACCATGACCACCCTTACGCTACAGCAGGCCTTTGAAGCCTGTCAGAAGAACGAAACCGACTGGCTGAACCGTAAAGCCGAACTCGCAGCCGCAGAGCAGGAATACCGCGAGCAGGTACTGGCCGGGGATGAGCGTATACCGGGCAGAATGCAGACACTGCGCGACATTATCGATGTCAAAAAATGGGAGATAAATCAGGCCGCCGGGCGCTATATCCGCTCCCATGAAGCGGTACAGCGCATCAGTATCCGCAACCGGCTGAATGACTTTATGCAGGCGCACGGGACAGAGCTGGCGGCCACGCTCGCCCCGGAGCTGATGGGACTCAGCCAGCAGCCCGCACTCCTGACCGGCCATGCGCTCGACCGTTCGGCGCATTACCTGCGCGAAGCGCTGTCCGTGTGGCTGAGTACCGGTGAAGAAATTAATTATTCGGCAGAAGACAGCGATATTTTAACAGCCATCGGATTCAGGCCTGACGCGGCTTCGCGGGTGGATAATCAGGAAAAATACACCCCCGCACAGAGCCTGATTTATGCCCGCCGGCGCACGGAACTGGCCGGCAGGTAGCCCCCGCAAGAAATCCCCGAAAATACCGCTATTTTTCCCCAATTAAGCCATGCATCCACAGGGTGCATGGTTTTGCATGCACTTTCCCGTCCCGTCACTCCCTTCGCAGCCCTGTCCCGGCGCGGCCTGAGCCCCCCGATGCACCTGCATGAAAACCGACCCACGAAGCGGGCAGGCGAGGCGGGGAAAGCACTGCGCGCCAGCGGTAAAGTATTTATTTAATTATATTTAGTTTCGCTGTCTGAGCGCGTCTCTGTGCGGCGCGGGTTCTCGGGAGTGTCGGTGGTTAGTGCGGTGCTGTTCGAGAGCGTGGCGAGCCTCTGGGGCGGCGAGGCTTGGGAGTAAGGAAAACGCCCGGAGGCGGGGGGTAACTCCGCACGAAATTAGTTGATCATCATCAAAAAAAACATTTTATTCACTTGCTTGTTATAAACAATATGCGATTGATAGATGGTTAAGTAATATATTTATCCATTTGGAGCAAATTGCTCTCGATTCGTGGGGGAAAAATGAAAGTAAGTCTTGATCTTGTCATAAACAGTGGTGACAACGAAGTTGACATGGATTACGCTCTTCAGACTTTATCCGGAGCTTCAGGGGTTACAAGTATAATCACAGAAGCAATATTACGAGGAAAGGTTAAAGAAAATCGCCATCAGACTAATGAAATTCGCACAAAATTAAAGCATTCTTTTACGGGTTCTTTTGGCCAATGCTTTGATGTAGTAATATCGGATAGAAATGTCGCAGCTAGATTGTCTACAATGACTAGATCAGTCTTTTCAGAAGTGATGAGTTATTACATTTATGAATCTCTTTTTTTAGAAAGCCCTAGACTTAGCGATGCCGCTATAAAAATTATTAAAGGGTTAGAAGATATTGAGGATGAACTTACCAAAGCTATAAGAAATAGACTGAAAAACATGCACAAAATTTCTACGATGTGTAATTATTCAGTCGATTTGAATTATAGAAAACCTGGCGGTAAACAAAGGATAGCGACTTTGAATCAACATACAGCCTTAAATATTACAGAGTTAATTGAAACTGACCATGACCATTACATAGAAGCTATCATAACCCGCTTTAACACCTTCACAGGAAATGGTAGACTATTAGTTAATGGCGAAGAGAGAACTACATCGTTTGGTTTTTTAAATGGACTTAAATATGTCACTGATGCTCAGACGAAAAAAATAACAAGTAATCTTGATGCAAATAACAGGCTGGCCGAAGAAGAACGAGAGCACTTGTTATTAAAGGTCAGGGATATGACCATTAGCAATGGTGAGATCGTAAAATATTTAGTTATTGAGGTTGAAGACTTATGAAATATATTGGTTGGTTAGCGTCATTTTTGATAGTGTTAACTTTAGGTGTTTACTATTATCAATTTGGCGTTGGTCCAACCATTCTTTCAAAAGGAAAGGATGTATGGGGGCAGTTTGGTGATTACTTTGGAGGGGTTCTCAATCCTATCTTAAGTTTTATTTCCATACTGCTTTTGATTAAATCAGTAAGAATGCAATTTACAGCTAATGAATGTTTAATTAATGAGACTAGGAGACAAGAGATTCTGGATAAAAGAAAGTCATTTGAATTTCAATTTTATAATCTAATTGAGGCGCAAAAAAGTGGCTTTGATGACTTTTCTTTAATTTTTCCATCTCCTAATGGGGGGCATGAGGTAAAGAAAGTTGATGCAGTAAATAAACTTGAGCAACTTATAAAAACAAGCGTTCAGAGAGGTATGGTTGGTGTGAATTTAACTAACATACTTGAGACTTTAGACAATAACTCTGATGATAAAATGTTTTCTTTTGCTAGAAGATTTTATCTTGCAGTTAAATTGATTGACAAAGAGATTACTGTTCAAAATGGGTTCACTGAACAGGATAAGGTAATGTATGTGGAAACGCTTATTAACCTTTCTGATTTTGCTATGGTAAGATTGATATGTATAATAATTACATATCTCTCTTGGCCTAATGTAGAGTATTTGAAAAAATCAAAAGAAATCAACTTGATTATCAAGTCGACTGGATTGGAAACATATATTAACTCCATTAAATAAGAGATTGATTGTGGTCAATCTCTATTTTGATTTTCTGTTGGATTTATTTTTTGTTTTCTACGAAGTCTGCCCACCAATTCATTAGTTCAATTCGTTGCATGAGATAGGTTGTTCGATTGTAAGCTTTACGTACTTCATTTTTATCACTATGCGCTAGTGCTGCTTCTATCACGTCTGGGTTCATTCCTGCTTCATTTAGCGCTGTACTAGCAATAGACCTTAATCCATGTGCGACTAGCTTACCTCCATATCCAATACGCTTTAAAGCTGCGTTAGCCGTCTGACTATTCATTGGTTTTTTAGGATCATTTCTGCTTGGGAAAATATATTGTCTATGAGCGCTAATAGGCTTCATTACATCCAGAATATCTAATGCTTTAGTAGACAAAGGAACAATGTGCTCACGCTTGGCCTTCATGCGTTCGGCGGGGATCGTCCAGAGTTTGGCATTGAGATCGATCTCGACCCACCGAGCACCAGAAGCCTCAGAAGGGCGCACTAGGGTTAGGAGCTGCCACTCAATAAGACAGCGAGTCGAAACAGAAAGATTGGACATAACAAGAGAACGCATCAGTTTCGGCAATTCCTCTGGCCGCAGCGTCGGCATGTTTTGCTTTTTTGGTTTCTCAAAGGCCATGCCAACACCTGATGCAGGATTCGCATCTATCAGACCGGTGTTAACCGCATAAATCATTATCTCGTTAACACGTTGTACCAAACGACGCACAGTCTCAAGTGCACCACGAGCTTTAATTGGCTCTAGTGCTTCAACAATCGTTCTGGCCTTTATCTCCTGAACAGGTATCGAACCGATAGTGGGGAACACGTCTTTATCTAAAGAGCGCCAAATGTCTTTTGCATAATCTTCTGTGACGCTTCTGCTTTTAATCTGGAACCAGTTAGCAGCCACTGTTGAGAAAATGCTGTCTAACTCAATCTGGCGTTGTTCTGACGCTTGCTCCTGCTGCTGTTGTGGATCCATGCCTTGCGCGAGGGTGGTTAAGTGCTGGTCGCGTATCTGACGAGCTGCTGCGAGTGTAAGGGCAGGGTATGATCCGAGACTCAAATTTGTGCGGCTGCTGCTTCCTGGTCGCTGATAACGGAAGCGCCAGAGTTTTTTACCGGAGGTTTTGACGAGCAAGAACAGGCCATCACCATCATGCAGGGTGAAGTCTTTTTCGCGGGGTTTCGCTTTGAGGATTTCGTTGTTAGTGAGGGGGCGTGTAATGCGCGCCATGTCTGGATCCCTTCCATAATTGGTACACGTTTAATGGACCACAGTATAGCGTGTACCTAAACGTGTACCAATTTTCTCTGGATTTAACCGGATGTCCTCGGACAATGACAGACACAAAAAAGCCCGCAGGGCTTGTGCCATGCGGGCTTTCTGTACTTCACCGGACGTATCCGGATCACGATTTGGTGGAGCTGGCGGGAGTTGAACCCGCGTCCGAAATTCCTACATCCTCGGCACTACATGCTTAGTCAGTCTTTACATTCGCTTGCCAGCTGCGGACAGACACGCCACTAACAAACTAGCCTGATTAGATTTAACGCTTCAACCCCAGGCAGGGCATCCACGCGATCTCTTTTGGGTTTGACCTCTCTTTGATCCCCGTCTTAAGAGCGGAAGCTAGGGAGAGAGGGCTCAGAGCAGGTTATTAAGCTGCTAAAGCGTAGTTTTCGTCGTTTGCGACTATTTTTTGCGGCTTTTTACGAGGCCAACCGCCCCTCGGCATGCACCTTGGGTTTCGCAAATCCCGTCGAATCCAGAATCAGCCCCAATGTGTAGGTCAAGTATAACAGATTTGTGAATGTCGTTACCAGCCCCATCACGCAGGATTATTTCAGCAGGGTGGACGAAAAAGCAGCATCAACAAGGATATAGCGTAAGGGCCAGCGAGAGCTGGCCCTCGGGGAGGGGAAATTAACGTCCGGCGTGCTTCATAATACGCGCCTTATCCAGCGCCCATTCACGATCTTTCAGATCGGTACGCTTGTCGTGTTGTTTCTTACCTTTGGCGACGCCGATTTTCACTTTGCACCAGGCGTTCTTCCAGTACAGCGACAGGGCGACGACGGTGTAACCTTCGCGGTTAATGCGGCCGTACAGCGTGTCGAGTTCGCGCTGGTTAAGCAGCAGCTTACGAGTGCGCGTCGGGTCGCACACATAGTGGGTGGAAGCCACGGCCATGGGCGTAAAGTTGGCGCCGAACAGGAAGGCTTCGCCATCCTTCAGGATGACATAGCTATCGCCGATGTTGGCTTTGCCTGCACGCAGGGATTTGACTTCCCAGCCCTGCAGGGCGAGACCAGCCTCGTATTCATCTTCGATAAAGTATTCGTGACGGGCGCGTTTATTCAGCGCAATGGTGGCTGATCCAGGTTTGTGGGCTTTTTTCTTAGTCATAATGTCCTGAAGTCATCGTCTTATACACAGTTACCTCGATCGCATCCTGCGAGGTGTCTGCGCATCTTAGCACGAGTTGCGGCACAGCGTTTTTTTTAGCAGCAGATAAATGATATTATTTGCACTGTGTTTAAATGTGGAACCTGCTATGCCTCAGATTAGCCGTACTGCGCTGGTGCCTTTCAGCGCGGAACAGATGTATCAACTGGTAAACGATGTGAAGTCCTATCCTGATTTTCTGCCAGGCTGCACCGGTAGCCGCGTGCTGGAATTCGGGCCGACGCAAATGACGGCGGCGGTTGATGTGTCCAAAGCCGGCATCAGTAAGACCTTCACGACCCGGAATACACTGACCAGCAACCAGAGCATTTTGATGAGCCTGGTGGATGGCCCGTTCAAGAAGCTGATTGGTGGCTGGAAGTTTATTCCGCTGAGCCCCGAGGCGTGCAAAATCGAGTTCCATCTCGATTTTGAGTTTACCAATAAGCTGATTGAGATGGCCTTTGGCCGGGTCTTCAAAGAGCTGGCTGCCAACATGGTGCAGGCGTTCACTTCGCGCGCCAAAGAGGTCTACAGTGCCAGCTAATATTCGTGTTGAAGTCGCCTACGCGCTGCCTGAAAAGCAGTATTTGCAGCGAGTCACCCTGGATGAGGGAGCGACGGTCGAGCAGGCGATTATCGCCAGCGGGCTATTGGCCTTGCGTGATGATATCGATCTGGCGAAGAACAAGCTGGGTATCTACAGTCGTCCGGTTAAGCTGCATGACGAAGTTCACGACGGCGACCGGGTCGAAATCTATCGCCCGCTGATCGCAGACCCGAAAGAGCTGCGTCGCCAGCGGGCAGAGAAAAGCGCTGCGAAGTAACCCGCAGCAGCAGACCGGCTATCAGCCATAAAAAAAGCGCTCATTGAGCGCTTTTTGCTTTTCCGGGCCTTACTGACTGGTCAGCGCGGGCTTGTTATCAATGTTAGTTAACACGCCGCCGCTGTTGAAGGTCAGGGTCAGGGTCTGCTGAGTCACTTTCTCGTGGCCTGGCTCCTGACGGAATACATAGAACCAGGTGTTGGTGCCGAACGGATCCGACATCATTGGCGTTCCGAGAGCATAAGCAACCTGCTGTTGCGTCATACCGACACGAATTTTTGCTACATCGTTAGGTGCCAGATAGTTACCCTGGTTGATGTCAGGACGGTAAACCACTCGTTCCAGAGTGGAACAGCCTGCGGTCAACATAAGAAGAACCGCTGCGGCAGCAGTCAGCGTTTTACAGCGCATAGTGATTTGATTCCTTTTTGGGCCCGAGCAGTACGTGGCTCATCTGTAATATGCCGATAATAATAGACCTTCGCGCCGATGGAAACCTCCGGCTGCAGGTCAGCAGGCAATTTGCTGTTCACTATGACCCTGTGAAAATCAAAAAGTTTACGCCGCAAGCAACTCTTTCGCGTTCGCCAGGGTGTTGCGCGTGACCTCGCTGCCGCCCAGCAGACGAGCCAGCTCCTGCAGACGAGCGCGCTTATCCAGCGGCTGCATATGGGTTTCGGTCATCTCGCCATCGGTCTCTTTGCAGACAAAGAAATGATGGTGGCCGCAGCCCGCAACCTGCGGCAGGTGGGTCACGCACATCACCTGCGTGGACTCGCCCAGCTGGCGCAGCAGCTTGCCGACCACGGCGGCGGTCGGGCCGCTGATGCCGACGTCCACTTCGTCGAAGATCAGCGCCGGGGTTTCCATTTTACGCGCGGTGATCACCTGAATCGCCAGCGCAATGCGCGACAGTTCGCCGCCGGAGGCCACTTTCGCGATCGGCTGCAGCGGCTGACCGGGGTTAGTGGTGACACGGAACTCAATATGATCGGCGCCGTCGGCGGTGAGATGGCGTTCATCGAAAGCGACCTCAATCGCGAAGATCCCGTGGGGCATCGAAAGTGAGTGCATACTCTCGGTGATAAGCTGGGTCAGCTCGTCGGCGCTGGCCTGGCGCAGGGCGTGCAGCTGACGTGCGGTCTCCAGCGCCAGCTGATGATGTTCGACTACCTGCTGGCTGAGGGATTCCAGCGAGCCGGCGCTATCGTCCAGCAGGCGCTGCTCTTCCAGCATCGCCTGATAAACCGCCGGCAGCTCTTCCGGCATTACCTGGTGTTTACGCGCCAGCGCGATTTGCCGGGAAATCCGCTGCTCAAGTTCGAACAGACGGTTCGGATCGAGATCCAGACGGTCGTGATAGTGGCGCAGCTCGTCGCTGGCCTCGCTGAGCTGAATGGCCGCCTCTTCCAGCATATCCAGCACGCCGGAAAGCTTGCTGTCCATACCCACCAGCTCGCTGACCAGCTGCTTCGCGGTATAAAGCTGGCTCTGCAGATTGGCCTCTTCGCCGTCCGCCAGTACCGTCAGGGCGTGCTGGCAGGTGCTGAGCAGCTGGCCGCTGTTGGCCAGGCGCTTGTACTCTTCGTCAATCTGCTCGAATTCTCCCGGCAGCGGGTTAAATTCGTTCAGCTCTTTAAGCTGATACTGCAGCAGATCGGCGCGGGCGGCGCGCTCCTGGCTCTGCTGCTGGTGCAGGGCCAGCTCGCGGCAACTCTGGTGCCACTGGCGGTAATGCTCGGCCATGCGCTGAGTGAGCGCATACTCACCGGTATAGCCGTCGAGCAGCGTTTTCTGGTGTTCGGGTTTGGTCAACAGCTGGTGCGCATGCTGGCCGTGGATCTGGATCAGCAGCTGGCCCAGCTCGCGCAGCTGCGAGAGCGGGACGGCGGTGCCGTTGATAAAGCCGCGAGAGCGGCCGTCAGCGCTGATCACCCGACGAAGTAAACACTCACGTCCGCTCTCCAGCTGGTTCTCTTCCAGCCAGCGCTGGGCGGCCGGAGTATCTTTCAGCGCGAAGCGCGCGCACAGGTCGGCGCGGGTGGCGCCGCGACGCACCATGTCGGCTTCCGCTCTGCCGCCGAGGCACAGCCCCAGCGCGTCGATGGCAATGGATTTCCCGGCGCCGGTTTCCCCGGTGATGGCGGTCATGCCGCTGTGGAAATCAATTTCCAGTTCACGAACGATAGCAAAATTACTGATGGTGAGTTGCGCCAACATAGCTGCCTTCCTGTATGAAAAACCAATACTGTGTTTTCGTACAGTATAGACTGGTTTTTTATCCAGTAAAGAGGCAGCGATGTAAATCAGAACAATTTTTTCGACCAGCCGAGCTTGGTGCTTAATGTATTGAAATAGCTGTAATCTTTAGGGTGAATCAGATTGAGGTGATAATCACAGCGGCGAATGAGAACGTCTTCGCCATCCTGGATCGGCAGGGCAATCTGGCTGTCGCAGCTGATCTCCAGATCGCTGCAGCGATGAGAGAAGCGCAGGCGAATGGTGCTGTCGCCGTTGATCACCAGCGGTCGCGCTGAAAGGGTGTGCGGGAACATCGGCACCAGGGTGATAGCGTCCAGTGACGGGGTGAGGATCGGGCCGCCGGCCGACAGCGAATAGGCGGTGGAGCCGGTCGGGGTGGAGATTATCAGGCCATCAGAGCGCTGAGAGAACGCAAAGACTTCGTCGATATAGACTTCGAACTCAATCATATGCGCCACTTTGCCGGGGTGCAGCACCACTTCGTTGATGGCGGTGCTGATGCGTTTCTGGCAATCCTGCTGGCACACCTGGGCCTCCAGCAGAAAGCGTTTCTCGGCGATGTAGTGGCCTTCCAGCACGTCGGCGAGCTGCTGCAGGGCGTTGTCCGGGTCAAGGTCGGTGAGAAAGCCGAGGTTGCCGCGGTTAATGCCGATGACGTTAATGTCGTAACGGGCCAGGGTCCGCGCCGCGCCGAGCATATTGCCGTCGCCGCCCACCACCACCGCGAGGTCGGCCTGTTGGCCAATCTCCGCCAGCGTGCCGGTTTTCACGTTGCTGAGCTGAAGTTCATGGGCGATCTGCTGTTCAACCAGCACTTCATACCCTTTGCTGCACAGCCAGCGCCAGAGCATTTCATGTGTGGTCAGGGCGGTGGGGTGACGAGGATGTCCCACAATGCCGATACACTTGAAATGGTTCTTCATGATCTGGATGTCCTTGCGTTAAATGAAATAGTGACAATCTGTCCGCTTCCCTTGAAACCCGGAAACTGATCCCCATAATAAGCGAAGTTAGCGAGATGAATGCGAAAAAAACGCGGAGAAATTCATGAGTAGTAAAGAACAGAAAACGCCTGAGGGGCAAGCCCCGGAAGAAATTATCACGGAGCAGCACGACGACGTTGAGGCAGTAGAGCCTGAAGTTTCGGCTGAGCAGGTGGATCCGCGCGATGAAAAAATTGCGAATCTGGAAGCCCAGCTGGCTGAAGCGCAGAAACGTGAACGTGAAGTGATGCTGCGTGCCAAAGCCGACGAAGATAACCTGCGTCGCCGTACCGAGCAGGATATCGAGAAAGCGCACAAATTCGCGCTGGAAAAATTCGTCAATGAACTGCTGCCGGTGATCGACAGCCTGGACCGCGCGCTGGAAGTGGCCGACAAGGCTAATCCGGACCTGGCGCCGATGGTGGAAGGGATCGAACTGACCCTGAAATCCATGCTGGACGTGGTGCGTAAGTTCGGCGTGGAAGTGATTGCCGACACCAACGTTCCGCTGGATCCGAACGTCCACCAGGCCATTGCGATGGTCGAATCTGAAGACGTGGCGGCGGGCAACGTGCTGGCCGTGATGCAGAAAGGTTATACCCTGAACGGCCGTACTATTCGCGCCGCGATGGTGACGGTAGCGAAAGCGAAATAACGTTTGCTGCATTGCTCAACGGCTGCCCGCGGGCGGCCGTTTTTTTATGCCACCACTCCCGGCGTGAGATAAAAAACGGCGGGCCGCAGCCCACCGTGATGTTAATTCCTTCGCTCGCGCTACTCCGCGACGCTCTCGCGTAATGATTTCACCGGCATCACTTTCACCTGTTTGATCATGTTGTCCTGCACGTCGAGGATATCTATATCGTACTGCTCAATGCGCACGCGGGTGCCCGGGACCGGGATCTCTTCCAGCGCTTCGAGGATGATACCGTTGACGGTGCGCGCTTCATCTTCCGGCAGGTGCCAGTTGAACGCTTTGTTGATTTCGCGAACGTTGGCGCTGCCGTCGATAATCACCGTGCCGTCGTTAAGAGGGGTCACTTCCTCCGCCAGGGTGGGTGACATGGAGGTGGTGAAGTCGCCGACAATCTCTTCAAGAATATCTTCGACGGTGACCAGCCCCTGAATATCGCCGTATTCATCGACCACCAGACCCACTTTCTTTTTATTGCGCTGAAATTTCACCAGCTGGGTGCTGAGCGGCGTCCCTTCCGGAACAAAGTAGATCTCATCTGCCGCCCGCAGCATGATCTCTTTTGTGAATTCTTTCTTCTCCGTCATCAGACGGTAGGCTTCGCGAACGCGCAGCATGCTGATGGCATCGTCCAGTGAATCGCGGTAGAGCACGATGCGGCCATGTGGCGAGTGGGTCAGCTGGCGGACGATAGATTTCCAGTCATCATTGATGTCGATGCCGACAATCTCATTGCGCGGCACCATGATGTCGTTAACGCTGACTTTTTCCAGATCCAGGACCGACAGCAGCATATCCTGGTTGCGCCGGGAGATTTGTGAACGGGATTCATTCACAATCGTGCGCAGTTCATCTTTGCTCAAAGCGCTGCTGATGACGGTATCGGTGCGGATGCCCATCATGCGCATCAGCATGCGGGTGATGGTATTCAGCAGCCACACCAGCGGCATCATCAGCACCTGCAGGGGCGCCAGCAGGAAGCTGCTGGGGTAGGCGACCTTTTCCGGATAGAGCGCGGCGATGGTCTTCGGCAGCACCTCGGCAAATACCAGTACCACAAAGGTGAGCACGCCAGTGGCGATCGCGACGCCGGCGTCGCCGTACAGGCGCATGCCGACGATGGTGCCCAGCGCCGAGGCGAGAATGTTGACGAGGTTATTGCCGATGAGCACGAGGCTAATCAGGCGGTCCGGCTTGCGCAGCAGCTTCTCCACGCGCTTGGCGGGGCGGTTGCCTTGTTTCGCCATATGACGCAGCCGATAGCGGTTCAGCGTCATCATGCCGGTTTCGGAGCCGGAGAAATAGGCAGAGATAATCACCATGACGATCAGCGTTATGATCAGCGTGGTGGTGGAGATATGTTCCACGTAGGATTCCTTAAAAGACTTAGCTCACGAACTGCTGCAGCACGCGGCTACCAAAATAGGCCAGCGTCAGCAGACCGGCGCCAGCGACGCTGAACCAGACCACGCGACGTCCGCGCCACCCTTCATGATAGTGGCCCCACAGCAGAACGATATAGACGAACCACGCAATAATCGACAGCACCGCTTTATCAATGTTTTCGCTGCTGAACAGATTGTGCATATAGAACAGGCCGCTGCACAGCGTCAGAGTCAGCAGCACCACACCGACCTGGGTGATGTGGAACATTTTGCGCTCGATGCTCATCAGCGGCGGCATTTCGCTGCTGAAGGCCAGCTTTTTATTCTTTAACTGGTAGTCGATCCACGCCAGCTGCAGCGCATACAGCGCGGCGATGATCAGCGTGGCGTACGAGAAGAGCGACAGGCCGATATGCACCAGCATCCCCGGGGTGGTTTCCAGGTGGGTGATATATTCGTTAGGCACGAAAGTGGCGAAGGCCAGATTGATCAGTGCGAAGGCATAGACGATAGGCAGCAGCAGCCAGCCGCGATTGCGCGAGGCCACGATAGTCATCACCGTACAGATCATCAGGCTGACCAGCGACCCGACGTTCAGTAAGCTGAGGTTTTGCCCGCTCTCGCCGCCGGGGAATATCCGTGCTTCCAGCGCAAAAGCATGGCAGATCAACGCGATAGTCGCAGATAAAATCGCCATTCGCCGCCAGCTGCTGTTTTTTTGCAGCAAGCCGGGGATAATCAGCGCGAGGCTGACGGAGTAGGCGACAAGGGCGAGTAGAGCAAAAACAGGCATAGGTGTCGGCTGTTGGCTAAATAAGAAAGAGAAGCAGTATAACGTCAGCAGGCCTCTGCTCCAACCGTTGCAGCACATTCAGATTGATGTCGTGTTATACTCCGCCACATTCGTTTTGTGTGTCGCTGCGGCGACCGACCGTTTCCACCTCAGGCGAGAGACAATGTTTGATAATTTAACCGATCGTTTGTCGCGTACGCTGCGCAACATTAGCGGCCGCGGACGCCTTACAGAAGACAATATTAAAGACACCCTGCGCGAAGTGCGCATGGCGCTGCTGGAAGCGGACGTTGCGCTTCCGGTGGTTCGTGATTTCATCAGCCGCGTGAAAGAGAGCGCGGTCGGCCATGAAGTCAATAAAAGCCTGACCCCGGGTCAGGAGTTCGTCAAAATCGTCCGCAACGAGCTGGTGGCGGCGATGGGCGAAGAGAACCAGACGCTCGACCTGGCCGCGCAGCCGCCGGCCGTGGTGCTGATGGCGGGTCTGCAGGGTGCCGGTAAAACGACCAGCGTCGGTAAGCTGGGGAAATTCCTGCGCGAGAAGCACAAGAAGAAAGTGCTGGTCGTTTCCGCGGACGTTTACCGCCCGGCGGCGATCAAACAGCTGGAAACCCTGGCCGAGCAGGTCGGCGTCGATTTCTTCCCGTCTGACGTCGGCCAGAAGCCGGTGGATATCGTCAACGCGGCGCTGAAAGAAGCGAAACTCAAATTCTACGACGTGCTGCTGGTGGATACCGCCGGTCGTCTGCACGTTGACGAAGCGATGATGGACGAAATCAAGCACGTCCACGCCGCCATTAATCCGGTTGAAACCCTGTTTGTCGTCGATGCGATGACCGGCCAGGATGCGGCGAATACCGCGAAGGCCTTTAACGAAGCGCTGCCGCTGACCGGCGTGGTGCTGACCAAAGTGGACGGCGACGCCCGCGGCGGCGCGGCGCTGTCGATTCGCCATATTACCGGCAAGCCGATTAAATTCCTCGGCGTCGGCGAGAAAACCGAAGCGCTGGAGCCGTTCCATCCGGACCGCGTCGCTTCCCGTATCCTCGGCATGGGCGACGTGTTGTCGCTGATCGAAGATATCGAGAGCAAAGTTGACCGCGCGCAGGCCGAGAAGCTGGCCTCCAAACTGAAGAAAGGCGACGGTTTCGATCTGACGGACTTCCTTGAGCAGCTGCGTCAGATGAAAAACATGGGCGGTATGGCCAGCCTGATGGGCAAGCTGCCGGGTATGGGCCAGATCCCGGACAACGTGAAAGCGCAGATGGACGACAAAGTGCTGGTGCGTATGGAAGCCATCATCAACTCGATGACCCTGAAAGAGCGCGCCAAACCGGAAATCATCAAAGGTTCACGTAAGCGCCGTATCGCCGCCGGCTGCGGGATGCAGGTGCAGGATGTGAACCGTCTGCTCAAGCAGTTCGACGACATGCAGCGCATGATGAAGAAGATGAAGTCGAAAGGCGGCATGATGAAGATGATGCGCGGGATGAAAGGGATGATGCCGCCAGGCTTCCCGGGCCGCTAATACGCGTCATAATTCAAGCCGCAGATGCGTTGGCTGCGTTCGTTCACCCCGGTCACGTACTTGTGTACGCTCCCGGGGATTTACTCACTTGCCGCCTTCCTGCAACTCGAATTATTTAGCGTATATAGTTTTGAATTGATTTTTGCACAGAAATCAGTAAAATTTTCGGGCTTTTAATATGACACCGGGCTCCGTTCCTCGATGGGGCCCGGTTGTTTTATTCACACAAGAGGATGTTATGGTAACTATTCGTTTAGCACGTCACGGCGCTAAAAAGCGTCCGTTCTACCAGGTTGTTGTCACCGACAGCCGTAATGCACGCAACGGTCGCTTCATCGAGCGCGTTGGTTTCTTCAACCCGATCGCTAGCGGCGCGGAAGAAGAAACTCGCCTGGATCTGGATCGTATCGCTCACTGGGTTGGCCTGGGCGCTACTGTTTCCGATCGCGTTGCCGCGCTGATCAAAGCCGCTAACAAAGCAGCTTAATCTGTCACGGTGGTCATGATGAGCAAGCAACACACCGCACAAGCACCTGTTGATCCGATCGTATTGGGGAAAATGGGTTCTTCCTACGGTATCCGTGGTTGGCTCAGAGTGTTTTCCTCCACCGAAGACGCCGAAAGCATTTTTGACTATCAGCCCTGGTTAATCCAGAAGGCGGGTCAGTGGCAGGTTGTTGAGCTGGAAGGCTGGCGCCACCACAATCAGGACATCATCATCAAGCTGAAAGGCGTTGACGATCGTGATGCCGCGAATCTACTGACTAATTGCGAAATTATCGTGGATTCATCGCAGTTGCCGGAGCTGGAAGAGGGTGACTACTACTGGAAAGACCTGATGGGCTGCCAGGTAGTGACAACGGAAGGCTATAGCCTCGGTAAAGTCATTGATATGATGGAAACCGGGTCTAATGACGTACTCGTCATCAAGGCAAACCTGAAAGATGCATTTGGCATCAAGGAGCGGTTGGTTCCGTTCCTCGATGGGCAGGTTATCAAGAAAGTCGATCTCACTACGCGTACTATCGAAGTAGATTGGGATCCTGGTTTTTAAATTCTCCGGATAAACGGTAAAAGACGGCGCTATGTGGATTGGCATAATTAGCCTGTTTCCTGAAATGTTCCGCGCAATTACCGATTACGGGGTAACTGGCCGGGCAGTAAAAAATGGCCTGCTGAGCATCGAAAGCTGGAGTCCTCGCGACTTCGCTCATGACCGGCACCGTACCGTGGACGATCGTCCTTACGGCGGCGGACCGGGGATGCTAATGATGGTGCAACCTTTACGGGATGCTATTCATGCAGCAAAAGCCGCGGCAGGTGAAGGCGCGAAGGTGATTTATCTGTCACCTCAGGGACGCAAGCTTGATCAAGCGGGCGTTAGCGAACTGGCAACGAATCAGAAACTGATTCTGGTGTGCGGTCGCTACGAAGGGATAGACGAGCGCGTAATCCAAACCGAAATTGACGAAGAATGGTCAATCGGCGATTACGTTCTCAGCGGTGGTGAGTTACCGGCAATGACGCTGATTGACTCCGTTTCCCGGTTCATTCCGGGAGTACTGGGCCATGAAGCTTCGGCAACGGAAGATTCCTTTGCTGATGGGTTGCTGGATTGCCCGCACTATACCCGTCCTGAAGTGTTAGAAGAGATGGAAGTACCGCCAGTATTGCTGTCGGGAAACCATGCTGAGATACGTCGCTGGCGTCTGAAGCAGTCGCTGGGCCGCACCTGGCTTAGAAGACCTGAACTTCTGGAAAACCTGGCTCTGACTGAAGAGCAAGCAAAGTTGCTGGCGCAGTTCAAAAGCGAACACGCGCAACAGCAGCATAAACATGATGGGCAGGCGTGAGCCCCCAATATCAGTTTACCCAGGATAAGAGATTAAATTATGAGCAACATTATTAAGCAACTTGAACAAGAACAGATGAAGCAGGACGTACCTTCCTTCCGTCCGGGTGATACCGTGGAAGTGAAAGTATGGGTTGTTGAAGGTTCCAAAAAACGTCTGCAGGCATTCGAGGGCGTGGTTATCGCTATTCGTAACCGCGGTCTGCACTCTGCATTCACTGTTCGCAAAATTTCCAACGGCGAAGGCGTTGAGCGTGTCTTCCAGACTCACTCTCCGGTAGTTGACAGCATTGCTGTTAAACGTCGTGGTGCTGTACGTAAAGCTAAACTGTACTACCTGCGTGAGCGTACTGGTAAGTCTGCTCGTATCAAAGAGCGTCTTAACTAAGATTCGCTTTCGCGACATCCTGACAGAAGGGCTGGCCAGATGGCTGGCCCTTTTTTTATCTTTGTTGTAACCATTGTGATGTAAATCATTTACAATACGCCCTCTATTCGGAGGGGCGGTGGTCAGCAACAGTTTCCAGCAAACGACACCTAAACGGCGAGCCGCCTGGCTGGCACTGTTGGCGATCCTGTTGATCGTCGTGGCCCCCCTGATCTCCATCTCCCTGCAAAAAGACCCCATGAGCGCGATGCCCGGCATGCATCACGCCATGATGATGGACAGCTCGTCCGCGAGCATGGCGCAAATGCCCGACCACGAGATGGCGATGATGCATAGCACAGACGGCGCCACGCATACCGGACACGAACTGCCGCTGGACCATGCCGAAGCGTGTGGCTATTGCGTGCTGTTAGCCCATGTCCCGGGGCTGCTTTTCGCGCTGGCGCTGTTCGTCGCCATGCTCCTGCGGCGTATTCGCCTGCCGGCTTCTCGCCCGGTATTAAAACACTGGCACTACTTCCCCTGGCTCTACCCTGAAACCCGCGCCCCGCCGCGGCTGTCTGCTTTTTCCCTTTAATAAAAATCAATCTGCGCACGGCGCAATAACCTCTTTTGCTTTAAAAAAGGAAGAGTATGACAACCTGCACCTCGCGCGCGGCATGGTTAAACCTGCTGCGTCGCCTCCATTTCTACATCGGACTGTTTATCGGACCGTTTATCTTTGTCGCTGCCCTGACCGGCACGCTGTACGTGGCGACGCCGCAGCTGGAAAACTGGCTCTATCACGACGCGCTGCATGGCCTTGCCGACGGGACCCCGCAGCCGCTCAGCGCCCAGATTGCAGTGGCGGAAGAAGCGACCCAGGGTAATCTTCGGCTACTGGCGGTGCGGCCGGCCCCCGCGATGGGGGAGACCACCCGGATTATGTTTGTTGACCCGAGCCTGGGCGAGTCAGAATCCCGGGCCATTTTCGTCGATCCGATCTCGCTACGGGTGAAGGGCGATATGACGGTCTACGGTACCAGCGGCATCCTGCCGCTGCGCCAGTGGATTGATTATGCGCATCGTTCGCTACTGCTGGGCGACAGCGGGAGGTTATACAGCGAACTGGCTGCCTCATGGATGTGGGTTGCCGCGCTGGGTGGCATTGCCCTGTGGGCGATGACACGTCCAAAACGGCGGATCAATAACGTCCTGCAGAATCATCGTCGGTTGCACGTGACGCTGGGCTGGGGCTTACTGCTGGGCATGCTGCTCTTCTCCGCCACCGGCCTGACCTGGTCGCAATGGGCTGGCGGTAATGTGGATAAAATGCGGGCGGCTTTCGGCTGGTGGACGCCGCAGGTGAATACCCTGCTGCACGGTGAGGCGCCGATGGCGCACGATCCCCACGCCGGGCATCATATGGACGGGATGGCCATGCAGCATCAGTCAGTGCTGCAGCCAGCGCAGTTTGACCTGGTGCTGGCGGTGGCCCGTCAGGCGGGGCTGAACGCCAGCCGGCTGGAGATCCGTCCGCCGGTTTCGAAGGAACGTGCCTGGACGGTAAATGAGATCGACCGCCGCTGGCCGACGCAGGTGGACGCGGTGGCGATCGATGGCGCCACGATGCAGGTGGTGGATCGCACCCGGTTCGCCGACTTCCCGCTGATGGCGAAGCTCACCCGCTGGGGCGTCGATTTCCACATGGGGGTCCTCTTTGGTCTGGCGAATCAGTTGCTGCTGGTAGGGTTCGGCTGCGCGCTGTGCGTCACCATCGGCGTGGGCTACCGGCTGTGGTGGATCCGCCGTCCGCCTCAGGCGGTCTGGGATCCGGCGCATTCGCTGCTGCAGGCATGGCTGTCGCTCGCCTGGCCTGCCCGTGGGCTGGTACTGGGGATAGCGTTAGCCCTGGGTCTGGCCATGCCATTGATGGGGGCAAGTCTGGTGCTGTTCATTGCCGTTGACTACCTGCGCTGGCGCGCGGCAACGGCAATGAGGATGGCGAAGTCCAGCGATTAAGCGAAGGCTTACGGCGTGCTGATGACCACCGTGACCCGGCGGTTTTCAGCGCGCCCGGCCGCCGTGTCGTTGCTGGCGATCGGGTATTTCTTGCCAAGGCCGCGGGTGACTAAATGACTGCGCGGGACATGGGCGCCTTCCGCCCAGGCATCGGCTACGCTATTGGCGCGCTTAAGCGACAGGGCTTCGTTATAGCTATCCTCACCGTAATTATCGGTGTGGCCTTCAAGGCGGCTATGGGTGATCCCGGTCGCCGCCAGCCGCGAGGCCATCGTGGTGATCTGCTGGCGGCTGTCGGGACGTAGTCGGTAGTCATTCTTGTCAAACAGGATGCTATCGGATAAGCCCAGGGACCAATCGCCATTGCTTTCAGTGAAGCCGTAAGATTTCATCGCCGCCACCTGCTCGGGGGTAAATTTTCCCTGAGGAGCCTGGCAACCTGTCAAAAGCGCCGCCGCCATCAGGGCGGGGACGAAATATTTTCTGAGCATAATGAGTCCTTTATTATTTCAGCGTCTGCTGGATACGTTGGTTTTTCATGCGATACATATTCTGATCGGCAAGTTCTTGCAGTGATTCCGCGGTGGCGTGCTCCCACGCCAGGGCATAACCGACGCTCAGCGAGAGCGTGGCGCTATGGCCATTGTGCAGGTTGAATGGCGGAAGAAATTGTTCCGACAGCGCCTGGCACAGAGCCTGCACTTCGGCTTCCGAGCGCACCTCACGCAGCAGAACGGCAAACTCATCGCCGCCGAGACGCCATGCCAGATGGCGTTTTCCGGCGAAGGCCATCAGGCGGCTGGCGACCTCCGTCAGCACTTTATCGCCTGCCGCGTGCCCCCAGTTGTCATTGATCAGCTTGAAGTTATCGCCGTCAAGAAACAGTAATGCCGAGGTCTGGTGATCCACCTCGTTCTTCATCAGTTCGGCGAGCGCGTTGCGAAAGGCGGCGCGGTTAGCCAGGCCGGTCAGCGGGTCATGAAGCGAGCTACGCAACAGCTGGGCATTCTTGGCCTGCAGCTGGCGCTGCCAGTCCTCCATCTCCCCCAGCAGGCTGTTAAAGTCCTGGGCGAAAAGATGGAATTCCTCAATACGCTCCTCGGGCACCCGACGTGAGAAATGACGGTTTTCACGAATATCGTGCACAACCTCGGTAATGCTCTGCAGGGCGGTGACGATCCCCCGGTGCAGGGAGTGGGTCAGCAGCAGGGCGATGAACGAGGCGAGCAGAATGCTGCCGGTCAGTACCAGAATCGAGATACCGAGAAAGTGGCTGATCAGTTCATCAAGCGCGGTCAGTCGCAGCTCGCCGATTTGTTTGCCCTGGTGCCAGATGGGCTGCACCGTAGGCTCCGGAAACAGCCATTGACTGATAAGGCCGCTCACTTGTTCTTTGTTGGCCAGCGGTTCATGGCGCCATGCGGCGAAGTGCTGCTTCTGGCCGTTGAGCACAATCGCCTGGGAAATCTGCCCTTGCTTCCCCAGCGAAGCAAGGGTCTCCTCCGCCGCCGCGCTATCGCCAAACACCAGGGCGGCTTCGAGGCTGCGACCCATGGTCGCGGCAGTGAGCTCTAGATTTTTCTGCGCGTACTGCTTGAGCGTGAAGATTGAGGCTGTGCTTAGCAGCAGCCAGACCAGCGTCATGGAGATCACCACGCTTATCACGCTAATTCGACGAAGCGCGCGTTTAAATGTCGGGCGCGCGGTCTGTGAAAAGTCCTTATTCATGTGGTTTTTTCCGGGCAAGCATCAGGACGTCCGGGTTAACCCGGACCCCGCTGTGCGTCAGAACGTCCAGATTAACGGAGAAGCGGACCCTGTCGTCGTTGATGATCAGGCAAAACGCGCTACCAATGGAGCAATCCGTATTTTGTTCTGCGATGAGTAAAAGCGGCTTCGGGCCATAGCGGCGAGTTAATTCCGACTGTTGGGTCGGCGATTCGCTGCCAAAATAAAAACCATCGCAGGTTGTTTTTAACGCTTCTTCACTATTACGTACTATCACCGGTTGATAGGGCAAGGCATCCGGATCTTCATGAGCCAGGCTATGGGTGAAGCGTGATGAGGCAAAAATGCACAGCTTCGGCGCCCCTGTTAATGCCGGCCAACGGGTGTAGGTCACGATCCCGGAAACAATAGCGCGAACATGTTCTGAAGGTCCGGCAGCAAAAACAGGAGATACCGCGATGAGAAAAAATACAGTCAATAAAAGACGGTGTAATACTGTCATTAACGCTTCCGTCAAATTCGCCATAGCGCGGGAAAAGCCGCTGCCGATGCCCGGCGCAGAATACCACTGTTAACAAAACCCGTCATTACATGCGCCCTTTGCTTTGGGACAAATCTCACCAGGATTTTTCGTAATCGCGATCGCGATAGCGCGCAAGTTTGCTGTGAATTTTGGTTGTGTAAACATTTTTGTACGAATTTTGTTGAGTTAAGTGGCAATTAATTTGTTTGTGTAAATTAAAATTTACGGAATATGGATTGAATTCTTTACTTTGTGTGGTATCGTTACGCCATGCCCGCTGAGGCACCCTTTATCGCAAACGAGCTACACAGGATCGCAATCATGCAAAAAGACGCGCTGAATAACGTACATATTACCGACGAACAGGTGTTAATGACCCCGGAGCAACTGAAGGCGGAATTCCCGCTAAGCGTTGAACAGGAAGCGCAGATTGCGCATGCCCGTGAGACTATCTCCGATATTATCGCCGGCCGCGATCCGCGCCTGCTGGTGGTTTGCGGCCCTTGCTCGATCCACGATCCGGAAGCCGCGATTGAATATGCTCGTCGATTTAAAGCTCTTGCCGCAGAGGTCAGCGATAGCCTCTACCTGGTGATGCGCGTCTACTTTGAAAAACCCCGTACCACTGTCGGCTGGAAGGGGCTGATTAACGATCCGCACATGGATGGTTCGTTTGATGTTGAAGGCGGCCTGAAGATTGCGCGTCGTCTGCTGGTCGAGCTCGTCAATATGGGACTGCCGCTGGCGACGGAAGCGCTGGATCCGAACAGCCCGCAATACCTTGGCGATCTGTTCAGCTGGTCCGCTATCGGCGCACGTACCACGGAATCACAAACGCACCGCGAAATGGCCTCTGGCCTGTCGATGCCGGTCGGCTTTAAAAACGGTACCGACGGTAGTCTGGCGACGGCCATCAACGCCATGCGCGCCGCGGCGATGCCGCACCGTTTCGTCGGCATCAACCAGGCCGGGCAGGTCTGCCTGCTGCAAACGCAGGGTAATCCGAACGGCCATGTGATCCTGCGCGGCGGTAAGGCGCCGAACTACGGTCCGGAAGATGTGGCGAAATGCGAAAAAGAGATGGCGCAGGCGGGACTGAAACCGTCGCTGATGGTAGATTGCAGTCATGGGAACTCCAATAAAGATTTCCGCCGCCAGCCAGCCGTGGCTGAATCCGTTGTCGCACAGATCAAAGATGGCAACCGCTCCATTATCGGCCTGATGATCGAGAGTAATATCCACGAAGGCAATCAGTCCTCTGAACAGCCGCGTGAGACGATGAAATACGGCGTTTCGGTGACGGATGCCTGCATCAGCTGGGAAACCACCGATGCGCTGCTGCGTGAACTGGATAAGGATCTCCGCGGCCATCTGGCGGCCCGTTTGGTGTAAGAGGAAAGTATGGTTGCTGAACTGACCGCGTTACGCGATCAAATTGATGAAGTGGATAAAGCGTTGCTTAGCCTGCTGGCTAAGCGTCTGGAACTGGTGGCCGAAGTCGGCGAGGTGAAGAGCCAGTATGGTCTGCCGATTTACGTCCCGGAGCGCGAGGCGGCGATGCTCGCCTCCCGACGTGAAGAGGCGGCTGCGCTCGGCGTACCGCCGGATCTGATCGAGGATGTTCTGCGTCGCGTGATGCGGGAATCCTATTCCAGCGAAAACGACAAAGGCTTCAAAACCCTGCACCCGAATCTGCGGCCGGTGGTCATCGTCGGCGGCGGCGGGCAGATGGGGCGTCTGTTTGAGAAGATGTTAACGCTGTCCGGCTACCAGGTGCGTATTCTGGAAAAAGACGATTGGGCCCGGGCGGCGGATATCGTCGCCGATGCCGGCATGGTCATCGTCAGCGTACCGATTCACACCACCGTGGAGACGATCGGCAGGCTGCCGCCGCTGCCGGCGGATTGCATTCTGGTAGACCTTGCCTCGGTGAAAGCGGAGCCGCTGCAGGCGATGCTGGCAGCGCATCAGGGCCCGGTTCTTGGCCTGCACCCGATGTTCGGTCCGGACAGCGGCAGCCTGGCGAAGCAGGTGGTGGTCTATTGTGATGGCCGCCAGCCGGAGGCCTATCAGTGGTTCCTCGAACAAATTCAGGTTTGGGGCGCGCGGCTGCACCGCATCAGCGCCGTTGAGCACGATCAGAACATGGCGTTTATTCAGGCGCTGCGCCACTTTGCCACCTTCGCCTATGGCCTGCACCTGGCAGAAGAGAATGTGCGTCTTGAGCAACTGCTGGCGCTTTCGTCACCTATTTACCGGCTGGAGCTGGCGATGGTGGGGCGCCTGTTTGCCCAGGATCCGCAGCTGTACGCCGACATTATTATGTCATCGGAAAATAACCTGGCGCTGATTAAGCGCTATTACCAGCGTTTCGGCGAAGCGATTGGCCTGCTGGAGCAGGGCGATAAGCAGGCGTTTATCGACAGCTTCCGTAAAGTCGAACATTGGTTTGGCGATTACGCTCAGCGTTTCCAGAGCGAGAGCCGCACGCTACTGCGTCAGGCGAACGATAATCGGCAGTAAAGCGAAAAAGATGTATACAATAAAGCCAGCGACCGCTGGCTTTTTTTATAGGGATGACAACGATGGCTGAACCACAACCGCTGTTTGACTACACCGGATACCTGCCGGAATGCCCGACCTGGAGCGAGGCTGAACAGGCCCTCTACTGGGCCGATATCATGGAGTGTGAAATCCACCGCTACGATACCCGCAGCGGCGAACACCAGGTGCTGCAGTTTCCGGAGGAGGTCGGCTGTTTCTCCCTGCGTGAGAAGGGCGGATTTATCGTTGCATTACGCAGTGGCATCTGGCTGACCGACGCCCACGGCCTGCTGCGGCGGAAAGTCTGTGATAATCCGAGCAATCCGGAGCTGGCGCGGTTTAACGATGGTGGGACCGATCGCGAGGGGCGTTTTTATGCCGGCACCTTCTGGGGGCCGGGGGATTACAACGGCGCGCTGCTGATGCGAGTCGATAATGACCTGAAGCCGAAAGTGATCCAGTGTGATATCCATGGCGCCAACGGTCTGGCGTTTAGCGCCGACCAGCGCTGGATGTATACCTCTGATACGCCGAACGCCGTGATCTACCGTACGCCGCTGGATGAACAGGGTGAGCCTGGACGACGCGAGGTGTTTCGCCGTTTCCAGCCGGGCGAAGGCATCCCTGACGGGGCGGCGATCGATGTGGAGGGCTGTTACTGGAGCGCGATGTTTGACGGCTGGCGGATTGCTCGTTTCTCGCCGCAGGGCGAGGAGCTGGAGACTTACCCGATGCCGGTTCGTTGTCCGACAATGGTCTGCTTCGGTGGGGCGGATATGAAAACGCTCTATATCACCACAACCCGGGAAAACATGGAGGACGATGAGCTGGCGAAGTACCCGCTGTCAGGCGCCATCTTCACCCTGCCGGTTGCGGTGGCAGGGATGAAGAAATTACCGTTCCGCGAACGTTAAACCGGATCCACTGGCACCACGTTTTCGCTGGGGTAGCAACCGAGGACCTTCATGGAGCGGGTGATTTCCGCCAGCTCCTTTAATGCCTTGCGCATGGGCAGCGAGTCCAGGTTGGCCTGAATATCGAGATAAAACATCTCTTCCCAGGGATTGCCGTGGATCGGGCGAGATTCCAGTTTGGTCATGATCAGATTGTGGTTGCGCAGCACCAGCAGGGCTTCCACCAGGGCGCCCGCCTGCTGACCGGTCGCCATTAACAGCGTGGTCTTGGCCGGAACCTGATCGGAGACGTTCACCGCTTTGCGCGCCAGGACGAGGAAGCGCGTGATGTTCTGCGTCTGGTTGGCCTGGCAGTGCTCCAGCACCTGCAGGCTATACAGGGCGCCACCCGCTTCGCTGCCCAGTGCCGCAACGGCCGGGGAGTTCGCCTGCGCCACTTTTTCCATTGCCGCCGAGGTGCTCTCGGTATATTCAATCTTCCAGTGCGGGTAGCGGCTCAGATACTGGCTGCACTGCTGGAACGGCTGCGGATGGCTGTAGACGGTCTGAATTTTATCGGCATCCGTCGAGGTGCTAACCAGCACGCAATGATCGATAGGGATCGTTAGCTCGCCAACGATCGACAGGCTGGTGTGCTGCAGCAGATCGTAGACGTCGTTGATCCCGCCAGAGCTGGTGTTTTCAATCGGCACCACGGCGTAATCGGCCTGGCCGGTCTCTACCTGATTAAAAATATCGGCGAACTTCGCGCAGCCGCTCTCAATAAACTGCTCAAAATGGCGAGCGGCGTACTGACGCGCCGCCAGATGCGAATAAGAGCCTTTAGGGCCAAGGAAGGCCACGCGGGCCGAATGCGGATTAATTTTATTCAGATGCTGCTGCAGCAGGGTTTGTTGGGTCAGGACGGAGTCTTCGATGATCAGCTGGAACAGGCGGGTGATGTAGTGCGCATCCAGATTATGGCGCTTGCCGATGGTCATCAGACGCTCCAGCAGATCGCGTTCGCGGTCAATATCACGCACTGGACGGTGGGAGGCCAGTTTGGCTTTACCAACCTCAACAGCCAGCCCGCGGCGCTCCGCCAGCAGAGCAAGCAGTTTCTCGTCCAGTGCGCTTATCTTATCGCGCAGCGCCAGTAATGGGTTTTCCTCGGTCATAGATGTTGCCTTTGTTGTTATCAAATAAAAAAGGCCTCCCGGGTGGGAGGCCTTATTGTTCGTCTTCGCATTCTTTCTTATACGACGAATTGCCTCCCGGTCAGGGGAAGGTAAAAAAGAATGCGAAGAAGAACGGGACACGTTTCATGGTAAATTCCTTGAGGTAGTGGGGATTACAGTACCTGTACTGTTTTCACTCTGTCAATAAAAAACGCGCCCGAAGGCGCGTGGCATGACACAACTTAAGTTAAGGATTACTCTTCTTCTTCCACAAAGCCTGCCTCTTTCACCGATGTTGCGGCGCGGCGGGCTTCCCCTTTGTGTTGCACTTTATTCAGCTGCCGTTCCAGCTTGTTGATCAATTCGTTAATGGCGGCGTACATATCTTCATGACGCGCACTGGCAACCAGATGACCGTTTGGCGTATTGATGGTTGCATCAGCGATAAAACCCTGCGGCTCCTTAGACAGAATGATGTGCGGGTTGATTAAATGAGTTTGCCACTTATCCAGTTTGGCGAGACGGTCTGCGACATGCTGGCGGATTGCCGGAGTAATTTCCATTTGTTTACTGGTAATGTTCATTGTCATAAATTTTACCTCTTGTCTTTCCCGTCTTGGTGAATCCAGCATACCTTTCCCAATGTCAAAAAGCGTGATCTAAATCACATTTTATTGTCACTTTTTGTCAACGAATTCATTTTGTGAGACAGGGCAGGAAGAAGTGAGATTTTACTTGTCGAACCCGGTAAAGCAGGCCATATTTGATGAGTTAACCCGGCGCTAAACCGCTTCAGCTTGACGGGATAAAGTATAAAAAAACGGCAGCCAGTGGCTGCCGTTTGCGATCCATGAATCAGACTCAGGTGTTCTTGCTGTTCGCGGCGATTATCTTCGCGACTTTGTCCGCCTGGGCGTTCATTTGCATCTGACGATAGGCGTTTTCCATCTTCGGCAGGGCATCGCGGGTGGCCTGGGTATCCGGATAGTTACGCATCATACCTTCCACGCGGTTCACGACGGCAACCCATGCGCCACGGTCGGTGTAGTAATCCACGACCGACAGCTCATATTTGGCCAGGCGATCTTTCAGGAACACCATACGTTTATAGGCGTCAGTGGCGTACTGGCTGTTCGGGTAACCACGCACCAGTTTGGAGAAGTCATTGAAGGCATCGCGCGCGTGCTGTGGATCGCGGTCAGAGCGATCGACACCAAAGAAGCCCTGCAGGGCGCTGTCATCCAGGGCCATGTTGGTCAGGCCGCGCATATAGATGACGTAATCGATATTCGGGTGGGTGGGGTTCAAACGCATGAAGCGATCGATGGCCGCCTGAGCCAGCGGCAGATCGGCGTTTTTGTAATACGCATAAATCAGATCCAGCTGTACCTGTTGGGAATAAGGGCCGAATGGATAACGGTTATCCAACGCTTCCAGTTGCGTTATCGCCTGTTTCCAGTTACCGTCCTGCAGTTTTTGCTGGGCGGTCGCGTAGATTTCATTCGGCGGATTATCAGGCACCTCTTCCTTAGAGCCGGAGCAACCCACCAAAGCCAGGCTCAGTGTGGCGGCTGCCACCAGGTATTTCATGCGCGTCATGACGTTTTGACTTCCTCAAAATGTTTATGCGGGAGAATCTCTGTTCCTGCTCCCGATTAAGACCAGCTACAATAGCACACTATATTAAACGGCAAAGCCGTAAAACCCAACGTTAAACGAAGAAGCTGTATATGGCACAACGAGTACAACTCACCGCAACGGTGACCGAAAATCAACTCGGTCAACGCTTAGATCAGGCTTTGGCCGAATTGTTCCCTGATTATTCGCGATCGCGGATAAAAGAATGGATCCTGGACCAACGCGTATTAGTCAATGGCAGCATTGGCGATAAGCCGAAAGAAAAAGTGCTGGGGGGAGAGCACATCGCTATCGATGTCGAAATCGAAGAAGAGGCGCGCTTCCAGCCGCAGGATATTCCGCTCAATATCGTTTACGAAGATGATGACATCCTCGTGATTAACAAACCGCGCGATCTGGTTGTGCATCCTGGCGCGGGCAACCCTGACGGTACTGTGCTGAATGCGCTGCTGCACTACTATCCGCCGATCGCCGATGTGCCGCGCGCGGGGATCGTGCACCGTCTGGATAAGGACACCACCGGTCTGATGGTGGTGGCGAAAACCATTCCGGCACAAACCCGGCTGGTGGAGTCGTTGCAGCTGCGCGAGATCACTCGCGAGTATGAAGCGGTGGCCATTGGTCATATGACTTCCGGTGGCACAGTGGAAGAGCCGATCAGTCGTCATCCGACAAAACGTACCCATATGGCGGTGCATCCGATGGGCAAACCGGCGGTGACCCACTACCGGATTATGGAACATTTCCGCATCCATACGCGCCTGCGCCTGCGCCTGGAAACCGGTCGTACGCACCAGATCCGTGTGCATATGTCGCATATCACCCATCCGCTGGTGGGTGACCAGGTATATGGCGGCCGGCCGCGTCCGCCGAAGGGCGCGTCGGAGGAGTTCATCACCGCGCTGCGTAAATTCGACCGTCAGGCGCTGCACGCCACCATGCTGCGTCTGTACCACCCGATCACTGGCATTGAAATGGAGTGGCACGCGCCCATCCCACAGGATATGGTCGAGCTCATCGAGGCGATGCGTGCCGATTTTGAAGCCCATAAGGACGATATTGACTGGTTATGACTAAACTGATTGTACCGCAGTGGCCGATGCCCCGCAGCGTGGCGGCCTGTAGTTCGACCCGCATTGGCGGCGTGAGTCTGCCGCCCTATGACTCGCTCAACCTGGGCGCCCATTGCGGAGACAATCTGCAGCATGTTGAAGAAAACCGGCGGCGGATGTTTGCTGCCGGTGGCTTGCCGTCTTACCCGGTTTGGCTGGAGCAGGTTCATGGCACCGATGTTCTGACGCTGGACGGCGGACCCTATCCATCGAAACGCGCAGATGCTTCTTATAGTCGTACGCCAGGCACCGTCTGTGCGGTGATGACCGCCGACTGCCTGCCGGTCCTGTTCTGTAACCGCGACGGCACCGAAGTCGCCGCGGCGCATGCGGGATGGCGCGGCTTATGCGAAGGGGTTCTGGAAGAGACGGTTGCCCGTTTCGCCGATAAAGCCGAAAACATGATGGCGTGGCTGGGCCCGGCCATTGGTCCGCAGGCATTTGAGGTGGGGCCGGAAGTCCGGGATGCCTTTATGGCGAAAGACGAGAACGCGCACCGGGCTTTTCGTCCGGCAGGCGAGAAATATTTTGCTGATATCTATCAACTGGCTCGGCAGCGTCTGGCAAACGTCGGCGTTGAGCAGATTTTCGGCGGCGATCGCTGCACGCTAAGCGAAAAGGATGATTTTTTCTCTTACCGGCGCGACAAGACCACCGGTCGTATGGCAAGTTTCATTTGGCTGATATAACCTAGAGAATCAAGACGATCCAGAAGGCAAACTTATTTTTCGCATAGTTCAGGTCTTTAACCTTGAATAATTGAGGGATGACCTCATTTAATCTCCAGTAGCAAATTTGACCTGTTTATGGGAGGAGTTATGCGTCTGGATCGTCTTACCAATAAATTCCAGCTTGCTCTTGCCGATGCCCAGTCACTCGCACTCGGGCACGACAACCAATTCATCGAACCTCTTCATTTAATGAGCGCCTTACTGAATCAGGAAGGGGGATCGGTACGTCCTTTATTAACCTCGGCGGGCGTCAATGCCGGGAAACTACGCACTGACATCGAGCAGGCCTTGAGCCGTTTACCGCAGGTGGAAGGCACCGGCGGCGATGTACAACCTTCTCAGGATTTAGTGCGGATCCTGAACCTTTGCGACAAGCTGGCGCAAAAGAAAAAGGACAACTTTATTTCGTCGGAACTGTTCGTTCTGGCGGCGCTTGAATCGCGCGGTACGCTGACCGACCTTTTAAAATCCGCCGGAGCAACAACCGCCAACGTGACTCAGGCGATTGAACAAATGCGCGGAGGTGAAAGCGTGAACGATCAGGGTGCCGAAGACCAACGTCAGGCATTGAAGAAATTTACCGTCGATCTGACCGAGCGAGCCGAGCAGGGCAAGCTGGATCCGGTGATCGGCCGTGATGAAGAGATTCGCCGTACCATCCAGGTACTGCAGCGTCGTACCAAAAACAACCCGGTACTGATTGGTGAACCCGGGGTGGGTAAAACGGCAATCGTCGAAGGACTGGCGCAGCGTATCGTCAACGGCGAAGTACCAGAAGGGTTGAAAGGCCGTCGGGTATTGGCGCTGGATATGGGGGCGCTGGTGGCCGGGGCGAAATACCGCGGTGAGTTTGAAGAGCGTCTGAAAGGCGTGCTGACTGACCTGTCAAAACAGGAAGGCAACGTCATTCTGTTTATCGACGAACTGCATACCATGGTGGGCGCTGGTAAAGCCGACGGCGCGATGGATGCGGGTAACATGCTGAAGCCGGCGCTGGCGCGTGGTGAACTGCACTGCGTCGGGGCGACAACGCTTGATGAATACCGTCAGTACATCGAAAAAGACGCCGCGCTGGAACGTCGCTTCCAGAAAGTGTTCGTCGCCGAGCCGACGGTAGAAGATACCATCGCTATTCTGCGTGGCCTGAAAGAACGTTACGAGCTGCACCACCACGTGCAGATCACTGACCCGGCGATTGTCGCGGCGGCGACCTTGTCGCATCGCTATATTGCCGACCGTCAGCTGCCGGATAAAGCCATCGACCTTATCGATGAGGCGGCGTCCAGCATTCGTATGCAGATCGACTCCAAGCCGGAAGAGCTGGACCGTCTCGATAGACGTATTATCCAGCTGAAACTGGAACAGCAGGCGCTGAAGAAAGAGTCTGATGAAGCGAGCCTGAAACGTCTCGATATGCTCAACGAGGAGCTGGCGGATAAAGAGCGTCAGTACTCGGTACTGGAAGAAGAGTGGAAAGCGGAAAAAGCCTCTCTCTCCGGCACCCAGACTATTAAAGCCGAGCTGGAACAGGCGAAAATCGCTATCGAACAGGCGCGTCGCGTCGGCGATCTGGCGCGGATGTCCGAGCTGCAGTACGGCAAAATTCCGGAACTGGAGAAACAGCTGGCGGCTGCCACTCAGTCCGAAGGGAAAACCATGCGTCTGCTGCGTAATAAAGTGACGGATGCTGAGATCGCCGAAGTGCTGGCCCGCTGGACCGGTATCCCGGTCTCCCGGATGATGGAAAGCGAGCGCGACAAACTGCTGCGTATGGAGCAGGAGCTGCATCATCGGGTGATTGGCCAGGATGAGGCGGTTGAAGCGGTATCGAACGCCATTCGCCGTAGCCGCGCTGGGCTATCCGATCCGAACCGGCCGATTGGTTCGTTCCTGTTCCTCGGTCCAACCGGGGTCGGTAAAACCGAGCTGTGTAAAACGCTGGCTAACTTTATGTTCGACAGCGACGACGCGATGGTGCGTATCGATATGTCCGAGTTTATGGAGAAACACTCCGTCTCGCGTCTGGTCGGTGCGCCTCCGGGATACGTCGGCTATGAAGAGGGCGGTTACCTGACCGAGGCGGTGCGTCGTCGTCCTTATTCCGTCATTCTGCTGGATGAAGTGGAAAAAGCGCACCCGGATGTGTTCAACATTCTGCTGCAGGTACTCGACGACGGGCGTCTGACCGACGGGCAGGGGAGAACGGTCGACTTCCGTAATACGGTGGTCATCATGACCTCGAACCTCGGTTCCGATCTGATTCAGGAACGGTTTGGCGAACTGGACTACGGTCATATGAAGGATCTGGTACTGGGAGTGGTAAGCCAGAACTTCCGTCCGGAGTTTATTAACCGTATCGACGAAGTGGTGGTCTTCCATCCGCTGGGTGAGAAACACATTGCTTCTATTGCCCAGATCCAGCTGCAGCGTTTGTATAAACGCCTGGAAGAGCGTGGGTATGAAGTGCGGATGTCCGATGAGGCGCTGAAGTTGCTGAGCGCCAACGGTTACGATCCGGTATACGGCGCGCGGCCACTGAAACGCGCTATTCAGCAGCAGATTGAGAACCCGTTAGCCCAGCAGATCCTTTCCGGTGAGCTGGTTCCGGGGAAAGCTGTCGAGCTGGTGGTGAAAGACGACCGTATTGTGGCAGTGCAGTAAATCACAAAACGACAAAAACGGGCCCAACGGGCTCGTTTTTGTTTAAAAACCAGGCAAGAATTAAAGCTCAACACCTGGTTTGGTTGAAAAGTGAGCGGTTGAATTCTTTTTTTGAATTTATCCTTGTCACTTCAGAATTACTCTCTATAATGCGCCTCCACTGACACGGAACAACGGCAAACAAGCCGCCGGGTCAGGAGGATTCAACGACGGAAATCGACGTTGAAAGCCGACAGAGAAAAGCAAAATAAGCGCTTGACTCTGAATGAGGAAAACGTATTATACGGGACCTCGCGACAGAGCGCTAAAGCGCGTCGCAACTGCTCTTTAACAATTTATCAGA
>NZ_JANCOB010000078.1:0-1004 GCF_024296565.1 Klebsiella sp. SWET4 | reverse complement strand
TAGTGGCCGCTCTGTTCACTGGTGACGTCGCGATAGGACGGGTTCTTGACGTGGCCGCCGGTATAGCCGCTCTCGACCTTAAGCACGCCGGGGATGCCGCCCATGTCGTGCTCCATGCACCAGAAGCAGCCGCCGGCGAAGACGGCGGTCTCGGTCTTGACCGGCGCGGGCGGGGGCGCGGCCAGGGCGGTGTCGACGCCCAGCAGGGCGAAGGCGGCGGCAAGGGCGACGAGCAGTCGGCGCATCGGGCGGCTCCAGAAAAGGCGGACTGCGCTCAGATACGCACGAAAGGGCGCGATGGTTACATTCGCCAACCGAAACCGACGCCGCGCACCGACGGACAGGCCGCCAGGCGCGACGCCAGGACCTCGGCGCGGGCGTCGCCCTGGTCGTCGATCTCGAGTCGAATGGCCAGATGCTGGCCCTCGGGAGCGGCGGTCCGGGCGCGCAGGCGGGCCCGCTGCACGGAGGCCACGCCCAGTACGCGCATCAGCGCATCGGGCGTGTCCTCGGCGGTGACGAGGAACAGGCGGCGCCGGAGGGCCGCCAGGGAGACCTCTTCCGGTTTGAGCGGCTCTACGTGGTCGCTCACGGGCGCAGCCATTGGTGTTCGACCGAGGCCGAGTTGACGCCCGGCCAAGCGGCGAGATCGCGGGCCAGCAGGCGCGCGGCCTGGTCGCCCAGGTGACGCACGCGCAGCGAGGCTTCGACGATGTGGCCGACCGGCTTCATGGTCAGGCCGCACAGCTCGGCGCCGCTATCGGCCAGACCCTGGCGGACGGCTTCCAGCGCGCTGGGCGCGTCCTGGGCGGCCAGCAACAGCTGGTGAACGGTGACGCCTTCCTGGTCGCTATGGAAGGCGGGTGGCGAGGGCAGGTAGCTCATTGGGGTTGGTCCTTTGCATGAGAGCTTTTGGGACCGAGGAACCGCGCAACAAAAAGCCCCGCTCGTGGGAGCGGGGCATTTTGGAGATCTTGCGATCCTTCGGCTTTGGTTTTGGTAGG
>NZ_JANCOB010000077.1:0-1011 GCF_024296565.1 Klebsiella sp. SWET4 | reverse complement strand
CAAAGAAAAAAAATATGACGTAATAGTATTAGGTCTGCACAATTACAGCAGAAGACCCGCCAACAATTTCGGCATCAGCAATCCAACTTTATATTTCGTTAAACAATTGCAGCAACTGCATCAAACCATAACGCTTGCTTTCGGCAACCCTTATGCCATAAGAAACATGTGTGATGCTCAAAACCTGCTGGCCTGTTATGAAGATGATGTTATCACTCAAAACACAGCAGCCGACTGGCTTTCAGGGCTTACCCAGGCAAAGGGAAAATTACCCGTAACGGTTTGCAATGAATTTAAATTTGGAGACGGCATTGTTTATAATAATTATTTTCCGTTCACTAAACCGGAAATATTGGGCATCAATAGTTATAAATTAAACAAGATAGATTCCATTGCCAACGATGCTATTGCCAAAGGCGCTTTTCCGGGATGTGTTGTACTGGCTGCAAAAGATGGCAAAGTATTTTATGAAAAAGCCTTTGGGCATACCACTTTTAATCAGTATCAGCAAGAGGATATTGACATGGCTTTCGACCTGGCATCGGTAACAAAGATTTCTGCTACCACGGTTTCTGTAATGAAATTATATGAAGAAGGTAAAATTGATCTGAATAAAACTTTAGGCGATTATATTGCATGGACCAGAGGAACCGATAAAGCCAACCTGAAATTAAAAGATATTTTATTGCACCAGGCAGGATTAAAAGAGTTTATTCCTTTTTATAAGGAAGTGATTGATTCGGCAACAGGCGAACCTAAATGGAACGTATTTTCTACCATACAGGATGAGCATCATTTATATCGCGTGGCAGAAAATTTATACCTGAGAAACGACTGGCAGGATACGTTACATCAACGTATTATTCAAAGTAAACTCACACCGGCAGGACATTACATTTATAGTGACAATGATTTTATTTTTCTCGGAAAAATAGTAGAAGCTGTTAGCGGCAAACCTTTAAATGAATATGCCAATGAAAACTTTTATGAACCCCTGCAAATGGCGAGTAC
>NZ_JANCOB010000076.1:0-1015 GCF_024296565.1 Klebsiella sp. SWET4 | reverse complement strand
AGCCGGATGCCTGGCGGGAATCGGTGGAGCGTTCGTCGCAGGACCCCGTGCCGTCGAGCCCGCCGCATTCGCACGATGACGGGATCAACACCCTGCCGCATTCCCTGGACCCCCATCGGCCCACGCGGCCCATGGCACCCAGCCTGCGTGAACACCGGCCTGCGCCGTCGCCGGATGATCGCCGTGGCCCGGATACGCTGGCCTCGCCCTATGTGCAGCGCGGCGCGCAGATGCGCCCTGGCGTCACGTACGAGCTGCATGAGGACGTGGACCCCGGCGATTTCGGCCCGGCCACCATTCCCGTGCCTGTGTCCGTGCAGGCCGAGCTGCCCGAGCCGGAGGGCGAGAAGACCGCAGCGCGCTCGCCTGCGCCCGAGGCCATCAAGGCCCGCGTTTCCGGCGTCGCCATCCGCTGTCGCACCCGCCTGTCGGACGGCGACCTGTCGGCTCTGGCGCATGTCACGGGCGTCAGTCGCGACGGCGGCCGCGTCACTCTGCTGACCTCCTCGGCGCCGGCCACCCTGCGCGAGCTGCTGGCGCGCGACGAGACGATCGACGACCTGACCGTCTCCGGCGCTTCGCTGGAGGACGCCGTCACGCGTCTGGTCCAGACCGGCGCCGCATTTCCCCAAACCCAACGCCAGATCGAGGCCGCCTGAGATGTCGCTCTTTCACACCCTGGCCGTCTATGGCCGAGAAGCCCGCACCCAGATCCTCTCGACCTGGCGGACGCCGCAATTTCTGATCCCCAGCCTGGCCTTGCCGCTGCTGTTCTACGGCGTCATCGGCTTGGGTCTGAGCCACGGCCATGAGGAGGCGGCGCACGCCATGCTGGCCAACTATGTGATCTTCGCCTCGATCGCGCCGGCCATGTTCGGCTTCGGCGCGGCCGTGGCCGCCGAGCGCGAGGCCAGGCTGATCGAGCTGAAGCAGATCGCGCCGCTGCCCGCCGGCGGCTATCTGGCCGGACGCCTGGCGGCCGCCCTGGCCCTGATCGCCGTGGCGGTGGCGCTGC
>NZ_JANCOB010000075.1:0-1020 GCF_024296565.1 Klebsiella sp. SWET4 | reverse complement strand
CAACAATCCGACGCGCTGGGATCGGTTCAAGGCACGGGTCGGGGCGGCGTTGATCGGCTGGCTGCAGGATCGCATCGAGCGGCGCCTTGCGGGAATCGCGGCATGACGGCAAAGGCGATCACCATCGCGATCCTGGCGATGGGCGGTGAGGGCGGCGGCGTGCTGGCCGACTGGCTGGTCGATCCCTGACTTTTTTCGCCCGCCGGCGAGGGGGGCGACGGTTTGGCGCGTAGCCACCTATAGATCGCGTCGCGGCCGTCCCTCACGGCCTGCCGCCGGCGCGTCATCGTCAAAGGGCTGTCATACTTCGATCCAGCGCGGCTTTAGATCGCCGTCGTTTTCTCCAATCGCTCGCCGTCCTCGGCGGCGGCGCCACCCTGGCGAGCCTGCTGCCGTCCTGGGCGCGCGCGGCGGGCGATCCCGGCCGCGCGCCGGCCGCCCTTTCGGGCGAGGACATCAAGCTGACCATCGGCCACACGCCGATCACGGTCGACGGCAAGGCCGGCCACGCCGTGACGATCAACGGCACGGTTCCTGGCCCGCTGATCCGGCTGAAGGAAGGCCAGCATGTCCGCCTGTCGGTGACCAACACGCTCGACGAGGACACCTCGATCCACTGGCACGGCCTGCTCGTGCCCTTCCAGATGGACGGCGTGCCAGGTGTCAGCTTTCCAGGCATTCCGCCGGGCGAGACCTTCGTTTACGAGTTCCCGGTCAAACAGTCGGGCACTTACTGGTACCACAGCCATTCAGGCCTGCAGGAAGCGGAGGGTCACTACGGCCCGCTCGTTATCGAGCCAGCTGGACCTGATCCGATCAGCTACGACCGGGAGCATGTGATCGTGCTTTCCGACTTCAGCTTCATGCACCCCCACCTGATCTTCAAGCGCATGAAGCAACAGGCCGGCGTCTTCAACTACCAGAAACAGACGCTTTCTAGCCTATTGGCCGGCAAGGACCAGACGCTCCAAGAGCGGATGGACTGGGCCAAGATGCGGATGGACCCCACCGACATTTCCG
>NZ_JANCOB010000074.1:0-1021 GCF_024296565.1 Klebsiella sp. SWET4 | reverse complement strand
GTTTACCAGGTTGCAATAGCCGATGACCATACACTGATGCGCAATGCTTTAGCACGGCTGGTTGCCTCTTTTTCTCAATTTGCCGTTCTTTACGAAGCCGGCAATGGAAAGGAATTAATTGAAAAAATTCAAACGCAGGGAATTCCCGATATTATTTTGCTCGATATCAATATGCCTGAAATGGATGGCTATGATACTGCAAAGTGGCTTACGAAAAATTATCCCCAGATTAAAATATTATCGCTTTCCATGCAAAGTGATGAGTTGAGCATCATTCGAATGTTACGTTTAGGTGCCAAAGGATATTTGATGAAGAATGTTGAACCGGAAGAATTGAATACTGCTTTAGAATCTGTAATTAGAAAGGATTTTTATTTATCAGATTCTATTTCGGGAAAAATTATCAGCGGGTTGCACCAGAATTTAGATCAAAGCCCCGAAATGATTAAAATAACCGAAAAAGAAAAAGAGTTTTTAAGGTTGGTTTGTACCGAGTTGAGTTATAAAGAAATTTCGGAGAAAATGTTTCTTAGTCCGCGTACCATTGAAGACTACCGAAACTCTTTATATGAAAAACTAAATGTGAGAACCCGTATGGGGCTGGCAATGTACGCTATTAAAAATAAAATTGTAGAAGTAAACTGATGATAAAAAAAGTCCCGGATTATCCGGGACTTTTTAATTTTTTTATTTGCTCAGGTTCATGCTTCTTTCTTTGTATAGTTTCCTGAAATAAGGATCACGTAAGTCTTTAATAAACCTGATGGCTTCACCGGTACTTTTCATTTCCGGTCCTAATTCTTTATTTACACCGGGGAATTTTTCGAAACTGAATACCGGCTCTTTAATGGCATAGCCGTCTAACTTTTTCTCCAGGTTAAAATCGGTTAGTTTGGCAACACCTAACATTATCTTGGTAGCAATATTCAAATAAGGAATACCGTAGGCTTTTGCAATAAAAGGAGTGGTACGCGATGCACGCGGGTTGGCTTCAATTACATACACTTTACCCTCTTTAATG
>NZ_JANCOB010000073.1:0-1030 GCF_024296565.1 Klebsiella sp. SWET4 | reverse complement strand
CGCCGATCCGCAACCGCATCGACATGCTGGCCACCGGCATTAAGAGCCCGATCGGGGTCAAGGTGTCGGGCGCCAACCTCGCCGAACTGGACCGCATCGCCCGCGAGGTCGAGGGCGTGGCCAAGGATGTGCCCGGCGTCAGCTCGGCCTTGGCCGAACGCCTGACCGGCGGGCGTTATGTGGATGTCCGCATCGACCGGGCCGCCGCCGCGCGGTTCGGGCTGAACATCGACGACGTCCAGTCGATCGTCTCCGGGGCGATCGGCGGCGAGACCATCGGTCAGACGGTCGAAGGCCTGGCCCGTTATCCGATCAGCGTCCGTTATCCGCGCGAGCTGCGCGACAGCCTGGAAGGCCTGCGGGCCTTGCCGATCCTCACCCCCGGCGGCGCGCAGATCACTTTGGGCACGGTGGCGCAGGTCCAGATCGCCGATGGCCCGCCGATGCTGAAGAGCGAGAACGGCCGGCCAACCACCTGGGTCTATGTCGACGTGCGGGGCCGGGACCTGGCGTCGGTGGTCGGCGACCTGCGCCAGGCCGTGAGTCAGAAGGTCAGACTCTCCACCGGTGTCAGCGTCTCGTACTCCGGCCAGTTCGAATATCTGCAGCGGGCCGCCGACCGGCTGAAGATCGTCGTGCCGGCCACCCTGCTGATCATCTTCGTGCTGCTCTACGTGATCTTCCGTCGCTTCGACGAAGCGGGGCTGATTATGGCTACCTTGCCGTTCGCCCTGACCGGCGGAATCTGGACGCTCTACCTGCTCGGCTACCACCAGTCGGTCGCCACCGGCGTTGGGTTCATCGCCCTGGCGGGGGTCGCCGCCGAGTTCGGCGTGGTGATGCTGATCTATCTCAAGCACGCCATGGACGCCCTGGGTCCCAACCCCACGCCCGACCAGGTCGAGGCCGCCGTACGAGAAGGCGCCCTGCTGCGGGTGCGGCCCAAGGCCATGACCGTGGCGGTGATCCTGGCAGGTCTTGCCCCCATCCTCTGGGGCCATGGCGCGGGCTCGGAGGTGATGAGCCGCAT
>NZ_JANCOB010000072.1:0-1030 GCF_024296565.1 Klebsiella sp. SWET4 | reverse complement strand
ATTCGCTTAAGAAAAGACTACTAAAGGAGGCTGATATTGCATTGCAGTTTAAATGGCCAGTCGTTCCGGCAAGTTTATATCTGGATTACCAGAAAACAGGCGCCAGGTATAATTATGAAGAAAAAAATAGTGAGCGTAGGAGGGTTTTATCGCAGTTGGCAATAGGTGAGCTAATTGAGCGAAAAGGTAAATACCTTCCTCAGATAATTGATGGATTATGGATAATTATGGAGGAGAGTACTTGGGTATTGCCGGCACATATCGTTTTACAAAAGAAGAAAGGTTTTTTACCTGATCCTAATGAGACCGTAATAGATTTGGGAGCAGCCAATACAGCTGTATTGGTGGCAACGGTTGAATTAATGTTTCGTGATGCGTTAATGAAAGAATCTCCTTTTATAGTTGATCGTATTCATGCGGAACTTAAAAGAAGAATATTCGATCCGTACTTGCAACATAATGATTTTTGGTGGATGGGGTTACAGCAACAGCCTGTTAATAACTGGAATGTGTGGATAAATACCAATGTTCTGCAAACTCTATTTTTTACTCAGTATGCCGACAATGAGCAGGCAGCAGAAATTATCGGGAAAATCTTAAGGAGCACTGATTGTTTTATTAATCAGTATCCTGATGATGGGGGATGCGATGAAGGCTCCAGCTATTGGAGTGAAGCAGGTGGTAAACTGATACGAATGTTACATCTGTTAAAGTCATTCGGCGTAGGAACATTTGGCTTACCCGAAAATTCGGTTGTACACAAAATGGGTACTTACATTTATAAAGTTCATATAGCGAATAATTACTTTGTAAATTTTGCAGATGCTTTTGCAAAAACAGTTCCTAACCCGGAAAGTGTTTATCGTTATGGAGAATTTTTTAATGATAATGCATTAAAAGAATTTGGCGCATACCTGTTTTCTTTACAGAAAGAAAATATACGGAACTCAAGTCTTGTTGATTTTCTGGAGATGGCTTCTATTTATAGAGAATTGTGTGATACAACTGCTAAAGCTCCGATGCCTTCCAC
>NZ_JANCOB010000071.1:0-1032 GCF_024296565.1 Klebsiella sp. SWET4 | reverse complement strand
TACAAATGGGGTTATCTATCATTAAAAAGTTTCAGGGAGAAAACCAGGAAATGATTGCTTCATTTGCACCCACTCCTACTCTATATCTAGGCTTAACAGGAAAAGATGGTACTCATGAAATTTATAACGGCAACCTGCGGTTTATAGATGCAGAAGGAAATATTTTACAAGACCAGTTAGATCCGACCCATTACCTGGAATTTATTGCCGAGCGTTCTGTTGAATGGTCGTATTTAAAATATCCATATTACAAACCATTGGGTTTTGAAAAAGGAATTTACCGCGTGGGGCCATTGGCAAGATTGAATGTTGCTTCGAAAATGAAAACGCCATTGGCACAAAAAGAATTTGAAGTATTTAAAACTTTAAATAACGGCAAACCGGTACATGGAACTTTTTATTATCATTATGCCAGGCTGATAGAAACGCTAAGTAGTATTGAAGAAGCTGAACTAATTTTAAAAGATCCTAAAATCACTTCCGATAATATTCAAACACAGGGAAGGTGGAATAACCATGAAGGAATTGGTTGTTCTGAAGCTCCACGCGGCACTCTCTTTCATCATTATATTACCGATGATACCGGTAAGTTAACCAAAGTGAATTTGCTCATTGCAACAGGGCAAAATAATCCATCCATGAATCGTTCCATCACTGATGTGGCTAAGCAATACGTGAAAGGATCAGATATTAAAGAAGGCATGTTAAACAGGGTGGAAAGTGCTATTCGCTGCTACGATCCGTGCCTGTCGTGCTCTACACATGCAGTGGGGCAAATGCCTATGTTGATTGAGGTAATCAATGCCAAAGGTGAAGTAATCAACCGAATTGAAAAATGCTAATGCCCGCCTGTTAACACAAAACGAAAAATTTCTTCCACAGCCTCATTTGCATATCGAAGTACTGTGGGAGAAATTTTTTCTCCTACTCCAAAGTTCTCTCCTCTTATTCCACAATAATAAAATTGCGTTTCGGAATTATATAATTGTTTAGCCAGTGTGGCAAAAGTTTTGGCATTGATATGATGCGATA
>NZ_JANCOB010000070.1:0-1033 GCF_024296565.1 Klebsiella sp. SWET4 | reverse complement strand
TCCGCCGCTGCATGCGCAGGGACTGCTCCAGCGAGGTCGAGGGGATGCGCAAGGCCTGGACGGCCATGTCCTTCTCGTCGAGCTGCGGGGTAAATTCCCGTCCCAGGAACCCGAAGGTCACGGCGGCGACGACGAAGATGCCGGCCGCCGCGCCGATCACCGGCCAGGGCTTGGCCACGACCTTGCGCAGGGCCGGTTCGTAGCGGGACTTGGTCCAACGGACCGGCGCGACTTCCTTCTCGGCCACCTTGCCGTTGATCAAGATGGCGATCATGGCCGGGATGAAGGTCAGCGACAGCACGAAGGCGCCGGCCAGGGCCAGCATCACGGTGATGGCCATCGGCGAGAAGGTCTTGCCCTCGACACCGGTGAAGGTCAGCAGCGGGGCGTAGACCAACAGGATGATCGCCTGGCCATAGACGGTGGGCGAGATCATCTCGCGGGCGGCTTCACGGGTTTCGCCAAGACGCTCCGACAGGGTCAGGAGACGGCCCTCGTGGTGCTGGCGCTCGGCCAGGCGCCGCAGGGCGTTCTCGACGATGATGACGGCGCCGTCGACGATCAGGCCAAAGTCCAGCGCGCCCAGGCTCATCAGATTGCCCGAGACGCCAAGCTTGTTCATGCCGATCGCGGTGATCAGCATCGACAGCGGGATGACCAGGGCCGTGATCAGGGCGGCGCGGAAGTTACCCAGCAGCAGGAACAGCACCACGATGACCAGCAGCGCGCCTTCGGTCAGGTTCTTCTCGACCGTCTTGATGGTCGCGCCGACCAGCTTGGAGCGGTCGTAGACCACCTGGACCTTCACGCCTGGCGGCAGGCTCTTGGCGACCTCGGCCAGCTTTTCGGCCGAGGCGCCAGCGACGGTGCGGCTGTTTTCGCCTGTCAACATCAGCACCGTGCCGATCACCACCTCCTCGCCGTTCTCCGAGGCCGCGCCGGTGCGCAGGGCGCCGCCGACCTTGACCACGGCGACGTCGCGCACGCGCACCGAGACCCCCTCGCGGGCGGCCACGGTGGCGTTGGCGATTTC
>NZ_JANCOB010000006.1:315575-318647 GCF_024296565.1 Klebsiella sp. SWET4 | reverse complement strand
AAGTGGTGGGTGATGACGGGATCGAACCGCCGACCCCCTCCTTGTAAGGGAGGTGCTCTCCCAGCTGAGCTAATCACCCACTTCGGTACTTCACATTTTGACAGAAAATCCAGCTGGCGAGAAAGTGGTGGGTGATGACGGGATCGAACCGCCGACCCCCTCCTTGTAAGGGAGGTGCTCTCCCAGCTGAGCTAATCACCCCCGCTGTGTGGAGTCGCATTATAGGGAGAGTTGAAAATGAGTCAACGCCTTTTCTAAAGAATTCGTTCGTTCGTCGTAAAATTAAACAAAGCGATCGTAAAATCGGCGGCGTAGCATGATTTATAAACAAAAATGGCCAACCGTGACGTTCCGACGGGATCAACATTGAGGAATCAGCCCACGGTGTTAGAATATTGACCCATAATTTCCACCGGACATTGCCGGCTATCGGCATCTTTATTAAACGTAAGGCCAATTCATGAAAATCAAAACTCGCTTCGCGCCAAGCCCAACAGGCTATCTGCACGTTGGCGGTGCGCGTACTGCTCTCTATTCCTGGCTTTTTGCTCGTAACCACGGCGGTGAGTTTGTGCTGCGTATTGAAGACACCGATCTCGAACGCTCCACCCCGGAAGCAATTGAAGCCATCATGGATGGCATGAACTGGCTGAATCTGCAATGGGATGAGGGCCCTTATTACCAGACCAAACGTTTCGACCGTTATAACAACGTGATCGATGAGATGCTGGAAGCTGGCACCGCTTATAAATGTTATTGCTCGAAAGAGCGTCTGGAAGCGCTGCGCGAAGAGCAAATGGCGAACGGTGAGAAGCCGCGTTACGATGGCCGCTGCCGCCATAGCCACGAGCATCATGCCGACGATGAGCCGTGCGTGGTGCGTTTCGCCAACCCGCAGGAAGGGTCGGTGATCTTTGACGATCAGATCCGCGGACCTATCGAGTTCAGCAACCAGGAGCTGGACGATCTGATCATTCGTCGTACCGATGGTTCCCCGACCTATAACTTCTGCGTGGTGGTAGATGACTGGGATATGGCGATCACCCATGTGATCCGTGGTGAAGATCATATCAACAACACACCGCGCCAGATCAACATCCTCAAAGCGCTGAATGCGCCGGTGCCGGTTTACGCCCACGTGTCGATGATCAACGGCGATGACGGTAAAAAACTGTCCAAACGCCACGGTGCGGTGAGCGTGATGCAGTATCGTGACGACGGCTACCTGCCGGAAGCGCTGCTTAACTATCTGGTACGTCTGGGGTGGTCCCATGGCGATCAGGAGATCTTCACCCGCGAAGAGATGATCGAGTTCTTTTCGCTGGGGGCGGTCAGCAAATCCGCGAGTGCGTTCAACACCGACAAACTGCTGTGGCTGAACCATCACTACATCAATACGCTGCCGGCGGAATACGTGGCGACGCATCTGCAGTGGCACATCGAGCAGGAAAATATCGATACCCGTAATGGCCCACAGCTGGCCGAGCTGGTGAAACTGCTGGGCGAGCGTTGCAAAACGCTGAAAGAGATTGCTCAGAGCTGCCGCTACTTCTATGAAGAGTTCGCTGAGTTCGACGCCGATGCGGCGAAGAAACATCTGCGTCCGGTGGCGCGTCAGCCGCTGGAAGTGGTTCGCGACAAGCTGGCGGCGATCGGCGACTGGACAGCGGAGAACGTCCACCATGCAATTCAGGCAACCGCTGATGAGCTGGAAGTCGGCATGGGTAAAGTCGGCATGCCGCTGCGCGTGGCGGTTACCGGGGCAGGGCAGTCTCCTGCGCTTGACGTCACCGTCCACGCTATCGGTAAATCCCGTAGCGTTGAGCGTATCAACAAAGCGCTGGCTTTTATCGCTGAACGTGAAGGTCAGGCGTCCTGATTGGGACGTGGATGAAACAACGGCAGGTTACTCCTGCCGTTTTTTTTGTCTGTTACGCCGGGCTGGCGATGCCGAGACGGGCAAGAAAGCCGCTAATCCCTTCCCGGGCCAGCAGATCGCGAAGCTGCAGCTGCTCGGCCGGAGTCATCAGTTGCAGGGTTTCCGTGATTTGCCGCCAGACCACGTCAGCCTCATTGACCAGATAAGCGCCGGGCGATTCCGCCAAATGATTGTCGGTAAACAGATGGCGCCTGGCAGGCGCATTGGTCAGAAATTCGAGCACCGGTTTGTCGATGACCACCAGTCGCGCGCGTCCTCCTTTGACGCCGGGTATCGCTTCCGTGCGCCATTTTTGCTGGCGAACCCAGCGATTGATCGTTTGTCTGGCCAGTCCCAGGCAGTCGGCGAGCTCTGCGGGTGTCATTTTATCTTTCAGTTTCATCATGCTTTACCGATCGCGGATCCCTAACCGAAGTAGTAACCCGGTGATCCCTTCGCGCAGCAACAGCGACATCAGCTGCTTCTGCTCGCTGGGAGTGAGCTCTTTGCTAAGGGTCAGCAGCAGCGATTCCAGATCGCTGTCGTGGGTAGAATAGGCGCCTGGTGTCTCTGCCACGCGCTGAGCGCTGCGGATAAACTCCCTGACTTGCTCATTGACATGGACCAGCCGCGCTTTGCCACCCTGGACGCCAGGCCGCGGAGAGGTTTGCCAGCCTTCTTTCCGCACCCACTTATTGATAGTTTGCCGGCTGTAGCCGGTCAGATGGGCGATTTCTTCAGGTGTCATTCGTTCCTTGAGCATACTATTTCCTGAGTAAATGTATGGGAATTAGCTGCTCATGTTATAGCATCCTTTTACGTGAAAAAGTGACCTGTTTAACTTCTGGCTGCGATAAGGCTCGCAATGTCAGCAAGTTGCCTGCTTTTTCAGCGATTGAATTGCGAAGGATAATTTTGCCGTTGACACCTGAGCGAGGAATTCATATTATGCCGCCCGTCAACACGACACGCTTTACGTTACGGGGCTATAGCTCAGCTGGGAGAGCGCTTGCATGGCATGCAAGAGGTCAGCGGTTCGATCCCGCTTAGCTCCACCAAATTCTGCACCCAGCAGATTTGGTTCCTAAAGAGGTCCTGTGGGGCTATAGCTCAGCTGGGAGAGCGCTTGCATGGCATGCAAGAGGTCAGCGGTT
>NZ_JANCOB010000006.1:0-315475 GCF_024296565.1 Klebsiella sp. SWET4 | reverse complement strand
CGATCCCGCTTAGCTCCACCAAAATTCAGAACCCTCGCCTCGGCGGGGGTTTTTGTTTTTAGCTGTTTTCATGTAAAGCACTTTCTGGTTAAGTCAGTTAATCTCCAGCTATTAAAATCGAAAGTAATTTCAGACTTTTTCCTGATAATTCACCTTGCCTGCCCTAAATAAGCAACATAACATTTCCCCCATTAAACGTAATGAGGTTGCCGGAGTTTTAATTAACAATAATGCTTGATAAAATTAACATTAATATCAAAAAAACTCTGTTGGCCTTTCTCGTCAGTTTAGTCGCTATTCCGCTGGCTCGTTTTATTTCACCGCAAACGGTTATTGATGGCAATCTTATTTATATTGCCTGGCTGCCAATCAGCGTAATGTTTTCTGTTATTTTTATCTTTGGCCGCTATGCGATCGCACCATTAATTCTCGCGTTTGCCATTACCAATAGCTTTCTCATTGAATTAACGCTGTCACAGGCGCTTATTCTGCTCTTTTGTCAGCTGTTTGCTGTGTTTGTCTCCTGCGCTGTTTTACGCCTGATGGTGGGCAAGCGCTGGCGGTGTGGCCCCACGGCGAAACATATGGGGGCGCGGATCTTCTGGGGCGGCTTCTTCGCGCCGGTGCTGTTGAAAATCACCATGTACCTTGCCGGGCAATATTTTGCGTTTCCATTATCTATTACCAGTTACTTTGGTAGTATGCCGTTGATTTATACCGTAATAGATATCCAAAGTTTAATCAGCGCGGCATTAATTTTTACGACGTTTCTTTATTATCCAATGCGGATGATTATCAGTCCGCACTATGCCCGACGTTTCTGGCGTCAGGAATGTTTACCATGGCTGGCACCCAAACATCGTTCTTTTACCCTATATTGGTTTATCTCGCTGGCGCTTTTATTAACTGTACTGTGTGCGCCGTATCAGTCTGAATTTATTGCCGGTTATTTAGTTCCGGTGATATTTATTGTCTACTTTATCGGGATTAGCCGGATTGGTCATGCGCTGCTGCGTATTTCATGGTCTGTCTCAGCCTTTTTGCTGGTGGTGTATAATAAAAACTTTCTCCAGGGCGTCCAAAGCGAGTATTCATTATCCTTTGTGCTGTCGGTCCTGATCTCCTTCACTATCTGTTTGTTTTATATGGCAGACACCTATGCCCGTAGCGATCGCAATAAACGCCGCTGGCGTAGCCAGGCGGAAGAGGATCCGCTGACGGGCTTACCTAATCTGCGCGCGCTGGTGAGCCATTTACAGAGCAGTCCTCTGCAGGCTATCTGCAGCTTGCGTATCGATAATCTCGATTTTCTTAGCCGACATTATGGGCTAATGATGGGGGTGGACTGTAAACGGCAAATCATCCGGGCGCTTCAGCCGCTGTTGGGGGCAACGGATAAAGTCTTCCAGGTTCCCGGCAGCGAATTGATCCTCGTGCTTGACGGGCCGGACCCTGCGGCGCGGCTAAACCATATGGTCGCCATCCTCAACCACAAAAAGTTCAGCTGGCATAATCAGCCGCTGGATCTTGAGTTTGGCGCGGCATGGAGCCGTGATGACGGTCAGGGTGAGACGCTGCACCAGATGCTGGGCCAGCTCAGCTGGCTTTCCGAACAGGCGGGCAGTGAACGCCGGGTGCTGGCGTTGGATGAGGAGCAGGAACTGGTGGTGGATCAAACCACCGAGCAGGTACGCCTCCTGATGCGCGTCAAGCAGGTTCTCAAAGAGCGGGCGCTGGTGCTCTATGCGCAACCGATTCAAAATGCGGAGGGGGAGGGCTATCATGAAATCCTCACGCGCATGCGCTGTGGCGATAGCGTCATTATGCCGGATCAGTTTATCCCGCTGATTGTGCAGTTTAACCTCAGCCAGCGTTTTGACATGCTGGTGCTGGAGACCCTGTTCAGTTCGCTCCATCAGCATCCCGGCCAGCGGTTCTCGGTCAACCTGCTGCCTTCAACCCTGATGCAAAAGGATAGCGCGGCGCAGATTATCGCGCTGTTTCAACGCTATCGCATTTCGCCAGATCTTATCACCATTGAGGTGACCGAAGAGCAGGCTTTCTCCAATGCCGACACCAGCCAGCAAAATCTTGAAGCGTTGCGCGCGTTTGGCTGCGCTATCGCCATTGATGACTTTGGCACCGGGTATGCGAACTATGAACGACTGAAGCATTTGCAGGCCGATATCATTAAGATTGATGGCTGCTTCGTCCGCGACATTCTGACGGACCCGCTGGACGCCATTATGGTGAAATCGATTGTCGAAATGGCGCGGGCGAAACAGATGAGCGTGGTGGCGGAATATGTCGAAAGCGAACCGCAAAAAGCGCGCCTGCTGGAACTGGGCGTGAATTATCTGCAGGGTTACCTGGTCGGTAAGCCTCAGCCGTTGGGCGAATGACGGGTAAAAAAAAGCCGGGCATTGCCCGGCTTAGATGACTGGCGCCTGTTACAGAACCAGTGCCGCAATCGAGGCGGACAGCACGCTAACCAGCGTGGAGCCGTAGACCAGCTTCAGACCGAAGCGAGAAACCACGTTACCCTGTTCTTCGTTCAAGCCTTTGATCGCCCCGGCGATGATGCCGATAGATGAGAAGTTGGCGAAGGAGACCAGGAAGATAGAGATAATGCCTTCCGCACGCGGAGAGAGCGTCGAGGCGATTTTCTGCAGATCCATCATGGCGACGAATTCGTTGGAGACCAGCTTGGTGGCCATAATACTGCCCACCTGCAGCGCTTCGCTTGCCGGCACACCCATCACCCAGGCAACCGGGTAGAAGATATAGCCGAGGATCCCCTGGAAGGAGATGCTGTAGCCGAACCAGCCGGTCACGGTGGCGAACAGGGCGTTCAGGGCCGAGATCAGTGCGATGAAGCCGATCAGCATCGCCGCCACGATAATCGCGACTTTAAAGCCCGCCAGAATGTACTCGCCCAGCATTTCGAAGAAGCTCTGGCCTTCGTGCAGATTCGACATCTGCAGATTTTCTTCGCTCTCTTCCACGCGGTACGGGTTAATCAATGACAGAACGATAAAGGTGCTGAACATGTTGAGCACCAGCGCCGCGACGACATACTTCGGCTGCAGCATGGTCATGTACGCGCCTACGATCGACATCGACACGGTGGACATCGCCGTCGCCGCCATGGTGTACATGCGGTTGCGCGACATTTTGCCGAGAATATCTTTATAGGCGATAAAGTTTTCCGACTGACCGAGGATCAGCGAGCTCACGGCGTTGAAGGATTCCAGCTTGCCCATGCCGTTGATTTTCGACAGAACGGTACCGATGGCGCGGATGACAATCGGCAGGATACGAATATGCTGCAAAATACCGATCAACGCGGAAATGAAGACGATAGGGCACAGAACCTTAAGGAAGAAGAAGGCCAGACCTTTATCGTTCATGCTGCCGAACACGAAGTTTGTCCCTTCGTTGGCAAACCCGAGAAGCTTTTCAAACATCTCAGAGAAGCCTTTCACAAAACCCAGACCAATATCGGAGTTCAGGAAGAACCAGGCCAGCAGGACTTCGATGACAAGCAGTTGAACAACATAACGAATACGGATCTTTTTACGGTCGTGACTGACCAACAGGGCCAGTATAGCCACCACAACGATCGCGAGGACAAAATGCAAGACGCGGTCCATAGTTGCTCCAAATATGAGGCAGGTTAAATTTCCGTGCACATTCTATGCAACGGCTTTAAAGAAAACGAGATCAATTGCACACTATTGCAAGGAACTGTGACCAATGGCAAAAATAGTGATCAAACATCCACTTTTGTTATGTTACGTAAAGGTTTTAAAAGTTGCATTCTTGTACTACTCTTAGTACTGGGCACGCTCTCGTGTTCTAACGCCCGTTTTTCATTTCCGGCCAGCTATTGTTCCCGCCTATCACAGCAATCATTATCTCCATTTTAAATGAACTTGATAATCATTCGCATTTTGATAGCATGAAACATAGCAAAGGCTATATTTCCAGAGGCAGAAGATGACTAGCAGTCGCGTTGAGAATAGCAGTAGTCGCGCCGCGCGCAAGGTGAAGCTCGCCCTCATGGGGCCCGCTTTCGTCGCTGCCATTGGCTATATCGATCCCGGTAATTTCGCCACTAACATTCAGGCTGGCGCCAGCTTTGGCTATCAGCTGCTGTGGGTCGTGGTATGGGCCAACCTGATGGCGATGCTGATCCAGGTGCTCTCTGCCAAACTGGGCATTGCCACCGGCAAAAATCTGGCCGAGCAGATCCGTGACCATTACCCGCGCCCGGTTGTGTGGTTCTATTGGGTGCAGGCGGAAATCATTGCGATGGCCACCGACCTGGCTGAATTTATCGGCGCTGCGATTGGCTTTAAGCTGGTACTGGGCGTGTCGCTTCTGCAGGGGGCGGTGCTGACCGGGGTGGCGACCTTCCTGATCCTGATGCTGCAGCGGCGCGGGCAAAAGCCGCTGGAGAAGGTGATCGGCGGGCTGCTGTTGTTTGTCGCTGTGGCCTATGTCGTGGAGTTGATCTTTTCTCAGCCCGCGCTGGCCCCCCTGACAAAAGGGCTGGTGATCCCTACGCTGCCCAACGGCGAGGCGGTATTCTTAGCCGCCGGGGTACTGGGGGCGACCATTATGCCGCACGTTATCTACTTACATTCCTCGCTTACCCAGCATCTGCACGGCGGTACGCGGAAAGAACGCTATAACGCGACCCGCTGGGATGTGGCGATCGCCATGACCATTGCCGGGTTTGTCAACCTGGCGATGATGGCGACCGCCGCGGCGGCATTCCATTTCAACGGCCATACCGGCGTCGCCGATCTCGATCAGGCTTACAGAACGCTGGAGCCACTGCTGAGCCACGCGGCGGCGACCATCTTTGGTCTGAGCCTGGTCGCTGCAGGTTTATCATCGACGGTAGTGGGTACCCTGGCAGGGCAGGTCGTCATGCAGGGGTTTATCCGCTTTCATATTCCGCTGTGGTTTCGCCGGGCGGTCACCATGCTGCCGTCGTTTGTGGTGATCCTGCTGGGGCTGGATCCTACGCGTATCCTGGTGATGAGTCAGGTGCTGCTGAGCTTTGGTATTGCGCTTGCTCTGGTGCCGCTGCTGATATTTACCAGCAATGCGCAACTGATGGGCGACCTGGTGAATACCCGCTGGGTGAGAGTCACTGGCTGGGTGATTGTCGTCATTGTGGTGAGTCTGAACGGCTGGTTAATTGTGGGATCGCTGCTCGGCGTGGCGTAGTTCTTGACCCGCGCTGGTTAAAGCAAAGGGGAGCCAATGGGCTCCCCTTTTCGTCTGTTAGTGATGACCATGGCCATGGCCACGTCCGCCCGGGCCTCGTCCCCAGCCGCCGCGGTGGTCGTCGCGGTCGCTCCAGCCAGCACGATAGCCGCGCTCCCAGGCTTTATTTTTACCCTTGTCCCAGCCGCGGTGCCAGCCGTTGTCATGTCGATGCCAACGGTTATCACGCCATTCATAGTGACGACGCCAGTAATCACGGTCGCGCCAGCCGCCACCGTCCCAGTAGTTACCGTAATTGTCACGATCGCCTATTTGTAATTTTACCGATGGCAGCAGGGTGATTTCACCAGCGTTAGCGACTAGTGGCGCTGCGGCCAGCAGTACTGCTGCCAGAATCAGTGACCTGAACATACTCTTCTCCTTCACGATCGGGGCCGTAAGCGGCCTGTTAACCTGATATTACGGGCCGGTAAAGACCCGCCGCATCGGACGAACTCCGAAAGCGCAGAAAAGAGCACTTTTTGCTAAAGTAACATTTGCTTTACAGCGCAAGGATGGCGTCGATGGCCGCGCACTCTTCGGTGCTGAAATGGCGATTCTGCAGCATGCCGACGGCATCATCCAGCTGCGCGGTTTTGCTGGCGCCGATCAGCACGGAGGTCACTTTCTCCTCGCGCAGAACCCAGGCCAGCGCCATCTGCGACAGCTTCTGCCCGCGCTCTTCCGCTATCGTATTTAGCTGACGAATTTTTTCTAATCGCGCGGCGGTCAGTTGCTCCGGCTGCAGAAAACGACTGCTGCTGGCGGCGCGAGAGTCGGCCGGGATACCGTTCAGATAGCGATCGGTAAGCTGTCCGCCCGCCAGCGGTGAAAACGCTATACTTCCCACCCCTTCCGTCTGCAGAAAATCCAGCAGCCCCTCTTCCGCACTGCGTTCGAACATCGAATAGCGGGGCTGGTGAATGACGCAGGGCGTACCGAGGTCGTTAAGGATCTTCACCGCCTCCTGCGCCTGGGCCAGCGGATAGTTGGAGATCCCGACGTACAGCGCTTTACCCTGACGGACAAGATGATCGAGCGCACGCATTGTTTCCGTCAGTGGGGTCTGCGGGTCCGGGCGGTGATGATAAAAAATATCGACATACTCCAGCCCCATGCGCTGCAGGCTCTGGTTAAGACTGGCCACCAGATATTTGCGTGAACCCCAGTCGCCGTACGGGCCGTCCCACATGGTGTAGCCCGCTTTGGTGGAGATGATCAACTCATCGCGATAGGGCTGGAGCGCCTCTTTCAGAATGCGGCCAAAATTGCTCTCTGCTGAACCCGGCGGCGGCCCATAGTTGTTGGCGAGGTCGAAATGAGTTATGCCAAGGTCAAACGCGTGCAGGAGCATCTGCCGGCTGATCTCCACGCGCGTTTCGTCGCCAAAGTTGTGCCACAGGCCGAGAGAAATCGCCGGGAGCTGAAGGCCGCTGCGCCCGCAGCGACGATATTCCATCGTTTGATATCGCGTCGTGCTTGCCTGATAAACCATTCTTCCTCCGCAGATAAAATAGGGTGTGTATACGTTTACACTAATCAATGTTCTGCATGGAGTACACTGCTTTTTGGGCGTAACTATTGCTTTACACCGGCTTTATCGTCCCCCTTCTGGACAGGCGGATCGCTTATTCAATACTCAAATTACACCTGCACCAAAATGAGGATAATGGACATGCAACCGACCTACACTATTGGGGATTATCTGCTGGATCGCCTCGTTGACTGCGGTATTGACCGCTTGTTCGGCGTACCAGGAGATTACAACTTACAGTTTCTCGATCGCGTCATCGCGCACAGCGCCCTGGGGTGGGTCGGCTGCGCCAACGAGCTGAATGCGGCCTATGCCGCTGACGGATATGCGCGCATCAAAGGGGCCGGTGCGCTGCTGACCACCTACGGCGTCGGCGAACTGAGCGCGCTGAACGGCATTGCGGGTAGCTATGCGGAACATATTCCGGTATTGCATATCGTCGGCGCGCCCTCTACCGGCGCTCAGCAGCGTGGCGAACTGCTGCACCATACCCTCGGCGATGGCGATTTTCGCCATTTCGCCCGCATGAGCGAGCAGATCACCTGCAGCCAGGCGCTGCTGACCGCCGGCAACGCCTGCCATGAGATCGACCGTGTCCTGCGCGATATGCTGACGCATCATCGGCCCGGCTATCTGATGCTGCCGGCCGATGTCGCCAGAGCGGCAGCGATTGCCCCGGCCCAGGGCTTGCTGGTGGAGCCTGCTCCGGCGGATGAAAACCAGCTCGCCGGGTTCCGCGAACATGCCAGCCGCCTGCTGCGGGGCAGCCGACGCATTTCTCTGCTGGCGGATTTCCTGGCGCAACGCTATGGCCTGCAGAACACGCTCCGGGAGTGGGTGGCGAAAACCCCCATCGCTCACGCCACCATGCTAATGGGCAAGGGGTTGTTCGATGAGCAGCTGAACGGGTTTGTCGGGACCTATAGCGGGATCGCCAGCGCCCCGCAGACCCGGGAGGCGATTGAAAACGCCGACACCATCATCTGCATTGGTACGCGCTTCACCGACACTATCACCGCGGGATTCACCCAGCATCTGGCGCGGGAGAAGACCATTGAGATCCAGCCCTTCGCCGTCAGGGTGGGCGACCACTGGTTCAGCGGCGTGCCGATGGATCAAGCTCTGGCTGCATTAATGACGCTTTCCGCCCCGCTGGCGGCGGAGTGGGCGGCGCCTCAGGTCGTGGCGCCGGAAGTGGAAGAGGAGGGCGAAGGCGAGTTAACCCAGAAGAATTTCTGGTCGACAGTGCAGGATGCGCTGCGCCCCGGCGATATTATCCTCGCCGACCAGGGGACGGCGGCATTTGGCATCGCGGCGCTTAAGCTCCCCTCTGAGGCATCGCTGATCGTTCAGCCGCTGTGGGGGTCGATTGGTTTTACCCTCCCGGCCGCCTATGGCGCGCAAACCGCGGCGGCAGAGCGGCGGGTGGTGCTGATTGTCGGCGATGGCGCCGCCCAACTGACGATTCAGGAGATGGGCTCTATGCTTCGCGATAAGCAAAAACCGCTTATTCTGTTGCTGAATAACGAAGGGTATACCGTGGAGCGGGCGATTCATGGCCCTGAGCAGCGCTACAATGACATCGCCCTGTGGGACTGGCAGCGGCTGCCGGAAGCCTTCGCCCCGGACGTTGTTTCTCGCTGCTGGCGGGTCACGCACACGGCTGAGCTACGGGAAGCGATGGCGGAAAGCATCACCTCCGATACCCTTACCCTGGTCGAAGTGATGCTACCGAAAATGGATATCCCCGATTTCCTGCGTGCGGTGACGCAGGCGCTGGAGGAACGAAACAGCCGCGTTTAGTCGGTATGTCGTTTGGCAATCATCAACGGCCTCCCGGCCAGCAGCAGCCAGGCCGGGAGCATCACAATGCACAGCAGCGGTAGCAGCGTCGTATCCGGGACCACCACGGCGGCCATAAACAGGCTCAGCCAGCCGTCGCGGGTGACGACCAGCACCATGCCGAGGATCGCGCAGGAGACGGTGATCGCCGCTGGCACGGCATCCACGTGGGCATGCAGCATCAGCCCCAGCGCCACCCCGACGAAGACCGCCGGGAAAATCCGCCCACCGCGGAAACCGCTGGCGGAGGCGAGCACCAGGGCAGCCAGTTTGACCAGCGCGATGAGCAGAAAATCCGCGGCGGTTAGCGTCTGGCTGAAAGCCAGCTGCTGCATCTCATCCAGCCCCTTAAACAGCGTTAAGGGCCCGCCAATAGTCCCCAGGATCCCCAGCAGCAGCCCGCCGATGCCCAGCGTCAGGATGGGATGTCTCAGGCGATGCATCATGGCGTGCAGGCGCGGCAGACACCAGACGGCCACCATGCCGACGGCGATAGCAATCAGAGCGACGATCATGCCGCTGATGATATCGACGAAGTGCATCTGGCCATAATGGGGGATCGGCAGCGTGAAATGTGGGTGGAAAAACAGCCCGGTCGTCAGCGCGCCCGCGGCGGCGGCAAGCAGCGGCGCAAAAAGACGATCCCACAGCGGCGACTCGTTGCTGCTGTTGAGGGTTTGCGAAAAAATCAGCGCGGCGGCCACCGGGGTGCCGAAGAGGGCGCCGATGGTGCCTGAGGCCGCGAGGATGGTCCAGTCCAGCGAGCTGACGCGCGGAAACAGCCGTGAACCGACGGCGACGGCCAGCGCAATATTCACCACCATAATCGGATGCTCCGGGCCGAGACTGACGCCGCCGGCAAGGCCGAGGATCAGCGCGGCCAGCAGCCCGGGCAGCGCGCCGGTGGCAATGGGGGCGCCAATGAGCGATTCGGTCGCCGGATCCGGCCCGGCGTGTCCCGGGCTGTAGCGGACGACCAGGCCCACGGCGATCCCTGTCGCTGTGAGCATGGCGATAATCCATAGCGGGCTGTCAGCGCTGATCCCCAACTGGGTGGGCAGATTGCTCCACAGCACGCGCTGTAGCAGCGCGGCAACCTTCATCGCGCCGATCAGGATCAGACTGCAGGCGATACCTATCAGGATGGCCGGCACCGACAGGATCAGCATTGTTCTGGCGCGAGGATGGAGCATGAAAATGTCCTTGTCAAAGTTCTGAAGCACTACTTTGCCTTCGTCGGTAGGGGCCGTCGATGCAAATGGTGCTGAAACGATAAAGTTAAGGCGGCGTCTGATATCCGAGGCGTCGTTTACAGACTACCTTGCATAGATTACAAACTAAATGTGACCTGTGTCGCTAAACAAGGGGCGTCTGCGTGTTGGACGTTGTTGTTAAGCCGCCATGAATTTACAGTGTGCCAAAAGAATTATTTTGACTTTAGCGGAGCCGTAACGGAATGACAAAATTTGCTTTAGTAGGAGATGTCGGGGGGACCAACGCCCGCCTGGCGCTATGTGATCTGGCGAGCGGAGAGATCTCTCGTGCTAAGACCTATTCCGGGCTCGATTATCCCAGTCTGGAGGCGGTGGTGCGCGTCTATCTGGAGGAGCACCAGGTGACCGTCAACGAAGGCTGTATCGCCATTGCCTGCCCGATCACCGGCGACTGGGTAGCGATGACCAACCATACCTGGGCCTTCTCCATCGCTGAAATGAAGCGCAACCTTGGCTTTGCCCATCTGGAGATAATTAACGATTTTACCGCCGTTTCCATGGCCATCCCGATGCTGAAAGCCGAGCACCTCATTCAGTTTGGCGGCAGCGCTCCGGTGGCGGGCAAACCGATCGCCGTTTATGGCGCCGGAACCGGGCTTGGCGTGGCGCATCTGGTGCACGTTGACAAGCGCTGGGTCAGCCTGCCGGGCGAAGGCGGTCATGTCGATTTTGCGCCGAACAGCGAAGAAGAGGGGATTATTCTGGAAGAGCTGCGCGCCGAGCTGGGGCATGTTTCCGCAGAACGCGTGCTCTCGGGTCCCGGACTGGTCAATTTGTACCGCGCGATTGTGAAATCTGATGGCCGCCTGCCGGAAAACCTGCAGCCGCGCGAGGTCACCGAGCGAGCGCTGGCGGACAGTTGTACCGACTGTCGCCGGGCGCTGTCGCTGTTTTGCGTCATTATGGGCCGCTTCGGCGGAAACCTGGCGCTGACTCTCGGGACCTTTGGCGGCGTGTATATCGCCGGGGGCATCGTGCCGCGCTTCCTGGAGTTCTTTAAAGCCTCCGGCTTCCGCGGCGGTTTTGAAGACAAAGGCCGTTTCAAAGCTTATGTTCAGGATATTCCGGTTTACCTGATCGTGCATGAAAACCCGGGCCTGCTGGGCTCTGGCGCGCATCTGCGTCAGACGCTGGGCCAGGTGTTATAAGCGCATCCCTCCCGGGCTACCGTCGTAGCCCGGATGGCGGGACTTCCCGCCTCTACAGATTCATCAGTTGGCGAAACTCTTTCACTTTACTGCGGCTCACCGGCACCTGAAATTCAAGGTCGCGCAGGCGCAGCACATAGGTATTGTTAAACCACGGCTCAATTTCGCGGATCTTGCTGAGATTCACGCAGAACGAGCGGTGGCAGCGAAAGAAATGTGCGGTGGGCAGTTTGCTGCAGAATTCGGTGATGTTCATCGGCATGACGAATGACTCCCGGCGGGTATAGACGAACGTCATCTTTTCATGCGCCTCGGCATAATAAATATCATGAATGCTGGTGACGATTATTCGTTCATCTTTTATCAGATTGATGGTGTCGTTTTCTCGTGGCGCCGCGCTGATCGCTCCCGCAGCGACGTTATTTTGCTGCTGCCAGGCGGCGGTTAGCTTTTGTAGCATATTGATGATGCGTGACTCCTGGTAGGGCTTCAGGATGTAGTCAAACGCCTCCAGCTCAAAGGCTTCCACGGCGTGCTCTTTCCACGCGGTGATAAAAACGATAAAAGGCTTATGGGCAAACTGGCTGATGTTTTGCGCCAGCAAAACCCCGTCCAGCGACGGAATATTGATATCGAGAAAAATGGCATCGACCTTGTTGTGCTGGAGAAACTTCAGTACGTCCAGGCCATCGTCAAAGCTGCCGACGATCTCCATCTGGCTGTGGGTGTTGATAAGCCAGGAGAGCTCCTGCTGAGCCAGAAACTCATCTTCCACAATAATAACTTTCATCTTTTCTCCGCTCATGACAACAGAGACTCCGTCAGCGCCTGCGGCGTGTGTTGATTGGGGACATAAAAGGCGATTTCTGTTCCTGGCGTCAGGGTGCGGATATGCAACCCCTCGCCGTAGAGGAGCTTCACCCGGTGATGAACGTTAAGCAGGCCGATTTTATTTCCCGGCATTTCGTCGGCTTCCACGCGAGCGACCACGGCGGGATCGATGCCGTTGCCAGTGTCGCGAACGCTGATGCGAACCCGATTGCCGCACTCGTTAATGCCGATCGTCACCACCCCCTTGCCTTTACAGGGCTGGATACCATGAACGATGGCATTCTCCACCAGCGGCTGGATAAGCAGGCTCGGGATCACGCAGCTGACGTCGTCGTCAATATCATAGATGACCGTCAGCTTGTCGCCGAATCGCGCCTGTTCAATGGCGATATAATCTTTGATCTGATACAGCTCTCGTTTGATATCAATCTGCTCATCGTCTTTTAATTCGATGTTATAGCGCAGGTAGCGTGACAGATTAAAAATGAGCTGGCGCGCGGTGTCTGGATTAAGGCGAATCGAGGAGGAGATCGCGTTCAGGGCATTGAATAAAAAATGCGGGTTAATTTTGCTTTGCAGGGCGCGCAGCTCCGCTTTGTTGGCCATCTCGCGCAGCTGTTCGGCGCGGGAGACCTCCAGCTGGGTGGAGATTATTTGCGACAGGCCAATCGCCATCTCCTGCAGCGTCGAAGTGATGCGATGGGCGTGGCAGTAATAGATTTTTAGCGTGCCGGTCACCACCCCTTTTTCCCACAGCGGGATCACCATCAAGGAGTGGATCTCCGGCGTGCGGTGGGCTTCATCATTGTTTTTTATAATGATTTTTCCATAACGAATCGCTTGTCGGGTGGTAGGGCTGATGACATCGTCGTGGTGTTGATAGTTGGCCTCCCCCACGCCCACGTAGGCCAGTACATGTTCGGTATTAGTGATCGCCACCGCGTCAGCGGTAATGTCGCGGCGGATAATCTCGCATACCTGGCGCAGAGAATCGCTGTTAACGTGACGAAACAGCGGCAGGGTTTTGTTAGCGATATCGAGCGCCAGTTTTGCCTGCCGCGCCGCGCTGGCCTCCTTTTCCCCTTCCACGCTCTGCACCAGCAGCACGATAAAACCGATGCAGACGCTGCCGAGGATCATCGGGATACCAATTTTAGAGACGATATCCAGGCCGAGGCTCAGGGAAGGCGCCCAGACCACCACCAGGATCATGGTCAGGGTCTCACACACCATGCCGGCCAGAATGCCGATTTTCCACCGTTGATCGCGGGCCACTTTACGGTTAATCAACCCCGACAGCAGGCCTGCGACAATGCTGGTGATAAAGCAGGGTACAGCGGTGACGCCATCGATATCAATCAGGTAGCGGTGTACGCCGGCAATCACCCCGACAATTGCCCCTACCCACGGACCAAACAGGATCCCGCCGGACATGACGGCGATAATGCGTACGTTTACCAGCGAGCCTTCCACCGGGACGCCGGACCAGGTGCTGAACAGGGCGAACAGCGAGAAAATGGCGGTCACGGCCAGCAGCTCTTTCGGCGTATGGGCCGACTTATGCAACAGTTCGCGGAACAGGCGCAGGCGAATGAGGAAAAACAGGCAAATAAGCATCAGGGCCGCACGATCATAGACCGCCAGCATCATCGTAAAAATTTCGTGCATGGGTGCGCCGCGTCAGTGGCCAGAAAAGAACATGATAAAAAACCTGACGGCAGAAGACCAGCCGCAGAAATATAATGAGGAAAAGGCATACTTTTTAAAGGGGATTGGAGGGGGGCCACCGCGAGAGCGGCAGCCCTGGCTTTTAACGATAAAATTCTGTGTTAAGAAAGATATCAATGTGTTACCACTCTTATACAACTCTGGAATATTCCGGCGATGAACTGCCGTATTTAGCGCCGTCGATACCCGTTTTATATGCCAGGGAATATTTTTTACCGGCCCTCTCGACAACATGTTTTTTTTCAGGTTATTTTCTAAACGAGCCGCAACAGCGGCAGCGTCGCTCGGACGGTCCGGGCGCTAACGTTAATCAGAGGAACCTATGGCTGAATCCAGTCCTGAACGCCGTTTTACGCGTATCGATCGTCTCCCCCCGTACGTTTTTAATATTACTGCTGAACTGAAAATGGCTGCGCGCCGGCGCGGCGAGGATATTATTGATTTCAGTATGGGCAATCCCGATGGCGCGACGCCGCCGCATATCGTGGAAAAACTTTGCACCGTTGCCCAACGGCCTGATACCCATGGTTACTCTACCTCGCGGGGGATCCCGCGCCTGCGTCGCGCCATTTCACACTGGTATGAAGAACGCTATAACGTTGACATCGATCCGGAATCGGAAGCGATCGTCACCATTGGTTCGAAAGAGGGGCTGGCGCACCTGATGCTGGCGACCCTGGATCATGGCGACACGGTGCTGGTGCCAAACCCCAGCTACCCGATTCACATCTATGGCGCGGTGATTGCCGGGGCGCAGGTGCGCTCGGTGCCGCTGGTGGAAGGGGTGGATTTCTTTAACGAGCTGGAACGCGCCATCCGCGAGAGTTACCCGAAGCCGAAGATGATGATCCTTGGCTTTCCCTCGAATCCAACGGCGCAGTGTGTGGAGCTGGACTTCTTTGAAAAGGTCGTCGCCCTGGCGAAGCAGTATGACATCCTGGTCGTCCACGATCTGGCCTATGCCGATATCGTGTATGACGGATGGAAAGCGCCCTCCATCATGCAGGTGCCCGGCGCGCGCGATGTCGCCGTCGAGTTCTTTACCCTGTCGAAAAGCTATAACATGGCCGGCTGGCGCATTGGCTTTATGGTCGGCAATAAGACCCTGGTGAATGCCCTCGCTCGCATCAAAAGCTATCACGACTATGGCACGTTTACGCCGCTGCAGGTGGCGGCGATCGCTGCCCTTGAGGGCGATCAGCAGTGCGTGCGTGAAATTGCCGAACAATATAAGCGCCGTCGCGATGTGCTGGTGAAAGGGCTCCACGAAGCCGGCTGGATGGTGGAATGTCCGAAAGCGTCCATGTACGTCTGGGCAAAAATACCGGAACCTTACGCTGCCATGGGCTCGCTGGAGTTTGCGAAAAAGTTGCTTAATGAAGCGAAGGTCTGCGTCTCGCCGGGGATAGGCTTTGGCGACTATGGCGATACTCACGTCCGCTTCGCGCTGATCGAAAACCGGGACCGTACGCGCCAGGCGATCCGCGGCATCAAGGCGATGTTCCGCGCCGATGGCTTGCTGCCCGCCGCGAGCTAGCGCTTCGGCGAATACGCCATAACAAAAACGGGAGCCAGTGGGCTCCCGTTTTTTTTGACACCGCTGCAGTCTAGATCATCAGGGCAAAAGTACCGGCCCAAACGATGACCATAAAAGAGAGGCCCATAAAGAAGTATTTCACGATTCATCACTCCACGCGCTTGTGCGACGTTCAAATGAATTAATTGTTCTGTTATTCCTGGGCTGTCGCAGGTGAAAAATCACGTTGCGGCAGCTCGCAATTCTGTGCGCTTTGTGCTCCAGATGGCGCTAATGTACGCCTAAAAAATGAGGGAAACAAGTGGCATTTTTTTATTAATTTTTAGTTACTTAGGAGTGTCGTGATTCGGCGACACATTAATTTCACCCGGTAATAAATTTCACGCCAGCGACGCTGTTAAAACGGATTTTGGCGATGGGCAAAATGGAGGACGGCCAGCGAGGGCGCACGCAATTTCTTTGCTACGCGCCGCCGCCGATTTAATGCTGGTCAGAGGCGCGCGGCCGCCACTCGGCCGGGTAGTGAGCTGGTATAAAGCGCAGTGTGAGCGCCATGAGTAGCAGGACGCAGAGCGCATGCCAGGACCAGTCAAGCGTGTAGTTCCCGCTCAGGCTGCGCAACAGACCGGAAAGCCAGGGGGAGAGGCCTGCGATGATAAATCCGATACCCTGCATAAACGCCACCAGCCGGCCGGCTACCGCCGGTTGTCCGGCGTGATCCAGCGCCAGCACCAGGCACAGGGGAAAGGCGCCACCCAGACCCACTCCGCAGGCGATGGCCCACAGCGCGGGGACGTGCTGCGGCAGCCAGATGAAGCCGCAGAAGCCAATGAGCTGTAGCGTCAGCGCGAACAGCAGAAGCTGGCGTCGGTCATCCTGGCGAGCCAGCGCCGGGAGCAGCAGCGCCCCCGCGGTTTGCCCGACGGTCAGCAGCGCCAGCAGTGAGCCGCTGTACTGGGCGCTATCGCCAAGCTGGATATAGTAGGGCGGCAGCCAGGCGATCAGACTGGCGTAACCGGCATTGATCAGTCCGAAATAGAGTCCCAGCGTCCAGGCGCGGCGCTGGCCAATAATCGCGACCCGGGGGGAAGCGCTGGTCTGATGCGGTGCGCGAGGCAATTGCCGGCAAATCGCCAGCCAGCCGAGCAGGGCCAGCAGGGCAGGGAGCGCCCACCAGGCCAGCGCCTGGTGCCAGACCGTACTGCGTGACGCCAGCCATGGCGTGAACGCAGCGCCTAACCCGCCGCCGCCCATCAGCGCCGCCGACCATAGTCCCATCACCAGCGGCGTACGCCGGGCGAACAGACGCTTTATCACCGCCGGGATGGCGGCCTGGATAATGCCGATGCCAATTCCCCCCGCAAGGGCGCTGCTGAGCAGCAAACCGCTATGTGGGGCGCTTTCCCGCAGCAGGGCACCCGCCGCGATAATCAGCAGGCTCAGCGCAATGCTGCGGTTTTGACCAACAGTGCGATCGACCCAGCCGCCGGCCAGCGCCAGCACGCCCATCGCGATGACCGGCAGGGCGGTGAGGAGCGCGACCAGGGTATAGCTCATCCCGCTGGCGGCGCGGATATCCGGCAGCAAGGGACCTATCGAGGTGAGCAGCGGACGCATGTTTATCCCAATGAGTACCAGGACACACAGCGTCAGATTCTGTCGCAGCATGGGCGTCATGGTTGCTGTTCCGCCCAGCGCTGATAAAGTGCCGGCCCCTCCGGCTGCGGGCAGTGGTGGATTGGCAGCGTCTGCCGGGACAGCGGCTGCTGCAGCTGCTGATAAATCGCGGTGGTTGAGAGCTGAAAGGGTTCGCCATCCTGATTACTGTTGGCGAAAAATACTTCCCGCACGCCGGTTAAATAGAGTGCGCTCAGGCACATAGGACAAGGTTGCCCGCTGGCATAGATAACGCATTCGCGCAGCACCTCGCTTCCCAGTCTGGCGGCAAGATTGCGAACGGCGTTCAGTTCGGCATGCGCCGTTGGGTCACCGTTCAGATGAAAGGTATTGACGGCTTCGGCGACAATCTCATCATGCCGCACCAGAACGGCGCCGAAGGGGCGGCCACCGTCAGCAATATTTTGTTTTGCCAGCGCTAATGCGCGCTGGAGATAGCGATCGTCAGCGGACATAGTCACTCCTGCATAAGATGATGTTGATGGTGAAAAACGCAGAGGATGATAGTCAGAGGGTACGTATCTTGTTTCATAAGTTAAAAGACTTATTTATGATGAACCCTATTTGAATTGCTTATAGGTAAGCGGATGCTCCTGCGCCATCTTTCCTACTTTATCGCCGTGGCAGAACATCGTGGATTTACCCGCGCCGCCGCGGCGCTCCATGTCTCCCAGCCTGCGCTGTCACAGCAGATCCGCCAGCTGGAAGCGATGCTGGAGGTTCAGCTCTTTGACCGCTCTGGTCGTTATACCCGCCTGACCGATGCCGGAGAGATCTGGCTGGAGTATGCCCGCCGCGTGTTACGCGATCTTGAGGAGGGGCGGCGCGCCCTGCACGACGCAGAAGATCTGCAGCGTGGTAAACTCCGCATCGCCATGACGCCGACCTTTACCACTTACATGCTGGGGCCGCTGGTGGAGGCGTACTATCGACGCTACCCCGGAGTGAAATTGCTTATCCAGGAGATGAACCAGGAACGGATGGAAACGATGCTCCTGGAGGATGAACTGGATGTGGGAATTGCCTTTGGCGAGAGCCTCTCGCGGGATATTGTGGTTCAGCCGCTGCTGACGGAAACCCTCGCGCTGGTGGTGAACCGTGCGCATCCGCTGGCTCATGAAAGCCACCTGCAGCTGCAGGCTCTTGACGCACAGCCGCTGATTTTACTGAGCAGCGAGTTTGCCACCCGGGAGCAAATCAACCGCTATTGTCGCCGCCATCGGCTCGAACCTGACGTGCGGATGGAGGCCAACTCCATCGGCGCCGTACTAACGGTTATTCGCGGCACGCCGCTTGCGACGCTGCTGCCAGCGGCGATCGCCGGACAGTATGATGACCTCGTGGCCATTGAGCTTAAGCCCGCGCTGCTGCAGCGCACGGCCTGTTTGCTGCAGCGCCAGGGCGCATGGCAGAGCGCTGCGGCGCGCGAATTCATTGCGCTGGCGCGGGAGATCGCGGTAACGCTTGAGCAGGAAAACGGCCAGGCCCTGTATGAGGACCTGCGTCACTTGCCGACGATCCTGGACTAACGATCGGCTTCGCTGAGGATATCGGCCTCATCGGGCAGGGTATTCTCCCGGAGCATGCCCTCTTCTTTGAGCCTTTCCAGTACGTGATGAAAGAGCTGAGTCTTGTCTGGCTCGGCCATATTCTGTAATTTCTCATTAAATACGGTATGGGACTGAATAAGGTAATGGATAAATTCCAGCAATACCTCATTTTGCGGCAGGACGGTTAATTCCTGATGGATGTAACTGGTTTGTTCCAGCAGCGAATTTTTTGTCACGTCCATAGGCCGGGCGCTAATACTGTGAGCGTATATTTTCTCAATGGCCTGGCTGGTGATATAGATGCGGTTCAATGATATAGCAGTGTATTCGTCTTCATCCGGAATGAAATGACAATAGACAAACGGTTTGTCGGGCAGCATCATGCTGAGTCTGTTTTCGTAAAGAATATCATCAGGCGCCTCCAGTAGCGCCATTAAATTCCGACTGTGTGGGTGCCAGAGTCCGGATGCGGACACTTTTACGTTAAACTGCGTCACCGTATTTCCGCGTAATGTTTCCACCATCGGAATATCGCCATCAAGCCGCAGAATGCTGCGGATATGGGAGTGGGGTGACCAGAAAGTCTCCACTTCCTCGGCAGAGGTAAGCGGATTAAGCGCGGTGGTCACGTCTTTTTCCTGATGAGAAAGGACGGCTATTTTTAATGTTCCCCGCGTCGGATTAAGCTTCAGACAGAGATTGATCGCACCAATATCATGCCAGTGAAGAATGTCTTCAAGTTCGCAGTTTAATAATTTTTGCGCCCGCGCCAGAGAGCAATACTCCATTGGCGGTAAATTATTTAGCTTCCAGATATTCCGTTCTGTAATATTCATAAGAATTGTACGTCGATGAAAAAATAAATCGCCATGGTGAGCAAAAAACACCGATGACAAGGATTTATTCTTCCCGCTGACTTCCTTTACCTGATTAACAAAACCCATTCACATTGAGAATAATATGTCGATAAATTGGCTGTTTTTATTGTTTTGCTGCCGCGTATTTACTTTATCCCGTTATCTTATCATCTCTTATTCGTAGAGAAAAATAGTTTGCTCAATATAAGCATTTCTTTCTGGCAGGAATCTTTTTGCAGGAATGTTGAAGGCGAGCACGAGCGGAGTACGAAGAAAGGGACAGTCAATTGGCGACCTTCGTGGTCGGCAGGGGGGCAAACAGACGCCAGTCGCGTCTGTTTGGTGTAGCTGTTGTTATTGTGGCGTCGACAGAAAACGGTCACCCGGCTGCGCGATGGCATACCATGCCATCATCTCTGCGGTGCCCGGTTGGCCTTCGGCAGGCGCCCAGGCCATGGTGTCAACTTCGGCAAGCGGCTGATAAGCACCTTGCTTAACTTCAAAAACCATCCCGCCCGGGTCGAGCGAGAGCACCGTATGCCAGGTACCGGCTTCCATTTCCAGCGCCGTGCAGGTTTCACCCAGCACCACCCGGCGGGTGACTACGCCATTGTCATCAAAATTCAGTACCACAAAGCGGCCTTTCAGGGGCAGCAAAAGTTCGAAGGTATGTCTGTGCCGGTGCGGACGGATATAGGTGCCGGGTTCCATCGCAATGGCGAGGCGCTGTACCGGGTCGCTTAGTTCGGGATGAAAATTGCGATGGGCACGCAAGCGCGGTGCACTGGCTGCCGCTTCGCTCTGCTGCTGCATATCGCTGAGGGTGATCTGTTTCATATCAACGCCTGGCTCCTGTATCGTCTAGAGAAGGTTGCACTGGGGTAGTGGCTTGTGACTGTTTAAGCCAAGGGGCATTGTACGCGGAATTGTGAGACATGTGTCTACATCATCGGTAACAGATGATACCGTCACACCGTTACATCATGAAGGTAGCTGTAGAAATGTGAAAGTAAGTCATTTTTTTGCTGAGTATTAGTGTAAATGCGTCAATACATCTTTTGTTATAATTCTTCATGCCGCAATATCAATAAATTTATTAATATTGACGCTCTTAATATATCAATCTTGATTTAAAGCAAATTTGTGCTGATTAATTAAATCATTAAATGATAGTTTTATGGCGTGGGATTTTTTAATGTTATGCGATTTTTATCTTTAATGATTGATGTAATTATCATTCATTATTGATATGAATTGTTGCTGTATTTGTATTGTAGTTTTACTAATAGCTGGTGGCTTGCTGTTTTGTTCAGCGTTGTTTTATCATTGCCCCTAATTAAGTATAAGGCGAAAATGCGTATGATAATTAACTAAGGAAAAGATAAAAGTGGCTGATACGTTCCAGAATGAAATCCCCAGGGCGCGCATTAATCTCAAATTATCTCTTCATACCGGCGGCGCGCAGAAGAAGGTCGAACTGCCGCTGAAGCTGCTTACCATTGGCGATTTTAGTCATGGTAAGGAAAACCGGCCTTTATCGGAAAGAGAAAAAATAAACGTCAATAAAAATAACTTTAACAGCGTACTTTCGGAATTTAGCCCGGAAGTTAACCTCTCGGTGCCAAATACGCTGGCCGGCAATGGTGAAGAGGAGAACGTCAGACTGCGTTTTACCGACATCAAAGATTTTGAACCGGAGCAGGTTGCCCGGCAAATTCCGCAACTCCGCGCCATGCTGGCGATGCGTAATTTATTACGCGATCTCAAATCCAATCTGCTTGATAACGCCACTTTCAGAAAAGAGCTTGAGGCAATCCTGAAAGATCCGGCGCAGTCCCAGGAATTACGCGACGAAATGAGTGCGCTTGCCCCGAAATAACGGCGGGGCAAGTCTGTTAATGGATTAACCGGGAAAATGCTAATGTCTGTTACCACAGAAAACGCCCCTGTTCAGGGGCAAACCACGTTGCAGGAAAATAGGGCGGGCGAGGGCGTTTACGCCTCGCTGTTTGAAAAAATTAATCTCGCCCCGGCGTCTTGCCTCGGGGATATCAACGACTTTCTGGACGATGCCGCGCTCTCCGAGGCGTCAGCGGCGGAACGTCTCACCGCGGCGATGCAGGTGTTTATGGAGCGCATCCGTCAGTCCGGTCAGCGGGTGGAAAAGCTCGACAAAACGCTGATTGACCACCATATCGCCGAACTGGATTTCCAGATAAGCCGTCAGCTGGACGCGGTGATGCACCATCAGGAGTTTCAGCAGGTCGAATCCCTGTGGCGCGGCCTCAAACAGCTGGTGGACAACACCGACTATCGGCAGAACGTCAAGACGGAGATCCTTGACGTCGCCAAAGACGATCTGCGCCAGGACTTTGAGGACGCGCCGGAGCTTATCCAGAGCGGACTCTACTGGCACACCTATACCGCGGAGTATGACACTCCCGGCGGCGAGCCGATCGGCTCGGTGATCTCGGCCTATGAGTTCGACGCCAGCCCGCAGGATGTGGCGCTGCTGCGCAATATCTCCCGCGTCTCTGCGGCCGCCCATATGCCGTTTATCGGCGCCGTCGGCCCGGCCTTCTTTCTCAAAGAGACCATGGAAGAGGTGGCTGCTATTAAGGATATCGGCAACTACTTCGATCGCGCGGAATATATCCGCTGGAAATCATTTCGTGAACGGTCCGCACGACATTTCTCGGGGTGTATGGCGTGGACTCTCCTCTGCCGACGTCCTGGCTGGATGATATTGCGCAGCGCCGCGAAGGTTACGAGGCGGCCACCTCGTTTTTGGATATATTCAGCCACCGGATCACCACGCAGTATTACCGGATCTGGCGAAAATACGCCTGGCCGGCCACTTTCGAGGCCGGGGGCCGTGATGCCACCTCTCAGTGTTTGCTGGGGCTGGTGGGACTTGGTATCCCGGGCACGGCGGAACAGGTGGCCACGCCGGTTTCCCGTTTCCTGGCCCTGCTGGGCACTATGCGATTACCCACCCGTAACGCCGAAGGCATTCGGGCCCTGGTGAGCCTGCTGGCACCGAATACCCGGGCAATTATCACCGAACCCGATCCGGTTAAGGTCCATATCGGTAACCGCAGTGGGCTGGGGACCGGAAACCGCATCCGGCTTTCGCAACGTGCCACGCTGGGCAAAACGGCAAAGGAAGCATGCTGCCGGGTACTGGTGACGCTGGAGACAGCGGATCCTGACGAGGCGGAAGGCTGGTTACCCGGTGGTGCCCTCCATACCGATTTGCTGGTCCTGTTGCGTGTCTATCTTGGCTACCGCAGTGACGCCCGACTGCGCCTCACCGTACCCGTGCGGTTGCTGCCTGAGCCCCGCCTTAGCACAGGCAGGCGTATCCAGCTGGGCCGTACCGGTTTGCTGGGTTTGAAAGCGGGCAAGCTCAGCAATAGCCGGGAGAGTCTGACCGTCAGCCTGGGCTGTTATGAAGGGCTACAATGCTCGGTTTTATCTCCCGCTGAAGACGGGCATTACCGCTTCGACTAATCATCAATCAATCATTCATTCTCCCCACAATACTTCTGATTGCAGGAAGGCGGCAAACGCATGAGTCTCCGGGAGCATAGATAACTATGTGACCGGGGCGAGTGTGTGCAGCCAACGCATCAGCAATCAGAAGTAGGGAGGGGGTAAAAGGAGCTTTTGAATGGCAACAATAACCCGCTGGTGGGCGCTGACGCTTATTGCCTGCGGTCTGCTCACAGGCTGCGGTCTGACGCAGACCGTCACGGACGGTACGGTCAGCATCACGAAATCCATCTTCTACAAAAAAATTAAAACGCTGCATCTGGATTTTACCCCGCGCACCGCCATCAACGCCGATGGTGCACAGACGCCGCTGGCGACCATGGTGCGGGTTTATCAGCTCAGGGATCGTAAAGCGGTTGATGCCGCTGATTACCAGACGGTGCTGCGCAGGGCCGATACGGTACTTAAGGACGACGTGCTGGCATCAAAGGAGCTGCTGGTGATGCCCAGTGGCAGCGTGACGCTCAATATGCCTATGGATGAAGAGGCGCAGTTCGTGGTGGCGGTGGGGCTGTTTAACCGACCGGATCAGAAGGACAACCGCTGGCGCCTGGTACTGACCCGTGACGATCTTGACCCGGACAAACCCCGTACGATTGAACTGGGTGATGGCTGGCTTAGTCTTGTACCGATAAAGGAGTGACGTAATGGATAACTGGCTGGCGCTTTTTGACGGGCAGACCCGTTACTTTCTGGATATCAATGACAGTTCGGTGAAGCCGGATGTTTTGCGCTTTCGCGGCCGGGAAGCCCTGAGCGAGCCGTTCAGCTGGGACATCGAGTTCACCACGCTTCAGGCGAACATCCCCCCGGAAGAGGTGCTGATGAAATATGCCTCTTTCCGGATGCGGAGCGGTAAAAGTGTTCACGGCATGGTGACCCGCCTGGAATGGTTGTCCACCTCTCAGGACCAGTCTCACTACCGGCTTACGCTCAGTTCGCGCCTGGCGCTCCTGGGATACACCCGACAGTGCGCGGTATATCAGAACCAGTCCGTTCCTGAGGTGGTTGAGCAGGTGCTACGCAAACATGGCCTGGAAGGACCTGATTTTGACTTCTGCCTGGAGCGCAGCTACCCGGCGCGGGAAATTATCACCCAGTGGCGGGAAACGGACCTTGAGTTTATCCGGCGCATTCTGTCTGAGGTGGGGATTTACTGGCGCACGGAGATGGATGATGTGCGCGGTCTGGATACCTATATACTGGCCGACAGCCAGCTTAACTACCACTTTGATGTACAGTTGCCCTACAGCGAACCATCGGGCCTGTTTGACGGCGCGGCAGAATCGGTCTGGGATGTGCGGACCTGGCACAACATTGCCACCGGCACCGTTGCCACGCGGGATTACAACTACCGGACCGCCGCCACGCCGATGGATGCCACAGTCAGCGTGCGTCATGATGCGGTCACCACCGGGGAGCATTACCGCTACGCCGCACCTTATCGTGACGCGGGTGATGACGCCAGCCCGGAGCCGGAAACCGAATCCGGGGCGTTCTATGCGCACATCCATCACGAGCGGGAGCTGAATAAATCAGCCCGTATTCATCTGTTCAGCAACGCTGCTCATCTCACACCCGGACAGGTGCTGGAGCCGCTGGGCGATGTCATTGCGGCCCTGAAAGAAGGCGTCGTCCTCACCCTGGTGACCTACCGGGGGGCCCGTGATTCCCGTCTGCATGTGTCAGTCTGGGGCCAGCCTTATACCGAACGTTACTGCTTCCGTCCGGTAGAGATCCCTCGCCCGGTCATCCCGGGTACGCTCCCGGCCCGGATCGAAAGTCGCGAAAAAAATGATACCTACGCACACCTGGACGAGCAGGGGCGCTACCGGGTGAAGCTGGACTTCGACCGGGAGGGGACGGAGCCGGGTTACGGCTACCTGTGGCTGCGGATGGCGAAGCCGTATGCCGGTGAAACACTCGGCTGGCATACGCCGCTCATCGATGGAACCGAGGTGGCGATAGCGTACAGCAATGGCGATATTGACCTGCCGTACATCGCCTATGCGCTGCACGACTCCGAACATCCCGACCTGGTGAACCGGGACAATCACACCCGCAACGTGCTGCGCACCCCGGCGAACAACAAGCTGCGGATGGAAGACAAACGGGGTGAGGAACACATCAAACTCGCCACGGAGTACGGAAAGACGCAACTGAACACGGGCCATCTGGTGGACGCGCAGGGGCAACGCCGCGGCCAGGGAATCGAGCTGCGCACCGATGAGTGGGGCACAATCCGTGCCGGTAAGGGGCTGTTTGTCAGTGCGGATACACAGCCTAAGGCGCAGGGGGAAGCGCTGGACAGGAATGCCGCGCTGAAGGAAATCGACCGGCTTAACCAGCAACTGCAGCAGCTGCAAATGGCGGCAGAGCAGGTTCTGGCGCTGAAGGCGGATGTTGACAGTCAGATAGCGATGTTTGAGCAGCGGCTGAAACCGCTCAATGAGGCGCTGCTGATGTCCGCTCCGGAAGGGATGGCGCTGACCAGCGGGGAGCTCCTGCAGATGACGGCCACGAAAAATGTCGCCATTAACGCAGGCGGGGATATCAGCACGGGTGTCAGGGGCAATATGACGGCGCTGGCCGGGGAGAAGCTGGGGCTCTTTGCCCGGACCGGTCAACTGAGCCTGAAATCCGGCGAAGGGCCAGTGGAGGTGCAGGCGCAGAATGCCAGCCTGCGGCTGTTTGCGGAGAAGAAGCTGACGCTAAGTTCGGCGAGTGACATCTTGTTTGCCGGGAAGAAACGTATCACGCTGATTGGTGGCGGGAGCTACCTGCGACTTGAGGCCGGGAAGGTCGAGTATGGTACGACGGCGACGTATATACGGAAGGTGAAAAGGACGATGGCGGCAGGGGCGGCGAGTATGTCACTACCATTCAGGGAAAAAGGATTATGCCTGAGCTGTCTGATGGATGCAGCAATGAACGGGACGCCTGTTGTATTGAGGGGGAATTAATATGACAGAACAGCATTACGCATTACGGGAATTTGCACTACTCAGAGAAAAATATGAACTTCTGAATTTATTCTCCCTGGTGGATGGTATTCAGTTTGATCGTTTCTTTGATGAGCCGCTTAAGGAAGATAAGGGTATTCGCTCTCTTTTCAGTTTACCGGAAGATAAGGCGCTTGCATTTGCGGGGCCATGGTTGCTGGATGTGTCAAAACTATCAAGAGAGTATTTAGTGAAAATCAGCCAGTTGGAAGAAAAATACCCTGCGGTATCATGGATTATCAGTGAGCAACCTTTTGAAAAACTGGCCCGGCATCTGGAATCTGGCCTGATGGTTTCACTGCCTTCGAAAGATAAAGGGGTGTTTCGTTTCTACGATAGCCGGGTTTTGAAAATACTCCATGAGCTTTTGTCGCCGGAGCAGTTTGCATGGTTGATGAAATATTCTCTGCGATGGTTTTTTCTCAGTGAGGGCGAAATTAACTGTTATCAGTGCAGTGCCGGAGTGTTAGAGCATTGTATTATTGGAAATAATGAGCTGGGCAGGGAAGTATTATAATGGCTGAAATAGCATCTTTGGACCCCACAACCATGTCGAATTGCACCGGTGAGGCAGGTGAACCTGCTACCAGATGTAACCAGGAATTTAGTCACCGGATAAAACTTGTCCCTGTTGATGGAGCGTCGGTGTCCCTCAGGGGTATTCCTTGGTCTGTTCATTTTGAGGAAGAAAAATACAACAGACAGGGCATGACGGATGCGGAAGGTAAAACAGAACGAATTAAGACATCACAGCCTAAAAAACTCTTTGCGCTTGTTGGAAAATTAGCTGAGGGATATCGGAAACGTGGGGGCAGCTTTGGTTCATTAAAGGAGATAGAAGAGAGAAAGATATCCTTGGTAACGGCACCTAAATATCCTGAAAAAGAAACTCCTTATTGCAGTGGATATGATTACATCACTGTGGTGGGAGCCAGAACGGCACCAATGGACTGGCGCTGGCAGGGTGGATTTGGCCTAACAGAAGAGAGCAAAGGCAATCAGTATCGGTTTATTAATTGTGGGTTGCGCCAGTTGCGGGATTTTCCGCAACCCAGTAAGAATGGTTATTCTGTACAGCGTATTATGGTCGTGTTTCAGCAGGGGTATAGTGAGTATGATATTGGCAAAATAAATGAATATTCTGAAAAGCAAAACTCCCGAGTTGTTTATGTAAAAAATAAAGATGAATTGGTTTCATTTCTCAGGCAGCGTAAAACCAAAAAAAGGCTCATAAAGAAAATGGTGTTTTTCTGTCATGGTATCATTAATATTGCTTCTTTTCATTATGCCGGGGATAATAAAGATGCGGGTGAGTTTTCCATAGATGATATTAACAATATCTATGAGTCTGTTTTTGACTATGATGCAGAAATAACAACTTATGCCTGTCGTGCCGGGATCTCGGTGGATGGTGATGATATGGCCGTGAAAGATGCTGGGCAAAAGCAAAGTCCGGCACAGAAAATGGCTGATTCGTGGGATGTAACAGTAAGCGCTTTTGAGATGCGCTCAAGTTATGTTGGTGTTTATGGTACAGGAACGGAAATAAAGAATGCAGAAAACTATGATAAAGTTATCCAACAATATGAAACAGAAATGGATGAGTATTATAAAGAAATAGCCAGAGGTAATAAAAAGGCTAAACAACCTGAACGTCCGGAGAACTACGATGAAATAAAAAGAAGAAATACAGATATTAAAGAGCGAAGCAAAAATGAGAAAGATGGTGGCCCTATTGCTCCTAATGGAGCGTGGCGTTTTCCTACAACAGGTGATACTCCATCTGGATTGAAAAAAGGACTGCAACTATATCAACCTTTAGAGTGGAAAAAATAATGCGATTTCGAAACGTTTATGGTGCATTATTTATAATGATTATTTTGATAGCCGTGGGAGGAGTGTATATGCATAGAGATTATTATCAAATGGCAGTTTTAGTTAGTGCGGATGGTGAGAGTAGTCCTGAGTGGCCTAATAAACGCAAGTGGTTTGATGCGAGAGAATGGCTTGAAACATCACAATATATTAAAATTGATGATTTTTATGTGCTTAATGAAAACTATATCCCAATAGATGTTTTGGATGATTTTGGAATAACGCGTAGGCTACAGGATTCTATAAAGGAATCGATAAATATTGTACCTGCTTTATCATCTCTAAATGGCATAGATGCAATTGTTTTTTTCGATTTAATGAAAGATAATCTATCTTACGAGTATTTAAGGACGGAGTTTAATAATCAAACATTGAAACCAACAGAAGATTATTTTTTGATATTTTTTACTTATGCAAATCAAACGTATGAAGTAGAGTTGTTAAGAACACCATATAATAATGGGTTTGTGTTTATGGCCAATGGTAGTCTGGTTCATAAAGCTGGTTACTGGCATTCGACATCTCCGGCTGGATACTCTTATAGAGATTACATTGCAGGTAAGCCTGTTAAATAATTTTATTTGTTATATTTCATATTGCAGGAGTTTAATATTGATGGAGTTCAGTGATAATCAGGTTAATATGCTAAAAAAGGTATCTGCTGAAAATTACATCAGTGAAATTATCGAACATTGCGAGATTATGTTCCCACTGTTAATTCCCTTGCAAAAGAAGGATGATTTTCGTTCCTGTATTCAACAGAGCATTGTTTTTGCAAAGAAAGCCGGTTATACCCAACGAGGACCGGTTCGCCTTTATATTGATATGATGATTATACTTGGTTCTGATTTCGGGAGGGAACCGCTTTTTCAATCATTAAAAATTAAATATCAAAAAGATCTTCCACAAATAGAAAGGAGTTTAAGCCTTTATACATTACTGAATGATTATATTGCGAAAGTTTATGGTGAAGACGGATGCTTTTTTAAGAAAAGCTTTGAAATATTTAAAGGTTTTAGTGCTGAAGATTTTACCGTTAAAATAAGTTCCAGTAATGCAGGGTTGCACGAATTATTAAGGGGTGTATATCCGCAGCGATATGATTTTGCAGGTTATAACGCTGTTAATGATTTAATTGCTGTTTTGGATGAGGCTTGTGAAACATATAAAGTTAAGCGGCTTTATCATCGATTATATTTAGCTCTCATTATGTTTTTATTTGGTTGCTCATTTGAACAGGATATTTTTCGTGGACATCTTATTACTGAACCATTAATGAAATATTTTAATAACGATGATATCAGCGGCCAAAATATTATTGTGTCGTCTTACGCCTCTTTTCAGGTTAATCATGGTTAATATCATTAGTAACTTCATAATACTCACATCACATCTCTATCCTGGCGGGAACTGACGCTTATTGCCTGCGGCCTGACGCAGACCGTCACGGACGGTACGGTCAGCATCACGAAATCCATCTTCTACAAAAAAATTAAAACGCTGCATCTGGATTTTACCCCGCGCACGGCCATTAACACCGATGGAGCACAGATCCCGCTGGCAACGATGGTGCGGGTTTATCAGCTCAGGGATCGTAAAGCGGTTGATGCCGCTGATTACCAGACGTTGCTGCGCAGGGCCGATACGGTACTTAAGGACGACGTACTGGCGTCAAAGGAGCTGCTGGTGATGCCCAGTGGTAGCGTGACGCTCAATATGCCCATGGATGAAGAGGCGCAGTTCGTGGCTGTGGTGGGGCTGTTTAACCGCCCCGATCAGCAGGACAACCGCGGGCGCCTGGTACTGACCCGTGACGATCTTGACCCGGACAAACCGTTCACGATTGAGCTAGTGTAAAGATCCTAGTGAAAAGATCCTAGTGGTCCTGTTTCAATGATTATGGCTGCATATGGGAATACTATTATCCCAAAACACATGGATGGCTTATGGCTATTGAAGCAAATGATATTTTAATGAATGAGGTTTAAAGGGGAGAACTATATGCAATATAGTCTACTATTAAGTTTATGTACTTTATTATATACAGCTATCTCTATAGCAGAGAGACCTAAAATAGCAGAGAATGATTTTTTTACCATTAGTGTTAGTTGTAACGGTCAGAGAGAGTGTATCTACAATCGTCAGAGTGAAATACCTGTCGTTGTGAGCCTTCGAAATATTTATTCTAAAGGTTTCTATATATCTTTGGGGTATATTGAAAAGACAGGGCCTAGTGTCAAGTTAACTGACCGCGACAATAAAAAAACATGCCACTAAAGCCAAATCTTGTCAGTTGGGATTTAAAGAAAAGAATGGTTTATATCCCTGAAGGAAAAATGTTGAATTTACCTGGGCTCTATTGGATAGAGATATTTCACCATTTATAAATGATGGTGCCGTTAATGTTGATGCTGATTTTAAGATCAGAACTAAAATATATGACATCGAGGAAAATGAAATGGGTGAGTTTATTTCGTTATCAAGAATAATAATAAAGGGAAGTGATTTGAATGAAAATAAACGCTGAGCAATTCGCATTGTTAGATTCGTACTCTACATGATTTTTATGTTCGTAAACTAGTGGGATATTGCAAATCTATTTTTTCGTGGATATATTTGTCCTTGCGTGAAAAAAATCAAGAAATTATTTCTTAAGCAGATATGCTGAAAGATTGGCTAGGGAATTAGGTATTAAAACGCGTTATCTAAGTGTTATTGACTAAACTTTTTACTCTATCGGTTTGATGCGCTTCTTCCGAACAGTGAGCTATCGGGTCTGTTCGATAGTGCGGCATAATCGGTCCGTGGGGACGGACCCGGCACAACATTGCCACCGTGACCACACAGGATTACAACTACCAGAACGCCACCACACCGATGGGTGCCTCAGTATTTGTGCGTCATTATGCGGTCACCACAGAAGTCGTGGTTGCGTACAGCAACAGTAATATTGACCTGCCGTACATCGCGTATGCACTGCACGACTCTCCGGCGTAATGGATATCCTGACCACGTTAACCGGAATAACCACACCCGCCATGTCCTGCGCACACCGGCCACCAATAAGCTGAAAACGGAAGAAGTGATAATTTATCTGTCAGTTAATCATTGCGTATTCTCTGGCGAATCAGTTAATAACTGACAGGGAACAGAACCCCAAATAACGAAATACAACACGGATATGGAAATGAAAAAATTAATTCTTCTCTTGCTTTCAGGCATTTTGTTGACCACTCAGGCTGACGCTGCTCGTGGAAGAAAGCCCTGCTCCGGTTCAAAAGGCGGGATAGCGCATTGTACATCCGATGGCCGGTTTGTCTGTAATGACGGAAGCCTGAGTCAATCAAAGCGATTTTGCGCTGGATATGGTGATTCTGTAACTCGCGAGCGGGTTAAACCTTCCACCCCCTCCCATAAAACACGAATCAAAAAGGCGACAACAGCGAAAAAGCAAGAGCCACAACGCGTTATTGAAAGCGATGAGCCGGTCGAAACACCAGCCCGCCAGCCCACCTGTGCACCTCTTTATATGGCCAGTAAGCCCGGCTTTACCCATTTACCGATTTGTTCCGGAAATCAGTATTAACAGGGAGCGGAGCATCATTTTTCTGTTATTCCGCGTAATTCATCAAGATTAAAATAAAACAGGAAGTAAATATGGCACGAAGAAAAAAGGATGATAATGTTGCAATTCTCATTTTGGTCATTATAGGCGTGATGGTCTGGGGAGTTTATGTTGCGGTAAATGCATTAATCTATCTTAATGAGCGATTCATTGAATCCGTATCGAATCCGGCAGGCGTTATTGGTTTGTTCTTTGGGTTACTGCTAGCCATTGCACTGATAATACGGATTATTATTTATCGCGGCTTTAGAAAAAAAGCCGCAGACCTGGCAAAAAAAGAGAAAGCCTTTGACGAAGTCGTCAGTACCGAAGTGGCTTGCAAGCTGTATCAGGAAAAGCAACAGCTTGCCGGTCAGTGGGATGAATTTCGCAATGCCAGAAATAAAGCCTCCAGGGCATTGCAGCGTATTGTGGACTCCGCGTATAAATTCAAAGTCAAAACACTACTTTCCGGCACCACGGTAAATAACTGGCAAAGCAAATACGACCAGCTCAGGAAGGAGAGAGACGCTTACGCGGCCATTAGCGAGAAAATCACCTTTCTGGAACTTGAAGATAACGCCGACTGGGAAGGTGTAAAGCAGCAGTTTCTGGATAAGGTCGCCCTGCTGGAAAAAGCGCAGGGAGAAAAAGAGTATCAGGCTGAGCTTAAGCGTCAGATGCGGGAAGAAAAACAGCGTCAGGATGAACTGGAGCAGCAGCAGCGCGAAGCGGAAGAAGAGGAGCAACGCCTTGCTGAGCAGCAGCGTTTATTGGAGGAAGCCCTTCTCGCCGCTGAAGGCACACACCGGGAAGAGCTGGAAAGACAGCGTCTGGAGCTGGAGCAGAAAATCCAGGAAGTACATCAGCAGTATGAACGCGCCAAATCCATGGCCCAGCTCACCAGACAGGGACATGTGTATGTGATTTCGAATATCGGCTCCTTCGGTGAAAATGTCTTCAAAATTGGTATGACCCGACGGCTGGAACCTATGGAGCGAGTGAAAGAGCTAAGTGGAGCGGCGGTACCTTTTGATTTTGACGTCCATGCCATGATTTCCTGCGACGATGCCCCCGCACTGGAAATAACGCTGCACGATCGCTTGGAAAATTATCGCATTAATAAAGTTAATCTGCGCAAGGAGTTTTTTCGGGTTGAGCTTAGTCGGATTATTGATGAAGTTGAGCGCCATCATGGTCAGGTTGAATATGTTGCCGACCCGATAGCATTGCAATATCTGCAGAGTCTTGAATATGCAGAAAGCGAAGCTGCATAAAATAGGAGGCTGGATAGTTACACGTGTGTGAAAGCGCTTTTGGCAGTGATGATATCATTTCCTGTAGCGACCGACTTGGCGTGGGAAGCAAAATGAACCCCATGAAAACACCGCTGTCTTAACCAGATAAGAGCGGAAAAAGGGCGAGGCGGAAGGACGATTGTAGATTGCAGGTAATGGCGATGTAACGCAACGGATGTCGATCGAGAGAGAAGATTATTGCGGCTGGGCATGGTGTCCCCTGCAGGAATCGAACCTGCAACTAGCCCTTAGGAGGGGCTCGTTATATCCATTTAACTAAGGGGACAAGGCGGTGCGAGTATAGCGTTTTTTGCCCGCCTGAGTAAGAGCCATACCGTCTGACTGCTTAAACCCTCGCCACTCAGGGCGCTTTTTTTATGCCCGGTCGGCGTTTTTGGCTTTCTCCGCGGCCTGGGCGCGGGCTTCCGCTTTTCGCTTGCTGCTCATATCGTTACGGATCTGCGCATGGCTCAGCAGCGCGAAGATGAAGGTCCCGCCGCAGATATTTCCCGCCAGCGTCGGCAGGGCGAACGGCCAGATAAAGTCGCTCCAGGGCAGGCTTCCGTTAAACACCAGATAAAGGATCTCGACCGATCCCACCACGATATGAGTCGTATCCGCCAGGGCGATAAGCCAGGTCATGAGAATAATCACCACGATCTTGGCCGCACCGGCGACAGGAAACATCCAGACCATTGTGGCGACCAGCCATCCGGAAATAATCGCATTAGCGAACATCTCCGTCGGGCTGTTTTTCATTACATCTTCGGCGATGCTGACAAAGGCCTGACGAGTTGGTTCATCAAAGACGGGCATAAAATTGAAGGCCCATGCGGCCACTGCGGTACCGATGAGGTTGCCAGCCAGCACCACCGACCACAACCGCATCAGCAAACCGATGTTACCTGGGGTGGGATTGTGCATCACCGGCAGAACGGCGGTAACCGTATTTTCAGTGAACAGCTGCTGGCGGGCCATGATCACGATAATAAAGCCGAAGGTATACCCGAGATTTTCCAGTAAAAACCCGCCCGGGATCCCCTCCAGTTTGACATGAAAAATCCCTTTTGCCAGCAGGGAGGCGCCCATCGACAGACCGGCCGCAATGGCTGACCACAACAGGGCCAGCGCATCGCGTTCCATCTCTTTTTCCCCTTCCTGGCGAATATGTTCATGGATGGCCATCGCCCGCGAGGGCAGGCGATCTTCATCCACTTCTATTTCCTCGCCGCGCTGTTTTTCTTCACTTTCGACTTCTCGCTCGTCATCCGCTGGTTTTAATTTGTTATTGTCTAGTTCATCCATTTCGTGGCCCTCGCTATCAATCTATATAGATATAGCGTAGCGGCTTTCCCTGCCGTCTGGCTGGGCATACTCTGAAATCGCAAAAATGGTAACGTCAGATTTTTGTTGCTCCGGTAGAATAGGAGTCCCGCGATCTCGTTATTCCCAGGCTATGATCAAATCAACAACTTGGGTGATATAGACATCGTTCAACGTGCTGTTACAATCGCTCACATCTATACGGGCGGAAACGTTGTCTTTCCGTCATGGATGGCAACTCGCGATAGCCATAAAAACCAGGGAGACACCTATGAATTATCGCCTGTCGGCGCTTGCGCTTGGCGCCACATTGCTGGTGGGATGTGCCAGTTCCAGCTCTGGCGATCAGCCGCAGGGGCGTTCAGACCCGTTAGAAGGGTTTAACCGCACGATGTTCAATTTCAACTTTAACGTGGTTGATCCTTACGTGCTTCGCCCGGTGGCGGTGGCATGGCGTGACTACGTCCCGCAGCCGGCGCGCAATGGTTTGAGCAACTTCACCAGCAACCTTGAAGAGCCGGCGGTAATGGTGAACTCCTTCCTGCAGGGCGACCCCTATAAAGGTATGGTGCACTTTACCCGTTTCTTCCTGAACACCATCCTCGGGATGGGCGGTCTGATCGATGTCGCGGGCATGGCGAATCCGCAGCTGCAGCGCGTTGAACCGCATCGTTTCGGCAGCACGCTCGGCCATTATGGCGTCGGCTATGGTCCGTATGTGCAACTGCCATTCTACGGTAGCTTTACGCTGCGCGATGAAGGCGGTGATATGGCCGATGGCCTCTACCCGGTACTCTCCTGGTTGACCTGGCCGATGTCGATTGGTAAATGGGCTGTCGAAGGGATTGAAACGCGTGCTCAACTGCTGGATTCCGACGGCCTGCTCCGTCAGTCTTCCGATCCTTACATTTTGGTGCGTGAAGCTTATTTCCAGCGCCATGACTTTATCGCCAACGGCGGTAAGCTGACCCCGGCGGACAACCCGAATGCCCAGGCTATTCAGGATGAGCTGAAGGATATTGATTCACAGTAATCTGCGAATGATAAAAAAAGGGTGAACATGTTGTTCACCCTTTTTTGTTGCGTGCGGCTTATCAGAAGCGGTAGTTGAAGTTGGCGCCGTACAGCCAGGCGGTCCCTTCGGAACGGAAGGTATACGGTCCTTCCTTAATTTCAACGTGCTGGCCGTGCATATAGGAAAGACCGACGTCAACCGACGCATCCTTGTTGAACGCGTAAGTGGTACCCGCGCTCAGCCACAGGCGATCCTGGTCAGGAATGGAGATGGAGCGGTTGTTGGCCGGCACCGGGCTGTCATCGAAAGCGATACCGGTGCGGAAGGTCCAGTTATCGTCGTAATAATACGTGGTCCCCAGCGCAAGACGGTAGGCGTCTTTAAAGCCTTCCTCTTTATAGAACAGCGTCTGGCCGTTGCTGCCGGTGGCTTTCAGCTCCTGGAACTGACTCCAGCTGGTGTAGGTCAGGCTATAGTGGACCGCCCACTGCGGTGCCACGCGGTTATAGCCCGACAGCTCCCACATTTCCGGCAGGTTAAGGGTCAGTGAACCGCCAGTGGTCTGGCCGTTAGTGCCCGCTGGCAGACCGAAGTTGCCGAGGATTTGGTTATAGGCCGCCGGCAGGCTGCTGCGGTAGTTACCGTCGAAGTCGATCTTCACCTCGGAACGGTAGGTAAAACCGTAGCGGTTGTTCTTATCCAGCTCATAGAGGATACCGGCATTCCAGCCAAAGCCCCAGGCGTTGCCGTTAAGATGGGCGATCTGCGTGTCGGCAGGGATCTTCGCCACCTGGCCTGCCAGCGCCGGCGGCAGTGCGCCAGAACCAGCGACAATCTGACCCAGGTCACCGGCATAGCGCTCGATCTTCGCCTTGGCGTAGACCGCGTCAAAACCTAAGCCAAAGCTCCAGTTGCTGTCGAGACGGTAGGCGCCGCTCAGGTTGAAGTTCGCGGTGGTCAGGTCGGTTTTACCGCCCATGCTGCCAGCCGCATAGTCATCGTTGTATTCCGTTGCCAGGCCGTAGTTGGAGGTAATGGATGCCCCCCAACCGAATTGATCGTTAATCGGCGCGACAAAGTGGAAGTTGGGAACCCACGCCGTCGGGGCGATATTGTCCGCATTCAGGCTCTTGCCGGTGGGAGAGGTGCCGGAGACATTGACACCCGGGTCAACAAAAACGGCGCCCGCCGACATAGTTGGACGGTCAAACATCATAATTAATGCCGGGTTACGACTGGCATTGCCTGCATCGTCTGCGATAGCCCCTTCACCGGAATAGGCCCGACCCAGCCCTGATGAAGAGAATTCGTTGAGCTGGAAGCCTGCTGACCAGGCCTGGGTGGAAACAAGTGCTACAGCCACTGCAAGGGCAGATTGGGTAAAGCGGGTTTTCTGGCTCATGCCCATAACCTCATTGAGTTATTTTTTTTTAAACTATGTTACATGCTGTAACAGAAGCGCGGAAGTGTAGGGTCTGTGGTACAACAGAGAAATCAGACCAGTGCGCTGAGTATAGGTCTGACCAGATGAGTTGTTGCAAGTTTGTTTATGAAGTTTTTCAATTGTGATAACAGAAACGCGATCCAGCTGGCAAAATTGTCGGGGGGAGTAAGAGGCAGAAAAGCTGATTTTTGTTTTAGATCATTTTTAAGTGTGATTTCTGTCACTTAACGCGGTGATGGCGATTCTCGGCTGGAGGCTCACCGGGGGCAGGGCGTAAAATAGGCACATTATTTGTCTGGCACCGAAGGTGCCTATACAGAGGAAATCTACGATGAGTAAATGTAGCGCTGATGAAACCCCGGTATGCTGCTGTATGGATGTTGGCACCATTGTGGACAACACCGACTGCACCGCCTCATACAGCCGCGTGTTCGCCAACCGCGCTGAAGCGGAGCAAACGCTCGCTGCGCTGAGCGAGAAAGCGCGTAATGTGCAATCTGAACCGTGCAAAATCAACCCGACCTTCACCGATGTTGACGGCGGCGTACAGCTGGATATCGATTTTATTTTTAGCTGCGAAGCCGAATCGCTGATCTTCCAGTTAGGATTACGTTAATCCCTCCGTTTAACGCCCCGTAGAAGGGGCGTTACCTTTCTGTTCAATGTGTTTTGGCTCGCAATTTTTCGCTTCCCCGATTGGCTTAATGTAAAAAATTAGTTAAGACTGTTATCAGGTCAGACCACTTGGTTGTTTTGCTTAACAGGGGAGCGTTATGAGTCAGGCATTACCGCTTATCACCCGTCAGGGCGATCGCATTGCCATTGTCAGGGGTTTACGCACGCCATTTGCGCGCCAGGCGACGGTTTTTCATGGCGTTCCGGCCGTTGATTTAGGGAAAATGGTGGTTGGCGAAATGCTCGCCCGGAGTGACATTCCCGCGGACGTCATTGAGCAACTGGTTTTTGGCCAGGTGGTGCAGATGCCGGAAGCGCCGAATATCGCCCGGGAAATCGTGCTCGGCACTGGAATGAGCGTGCACACCGATGCCTATAGCGTCAGTCGCGCCTGCGCCACCAGCTTCCAGGCCGTGGCGAATGTTGCTGAAAGCCTGATGGCCGGCACCATCCGCGCCGGTATTGCCGGCGGCGCCGACTCCTCTTCTGTATTGCCCATTGGGGTCAGTAAAACACTGGCCCGCACGCTGGTGGATGCCAATAAAACCCGCACGCTGAGCCAAAAGCTGAAGCTGTTTTCCCGTCTGCGGCCGCGCGACCTGCTGCCGGTCCCCCCGGCGGTGGCGGAATATTCAACCGGTTTGCGGATGGGCGATACCGCGGAACAGATGGCGAAAAGTTGGGGCATCACCCGGGAACAACAGGATGCGCTGGCGCATCGTTCGCACCAGCTGGCGGCCAAAGCCTGGGAAGAGGGAAAGTTGTCAGCTGAGGTGATGACGGCCTACGCGCCCCCTTTCCGCGAGCCGCTGGAGCAGGACAACAATATTCGTAAAAATTCAACCCTCGCAGATTACCAAAAGTTACGCCCTGCCTTTGACCGCAAGCATGGCACCGTCACCGCTGCCAACAGCACGCCGCTGACGGACGGCGCGGCGGCGGTGATCCTGATGACCGAGTCCAGGGCCAAAGAGCTGGGTCTGACGCCGCTGGGTTATCTGCGCAGCTATGCCTTTACCGCCATCGACGTCTGGCAGGATATGCTGCTGGGGCCCGCATGGTCCACGCCGCTGGCGCTGGAGCGGGCAGGTCTGACGCTGGCGGATCTGACGCTTATTGATATGCACGAAGCTTTTGCTGCGCAGACGCTGGCCAATCTCCAGTGTCTGGCAAGCGAGCGCTTTGCCCGTGAAGTGCTGGGACGCTCGCAGGCCACCGGTGAGGTGGATGAGAGCAAGTTTAACGTCCTCGGCGGATCTATTGCTTATGGCCATCCTTTTGCTGCCACCGGCGCGCGGATGATCACCCAGACGCTGCATGAGCTACGGCGACGGGGCGGGGGATTCGGTCTGGTGACGGCCTGCGCGGCAGGTGGTCTGGGTGCGGCGATGATCGTGGAGGCTGAATAATGGATGCTGTTTCCGCTTTTAAGCTTGAGGTCTGTGCGGACAAGATCGCGGTGATCACCATCGATGCCCCGGGTGAGAAAATGAATACCCTGAAAGCTGAGTTCGGCAATCAGGTGCGGGGGCTGATACGTCGGGTTCGTGATGATAAGTCGGTGCGCGGCGTGGTGTTTATCTCCGCCAAAGCGGATAACTTTATCGCCGGCGCAGACATTAACATGATTGCCCGCTGCCGCAGCGCGCAGGAAGCGGAAGCGCTGGCGCGCCAGGGACAGCAGATTATGGCTGAGATCCATGGCTTGTCGATCCCGGTGATTGCCGCCATCCACGGCGCCTGCCTTGGCGGCGGTCTGGAACTGGCGCTGGCCTGTCATGGCCGGATCTGTAGCGATGACGAAAAAACCCGACTCGGTTTGCCGGAAGTGCAGCTTGGCCTGCTGCCGGGCTCCGGGGGAACGCAGCGTTTACCGCGGCTGATTGGCGTCAGTACAGCGCTGGATATGATGCTTACCGGCAGGCAGCTGCGTGCGCGCCAGGCGCTGAAGGCCGGTCTGGTAGACGAGGTGGTTCCGCAGGCGATTTTATTGCAGGCGGCGGTGGAGCTGGCGCTGAAGGGGCGACCGGCCAGTCGGGATATGCCCGTACGCGAACGCGTGCTGGCGGGGCCTTTGGGCCGCCATCTGTTATTCCATTTCGTCGGCAAACAAACGCAGCGCAAGACCCAGGGGAACTATCCGGCGGTGAAGCGAATTCTGCAGGTTGTCGAGAATGGCCTGGCCCACGGTTGCAGCAGCGGTTACGCCGAAGAAGCTCGCGCGTTTGGCGAACTGGCGATGACCCCGCAGTCGCAAGCGCTGCGATCGATCTTCTTTGCCAGTACCGATCTGAAAAAAGACCGTGGCGCCGAAGCCGAGCCCGGACCGCTGACAAGCATTGCGGTGCTGGGCGGCGGCCTGATGGGCGGGGGGATCGCCTATGTGACCGCCTGTAAGGGCGGGCTGCCGGTGCGCATTAAAGATATCCAGCCGCGCGGGATTAACCATGCCTTAAAGTACAGCTGGGATCTACTGAATAAACAGGTCCGCCAGCGTCGTCTGCGCCCCAGCGAGCGCGATCGCCAGATGATGCTGATCTCCGGCGCCACCGACTATCAGGGCTTTGCTCATCGCGACGTGGTGATCGAGGCGGTATTTGAGGACCTGGCCCTGAAGCAGCGGATGGTCAGCGAAGTGGAGCAATATTGCGGGCCGCAGACCATCTTTGCGTCGAACACCTCATCGTTACCGATAGGCGATATTGCCGCCCAGGCCCGTCGCCCCGGGCGGGTGATCGGCCTGCATTTCTTCAGTCCGGTGGAAAAAATGCCGCTGGTTGAAGTGATCCCGCATAAGGGAACCGATCCGCAGGCTATCGCCACCGTGGTGCAACTGGCTAAACGTCAGGGGAAAACGCCGATTGTGGTGGCGGATAAAGCGGGCTTCTATGTGAACCGCATCCTCGCGCCCTATATCAATGAAGCGATGCGCCTGCTGGTGGAGGGCGAACCGGTTGAAGAGATTGATAAGGCCCTGGTTAAATTCGGTTTCCCGGTAGGGCCAATCCAGCTACTGGATGAGGTTGGCATCGATACCGGCACCAAAATTATCCCCGTGCTGGAGAGCGCGTTTGGAGAACGTTTTAGCCCACCTGCAAACATCATTGACGCGATTTTGAAGGACGATCGCAAAGGTAGAAAAAATAATCATGGTTTCTATCTTTATGAGACAAAAGGGCGTAAAAGCAAAAAACGGCCCGACCCGGCAGTCTATCCGCTGCTCGGCATCGACCGCCCCCAGTCGCGGCTCTCCGCGCAGCAGGTGGCGGAACGCTGTGTGATGATGATGCTTAACGAGGCGGCGCGCTGCTTTGATGAGCAGATTATCCGTAGCGCGCGCGATGGCGATATCGGCGCCGTCTTTGGTATAGGCTTTCCGCCATTTCTTGGCGGCCCGTTCCGGTATATGGATACTATCGGCGCGGGTGAAGTTGCCGCGATCCTGCAGCGCCTGGCCGCCCAGTACGGCCCACGTTTTACACCCTGTGACACTTTATTACGCATGGCCGAACAGGGGACAACCTTTTGGCCAGCGGATGAACGGCTGACCTAAGTTGTGGTCAAAGAAGATAAATCCGGCTGCGGATGACGCTGTTGATTGGCTGTTTTGTAAACAATGATTGACTATACTTACGCCATTGAGGTAAAAAACAGCGTTTCATTCGTTGAATGGATCAGGCACAATGCCCGGCCACCGGTTCACCTGCGTATTGTCTTCGCAGGCCAAACTACGGTGCTTCTGGTTAACAAAAGCGGTGCAATATGCAAGTTTTTATTATGCGTCACGGCGACGCTGCCCTCGATGCAGCCAGCGACTCAGTTCGTCCATTAACCGTATGCGGTTGTGATGAGTCTCGTCAGATGGCAACCTGGCTGAAAGGTCAAAAAGTGGATATTGAGCGCGTTCTTGTCAGTCCCTATCTGCGTGCAGAACAGACGCTGGATATTGTTGGGGAGTGCATGAACCTGCCGAAACATGTCGACGTGATGCCGGAACTCACGCCGTGCGGCGACGTAGGCCTGGTTAGCGCCTATCTGCAGGCGCTGGCGAATGAAGGCGTGGCGACGGCGCTGGTCGTCTCCCACCTGCCGCTGGTGGGGTACCTGGTCTCAGAGCTGTGTCCGGGGGAAACGCCTCCGATGTTCACCACCTCGGCTATCGCCTGCGTGACGCTGGACGCCGACGGCAAGGGTGAATACCTCTGGCAGAAAAGCCCCTGCAATCTCAAGATGGCCAACGCCATCTGACGGCCCCGGAGCCCGCCGTTAAGGCAGCTCCGGCGGTTGCCACTCCTCTACCTCAATCAGCACCAGCAGTGCGGCGTCACCGCCGTACTCTTTTGGTGCCTGGTGAAACGCCATTATATGCGGATGTTGCGCCAGCCACAGCGGGGTTTGCTGTTTGAGAATATGTTTGCCGTGCCCGTGCATCACACAGGCGCAAAACACATGTTCGCGGCGGCAGGCGGCAATCAGCGCGCCCAGTTCCTGTTTGGCCTGCTGCTGGGTGAGCCCATGCAGATCGAGAAACAGTTCCGGCGAATAATCCCCACGGCGCAGCTTTTTCAGCTCAAAATGGCTGACGTCGGCGCGGACATATTTCGTCGAGCCTTCAGTATTCAGTAGCGGCTGAAACTCATCAGAGAAATAGTGGCTGTTATCGGCCTGTTCCTGCAGCAAACGCTTCGGAGCAACCTCAGTGACTTTCTTGCGCTGCGGACGGTGAACGATGGTGTCCTGCTTGATCTTTCGCGTGCCGGTCATTAACTGACGGAACAGCGCCTGATCCTCCTCGCTTAGCGATGTCTTCTTTTTCATTGTCCACTCTCATTAATACTTTGCGCTAGTTTACCCGACTCAATATCCCTTCGGGCAAGGAAAACCTGTTTTTTCCCCGGTCACCCCACGCAAGAATGCTGATTTATCGCCGTCTTCATGGCACACTAGCCGCCGAATTTATAGCAGAGTGTGCCCTGGAGGTTGTCGTGGATAAAATTTTTGTTGATGAGGCAGTCAATGAGCTGCATACCATTCAGGACATGCTGCGCTGGGCGGTAAGCCGTTTCAGTGCTGCTAATATCTGGTACGGTCACGGGACTGATAACCCGTGGGACGAGGCAGTACAGCTGGTGCTGCCGTCGCTCTACCTACCGCTGGATATCCCGGAAGATATGCGGACTGCGCGTCTGACCTCCAGCGAGAAACACCGCATCGTTGAGCGGGTGATCCGCCGCGTGAACGAGCGCATTCCCGTCGCCTATCTGACCAACAAAGCGTGGTTCTGCGGGCATGAGTTTTACGTCGATGAGCGGGTGCTGGTCCCGCGCTCCCCGATTGGCGAACTGATCAACAATCAGTTTGCCGGGCTGATTAACCATAAGCCGCAGCATATCCTTGATATGTGCACCGGCAGCGGCTGCATCGCCATCGCCTGCGCCTATGCTTTCCCGGAAGCCGAAGTCGACGCCGTGGATATCTCCCCGGACGCGCTGGCCGTCGCCGAGCACAACGTGGAGTCCCATGGCCTGATCCATCACGTGACGCCGATCCGCTCCGACCTGTTCCGCGATCTGCCGAAGCTGCAGTACGATCTGATCGTCACCAATCCGCCGTATGTCGATGAAGAGGACATGGCCGATCTGCCGGAAGAGTATGAGCATGAGCCGGTGCTGGGTCTGGCCTCCGGTAGCGACGGCCTGAAGCTGACGCGCCGCATCCTCGGCAACGCGCCGGATTATCTCAGCGATGACGGGATTCTGATTTGTGAAGTCGGTAACAGCATGGTACATCTGATGGAGCAATATCCGGACGTGCCGTTTACCTGGCTTGAGTTTGATAACGGCGGCGACGGTGTCTTCATGCTGACCAAACAGCAGCTGATTGACGCCCGCGCGCACTTCGGTATTTATAAAGACTAAAAAAACAACACGCCAACATAACGAAAAAGATTGGAGCCGTGATGGCAGGAAATACAATTGGACAACTCTTTCGCGTCACTACCTTCGGCGAATCGCACGGCCTGGCGCTGGGCTGCATCGTCGACGGCGTGCCGCCGGGCATCCCGCTGACCGAAGCCGACCTGCAGCACGACCTCGATCGTCGTCGCCCGGGCACCTCGCGTTACACCACGCAGCGTCGCGAGCCGGATCAGGTCAAAATTCTTTCCGGCGTCTTCGAAGGCGTTACTACCGGGACCAGTATCGGCCTGCTGATTGAGAACACCGATCAGCGTTCGCAGGATTACGGCGCAATCAAAGATCTGTTCCGTCCGGGCCACGCAGATTACACCTACGAGCAAAAGTATGGTCTGCGCGACTATCGCGGCGGCGGTCGTTCTTCTGCGCGCGAAACCGCGATGCGCGTAGCGGCCGGGGCGATTGCCAAAAAATACCTTGCCGCGAAGTTCGGCATCGTCATTCGCGGCTGCCTGACGCAGATGGGCGATATTCCGCTGGCCATCAAAGACTGGGATCAGGTCGAGCAGAACCCGTTCTTCTGCCCGGACCCGGATAAAATCGACGCCCTGGATGAACTGATGCGCGGCCTGAAAAAAGAGGGTGACTCCATTGGCGCGAAAGTGACGGTGGTGGCTGACGGCGTACCGCCGGGCCTCGGCGAGCCGGTCTTCGATCGCCTGGATGCCGATATCGCCCACGCGCTGATGAGCATCAACGCCGTGAAAGGGGTGGAAATTGGCGACGGCTTTGAAGTGGTGAAGCTGCGCGGCAGCGAAAACCGCGATGAAATCACCAAAGACGGATTCCAGAGCAACCACGCCGGCGGTATTCTTGGCGGCATCAGCAGCGGCCAGCAGATCGTTGCCAACATCGCGCTGAAGCCTACCTCCAGTATTACCGTTCCCGGTCATACGATTAACCGCTTTGGCGAAGAAGTGGAGATGATCACCAAAGGGCGTCACGATCCGTGCGTCGGCATTCGCGCCGTACCGATCGCTGAGGCGATGCTGGCGATCGTCCTGATGGATCACTTTATGCGTCAGCGCGCGCAGAATGGCGATGTGACGACGACAATTCCACGCTGGTAACCATGAAAAACACCGTTATCGCACTGCTCGCGCTGCTGGCCAGCGCCGGTAGCCTGGCCGCGACGCCATGGCAGAAAATATCCCAGCCGATCGGCGGCAGTGCCCAGTCAATCGGCGCATTTTCCAATGGCTGTATCGTGGGCGCCGAGGCGCTCCCTCTGAGCGCCACCGGCTATCAGGTGATGCGTACCGATCAGCGTCGCTACTTCGGTCATCCGGATCTGGTTCAGTTTATTCAGCGCCTGAGTAATCAGGTGCACAATAAAGGAATGGGAACCGTGCTGATTGGCGACATGGGGATGCCGGCGGGCGGGCGCTTTAACGGCGGTCACGCCAGTCACCAGACGGGCCTGGATGTCGATATTTTCCTCCAGCTGCCGCAAACGCGCTGGACATCGTCTCAGTTGTTGAAGCCGCAGGCGCTGGATCTGGTCGCCAGCGACGGCAAGCATGTGGTGCCGTCGCTGTGGAGCCCGCAAATCAGCCAACTGATCAAGCTGGCGGCGGAAGATAGCGAGGTCACCCGTATTTTCGTCAACCCGGCGATTAAACAGCAACTGTGCCTGGACGCGGGCAGCGACCGCCAGTGGCTGCGTAAAGTCCGTCCCTGGTTCCAGCATCGCGCTCATATGCACGTCCGACTGCGTTGCCCGGCGGGAAGTCTGGAGTGCGAGGATCAGGCGCCACCGCCGCCCGGCGATGGCTGCGGAGCGGAGCTGCAGAGCTGGTTCGAACCACCTAAACCCGGGTCTACCCCCCCTGTGAAGAAGACGCCGCCGCCGCTGCCGCCTTCCTGCCAGGCGCTACTGGATGAGCATGTGCTGTAATGGATAGTTTTATCGAGTTGTTTGCCGTATCGCCGTTGGTGCTGGTGGTACTCTTCTTTGTCGCCATCCTGGCCGGTTTTATTGACTCACTGGCCGGAGGCGGGGGCTTATTGACTGTCCCTGCACTGATGGCGGCCGGCATGCCGCCAGCGCAGGCGCTGGCGACCAATAAGCTGCAGGCCTGCGGCGGGTCGCTATCGGCGACCCTCTATTTTGTCCGCCGTAAGGTGGTCAGCCTCGCCGATCAGAAGCTGAATATTCTGATGACCTTTATCGGCTCAACCGCTGGTGCGCTGCTGGTCCAGCACGTCCAGTCCGATATTCTTAAGCAGATCCTGCCGTTGCTGGTGATCGGCATCGGTCTCTATTTTCTGCTGATGCCGAAACTGGGCGAAGCGGACCGGCAGCGTCGGCTGTACGGTCTGCCGTTTGCGCTGGTTGCTGGCGGCAGCGTAGGATTCTACGACGGCTTTTTTGGCCCCGGCGCCGGTTCGTTTTATGCACTGGCTTTTGTCACCCTGGCCGGATTTAACCTGGCGAAGTCGACGGCCCATGCCAAGCTGCTGAACGCGACCTCAAACGTCGGCGGTCTGCTGCTGTTTATCATCGGCGGGAAGGTCATCTGGGCCACCGGCTTTGTGATGATGGCCGGCCAGTTTATTGGCGCTCGCGCCGGCTCCCGGCTGGTGCTGAGTAAAGGGCAGTCGCTGATCCGGCCGATGATCGTTATCGTCTCGGCGGTGATGAGCGCGAAGCTTCTCTATGACAGCCACGGGGCTGAGATTTTGCAGTGGTTGGGAATTCATTAATGCAACAGCAACACCATTATCAGCAACTGATTGACCTTTTCGACAGTTGCTTTGCCGAAGAATTTAATACTCGCCTGGTAAAAGGCGACGATGAGCCGATCTACCTTCCGGCCGATGACGACACGCCCTATCACCGTATCGTGTTTGCGCACGGGTTTTTTGCCAGCGCCCTGCACGAGATTTCTCACTGGTGTGTCGCCGGCAAAGCGCGCCGCGAACGAGTCGATTTTGGCTACTGGTACTGCCCGGATGGCCGCGATGCGATGACTCAAAGCCAGTTTGAGGACGTCGAGGTGAAACCGCAGGCCTATGAGTGGCTGTTCTGCGTGGCGGCGGGATTTCCGTTTAACGTCAGCTGTGACAATCTGGAAGGAGACGTTGAGCCCGATCGCATCGCCTTCCAGCGCCGGGTTCATGCTCGGGTAATGACTTTGCTTGAACAAGGGATCCCCGAACGTCCGGCGCGTTTTATTCGCGCATTGCAACATTATTATCAAACGCCGACATTGACGGCGGAACACTTTCCGTGGCCGGAAGACCTGCACTAAGGCCACACATTACATGACAAGAGGTAAGATGATGATCGCGGAGTTTGAATCACGCATTCTGGCGCTGATTGACAACATGGTAGACCACGCCAGTGATGATGAATTGTTTGCCGGCGGTTATCTGCGCGGCCACCTGACGCTGGCGGTGGCTGAGCTGGAAGGTGAGGGCGAGCATTCTGCTGAAGCGGTAAACAGTAAGGTCAGCCAGAGCCTGGAGAAGGCCATCAGCGCTGGCGAACTGTCGCCGCCGGACCAAATTCTGGTGCAGGGGATGTGGCATAACCTGTATCAACAGGCGAAAAATCAGGCCTGAGCCATATTGTAGCCCGGGTCAGGCGTCAGCCGTACCCGGGAAATTGCCTGCCCTCGTGGTTTTATTTCACCGCTTTTCCCTTCAGCAGTTTTCTCACCCACAGCCGATTCGGATTCAGCGCCGCCAGAGTATCGCTATCCAGCGGCAGCGGTTCACCGCTCATCTGCGCCGCCAGCAGCTCAGCGCTTAACGGCGCGGTGCAAAGTCCGCGCGATCCGAGCGCCCCAAGCATAAACAGGTTGTGACAGACCGGCGCGCGACCGGCGTGATCCTGCTGTTCGTGGAGGCTGGCGTATTGCGTCAATGTTGCCTCATAGTCTGGCACGTTGCCGACCATTGGCAGGTGATCGCGGGTGGCGCAGCGCACGCCGCAGCGGGCGGCATTGGCGCTGATATCCACGTCCAGCGTCCACTCCGCGTTCGGGAAACAGTCGATCAACCGTTGCCGGTTGTGCTGCTGATCTTCCTCGCTGAAGGTGGTGTCGGTCTTCCCGCGATGGTAGCTGGCGCCAATACAGTGCTGCTGATTTTGCGGATTATGCGGCGTCAGGTAGCCATCGTAGCACAGCACCTGGCGCAGGGCGGAAAGCCGCGGGGTGGTAGGTATATGACTGACCTGGCCGCCAACAGGGTAGACCGGCAGCTGCGCGGTTTGCGCAAAATCCGCGATGCTGTGGCCGTTCGCCAGCACCACCGCCTGATGATTGCGCTGCTGATTGAGCAGCCAGCCATCGCCCTCCGCGCTGAGCGTTTCAACGTGATAACCATAGTGCACGTGCAGTCCGCGAGTGGCCGCCAGCGCCAGCAATTCGGCGGTGAGCTGCTGCGGGCACAGCCAGCCGCCGGCCGGATAAGTGATGCCGCCGCAGCCGGTATCGACGCCGGTCAACCCGACAACCTGTTCCGCCGTCACCGCGCAGGCGATGTCCGGGGGTAAATTCAGCGCCAGCATCTGGGCGATTTTGTGCGCGCTTTTTTCATCCCAGCCGAGCTGGGTGACACCGCACCATTGATGATCGAACATCACCGGCAGCGCGTCATACATTCGGCGGGCGAAGGTAAAGGCTGCCGGGAAAAAGCGCGCCAGCGCCGGATCGTGCTGGCTTAACAGCGGATACAGCGCACCCTGGCGATTGCCGGAGGCGCCCTGCGCCGGGGCGTCGTCGGCGCAGTAGAGGGTCACCTGCCAGCCGCGGCGCAGCAGCGCGAGGGAGAGCAGGGCGCTGGCGATCCCGCCGCCGATGATGGCTACCTCGCGGGCATCGCTGCTACTGCGAGCGAACCAGGGGACGCGCGCAGGAAAGCTCAGCGTTTGCGCCATCTCGCCGGTCAGCATCTCCCGCTTGCGGCCGAAGCCTTTGCTTTTACGCATGGTAAAGCCGGCCTCCTGCAGGCCGCGGCGGACAAACCCTGCGGAGGTAAAGGTGGCCAGCGTCCCGCCGGGCCGCGCCAGACGTGCCATGGCATTGAACAGATCCTGGGTCCACATGTCGGGATTTTTGGCCGGGGCAAAGCCGTCAAGAAACCAGGCGTCCACCTGCTGGTTCAGCGAATCATCCAGCTCCCTGGTCAGCTCATTGATATCGCCAAACCACAAATCGAGCGTCACCCGCCCGCCGTCGAGCAGCAGACGATGGCATCCGCCGAAGGCCGACGGCCATTGCGCCTGCAGCTGGTGCGCCCACGGAGCCAGCTCTGGCCAGCGCTGGTGCGCCAGGCGGAGATCCTCAGCCTTCAGCGGATATTTTTCAAAACTGATGAAATGTAACCTTTGCAGGGTAACGTCCGGGTTATCACGAACAAAAACGTCAAACGCCTGCCACAGGGTGAGGAAATTGAGCCCGGTACCGAAGCCGCTCTCCGCGACGATCATCAGCGGGCGAGGGTGGCTGGCGAAACGCTCCGGCAGGCGATTTCCACCGAGAAAAACGTAGCGAGTCTCTTCCAGACCGTTGTCATTGGAAAAGTAAACATCGTCGAAATCTCGGGAAACAGGTGTACCCTCAGCGTTGAATTCCAGGTTGGCGGGTTGTATGGCGTTTTGTTTCACGTAAGTTACTCGAATCACAAGGCGTAGCACGATCTTAACGATGTGTGCCTGAGGGCGCAAATTTATACACAAAATGTCTGATCGGACTTGTTCGGCGTACAAGTGTACGCTATTGTGCGACACGAAACTTAAAATAGTGCGACTTACAGAGGTATTTAATGAAACGTGCAGTGATTACTGGCTTGGGCATCGTTTCCAGCATCGGTAATAACCAGCAGGAAGTCCTGGCATCTCTGCGTGAAGGACGTTCAGGGATCACTTTCTCTCAGGAGCTTAAAGATTCAGGGATGCGCAGCCACGTATGGGGCAACGTCAAACTGGATACCACTGGCCTCATTGACCGCAAAGTAGTGCGCTTTATGAGCGACGCTTCTATCTATGCTTACCTGTCCATGGAACAGGCCGTTGCCGACGCAGGTCTGGCGCCGGAAGCATACCAGAGCAACCCGCGTGTTGGCCTGATCGCAGGCTCCGGCGGCGGCTCCCCGAAATTCCAGGTCTTCGGCGCTGATGCCATGCGTAGCCCGCGTGGTCTGAAAGCCGTGGGCCCGTATGTAGTCACGAAAGCGATGGCTTCCGGCGTTTCCGCCTGCCTCGCTACGCCGTTCAAAATCCACGGCGTTAACTACTCCATCAGCTCGGCCTGCGCCACTTCCGCCCATTGTATTGGTAACGCGGTAGAGCAGATCCAGCTGGGCAAACAGGACATCGTCTTTGCCGGCGGCGGCGAAGAGCTGTGCTGGGAAATGGCCTGCGAGTTCGACGCCATGGGCGCACTGTCCACCAAATACAACGACACCCCGGAAAAAGCGTCCCGTACTTATGATGCGAACCGTGATGGCTTCGTTATCGCCGGCGGCGGCGGTATGGTCGTGGTGGAAGAACTGGAACACGCCCTGGCGCGTGGCGCGCACATCTATGCCGAAATCGTCGGTTACGGCGCAACTTCCGATGGCGCGGACATGGTCGCCCCGTCTGGTGAAGGCGCAGTGCGCTGCATGCAGATGGCGATGCACGGTGTTGATACGCCGATCGATTACCTGAACTCCCACGGTACGTCTACTCCGGTCGGCGACGTGAAAGAGCTGGGCGCCATCCGCGAAGTGTTCGGCGACAACAGCCCGGCTATCTCGGCAACCAAAGCGATGACCGGCCACTCGCTGGGCGCGGCGGGCGTACAGGAAGCCATCTACTCCCTGCTGATGCTGGAGCACGGCTTTATCGCGCCGAGCATTAACGTCGAAGAGCTGGACGAGCAGGCTGCCGGCCTGAACATCGTCACCAAACCGACTGACGCTAAGCTGACCACCGTGATGTCCAACAGCTTCGGCTTCGGCGGCACCAACGCCACGCTGGTGATGCGTAAATACAACGCCTAATCAGCATGCGAAGTGCAGAGGGGAGCCACCGGCTCCCCTTTTTCGTTATCTTGACAGGGTAAGGGCCAGCAGGCACACTGCTGGCGGATCCATTAGTCTCTCCACTAATGCGTAAGCGTTTAACGTCAACCAACGCGCCTTAACCCTGATAATCAGGTGGAGGGGGCGTGTCGCTTTGCTCGCCTTACTCTGCGAATCTGGAGTAATGCATGTCCGCAGTTACTGAAACAACATCCCATTCTTCGGCGAATTTTTCGCTTTTCCGTATTACGTTTGCCGTCTTTTTGACCTATATGACTGTTGGTTTGCCGCTGCCGGTGATCCCGCTCTTTGTCCATCAGGAGCTGGGATTTGGCAACACCGTGGTTGGCGTGGCGGTAGGGATCCAGTTCCTCGCCACCGTTCTGACCCGCGGCTACGCCGGGCGCCTGGCAGACCAGTACGGCGCTAAACGCTCCGTCCTGCAAGGGATGCTGGCCTGCGCCCTTGCGGGCGCGGCATGGCTGGCCGCTGCGCTGTTGCCGTTGCCGGTGCTCGCCAGGCTTGGCCTGCTGCTGCTGGGCCGCCTGATCCTCGGGTTTGGCGAAAGCCAGCTGCTGACCGGTAACCTGAGCTGGGGGATGGGGCTGGTGGGGCCGGCCCGCTCCGGCAAAGTGATGTCATGGAATGGCATGGCGATGTACGGTTCGCTGGCGGTGGGCGCCCCGCTGGGATTATTGATCTATAGCCATTTCGGCGTGGCGGTGCTGGCCTGCGTCACCATGGGATTACCGCTCGTTGCCTGGCTTATTAACGGTACCGTGCGCAAAGTGGCGGCTCACGGTGGCGAGCGGCCTTCATTATGGAGCGTCATCGGCATGATCTGGCGGCCAGGCATTGGCCTGGGCCTGCAGGGCGTTGGTTTTGCGGTGATCGGCACCTTCGTTTCCCTCTATTTCGCCAGCCATAGCTGGCCGATGGCCGGCTTTACCCTGACGGCGTTTGGCGGCGCCTTCGTCGTGATGCGTATTCTGTTTGGCTGGATGCCGGACCGGTTTGGCGGCGTCAGGGTGGCGATGGTTTCGCTGATGATAGAGGCGGTTGGTCTGACCCTGCTGGGGCTGGCGCCGAATGCCTGGCTGGCGCTGGCCGGTGCGGCGCTAACCGGATGCGGTTGCTCACTGATTTTCCCGTCGCTCGGCGTGGAGGTGGTGAAGCGCGTCCCGGCGCAGGTGCGCGGCACCGCGCTCGGCGGCTATGCGGCCTTTCAGGACATCTCCTATGGCCTGACCGGGCCGCTGACCGGCCTGCTGGCGACCTCGCTGGGCTACTCGTCGGTGTTCCTTGCCGGCGCCCTCTGTGCGGCGCTGGGGATCCTCGTCACCCTCGTCTCTTTTCGCCGCCAGGGTTAAGTTATTGTCCGGTCTTGCTTGCGGGCAGACCGGACGCCGTCTGTCGCGGCAGATAATACTTCACCTGGAATTCAAACATATTGGTATACAGAATGGAATAATCGATAGGCTGGTGGTGTTCATCAATCGCCTGCGTCTGCATGCGGATAATCGGATCTTTAGCGCTGATATGCAGGAGGGTTGCCAGCTCAGGCGTTGGGAGCACCGGCACTATTGATTCGTAACATCCATTTATTCTTACTCCACATTCGTTTTCTATATATGAAAACTTCGATTTCTTCATATGCGCGATGGTCAGATCGGGAAAACGGGTCGCGGAGAGCCAGGTTTCTTCTAATTGCATGGCAATATTATCGATAAAACGTAATCTCTTAGCATAATATACCGCTTCGCCATGCTGCAATTGCAGTCCACGGGCAATTTCCTCCGACGCTGGCTGTAACTCGAATTTGAGGATCTGGCTGGAGGGCGTTTTCCCCTGATTACGGGCAATTTCGGTAAAACTGTCTAAGTGTGTCACCGACGCCTGGAAATGCTTATTTCTAATCCATGTACCTGAGCCATGTCGGCGTTCGATTAAACCATCCTCTTCCAGGGTTTTCAGCGCCTTACGTAACGTATTGCGTGAAACATCATAAAGTTCTGCCAACTCTTTTTCGGCCGGCAGAAGATCGCCAATGTTGTAAAACGGGCTATTAATTTTGTTTTTAAGCAAATTGACGATATTTTTGTAAACCACTTTTGAACCTCCACAATCCCTTTGGAAACATGGGTTTGCTAACGTATGTTGTTAAATACAGGGCAAGACGTTCATTTTTTGCTTTGCTTCTGCACCACTTTGGTATGGCTAACTGTGATCAAAACCGCGGTTAAGAAAATTAACAATTATTAAAGTGCTCGTCAATTGAGGTCATAAATAAAACAGGAAGGGGTAATGCAAAATATATTATTAGTATGTGCGGCGGGAATGTCGACCAGTATGCTGGTGAAACGCATGCAGGAGCAGGCTGAAAATATTAAGGCTCAGGTTAATATCAATGCGCTGGCCATTTCTGAAGCTAAAGAAAAAATTAAGAACAATGAAGTAGATGTCGTCCTTTTGGGACCACAGGTCCGCTTTCAAAAAAAGGAAATAGAAGAGGTGGCTCAGGGAAAAATACCCGTGGCGGTGATTGATATGAAATATTATGGGCAAATGGACGGTAAAGCTGTTCTGGAAAGTGCGCTGGCATTATTGGCAAACCAATAGTTTTCTCATTTATCCCCGTTATCGTGTGGGTACTTTCGTTGCTGCCCTGGGCTGCTGCGGCTAAAAAACACGATGACGTTAATAAATTATTATGAATAAGGGTTCGTCATGAGTTTCATGGATACCTTTGAGCGCGGCATGGAAAAAATCCTCGTGCCTGTCGCGATTAAGTTAAATTCTCAGATCCACGTTTCAGCGATTCGCGATGCGTTTATTCTTTCGTTTCCCATCGTCATGGCCAGTTCGCTGATTATTCTTATAAACTTTGCTATTTTGTCGCCTGACGGATTTATCGCCAGTATTCTGCATTTAGGGGCGATATTCCCCCACCTCGCGGAGGCGCAGCAGATTTTCACCCCGGTAATGAACGGTTCGGTCAATATTATGGCGATATTGATCACCTTTCTGGTGGCGCGCAATATGGCGATCAGCTATCAGCAGGACGATCTCCTGTGCGGCCTGACGGCGATCGGCGCCTTTTTTGTGGTGTACACGCCTTATACCATCATCGATGGCCAGGCCTATCTGGCGACCAAATATCTTGGCCCGCAGGGGTTGTTTGTGGCGATTATCGTCGCGCTGATTTCCAGTGAAGTCTTTTGCCGCCTGGCGCGCAACCCAAGGGTGACCATCACGATGCCGGCTGCGGTGCCGCCGGCGGTGGCGCGTTCCTTTAAGGTGTTGTTGCCGATTTTCTTCGTGATGATCTTCTTTTCGATCCTCAACTATCTGTTGACGCGTATTTCGCCTAACGGTCTTAACGATCTGATCTATACCCTTATTCAGGCCCCGCTGAAGGATATGGGGACCAACATCGTGACGGTTCTGGTGCTGGGGCTGGTGGCGAATTTCCTGTGGGTGCTGGGGATCCATGGGCCGAACACCGTGGCCGCCATCCGCGAGACCATCTTCTCGGAAGCCAACCTCGAAAATCTCTCCTATGCCGCCTCGCATGGCAGCACCTGGGGAGCGCCGTACCCCATCACATGGACTGGCATCAACGATGCGTTTGCCAACTGCGGCGGGTCGGGTATGACGCTGGGCCTGTTACTGGCCATCTTTATTGCCTCCCGGCGCAAAGACTACCGTGACCTGGCAAAAATGGCCTTCGTGCCGGGCCTGTTTAACATCAATGAACCGGTGATGTTTGGCCTGCCGATTGTGCTTAACCCTATCCTGGTGATCCCGTTTATTCTGGTGCCATTTGTGAATTCACTGATCGGTTATTTCTTTATTAGCATGGAGTTTATTCCGCCGATTGCTTACGCCGTACCCTGGACCACGCCCGGGCCGCTTATCGCCTTCTTTGGCACTGGCGGCAACTGGCTGGCGCTGTTTGTCGGCATTTTGTGTCTCGCGGTTTCAACATTGATTTACTTACCGTTTGTGATTGCCGCCAACAAGGTCAATACCGCGGCGGCGACGGATCAGGAGGATGGCGATGTTTGCAGATGAAAGTACGGTCATGGAGTTGCTGATTTATGCCGGTCAGGCGCGCTCAGACGCCATGGAGGCGATTGCCGCCTCCCGGCAGCGGGAATGGGAGCGGGCAGCGGATTTGATGGCCAGCTCGGAAGCGGCCTGTCGGGCAGCGCATCAGATCCAAACGGCGTTGATAGGTGAGGACGAAGGCTGCGGAAAAATCACCGTTAACCTTATTCTGGTGCACGCCCAGGATCACTTAATGACCGCGATGCTGTGCCAGGATTTAGCCAAAGAAATTATTGCCCTGCGCCAGGAGCGCTCTGCCTGATTTACCCGCCTTCAGCCGTTCTGGCTGAAGGCCAATTATAACAATATGTAAAGGTACCCTATGTATTCAAGTCAATTGAAGGTGAGCTTATTGTCTTTATCGGTACTGCTGGCTATTTCGACAAGTGATGTGATGGCGGCTAAATTAACCATCGAACAGCGTCTGGAATTACTGGAGTCTGAACTTTCGGCGAATAAAAAAGAGCTACAAAAAACGCAATCACAATTATCGACCTATAAAGGTAAGGTGGCCGAATTACAAAAAAGTATTAAGGAGAATGAAAAACGTCATGTCACGACGGGTTATCCAACAGCAACGTCGCCGGTGGCGGAAAATATAGCCAATGAAAATAATGAACTGAGTAAAAAAGCGGCCCCGGTGCAGGTGAAAGCCACTCAGCAGGTGGCGGTTATTGATACCGAAGGCCAGAAGCCGAAACTGGAAAGCGTCACCCTGAAGGACATCAGTAAATTTGTTAAAGATGATATTGGCTTTAGCTACCAGGGGTACTTCCGTTCCGGCTGGGGAACATCAAATCACGGATCGTCGCAGACCTACGCCCCCGGCTCGCTGGGTCGTTTCGGTAATGAAATGAGTGGCTGGTTCGACTTAACATTGAATCAGCGGGTCTATAACCAGGATGGCAAAACGGCGAATGCCGTTGTGACTTACGACGGTAACGTCGGCGAGCAGTATAACGACGCCTGGTTTGGTGGCAAAGATAACGACAGCATTTTGCAGTTTAGTGATATTTACCTGACCACCAAAGGTTTCCTGCCGTTCGCGCCAGAGGCGGATTTCTGGGTCGGCAAACATAAACTGCCCGAGTATGAAATTCAGATGCTGGACTGGAAGTCACTGACCACCGACGTTGCGGCCGGGGTCGGGATCCAGAACTGGGCGCTGGGGGTTGGTCAGCTGGATGCGTCCGTCAGCCGGAACGATGTCGACGTATATTCACGAGATTTCACACAAACCACTCAGATGAACACCAACTCAGTCGACCTGCGCTATCGCAATATTCCCCTGTGGCAGTCGGGGTCTCTGTCGCTAATGGGCAAATATGCGTTCGCGAATAAAAATGACGAGCAGGAGAGAAACGAGGATAACAACAGCTACTTCCGGTTCAAAGATACCTGGATGGCCACCGCCATTATTCGTCAGGAGCTGGAGCGCAAGGGCTTTAACGAATTTACGCTGCAGGTGGCGAACAACTCGTACGCCAGCAGTTTAGCCAACTTCTCCGGCGCCAGTAACTCCATGGCCAGCGGACGCTATTACTATGGTGATCATACCAACGGCGTGGCCTGGCGTCTGATCTCGCAGGGGGAAATGTATCTCGCCGATCGCATTATCATGGCCAATTCGCTGGTGTGGGCCCATGGCAATGATGTGTATAGCTATGAAAGCGGAGCGCACAGCGATTTCGACAGCCTGCGCGCGGTGATCCGCCCGGCGTGGATATGGGACACCTGGAACCAGACCGGGGTCGAGCTGGGGTGGTTTACCCAGAAAAACAACACCCGTCAGGGCGACGATCTGCAGGAGTCAGCGTATAAAACGACGCTGTACCATGCGCTGAAGGTTGGGCCGAGCCTGCTGGGGTCACGTCCTGAAATTCGCTTTTATGGTACGTATATCAATATTCTCGATAACCAGTTGTCGCAGTTTGCGTTCAACGACGACAGCAAAGATGAGTTTATGGTTGGCGTTCAGGCCGAGGTGTGGTGGTAACCGGCAAATCACTTAACGGGCGCCCGCATGAGGCGGGCGCGCTTTCCTACGGTGTGGGCTACAGCAGGAGCCAAAGCAGGAGGAGCAGGATCAGCACACCGCCCAGCGCCAGCGACCACGGCTTAGCGGCCCATGCTCGCGTCGGCGCGGGCTCTTCCTGCGGGATGGCCAGCGTCTCCTGGGCGCGGGCTACCCGCAGCACAAACACCTTGTTCAACAGCGCCAGGATCTGCGCTGGGCTCAGCGTCGTCTGCGGGGTGACCTGCCAGCTGCGACGGGCAAAGTCGACAATCTTTTGCCATTCTGCGGCCTCCAGCGGCTGCTTGAGCGCACCCTGCAGCGAGGTGAGCGTGGGCGCGCTTTGCGCACTCAGCGTTTGCCGCGCCTGCAGCCAGTATGAAAGCGGCGTGAAGTGCGTCGCCGGGATAAGCTCTCCGGATTTGACGCCGCAAAGTTCCAGCATGGATTGCCAAATCAGCTTGCTCGGTTCGCCGGTGGCAGCCGCCAGCTTAGTCACCAGCTGATTGAGCGTGTTGTGCTCGGCCGGCAACAGCGGGCGCAGGGTCGGCGGGCGCTGCTGCGGCTGCGGGATCGATAGCTGGCCGCGCTGCAGCAGGTGCAGAATGTTCTCCAGCTGCGGCTGGCTTAGCGCATGCAGCGCCGTTTGCCCATAATGTTGACGAATATAATCGCTGACCGCCTGACGGTTATTGCCCTGACCCAGCAGATCGCTGAGCTGCGCCAGCGTCTGGCGATGATGATGATTGTCCTGAGCGGCGGCTAAACGCTGATTGAGACTGGCCTCCGCGGCGCTGAAATGGCAGGCCAGCAGCGGCGTGTCGCCTTTCAGTCCGAGATCATGCTTGACGCAGGCCCACACTTCCGCATTCTGCTGCGAGGTCAGCGCCACCAGGCGCGTGATCAGTCGCTCCAGGACGGTGCGTTGCTGCATGGAAAGCGAAGGTTCGCCGGTGGCGGCAGTGCCTGATGGACCTCGCCCCGGAGGGCGGTCTGGCATATCTGCAAGGGGGTGCGTCATGATTCATCCTTTCGATATCGCGGTGCTGGAACCAGGTGATGAGTATGCCTGGCGGCCAGATTATGGCACACTTCCCCGGTTAACTCTCGTTCTCAGACAGGTACTGAACTGTGAAAATCCTCGTTGATGAAAATATGCCCTATGCCCGTGAGCTTTTTAGCCGTTTAGGCGATGTGCAAGCGGTTCCGGGGCGTCCGGTCCCGGCTGAGGCCCTGACCGATGCGGATGCCTTAATGGTGCGCTCGGTCACCCGGGTCAATGAAGCATTGCTCTCCGGTAAGGCCGTTAAGTTCGTCGGCACCGCTACCGCAGGCACCGATCACGTCGATCAGGCGTGGCTGCAGCAGGCAGGGATTGGTTTCTCCGCGGCGCCCGGCTGCAACGCCATTGCGGTGGTGGAGTATGTCTTTTCATCGCTACTGATGCTGGCCGAACGCGACGGTTTCGCGCTACGCGATCGTACCGTCGGGATCGTTGGCGTCGGCAACGTCGGTGGACGACTGCAAAAACGGCTGGAAGCGCTGGGGATCAAAACGCTGCTCTGCGATCCGCCGCGCGCCGATCGCGGAGACGAAGGCGATTTCCGCTCCCTCGATGCGCTGGTTCAGGAAGCTGATGTCCTCACCTTCCATACCCCACTGTATAAAGAAGGGCCATATAAAACCCTGCATCTGGCGGATGAGTCGCTGATTAGCCGTCTGAAGCCAGGATCGATTTTGATCAACGCCTGCCGCGGACCGGTGGTGGATAACGCTGCGCTGCTGAAACGGCTGGAAGCTGGACAGCCGCTGAGCGTAGTGCTGGACGTCTGGGAGCCGGAGCCGGATCTTAACGTAGAGCTTCTTAAGCGAGTGGATATCGGTACCGCGCATATCGCCGGCTACACCCTCGAAGGGAAAGCGCGCGGGACAACGCAGGTTTTTGAAGCCTACAGCGCCTTTATCGGCCATCCGCAGCAGGTGGCGCTGGATACCCTGTTGCCAGCGCCGGAATTTGGCCGCATCACCCTGCATGGGCCGCTCGATCAGCCGACGCTGAAAAGGCTGGTCCACTTGGTGTATGATGTGCGCCGCGATGATGCGCCGCTGCGGAAGGTGGCCGGCGTCGCCGGTGAATTTGACAAGCTGCGTAAAAACTATCAGGAACGCCGCGAATGGTCTTCGCTGTACGTACAGTGCAGCGATGCGCAGGCGGCGACGCTATTGCGCCAGCTCGGTTTTAACGCTGTGCATCATCCTGTTCGTTAATGTCTTCTTAATGCCCCTGCCGGATACTCCGGCAGGGCCGCTTTATTTCTGGAGTAAACCACCATGTCTGAAGGCTGGAATATTGCCGTACTGGGCGCAACGGGCGCCGTAGGCGAAGCCCTGCTCGAAACTCTTGCTGAACGCCAGTTCCCGGTGGGGGAGATTTTTGCTCTGGCGCGCAATGAAAGCGCGGGCGAACATCTGCGTTTTGGTGGCAAGTCAGTGATCGTCAAAGACGCTGCCGAGTTTGACTGGACCCAGGCCCAGTTGGCTTTCTTCGCCGCCGGCGTCGAAGCCAGCGCGGCGTATATTGAAGACGCCACCAACGCCGGGTGTCTGGTTATCGATCTCAGCGGCCTGTTTGCGCTGGAGCCAGACGTACCGCTGGTGGTGCCGGACGTGAATCCGTTCGTGTTAGGCGATTACCGCAACCGCAATCTGATTGCAGTGCCCAATAGCCTGACCAGCCAGCTGCTGACGGCGCTCAAGCCGCTTATCGACCAGGGCGGGCTGTCGCGGATCAGTGTCACCAACCTGCTCTCCGCCTCGGGGCAGGGGAAAAAAGCGGTGGATGCGCTGGCAGGGCAGAGCGCCAAGCTGCTGAACGGCATCCCCATCGATGAAGACGATTTCTTTGGCCGCCAGCTGGCGTTCAACATGCTGCCGCTGCTGCCGGATCGGGAAGGTAGCGTGCGCGAAGAGCGCCGTATCGTCGATGAAGCGCGCAAAATTCTTCAGGATGACGGGCTGATGATCTCCGCCAACGTGGTCCAGTCGCCGGTCTTCTACGGCCATGCGCAGATGGTGAACTTTGAAGCGATGCGTCCGCTGGCGGCGGAAGAGGCGCGTGACGCCTTTACCCGCGGTGAGGATATCGAACTTTCTGAAGAGGGAGAATTCCCGACCCAGGTTGGCGATGCCTCCGGCAACGCTCGTCTCTCCATCGGCTGCGTGCATAACGATTACGGCATGCCGGAGCAGATTCAGTTCTGGTCCGTCGCGGATAACGTGCGCTTCGGCGGGGCGCTGATGGCGGTGAAAATCGCCGAGAAGCTGATTGAGGAGTACCTGTACTGATGTCTGAGATGGAGCAACAGCCGATCTTTAAAATCGCGCTGGGCATCGAGTACGACGGCAGCAAATATTACGGCTGGCAGCGGCAAAACGAAGTGCGCAGCGTGCAGGAGAAGCTGGAAAAGGCGCTCTCGCAGGTGGCGAACGAACCGATTACCGTCTTTTGCGCTGGCCGCACCGACGCCGGTGTCCATGGCACCGGCCAGGTGGTGCATTTCGAAACCCGGGCGCAGCGTAAAGATGCCGCCTGGACGCTGGGGGTAAATGCGAATTTACCTGGTGACATCGCGGTGCGTTGGGTTAAACATGTGCCGGCGGATTTTCACGCCCGGTTCAGCGCCACGGCGCGCCGTTATCGCTACGTCATCTATAATCATCGCCTGCGCCCGGCGGTGCTAAGCCATGGCGTGACGCATTTTCACCAGCCGCTCGACGCCGAGCGCATGCAGCGCGCTGCGCAGTGTCTGCTGGGCGAGAATGACTTTACCTCGTTTCGCGCGGTACAGTGCCAGTCGCGTACCCCGTGGCGGAATGTGATGCATATTAACGTTACCCGCTACGGCGCGTATGTGGTGGTGGATATCAAAGCGAATGCCTTTGTACATCATATGGTCAGGAATATTGTGGGCAGCCTTATGGAAGTCGGGGCCGGAAACCAGCCGGAGAGCTGGATGGCAGAACTGCTGGCAGCAAAAGACAGGACGCTCGCTGCGGCAACGGCAAAAGCGGAAGGGTTGTATCTGGTGTCGGTGGATTACCCGGCCCACTATGATTTACCGGTGCTGCCAATGGGCCCGCTGTTTCTGGCGGACTAATAGAGTCATTAAGGGTAAATACAAACATGGACTTGATTCACTTTTTAATTGATTTCATCCTGCATATTGATGTGCACCTTGCCGAACTGGTTGCCCAGTACGGCGTCTGGGTTTATGCCATTCTGTTTTTGATTCTGTTCTGCGAAACCGGGCTGGTGGTGACGCCATTCCTGCCGGGCGATTCCTTGCTGTTCGTCGCGGGCGCGCTCTCGGCGCTGCCGACGAACGATCTCAATGTTCACCTGATGGTACTGCTGATGGTCATCGCAGCCATCGTCGGCGATGCGGTCAACTACACCATTGGCCGACTGTTCGGCGAGAAGCTGTTTAGTAATCCGAACTCGAAGATTTTCCGTCGTAGCTATCTGGATAAAACCCATAGCTTCTATGAACGTCACGGCGGAAAAACCATTATCCTGGCGCGCTTTGTGCCGATAGTCCGAACCTTCGCGCCGTTTGTGGCGGGAATGGGGCATATGTCCTATCGTCATTTTGCAGCCTATAACGTGGTCGGGGCGCTGCTGTGGGTGCTGCTGTTCACCTACGCCGGCTATCTGTTTGGCGATCTGCCGGTGGTGCAGGAGAACCTGAAGCTGCTGATCGTGGCGATCATTGTCCTCTCCGTCCTGCCGGGTGTGATTGAGATCATCCGCCATAAGCGGGCGGCGTCAAAGCAGGCGAAGTAGTTCGCCCTGCGCTGCGCGTGACCGAGCATGATCGTCGCGCGCAGCGGTTTGACCACTTTTTTATCCCATGTTCCGGGATGATATGATTTAATGTGCAACATTCATGGTCTGTAAGAGGCAAAAATGGCATTATGCGCCCCTTACGACAAAACTGGCATCGACCAGGTTCAGGCAGAAAGGTTATCAATGAGCTGGATTGAACGAATTAAAAGCAACATCACTCCCACCCGCAAGGCGAGCATTCCTGAGGGTGTATGGACCAAGTGCGATAGCTGCGGTCAGGTACTCTACCGCGCCGAGCTGGAGCGCAACCTGGAGGTTTGTCCTAAGTGCGATCACCATATGCGCATGTCGGCGCGTAATCGCCTGCATAGCCTGTTGGATGAAGGTTCTCTGGTAGAACTGGGTAGCGAACTTGAGCCAAAAGATGTGCTGAAGTTCCGCGATTCAAAAAAATACAAAGACCGCCTGGCGTCCGCTCAGAAAGAGACGGGCGAGAAAGACGCGCTGGTGGTAATGAAAGGTACGCTCTACGCGATGCCGGTGGTTGCCGCCGCCTTTGAGTTCTCCTTTATGGGGGGCTCGATGGGTTCCGTCGTCGGCGCACGTTTTGTGCGCGCCGTGGAGCAGGCGCTGGAAGACAACTGCCCGCTGATCTGCTTCTCCGCCTCCGGCGGCGCCCGTATGCAGGAAGCGCTGATGTCGCTGATGCAGATGGCGAAAACCTCCGCCGCACTGGCGAAAATGCAGGAGCGCGGGCTGCCGTACATCTCCGTGCTGACCGACCCGACCATGGGCGGCGTATCGGCGAGCTTTGCGATGCTGGGCGATCTGAACATTGCCGAGCCGAAAGCGCTGATCGGCTTTGCCGGTCCTCGCGTAATTGAGCAGACCGTACGCGAGAAGCTGCCGCCGGGATTCCAGCGCAGCGAGTTTCTGATTGAAAAAGGGGCGATCGATATGATCGTTCGCCGCCCGGAAATGCGTCTCAAGCTGGCCAGCATTCTGGCGAAGCTGATGAACCTGCCGGCACCGGTTGCCGTTTCGGAAGCGCCTCATGAAGGCGTGGTGGTGCCGCCGGCACCGGATCAGGAACCTGAGGCCTGATAAAGCAGAGGGCAGGGCCTGGCGGCGCTGCCCTTTTTTATTCATACGCGTTAACCGTCAATTCTTACGGGCATCATGGAAAAAGATCCTATTCCTCAGGCCACGTCGCCCCTGGCTACGTGGCTTTCTTATCTGGAACATCTGCACAGTAAAACCATCGACCTGGGGCTGGCACGCGTCAGCGAGGTCGCCGGGCAGATGGATATCGTTAAACCGGCGCCATTTGTTTTTACCGTCGCGGGCACCAATGGCAAAGGCACCACCTGCCGCACGCTGGAAACCGTCCTGATGGCGGCCGGCTATAAAGTGGGGGTCTACAGCTCCCCGCATCTGGTGCGCTACACCGAACGCGTGCGCATTCAGGGAGCGGAACTGCCGGAGGCCGCGCATACGGCCTCGTTTGCTGAAATCGAAGCCGCGCGCGGTGACATCTCGTTGACCTATTTTGAGTACGGCACGCTCTCGGCGCTATGGCTGTTTAAGCAGGCGCAGCTGGATGTGGTGATCCTTGAGGTCGGGCTGGGTGGCCGTCTCGACGCCACCAATATCGTAGATGCCGACGTCGCGGTGGTCACCAGCATCGCCCTCGATCATACCGACTGGCTGGGGCCGGATCGCGAAAGTATCGGCCGGGAAAAAGCGGGTATCTTTCGCGCCGGTAAACCGGCGGTGGTGGGTGAGCCGGATATGCCGCACACCATTGCCGACGTGGCCAGCGAGAAGGGCGCGCTGCTCCAGCGCCGCGGCGTCGACTGGTGCTATGAGGTGGAGGACGAGACTTGGTCCTTCCGCGACGCGGCCGGGGCGTTAAGCCGCCTGCCGTTGCCTCAGGTGCCGTTGCCGAATGCGGCGACGGCCGTGGCGGCGCTGCGCGCCAGCGGGCTTGCCGTGGATGACGCCATCCTACGCGATGGGATCCGCGACGCGATGCTGCCGGGCCGTTTTCAGATAATCAGCGATGCCCCGCGGGTGATCCTCGATGTAGCGCATAACCCGCACGCGGCGGCCTATCTCGCCGGGCGTCTCAAAACGTTAGCGAAAACGGGACGCGTGCTGGCGGTTATTGGTATGCTGCATGATAAGGACATTGCCGGTACGCTGGCCAATCTGGCCCCGGAAGTCGACGCCTGGTACTGCGCGCCGCTGGAAGGCCCGCGCGGCGCGACGGCGGAGCAGCTGTTGGAACATTTGCGTGGCGGCACAGTCTATACCAGCGTGGCGCAGGCGTGGCATGCGGCCATGGCTGACGCTAAAGTGGAAGATACCGTGCTGGTGTGTGGTTCGTTTCACACCGTAGCGCAGGTTATGGAAGAGATAGACGCGGGGAGAATCGGTGGCGAGTAAGTTTCAGAACCGTTTAGTCGGGACAATCGTGCTGGTGGCGCTGGGGGTGATTATCCTGCCAGGGCTGCTGGACGGGCAGAAAAAGCATTACCAGGATGAGTTTGCCGCGATCCCGCTGGTGCCGAAACCGGGCGATCGCGATGAACCGGATATGTTGCCAGCGGCGACCCAGGCGTTGCCTTCGCAACCGCCGGAAGGGGCGGCGGAAGAGGTGCGGGCGGGCGATGCCGCCGCGCCATCGTTAGATCCATCGCGTATTCCGGTGAACAGCAACAGCTTTGACGACGTTCAGGAGCCGGTGGTGGCCGCGAAACCGCAGCCCAAGCCGCAGCCGAAACCACAGCCGCAGCCGCAACAGCAGGCCGCGACGCCAACGCCGCCGCCGGCTAAGCCACAGCAGCAACAGCCACCGCAGCAGCAGGCGGCCCTGCCGGCGCCGACCGGGAAAGCCTATGTGGTTCAGCTGGGCGCGTTGAAGAACGCCGATAAGGTGAATGAGATTGTGGGTAAACTGCGGGCCTCGGGGTTCAAAGTCTATACGTCGCCTTCGACGCCGGTACAGGGTAAAATTACCCGCATCCTCGTCGGCCCGGATGCGTCAAAAGACAAGCTGAAAGGCCAGCTGGGCGATCTACAGCAGATCTCCGGGCTTAGCGGGGTCGTGATGGGCTTCACCCCAAACTGATTGTTTTTTCCGCCATGCGGAGAGAACGTGGCGGGGAGAAACGCCCCGCAAACCCTGTCTCAGCCGCCCTCAAGAGGCGAAAGGCAGTCTGGCGTTGAATGTTTTTTCAGCGCCATTTTTATTTCTGTAGGGCATGGAAATCCCTACGCAAACGTTTTCTTTTTCTGTTAGAATGCGCCCCGAACTGGACGACAGGGCGTAAATCGTGGGACGTATATGGTCTGGATTGATTACGCCATTATGGCGGTGCTGGGTCTTTCTTGCCTGGTCAGCCTGATCCGCGGCTTTGTTCGCGAAGCTTTATCGTTAGTGACGTGGGGTTGCGCGTTTTATGTCGCCAGCCATTACTACGCTGACCTGTCTGTCTGGTTTACGGGCTTTGAGGATGAACGGGTTCGAAATGGGATTGCTATTGCGGCGCTGTTTATCGTGACGCTCATCGTTGGCGCTATCGTGAACTATGTGATAGGCCAGCTGGTGGAGAAGACCGGTTTGTCAGGAACCGACAGGGTATTGGGGATCTGCTTCGGCGCGCTACGTGGGGTGCTGATCATCGCCGCTATCTTGTTCTTCCTGGACACCTTTACCGGAATGGCGAAGAGCGATGACTGGCATCAGTCGCAGTTTATTCCCTATTTTACCCCTGTCATCAGATGGTTTTTTGAATACCTGCAAAGCTCGTCAAGTTTCTTGCCTAAAGTATAGACTTTGGGTCGTTGCTGAACGAGGAAAAGACGTATGTGCGGTATTGTCGGTATCGCCGGTGTTATGCCGGTTAACCAGTCGATTTATGATGCGCTAACGGTGCTCCAGCACCGTGGACAGGATGCCGCTGGCATCATCACCATTGATGCCAACAACTGCTTCCGGTTGCGTAAGGCTAACGGGCTGGTAAGCGACGTATTCGAAGCCCGCCACATGCAGCGTATGCAGGGCAATATGGGTATTGGCCACGTGCGTTATCCTACGGCGGGCAGCTCCAGCGCCTCCGAGGCGCAGCCGTTTTACGTTAACTCGCCGTATGGCATCACATTGGCGCATAACGGCAACCTGACCAATGCGCACGAGCTGCGTAAAAAGCTGTTTGAAGAAAAACGCCGCCATATCAATACCACCTCTGATTCCGAAATCCTCCTCAATATTTTCGCCAGTGAGCTGGATAACTTCCGTCACTACCCGCTGGAAGCGGACAACATCTTCGCTGCGATTGCGGCGACCAACCGCCTGATCCGCGGCGCGTACGCGTGCGTCGCGATGATCATCGGTCATGGCATGGTGGCCTTCCGCGACCCTAACGGCATTCGTCCGCTGGTGCTGGGTAAACGTGACGTTGGCGACGGTCGCACTGAGTATATGGTGGCCTCGGAAAGCGTGGCGCTTGATACGCTTGGTTTTGAATTCCTGCGCGATGTCGCGCCGGGCGAAGCGGTCTATATTACTGAGAAAGGCCAGCTGTATACCCGTCAGTGTGCCGATAATCCGGTCAGCAACCCATGCTTATTCGAGTACGTCTATTTTGCCCGTCCGGACTCGTTTATTGACAAAATTTCCGTCTACAGCGCCCGCGTCAACATGGGGACTAAGCTGGGCGAAAAGATTGCCCGCGAGTGGGAAGATCTGGATATTGACGTCGTTATCCCGATCCCGGAGACTTCCTGCGACATCGCGCTGGAAATCGCCCGCATTCTCGACAAACCTTATCGTCAGGGCTTTGTGAAGAACCGCTACGTCGGCCGGACGTTTATCATGCCCGGTCAGCAGCTGCGTCGTAAATCTGTTCGCCGTAAGCTCAACGCCAACCGTGCGGAATTCCGCGATAAGAACGTGCTGCTGGTCGATGATTCCATTGTACGCGGCACCACCTCGGAGCAGATCATTGAGATGGCGCGCGAAGCGGGGGCGAAAAAAGTGTATCTGGCCTCCGCTGCGCCGGAAATTCGTTTCCCGAACGTGTATGGTATCGATATGCCGACCGCCAACGAACTGATCGCCCATGGCCGCGAAGTGGATGAGATCCGCCAGATCATCGGCGCCGATGGCCTGATTTTCCAGGATCTCAACGATCTGATCGACGCAGTGCGCGCGGAGAACCCGGATATTCAACAGTTTGAATGCTCGGTGTTCAACGGCGTATATGTGACCCGGGATGTCGACCAGCAGTACCTCGACTATCTTGACTCCCTGCGTAACGATGATGCCAAAGCGGTCCAGCTGCAGAACGAAGTCGAAAACCTCGAGATGCACAACGAGGGTTAACCCGTTCGCGCGTCACGGGCCCGCCGTACCTGAAGGACGGCGGGCTTTTTTTCGCCCCTCAACTGTGCGTCAATAGTTGCGCCAGAGGCTATAATCCGGCAAAGTCTGCGGCACACGCGCAAGGGGTAACAGAACGTGAAACGACTGATTATTGGCATTTCTGGCGCCAGCGGCGCTATCTATGGCGTGCGGATGCTGCAGGTGTTGCGGGATGTGCCGGAGATTGAGACCCATCTGATCCTCAGCCAGGCGGCACGGCAAACGCTGGCCCTCGAGACCGACTTCAGCGTGCGCGACGTGCAGGCGCTGGCCGATGTGGTGCATGACGCCCGCGATATCGCCGCCAGTATCTCTTCCGGTTCGTTTAAAACCGCCGGTATGGTGATTTTACCCTGCTCAATGAAAACGCTCTCTGGCATTGTCCATAGCTATACGGATGGCCTATTGACGCGGGCGGCCGATGTCGTGCTGAAGGAGCGTCGTCCGCTGGTGCTCTGTGTGCGGGAGACCCCGTTCCATCTCGGCCATCTGCGACTGCTGGTTCAGGCCGCGGAGCTCGGGGCGGTGATAATGCCGCCGGTGCCGGCCTTTTATCATCGGCCGCAAAGCCTGGATGATGTCATCAACCAAACCGTCAACCGGGTGCTCGATCAGTTCGATATTAGCCTGTCTCAAGACTTGTTTACTCGCTGGCAGGGGGCACAGGATTGCACTAAATAAGTGCAGTCAATGTACGCTTGCGCCGCAGTGGTGCAAATTTGTCGTCCCGATCAAATCCTCGACATTTATTTCGTCTTTTTGCGCTGAGGCACTGCGGTTTCGCCAGTAATGCTGGTATCTTCCCTTCCAAGACAATCCTGCAACTTTATTTTAACAAATTTAACCCTGTTCCCGGCACGCACCGGGAAGATGGCACAAAAACTGCAGGATTGATCGGCAATCACCATAACAAGCAACGCACCACATCACGACACGACACTTAAGGGTACTGTATGAAGAAGACGATTCTGGCTCTCTCTTTACTCGTGGGAATGAGCAGCACGGCCAGCGTGTTTGCTGCTCTGCCGCAGAGCATTCGCATTGGCACTGACGCGACCTATGCGCCATTTTCGTCGAAAGACGCAAAAGGGGACTTTGTTGGTTTTGATATCGATTTAGGCAACGAACTGTGCTCCCGAATTAAGGTGAAATGTACCTGGGTCGGCAGTGATTTTGACTCCCTGATCCCCTCCCTCAAGGCGAAGAAAATTGACGCCATCATCTCTTCGCTCTCCATTACCGAGAAGCGTCAGCAAGAGATCGCTTTCTCTGACAAGCTTTATGCCGCTGACTCGCGTCTGATCGCCGCCAAAGGGTCGCCGATCCAGCCGACGCTGGAGGCGCTGAAAGGCAAGCACGTCGGGGTGCTGCAAGGTTCTACTCAGGAAGCCTATGCCAATGACCGCTGGCGCAGCCAGGGCGTTGACGTGGTGGCCTACCAGAACCAGGATCTGATCTATTCAGATCTCGCAGCTGGCCGTCTGGATGCGGCGCTGCAGGATGAAGTCGCCGCCAGCGAAGGCTTCCTGAAACAACCTGCCGGGAAAGATTTCGCCTTCGCCGGCCCGTCGGTGAAAGATAAAAAGTACTTTGGCGATGGTACCGGTATCGGTCTGCGTAAGGACGACGTCGAACTGAAAGCTGCGTTTGATAAAGCGCTGGGCGAGATACGTAAAGACGGCACCTACGACAAAATGGCGAAGAAATACTTCGATTTTAACGTTTACGGCGACTAAGACTGCTGCAGGCCCGCACGATAGTGTGGGCCTGACGCCATACTCGTGATCCTGCCCCAGAACGGTGCAACAAAAAACGCTGTGGATCATTTCAGTGCAAAAGCAGCCAGTTTTTTGGCTAAAAAATGCATAGTTAAGCGTTTCTGATGCAAAAAATCGGCCTTTCTGGTGCATAAATCTTTGCCCTCAAGGGGCGAATAATGGCACGATAACTGGCGTAAATAGTTCTAATAAACCCGTTAGAATGACAGTCTGTCGAGGATAGTTATGAAAAAACTGGCGTTGTCTCTCTCTTTAGCGCTGGCCCTTTCCAGCGTTTCCACAGTCTTTGCCGCCATTCCGCAAAAAATTCGTATTGGCACCGATCCGACTTATGCCCCCTTCGAATCGAAGAATGCGCAGGGAGAATTGGTCGGTTTTGATATCGATCTGGCAAAAGAGCTGTGTAAGCGTATTAATACCCAATGTACCTTTGTTGAAAACCCGCTGGATGCGCTGATCCCCTCCTTAAAAGCGAAGAAAATCGACGCGATTATGTCTTCGCTGTCGATTACCGAAAAGCGCCAGCAGGAAATTGCCTTCACCGACAAGCTGTACGCGGCAGATTCGCGTCTGGTGGTGAAAAAGGGCAGCCCGGTAACGCCGGATCTCGCCACCCTGAAGGGTAAGCGCGTGGGCGTGCTGCAGGGGACGACTCAGGAAACCTATGGCAATGAGCACTGGGCGCCGAAAGGTATCGAAATTGTCTCCTATCAGGGGCAGGACAATATCTATTCCGACCTGACCGCCGGCCGTATCGACGCCGCGTTCCAGGATGAGGTTGCGGCCAGCGAAGGGTTCCTGAAACAGCCTATCGGTAAAGATTACCAGTTTGGCGGACCATCGATTAAAGACGAGAAGCTGTTCGGCGTCGGTACCGGTATGGGGCTGCGTAAGGAAGACAACGAACTGCGTGAAGCGCTGAATAAGGCGTTTGCAGAGATGCGTAAAGACGGCACCTACGACAAACTGGCGAAAAAATACTTCGATTTTAACGTATACGGCGAATAATTCTCACGCCTCACCATTGCGTGCGTTTCGCGCGCAATGGTGAATGACAGACAGGGTAGGCAGCATGCTGTATGGGTTTTCACAGGTTATTTTGCAGGGTGCGCTCGTCACCCTGGAGCTTGCGCTCAGCTCGGTCGTTCTCGCCGTCCTGATAGGGCTGGCGGGCGCTGGCGCAAAGTTATCGAGCAACCGTCCTCTGGCGCTGGTATTTGAAGGCTATACCACACTGATTCGCGGCGTGCCCGATCTGGTGCTGATGCTGCTGATTTTCTATGGCCTGCAGATTGCGCTGAACAGCGTCACCGATGCGCTGGGCATGGCGCAGTTTGATATCGATCCGATGATCGCCGGGATTATTACCCTCGGCTTTATCTATGGCGCCTATTTTACGGAAACTTTCCGCGGCGCCTACCTTGCGGTGCCGAAGGGGCATATCGAAGCGGCTACCGCCTTTGGCTTTAGCGGCGGGCAGACGTTCCGGCGTATTCTGTTCCCGGCGATGATGCGCTACGCGCTGCCGGGGATCGGCAACAACTGGCAGGTTATTCTCAAGGCAACGGCGCTGGTCTCGCTGCTGGGGCTGGAGGATGTGGTCAAAGCCACGCAGCTGGCCGGGAAAAGCACCTGGCAGCCGTTCTATTTCGCCATCGTCTGCGGCCTGATTTATCTGGTGTTTACCACCCTTTCTAATGGCGTACTGCTGCTGCTCGAACGCCGCTATACCGTTGGCGTGAAGAGGGCTGACCTGTGATTGAAATTATTCAGGAGTACTGGAAATCACTGCTGTGGACCGACGGCTATCGCTTTACCGGCGTGGCGATTACCTTATGGTTGCTGATCTCTTCGGTGGTGATGGGCGGCATTCTGGCGGTGTTTCTGGCCATTGGCCGCGTCTCAAGCAATAAATTTATCCAGTTCCCCATCTGGCTGTTCACTTACATCTTTCGCGGCACGCCGCTGTATGTGCAACTGCTGGTTTTTTACTCCGGCATGTATACCCTGGAAATCGTCAAAGGCACGGAGCTGCTGAACGCTTTTTTCCGCAGCGGGCTAAACTGCACGGTGCTGGCGTTAACCCTGAATACCTGCGCCTATACCACTGAAATTTTCGCCGGGGCGATCCGCTCAGTACCCGCCGGAGAAATTGAAGCGGCACGGGCCTACGGCTTCTCGTCCGTCAAACTGTACCGCTGCATTATTCTGCCTTCCGCGCTGCGCATTGCGCTACCGGCATACAGTAACGAAGTGATCCTGATGCTGCACTCCACCGCGCTGGCGTTTACCGCTACGGTGCCGGATCTGCTGAAAATCGCTCGCGATATTAACTCCGCGACCTATCAGCCGTTCACCGCCTTTGGCATCGCCGCGGTACTCTATTTAATTATCTCGTATGTGCTGATTAGCTTGTTCCGTAAAGCGGAAAAGCGCTGGTTGCAGCATATCAAACCTTCTTCGACGCATTGAGAACGCCATGTCCGACAATAAATTAAACGTTATCGATCTGCACAAACGCTATGGGGAACACGAGGTGCTGAAGGGCGTCTCCCTGCAGGCGAAAGCCGGGGACGTTATCAGTATCATCGGTTCATCGGGTTCCGGAAAAAGTACCTTTTTGCGCTGCATTAACTTCCTTGAAAAACCGAGCGAAGGCACGATCGTCGTCAGTGGCCAGAATATTGGCCTGGTGCGGGATAAGGACGGCCAGCTGAAGGTGGCTGATAAGAACCAGCTGCGCCTGCTGCGCACCCGCCTGACCATGGTGTTCCAGCATTTCAATCTGTGGAGCCATATGACGGTGCTGGAGAACGTCATGGAGGCGCCGATTCAGGTGCTGGGCTTAAGCAAACAGGAAGCGCGCGATCGCGCGGTAAAATACCTGGCCAAGGTCGGGATTGACGAACGTCAGCAGGCGAAATACCCGGTGCATCTCTCCGGCGGCCAGCAGCAGCGTGTCTCGATTGCCCGCGCGCTGGCGATGGAGCCGGAAGTGCTGCTGTTTGATGAGCCAACGTCCGCTCTGGATCCGGAACTGGTGGGCGAAGTGTTGCGTATCATGCAGCAGCTGGCGGAAGAGGGAAAAACCATGGTGGTGGTGACCCACGAAATGGGCTTTGCCCGCCACGTCTCTTCGCATGTTATTTTCCTGCATCAGGGCAAAATTGAAGAAGAAGGGCATCCGGACGCGCTGTTTGGCGCGCCGAAAAGCCCGCGCCTGCAGCAGTTTCTGAAAGGGTCGCTGAAATAACCGGCTCACCCGGCGTCTGTAGGCGTCGGGTGAGCTTCCCGCTCCAGCCGATAGATCCAGTCATCGTAATCGATGCCGTTCAGATGATAGGCTTTCTCCAGCACCTGGGTGCGCACAAAGCCTTGTTTCTCCAGCAGGCGCGATGAGCCATGATTTTCACTCAGCACCCAGGCATTGATGGCCTGCACCCCCAGCGTGCTGAAACCATAATCGCAGATCGTGCGCAGCGCTTCGCTGGCATAGCCTCTTCCCTGAGCCTGCGGTAACAGGGCGTAGCCGACGTCAGCCTCGTGCGGATTTTTCGGACTGATGCGGAGCCCAATATCGCCCAGCGCGTCGCCGCGTTTATCACGCAAAACAAACACCCCGGGATCGGCACAGCGGCTGGCAAACACGCTGCGTAGCGCCGTCTCGCTTAACACTTCCCCCATAAAACGCATCACCAGCGGATCCTGGCGCAGGCGCAGAAAAAAGGGCCAGTCATCGGTAACAAAGCGGGTAAGCGAAAGGCGTGGTGTGGTGATGGTTGTCATAAAGCAGTCAATACGCAGAAAGAAAAGCCTACCTTAGCACTTTGCTTCGCCAGGTAACATCGGCAAACCGGCCGGCTGGCGGTGAATTCAGGCGATTAAGGGCGCTGGTTGTCCTGAATATGGCGATGCTGCAGCGCCAGGGGGAGGCCATCCAGGCGTGGAGCATGAGCCAGCAGAATGGAATCAGGAGGGCCAATGCTCCCCTGTGTCAGCCATTAACTCAGCACATCCTTTAGCGCTTCTTCCAGATCGTACCAGCGGAAGGCGAAGCCAGCGGCTTCCAGTCGCTTAGGCAGCGCGCGCTGGCCACCGAGTACCAGGACGGCAGACTCACCCATCAGCAGGCGAATAGCAGCGGCAGGAACGCGGAAAATGGCTGGTCGATTGAGCGCATGACCCAAGGCGTGGGCGAACTGTTCGTTATGCACCGGGTAGGGAGAAACCATATTGAACGGACCGCGTAGATCGTTATCCAGCAGCCACAGAATGCCGTTAACCATATCGTCGATATGGATCCAGGCCAGATACTGTCTGCCGCTGCCGATAGGCCCACCGAGGCCGAGCTTAAAGGCGGGCGTCATTTTGCCGAGAATACCGCCCCGCGGGGCCAGTACCACGCCGGTGCGCAGCAGGCAGACGCGGGTACGTTCGCTTTGCGCTTCGCAGGCAATTTGCTCCCAGCGGGCGCAAAGCTTATGGGTAAACTCATTGTGCGGTGGTTCTTCTTCGGTCACCACCACCTCGCCGAGATCGCCGTAGTAGCCGGTGGCAGACCCGCTGATCAGCACGGAGGGAGGCGTGTCGCTGGCGTGGATCAGGCCCACCAGCCGCTGAGTGAGATCCCAGCGGCTATGGCACAAGCGTTGTTTCTGCTCGGCCGTCCAGCGTTTATCAGCTATGGGCTCACCTGCCAGATTAATAACGGCATCAATATCATTGAGGTGGTGATGGCCTTCGAAATCGCGCCACAGCGTGACGCGCGGATCGAGGCGGGCGCGGGCGCTATCCGGGTGCCGCGTGGAAACCGTGACGCTATGCCCCAGCTCCAGCAACCGGGGTATCAGATGTCGGCCAATCAGGCCGGTGCCACCCGTAAGCAGGATCTTCATACCACCTCCCTGACATCGTTATCGCCGCCAGCTCATGGTCATCGACACCGAGTCGGCATAGCGTAGCGCATGAAGTTTATCGATCTCCACTTCAGCATATGTGACCCAGTGATGTTCGCATGCGATATTCAGCACATCCTGAGTTAATTTTTCCAGCAACGAGAAACGGCCATTCTCAAGATGGCTGATGATGCGCTTGGTAATGGTGCGGTAGTTCAGCGCATCATTGATGTCTTCGCTATCGCGCGCCTTATCGGCGGGATAGTGAATCGCCACATTCACCACCACGTCCTGGCGGTTGGCGATCTCTTCCTCTTTAATTCCAATAAAAGTACGCAGGCGCAGGTTCTTAATACGAATAATGGCGTCTGGTTGAGACATTGCAGGCTTCCTCCGTGTTGTAAGTTCTGCAATCATACAACAAAGCGCGACGGGCGAGCAGGGGGTTAATAAGGCTGAATTTTTAGCATCGCTTCAATGGTCGCCGGTCGCTGCTTAATGCGCTCATACCAGTTATGCACCGCCGGATAGTTCGCCAGATCGATACGCTGTCGGACATGGCTGTTGACCCAGGGCCAGGCGGCAATATCGGCGATGCTGTAATGGTCGCCGCCAAGCCACGGACTGGCTTCGAGGCGGTGGTTGAGAACCCCGTACAGTCGCTGGGTTTCCACCTGAAAACGTTCAATGGCATAGGGCACCGTTTGCGGCGCCGAGTGGGCAAAATGCTGATTTTGTCCCAGCATCGGCCCAAGACCGCCGACCTGCCAGAATAGCCATTGCAGAGTAATATAGCGCTCCCGCAGTTCACCGCTCAGCAGCTTGCCGCTTTTCTCCGCCAGATAGAGCAGGATGGCGCCGGACTCGAAGACGCTCAACGGCGCCCCGCCATCGACAGGCATATGGTCGACAATCGCCGGGATTTTGTTATTCGGCGAAATCGCCAGAAACTGTGGATGAAACTGCTCCCCTTTGCCGATATCGACCCGAATTAGCCGATAGGCCAGCTGCGCCTCTTCGAGAAACAGGGTGATTTTGTGGCCGTTTGGGGTGGGTGCATAGTAGAGATCGATCATAATATTTCCCGCCGTCGTGGGTCGCAAACTGTTCGAGTATAGGTGAAGCTGCGCAACCCGGGTGGAAATCCGCGAGCGGCGCATCGGTCTGGAGGCAGCCAGGTGATGCTGACTCGCGGACGAGCAGTGACATCCCCGGCAAGCCAGGCTATGTTGGCTTATTGTCCTGTCTACCATCCTTGAGGAAGCCATGAGCCAGCCTGTGATTACCCTGTGGTCCGATGCCGATTTTTTCTCACCGTATGTGATGTCTGTCTATGTCGCCCTGCAGGAAAAGAGCCTGCCTTTTAGCCTTAAAACCGTCGACCTGAACCGCGGCGAACATCTGCAGGCCGGCTGGACGGGCTATACCGCCACCCGTCGCGTACCGCTGCTGGAGGTTGATGATTTCGCGCTGAGCGAGTCCTCGGCGATTACCGAGTATCTGGATGAGCGTTTCGCCCCGCCGGAGTGGGAGCGTATATACCCGCATGATCTGCAAAATCGCGCCCGCGCCCGGCAGATCCAGGCCTGGCTGCGCAGCGATCTGGTGCCGATTCGTGAAGAGCGATCGACCGCCGTGGTGTTTGGCGGGGTGAAAATGCCGGCCCTCAGCGAGGCAGGCAAGCAATCTGCGGAAAAACTGTTTACCACCGCCGCCATGCTACTGGCCCACGGCGGGCAAAATTTATTTGGCGAATGGTCCATTGCCGACGCCGACCTGGCGCTGATGCTCAATCGTCTGGTTCTCAATGGCGATGAGGTGCCGGAGACGCTGGCCGATTATGCGACTTTTCAGTGGCAACGGGCCTCAATCCAGCGTTACGCCGCGCTTTCCGCCAAACGCGCAGGCTGATCGCCCGCCGCGCTTCCGCTATCATAGTGGCATTGTAACCAGTGGAGATGGAATCTATGAAACTGATGTTTGCCTCCGATATTCACGGTTCGCTGCCCGCTACGGAACGCGTGCTTGAACGATTCGCGCAAAGCGGCGCCAGGTGGCTTATTATTCTCGGCGATGTGCTCAATCACGGGCCACGCAATGCGCTGCCGGAAGGGTATGCGCCGGCGGAGGTGGCCGAGCGGCTTAACAGCGTGGCGGAGCGCATTATTGTCGTTCGCGGCAATTGCGACAGCGAAGTGGATCAGATGCTACTTCGTTTTCCCATGACCGCGCCCTGGCAACAGGTGCTCAGCGAACGCTACCGCCTGTTTCTGACCCATGGCCATCTTTATAGCCCGGAAAATTTGCCGCCGCTGGACGCTGGCGATGTTCTGGCTTACGGCCATACTCATATTCCGGTTGCGGAAAAACGCGGTGCGATCTACCTGTTTAACCCTGGCTCAGTGAGTATCCCGAAAGGGGGATATTCCGCCAGCTATGGGCTGCTGGATCAGGGGCGTCTGCAGGTTTTAGCACTCAATGATAATCAGGTTATTGCAGAGGTCGCAATTTACCCGTAATTTAGCCCTCAATCATAAAGACGCGCCGCGAGAGCGCTTTCAAAGTAAGGTTTCCTGATGGCGGAACAGAATCATTTGGCAAGCACAGAATGGGTCGATATTGTTAATGAAAACAATGAGGTGATAGCACAATCCAGCCGCGAGCAGATGCGCGCGCAGTGCCTGCGTCACCGGGCGACCTATATCGTCGTTCACGACGGAATGGGAAAAATTCTGGTGCAGCGACGCACCGAGACAAAAGACTTTCATCCGGGCATGCTGGATGCCACCGCCGGCGGCGTCGTTCAGGCCGATGAGCAACTGCTGGAGTCTGCCCGTCGCGAGGCCGAAGAAGAGTTAGGCATCGCGGGAGTACCGTTTGCCGATCACGGTCAGTTTTACTACGAAGATAAGTTCTGTCGCGTCTGGGGAAGCCTGTTCAGCTGCGTCTCGCATGGGCCATTTGCGCTGCAGGAAGAAGAGGTCAGCGAGGTGTGTTGGTTAACGCCGGAAGAGATCACCGCCCGCTGCGATGAATTCACGCCGGACTCGCTGAAAGCGCTGGCGCTGTGGATGACCCGTAACGCGGGTAATGAGTATGATGACGCGGAAGAGGGCGAGTAATACCGCAATCGCGCAGCAGCAACAGCTGCTCGCCTCCTGACGAAAAAAGGCAGCCATCTGGCTGCCTTTTGCTTTTATCTCAGCGGGGAATTACTTCTGCTGCTGAGCTGACTGGATCGCGGTCAGAGCGATGGTATAGACGATATCGTCAACCAGGGCGCCACGAGACAGGTCGTTGACCGGCTTGCGCATACCCTGCAGCATCGGCCCGATGGAGATCAGGTCGGCAGAGCGCTGTACCGCTTTGTACGTGGTGTTACCGGTGTTCAGATCCGGGAAGATGAACACGGTCGCGCGGCCAGCAACCGGCGAATTCGGCGCTTTGGATTTCGCCACGTCAGCCATGACAGCGGCGTCGTACTGCAGCGGACCATCGATCATCAGGTCAGGACGTTTTTCCTGCGCCAGACGGGTCGCTTCGCGGACTTTCTCGACATCGCTACCCGCGCCGGAGGTACCGGTGGAGTAGGAGAGCATCGCTACGCGCGGTTCGATACCGAAAGCAATGGCGGAGTCAGCGGACTGAATAGCGATTTCCGCCAGCTGTTCTGCCGTCGGATCCGGGTTGATCGCGCAGTCGCCGTAGACATAAACCTGTTCCGGCAGCAGCATGAAGAATACGGAAGAGACCAGCGAGCTGCCCGGTGCGGTTTTGATCAGCTGCAGCGGCGGACGAATGGTGTTGGCGGTGGTGTGAACCGCGCCGGACACCAGGCCGTCGACTTCGTCTTGTTCCAGCATCAGGGTGCCGAGAACCACGTTGTCTTCCAGCTGCTCGCGAGCGACGGCTTCGGTCATGCCCTTGCTCTTACGCAGTTCGACCAGGCGAGCCACGTAGCTTTCGCGAACCACTTCCGGGTCGACGATTTCGATACCCGCGCCCAGCTCAACGCCCTGCGCTGCGGCAACGCGGTTGATCTCATCCGGGTTACCCAGCAGCACACAGGTGGCGATGCCACGTTCCGCACAGATAGCGGCGGCTTTCACGGTACGCGGTTCGTCGCCTTCCGGCAGGACAACGCGTTTGCCGGCTTTGCGCGCCAGCTCGGTCAGCTGGTAGCGGAAGGCTGGCGGGGAGAGACGGCGGCTGCGCTCGGAGGTCGCGGTCAGCGATTCGATCCAGTCGGCGTTGATGTAGTTGGCCACGTATTCCTGAACTTTCTCGATGCGCTCGTGATCGTCAACCGGTACTTCGAGGTTGAAGCTCTGCAGGCTCAGGGAGGTCTGCCAGGTATTGGTATTGACCATAAACACCGGCAGGCCGGTGGCGAAGGCACGTTCGCACAGCTTGCTGATGCGCGCGTCCATTTCATAGCCGCCGGTCAGCAGGATGGCGCCGATTTCCACGCCGTTCATCGCGGCCAGGCAGGCAGCGACCAGCACGTCAGGACGATCTGCCGAGGTGACCAGCAGCGAGCCTGCACGGAAGTGCTCCAGCATGTGTGGGATGCTGCGCGCGCAGAAGGTCACGGATTTCACGCGGCGGGTGTTGATATCGCCTTCGTTGATGATGGTGGCATTCAGGTGATGCGCCATGTCGATCGCGCGGGTGGCGATCAGATCGAAGCTCCACGGCACCGCGCCCAGTACTGGCAGGGAGCTGCCTTTCTGCAGCTGAGCCGGGTCGATCTTCACGACTTTCGCTTTCGACGAGTCGTCGAAGATTTCGGACAGGTCAGGACGGGTACGGCCCTGCTCGTCGACCGGGGCATTCAGTTTGTTGACGATAACGCCGGTAATGCTGGTGTTTTTCGCGCCGCCAAAGCTGTTGCGGGTCAGTTCAATACGCTCGTTCAGCTGCTCTGGCGTATCGGTGCCCTGCGACATCACGAAGACGATTTCCGCGTTCAGCGTTTTGGCGATTTCAAAGTTCAGCGCCTGCGCGAACTGATGCTTACGGGTCGGCACCAGGCCTTCCACCAGTACTACTTCCGCGTCCTGAGTGTTCGCGTGATAGTTGGCGATGATCTCTTCCATCAGCACATCTTTCTGATTGCTGGAGAGCAGAGATTCAACGTGGTTCATCTTCAGCGGTTCAGCGGCGGTGGTCGTGGAGGAGCTGGCGCGAACGATGGTGGTGGTCTGGTCTGGCGCATCGCCACCGGAGCGCGGTTGGGCGATTGGTTTAAAGACGCTCAGACGAACGCCTTTGCGTTCCATAGCACGGATCACACCGAGGCTGACGCTGGTCAGGCCTACGCTGGTACCGGTAGGAATTAACATGATAGTACGGGACACGGTATATCCTCTTTCGTTACCGCCAGTATCAGGCGGGATACAAAACAGCACCACCAGCTACCCGTCATACTTCAAGTTGCATGCGCGTTGGCTCTACTTGCTCACCCCGGTCGCGTACGCTGTGTACGTGACCGGGGATTTGCTGCGTCGCCGCCTTCCTGCAGCTCGAATTATTGAAGGTTATGGCTGGCGGTGTGGAATTAAGCGGTCAGACGGCTGGCGTCTTGCGCGATGACCAGTTCTTCATTGGTCGGGATAACCACGGCAGGACGGGTGCCTTCTTTGTTGATGAAGCCAGACTTGCCGAAACGGGCAGCCAGGTTACGTTCGTGGTCAACTTCGAAGCCCAGTACGCCCAGTTTGCCCAGCGACAGTTCACGCACCATCGCGGCGTTTTCACCGATACCGCCGGTGAAGATAACGGCGTCGAGACGACCGTCCATCAGCGCGGTGTAGGAGCCGATGTATTTCGCCAGGCGGTGGCAGTAGACATCCATCGCGCGTTTAGCGTCGGCTTTTTCCTGGTAGTTGTCTTCCACGTAGCGGCAGTCGCTGGTGACTTCGGTCAGACCCAGCAGGCCGGACTCTTTGGTCAGCATTTTGTTGATCGCGTCAACGCTCATGCCCAGGGTGTCGTGCAGATGGAAGATGATTGCCGGGTCGATGTCGCCGGAGCGGGTACCCATCACCAGACCTTCCAGCGGCGTCAGCCCCATAGAGGTATCAACGCATTTACCGTTACGGATAGCGGAAACAGAACCACCGTTGCCGAGGTGGCAGGTGATGATGTTCAGCTCTTCCACCGGCTTGTTCAGGATCTTAGCGGCTTCCTGAGTCACATAGAAGTGGCTGGTGCCGTGCGCGCCGTAACGACGAACGCCATGCTCTTTGTACAGGCTGTACGGCAGGGCGTAGAGATAGGATTCTTCCGGCATGGTCTGGTGGAACGCCGTATCGAATACGGCCACGTTTTTGTCTTTCAGATGCGGGAAGGATTTCAGCGCTTCAGCGATGCCGATCAGGTGTGCCGGGTTGTGCAGCGGTGCGAAAGACGCTGCGTCTTTAATACCCTGAATCACAGACTCGTCGATCACCACGGAGCTGGTGTATTTTTCACCGCCGTGTACGATACGGTGGCCGATTGCGGTCAGCTGAGCAGACAGTTCTGGTTTTTGTGCCAGAATAGTGTTAACGATAAAGTTCAGTGCTTCACTGTGCGCGGCACCGGCGCCTAATTCAGCTTCTTGCTTGCCGCCGTCAATTTTCCATTTGATACGGGCTTCCGGCAGGTGGAAGCATTCCGCTAAACCGGACAGATATTCGTCGCCGTTAACGGCATCAAGGATAGCAAATTTCAGAGAGGAGCTACCGCAGTTCAGAACCAGTACTAACTTACTCGACATGGAAGTACCTTTTTATGATACGTGGCTAAAAAAACGTCAGTGTGTCATTAGCGTAGCGCAGGATGACCTCGACATTTATGATTAACATCATGCCTTGTTCTGTTTTCGGGCACGATGAGAGAAGTACATTTGATTTTATGCCATTTTGCATAATTTTCAGCCAATGGCAGAATATGCGATAATTTGACTAGCCTGGCAAAAGAGTCTATCCGCCCTTTCAGGCGGGCACAGGATACCTGATTGCGGCATCCTTTGCCAAAATCTTTTGAACGATGTCATGCATAGTTGGTGTTTTGCACGAATTTTTTAAGTTTTATATGTAAAGTTGAGGTAAAGCCATGTCGACCCCTGAGAAACGCCCCGTTAGCTTCTTTAGCTTGTTCAACCGCGGGCAGCATTACGCAAAGACCTGGCCTCTCGACAAGCGCCTCGCGCCGGTGTTTATCGAAAACCGCATTATTCGTGCCACCCGCTATGCTATCCGTATCATGCCGCCGATCGCCATTTTTACGCTGTGCTGGCAGATAGCCCTGGGCGGCCAGCTGGGTCCCGCTGTCGCCACCGCGCTGTTTGCCCTGAGCCTGCCGATGCAGGGATTATGGTGGTTGGGTAAGCGTTCGGTGACGCCGCTGCCGCCCTCCATTCTTAACTGGTTTTACGAAGTGCGCGGCAAACTGCAGGAGGCGGGGCAGGCGCTGGCGCCGGTCGAAGGCAAGCCCGATTATCAGACGCTGGCTGACACGCTTAAGCGCGCCTTCAAACAACTGGATAAAACTTTCCTTGATGATTTGTAATTCACTACGGAAAACGCATATAAAAGAAGGCGCATGATTTATGCGCCTTCTTTATTTCACGCCCTACCGTGCTACAGGAGTCACAACATGGAAATGACCAATGCGCAGCGTCTGATTTTATCCAATCAGTACAAAATGATGACGATGCTCGACCCGGACAATGCGGAACGCTACCGTCGTCTGCAGACCATCATTGAGCGTGGGTATGGGCTGCAGATGCGCGAACTGGACCGCGAGTTTGGCCAGCTGACGGAAGAAACCTGCCGTACCGTTATCGATATCATGGAGATGTACCACGCGCTACATGTCTCCTGGACCAACCTGAAAGACGCGGCGGGTATCGACGAGCGTCGGGTTACCTTCCTCGGATTTGATGCCGCCACCGAAGCGCGTTTTCTCGGCTATGTACGCTTTATGGTCAATATTGAAGGCCGCTACAGCCATTTTGACGCCGGCACTCATGGCTTTAACTCGCAGACCCCGATGTGGGAGAAATATCAGCGGATGCTGAGCGTCTGGCACGCCTGTCCGCGCCAGTATCACCTGAGCAGTAATGAAATTAACCAAATTATCAATGCCTGAGGGAGGTGCCCGTGCAGTGTAAAGGTTTCCTGTTCGATTTAGACGGGACGCTGGTGGATTCCTTGCCGGTGGTGGAGCGTTCATGGTGTAAGTGGGGCGATCGTTTCGCCATTGACCATGATGAAATTCTCAGTTTTATTCACGGCAAGCAGGCCATTACCTCTATTCGCCATTTTATGCCGGGTCGTAGCGAGGAGGATATCCAGGCCGAATTCCGCTTCCTCGAGCAGATTGAAGCCACTGATATCGAGGGCATTGTCGCTCTGCCGGGGGCGTTAACCCTGCTGAGTACCCTCAATGAGGCTGGGATCCCATGGGCGATTGTCACTTCCGGGTCGGTGCCGGTTGCCCACGCGCGTCATCGCGCGGCAGGCCTGCCGATGCCGGAGGTCTTCATCACCGCTGAGCAGGTAAAACACGGAAAACCGGCGCCGGACGCCTATCTGCTGGGCGCCGAGCGGCTGGGACTACCGGCCGATCAGTGCGCGGTGGTAGAAGATGCGCCGGCGGGGTTGCTCTCCGGCCTGGCGGCGGGGTGTCGCACCATCGCGGTCAACGTGCCTGCCGATGCCCCTCGACTGGATGAAGCCGACCTCGTGCTGAGTAGCCTGGACGATCTGGTGATCGAACGCCAGGCGGACGGCTATGTTAATGTGCGTCTTAAAGCGTAAACGTATGATTTCGCCCCGCGTTGCCGGGGCTTTTTTATGCCACTATGTCGACTCCCACTTGTGACAAGGAAACGTTGTGAACGGTGAATTGATTTGGGTTTTATCCCTTCTGGCTATCGCGGTTGTGCTGTTTGCTACCGGCAAGGTGCGCATGGATGCTATCGCCCTGATGGTCATTGTCGCCTTCGTCCTCAGCGGCACGCTGACGCTGAATGAAGCCTTTTCCGGGTTCAGCGATCCTAACGTGATCCTGATTGCCGCCCTGTTTATTATCGGTGATGGCCTGGTGCGTACCGGGGTGGCCACCAAGATGGGGGCGTGGCTGGTGAGTGTGGCGGGCAACAGCGAAACCAAGATGCTGGTTTACCTGATGCTCACCGTCGCCGGGCTGGGTGCGTTTATGAGTTCAACCGGGGTGGTCGCCATTTTCATTCCGGTAGTGCTCAGCGTGTCGGCGCGGATGAATACCTCTCCCTCGCGGCTGATGATGCCGCTGAGCTTTGCCGGACTTATCAGCGGGATGATGACCCTGGTCGCAACGCCCCCCAACCTGGTCGTCAACAGTGAACTGCTGCGCGAAGGGCTGCACGGCTTCAGTTTTTTCAGCGTCACGCCGATTGGCCTGGTGGTGCTGATCCTGGGCATCGTCTATATGCTGGCGGTGCGCTTTATGCTGAAGACAGAGAATGGCGAATCCGCGCGTGATGGCCGTAAAAGAAGCACCTTCCGCGATCTGATCCGCGAATATCACCTCACTGGCCGCGCCCGCCGGCTGGCGATCCGTCCTGGTTCGCCGATGATCGGCCAGCGTCTTGATGATTTAAAACTGCGTGAGCGGTACTGTGCCAACGTCATCGGCGTCGAACGCTGGCGGCGGTTCCGTCGGGTGATTGTTAACGTCAACGGGGTATCGGAATTCCGCGCCCGCGACGTCCTGCTGATCGATATGTCCGCCTCCGATGTCGACTTACGCCAGTTCTGTGGTGAGCAGATGCTCGAGCCGATGGTGCTGCGCGGCGAGTATTTTGCCGATCAGGCGCTGGATGTGGGCATGGCGGAGGTGTCGCTGATCCCGGATTCGGAGATGATTGGGAAAACGGTGCGTGAGATAGCGTTCCGCACCCGGTTTGGTCTCAATATCGTCGGCATGAAGCGCGATGGCGAGGCGATGGATGGTTCCGTGGTCGATGAGCCGCTGCAGCTCGGCGATATCCTGCTGGTGGTCGGCAACTGGCGGCAAATTGCCCTGCTGGCGAAGCGTGGGCGTGATTTCGTGGTGCTCAATATGCCGGTTGAAGTGGATGACGCTTCGCCGGCACACAGCCAGGCTCCGCACGCGATTTTCTGTCTGGTGTTGATGGTAGCCCTGATGCTCACTGATGAAATTCCCAACCCGATTGCCGCGATCATCGCCTGCCTGCTGATGGGCAAATTCCGCTGCATCAACGCCGAAAGCGCCTATAAGGCGATCCACTGGCCAAGCATTATTTTGATTGTCGGGATGATGCCGTTTGCCCTGGCGTTGCAGAAAACCGGCGGGGTAGATCTGGTGGTCAAGGGACTGATGGACGTCGCCGGAAGCGAGGGGCCTTATCTGATGCTCGGCTGCCTGTTTGTAATGTGCGCAGCGATAGGCCTGTTCATCTCTAATACCGCGACCGCGGTCCTGATGGCGCCTATAGCCCTGGCAGCAGCGAAGTCAATGGGGGTGTCGCCCTATCCCTTCGCCATGGTGGTGGCGATGGCGGCTTCGGCGGCGTTTATGACTCCGGTTTCCTCGCCGGTCAACACCCTGGTGCTTGGCCCGGGTAAGTATTCCTTCAGCGACTTTGTGAAGATTGGCGTGCCCTTCACCGTACTGGTGATGGTGGTCTGCGTGCTGCTGATCCCGGTACTGTTTCCGTTTTAAGGGTGTCAGGCCGGGTAGGGCGCAACCGCTGCCCGGCCTGAAAAATTACAGTGGCGAATCCTGACTTATTTCATCCAGCGACAGCTGGAAGCTCGGGACAAACACCTGCATAAAGTAATCCATCTCTGCGCTTCGCCGCGACGCCAGCGTCTTTTCCAGACGGCCTTTGGCCAGCAGAAATTCGTTGTTACCCGCAGACAGCTCTTCGAGGCACTTCAGGTAAGCGCAGAGGGCGTCAGCCTGTTTAACGATCGACTGCTCTTCCTCACTGTAGTGATGCTCATCAATCAGCGGCTCGAAAATATCGCGCAGCTCGTCAGGGACCATATCCACCAGCTTTTGCTGAGCAATTTTCTCAATCGCCTTATATTCCTGGGCAATCTGGGAGTTGAAATATTTCACCGGGGTAGGGAGGTCGCCAGTTAATACTTCGGAGGCGTCATGGTACATCGCCAGCAGGGCGATACGTTCGGCGTTGACCTGGCCGCCAAATTTACGGTTTTTAATTGCCGCCAGCGCATGGGCGACCATCGCCACCTGCAGACTGTGTTCGGAGACATTTTCGGTGCGCACGTTGCGCATCAGCGGCCAGCGGTTAATCAGTTTCAGGCGGGAGAGGTGGGCAAAGAAATGACTCTGACTCATAGGAACCCTTAATCAGTGACAACATCGGGTTCCATTGTGCGCAGGGATCGCCGCCGGATGCAAATGCCGGCGGCGTAGCGATTAAAGCTGGTGGTAGCCGGAGAGGAAGCGGCCAAAGCGGGAGATCGCCATCTCCAGGTCGTCTTCACGAGGCAGCGTCACAATGCGCACATGATCCGGCCACGGCCAGTTGAACGCGGTACCCTGCACCAGCAGGACTTTCTCCTGCAACAGGAAGTCGAGCACCATTTTCTGGTCGTCGTGAATATTGAAGCGTTTGGCATCGATTTTCGGGAACATATACAACGCGCCTTTTGGCTTCATGCAGGAGACACCCGGAATATCGTTGATCAGCTCCCAGGCGCGGTTGCGTTGTTCATACAGGCGCCCGCCGGGAATGATGAATTCGCTGATACTCTGGTAGCCGCCCAGCGCCGTCTGGATAGCATGTTGTGCCGGCACGTTGGCGCACAGACGCATCGACGCCAGCATCTCCAGGCCTTCGATATAGCCCTTCGCGTGTTTTTTCGGGCCATTCAGCACCATCCACCCCTGACGGAAACCGGCAACACGGTAGGTTTTCGACAGTCCGTTGAAGGTCACGGTTAGCAGATCTGGCGCCAGAGCAGCAATCGAGTGATGCTGGGCTTCGTCGTAGAGGATCTTATCGTAGATCTCATCGGCGAAAATAATCAGGTTATGCTGCCGGGCGATCTCGACGATCTCCTGCAGCAGTTCTTTGGAATAGACCGCGCCGGTGGGGTTGTTGGGGTTAATGATCACGATCCCGCGGGTGCGCGGCGTGATTTTTGCGCGGATATCGTCAAGATCCGGGAACCAGTCAGCGGATTCGTCACACAGATAGTGGACCGCTTTGCCACTGGAAAGCGAGACCGCCGCCGTCCACAGTGGGTAGTCCGGCGCGGGAACCAGCATCTCATCGCCGCTGTTTAACAGCGCCTGCATCGCCTGCACAATCAGTTCGGACACGCCGTTGCCGATGTAAATATCTTCTACCGTGACATCACGCATTCCCCGGGCCTGGTAATGCTGCATGATGGCTTTGCGCGCCGAATACAACCCTTTCGAATCGCAGTAACCCTGGGCAGTAGGCAGATTGCGGATGACGTCGACGAGGATCTCGTCAGGGGCCTCGAAGCCGAATGGCGCCGGGTTGCCGATGTTCAGTTTCAGAACTTTATTGCCTTCTTCCTCAAGACGTTTCGCTTCTTTCAGAACCGGGCCACGGATGTCGTAACAGACGTTCTCTAACTTGCTGGATTTTTCGATGGGGGACATGAATCTTGACCTTTTAGCTGTTATCGCCACTCCCTGCCGTGGAAGTCAGCACGGAACAATGTACTCCGCATCCCCGCTGTTTTGAAGGCTTTGCAGGAGAAGATTTTGCTAACGCAGGATTTTAAGCGTAATTGATTTATCTGCCGCTTACGGTTTTAGGTTGTAGGTTATAACTGCTTATGATGCTTTTTTTGGTCGTATATGTAGACCATATGCCTTTTTTGCCATCATTTATCTGGTTTGTTTGTGTGACGAAGGGGCGAACGAAGAATGTTGGCAGACTAAACAACGCTATCCTTAATACAATAGGGACTGATTTGTAATTTTGATGTTAAATAATATCAATAAAAAACAGTCCGCGGGGGCATTATTATTATTTTTGACAGGTAATAATCTGAGGTTTGTTAATTTATATAAAACGTTGAAAAAAATTTAAAATTATCTGAGTTAATCCTTATTTAGGCTTATAAAAAGGGCGGGAATCGGTTAGAATATCGCCGTTAATATCAGTGATAGCCGGTAAGCACTCCGGTTGGATTGATGTTTAATATATTGTTATTACAGGATTTTATTGTTCATTCTTCCCTGTGTGAACGCGCGGTGGAAGAGAGACTTTCTCACCACCACTGGCCGCTTTTCCGGAGCGACGCATGACACCTGGCTGGCCGTGGTAATAAATAACAATGAGAAATACGAACAATATATTACTCCGTGGTTCTGCGCATTTGCCCAGACGAGTACTTTGGCATGTAATAACGTTCGTCCAGTTGTTTATCCGCCATCTGACGGTGAGCACGAGGCTCAGGGAATAGCCGGAAACCTGGCGTAAAGCATCAACAAGGCAGGTCAGCGTTAGCCACCTGTAAGTGAAGAAAGATGATTAATACAACACGTCCGATACTCAACCTTGATCTCGATCTGCTGCGCACCTTTGTGGCGGTCGCTGATTTGAACACCTTCGCCGCCGCCGCCGCCGCAGTGTGTCGTACCCAGTCCGCGGTCAGCCAGCAAATGCAACGCCTGGAGCAGCTGGTCGGCAAAGAGCTTTTCGCCCGTCACGGGCGTAATAAACTGCTGACTGAGCAAGGCATCCAGCTACTGGGCTATGCCCGCAAGATCCTGCGTTTTAACGATGAAGCCTGCATGTCGCTGATGTATGGCAGCCTGCAAGGTGGATTGACCATCGGCGCGTCGGAAGAAACGGCCGATACCATCCTGCCGTTTTTATTAAACCGCATCGGCTGCTTCTATCCCAGAATGACGCTGGAGATCAAAGTGCATCCCCATGCCGCCATCATGGCGATGCTGGCCGAGGGGCGGGTGGATCTGGCGCTGACCACCCATCAGCCTCCCGGCTTTACCTCTTTCATCCTGAGAACGTCACCGACCCTCTGGTACTGTGCGGCGGAATATGTGCTGGCGAAAGGGGAGTCTATTCCCCTGATCCTGCTCGAAGAGCCAGGTCCATTCCGCCAGGATATTATTGCCGCGCTGGAGGCGGCCCGCGTCCCATGGCATCTGGCCCATGGCGCGACGTCTCTCTCCGGGGTGAAAGCGGCGGTCAAAGCCGGGCTGGGCGTCACCGCGCGACCCGTCGAAATGATGAGCCCCGATTTGCGCGTGGCTGGCATCAGCGATGGATTGCCTGGCCTGCCGGATACCCGGTATGTGGTCAGTTGCAATCCGCAGACGGTGAGCGAGCTGCCGCAGGTGATTTTTCAGTCACTGAGTCAGGAGAGCGACCCCTGGCGAACGGGGCCGGCACTTACTCCGCAAGAGGGAGATAACACCTTCATTTTGTGAGGGCAATTTTCTAACAAAGATCACAAAAACTGGTAACAGAATGTAAGTGAGCAAAAAGAGCCTCAGGGGAGGGTTTCTCGCCTGGTGGCTCTTTTTTTTGCACTATTATTGATGTTTTGAAAGTTTTTTTTATTTCTTTCCTGAAAAATCAGCGTATTGGCGTGACCGGGCGCTCACCTTGTCGACTTTTCCCTGCACTTTCAACACTTCCTGCTAATGTTAAAAAACCGGACGGATTGTTGCCGATTTCCTGGGGTAATTAACAAAACCGTGTCACAGATCAAGAAAATACCCCTCTTTGGGGGGAGGAATCGAGGCTAAATCCTGTCAAAATAGAAGGGATTTTTGATTTACGACGGAAACGGACACGATTCAACAACACTAAAACCGAACAGTATGCAAGGTTATTTCGCATAAAAGGGCATTTAATGTTAATGAAAAGATTCCAATGTAAATTAATGTTATGAAAACTTTTGTTAAAGTTGACAAAAGGTTAAAGAAAGGGGTAAAAAGCCACGGCATCTGGGCTTCTCACATCAACCAGGGACGCTTTTTTGCACGGTTTTTTTTATTCCTCCCGTGAAACGCTGTGGCGTTCATCTGCCAGTAAGAGCAGAGGGTTTTGGCGCTACACTTTTTTGGTTAAGCAATGCGTATGTCAACATCCACTGAAGTCATCGCTCATCATTGGGCATTCGCTATATTTCTCATCATCGCTATCGGCCTGTGCTGCCTCATGCTCGTCGGCGGCTGGTACCTTGGCGGTCGCGCGCGCGCGCGTAGCAAAAACACGCCGTTTGAATCGGGGATCGACTCCGTTGGTTCGGCCCGCTTACGTCTTTCTGCGAAGTTTTATCTGGTTGCCATGTTCTTCGTTATCTTCGACGTGGAAGCCCTGTATCTCTACGCATGGTCGACTTCTATCCGCGAGAGCGGCTGGGTCGGCTTTGTGGAAGCCGCAATTTTCATTTTAGTGCTACTGGCTGGTCTGGTTTATCTCGTTCGCATCGGCGCACTGGACTGGACGCCTGCGCGTTCCCGTCGCACGCTGGTTAACCCGGAAACAGACAGTCCCACTAACCGTCATATGCAGTAAAAGCGAGGCAATAAGATGGATTATACGCTCACCCGCATAGATCCTAACGGTGAGAACGACCGTTACCCCCTGCAGAAACAGGAGATCGTCACCGACCCCCTGGAGCAGGAAGTCAATAAAAGCGTGTATATGGGGAAACTCGAGCACGCGCTGCATGACATGGTGAACTGGGGCCGTAAGAACTCAATTTGGCCGTATAACTTCGGCCTTTCTTGCTGTTATGTGGAAATGGTGACGTCATTCACTGCGGTGCATGACGTTGCGCGTTTTGGGGCAGAAGTTCTGCGCGCCTCTCCGCGTCAGGCGGACCTGATGGTGGTCGCTGGAACCTGCTTTACCAAAATGGCGCCGGTTATTCAGCGTCTGTACGATCAGATGCTGGAGCCGAAGTGGGTGATCTCCATGGGCGCCTGCGCTAACTCCGGCGGCATGTACGACATCTATTCCGTCGTCCAGGGCGTGGATAAATTCATTCCGGTCGATGTGTACATCCCGGGCTGCCCGCCGCGTCCAGAGGCCTATATGCAGGCGCTGATGCTGCTGCAGGAGTCCATTGGTAAAGAACGTCGTCCGCTCTCATGGGTGGTTGGCGATCAGGGCGTTTATCGCGCCAATATGCAGTCGGAACGCGAGCGTAAACGCGGCGAACGTATTGCAGTGACCAATCTGCGGACGCCGGACGAGATTTAATTTGCGCCTGCGGGCGGGAGTACCACTTCGCAAATCAATCTACAACAACGCGAAGTCTCGCCCGGCAGTCACCACGGACCTTTTGCAATGGTGAACAATATGACCGATTTAACCGCGCATGACGCCGCACCAGCCTGGCAAACCCGCGATCACCTTGATGACCCGGTGATCGGCGAACTGCGCAACCGCTTTGGGCCGGATGCCTTTACCGTTCAGCCAACCCGCACCGGCGTACCGGTGGTGTGGGTGAAGCGTGAGCAACTGCTTGAGGTGGGTGATTTCCTGAAGAAATTGCCGAAGCCTTACGTGATGCTGTTTGACCTGCACGGCATGGACGAACGTCTGCGCACCCACCGCGATGGCCTGCCCGCCGCGGATTTTTCCGTTTTCTATCATCTGATTTCTATCGACCGCAACCGCGACATCATGCTCAAGGTGGCGCTGTCTGAAAACGATCTGCATCTGCCGACTTTCACCAAACTGTTCCCCAACGCCAACTGGTATGAGCGTGAAACCTGGGAAATGTTTGGCATGACCTTCGATGGCCACCCGAACCTGCGCCGTATCATGATGCCGCCGACCTGGGAAGGCCACCCGCTGCGTAAAGACTATCCGGCGCGCGCTACCGAATTCGATCCGTTTGAGCTGACCAAAGCCAAGCAGGATCTGGAGATGGAAGCGTTGACCTTCAAACCGGAAGAGTGGGGCATGAAGCGCAGCACCGACAACGAGGACTTCATGTTCCTCAACCTCGGTCCGAACCACCCGTCGGCCCACGGTGCATTCCGTATTATTCTGCAGCTGGATGGCGAAGAGATCGTCGACTGCGTACCGGACATCGGTTATCACCACCGCGGCGCCGAGAAGATGGGCGAGCGTCAGTCCTGGCACAGCTACATCCCGTATACCGACCGTATTGAATACCTCGGCGGCTGCGTCAACGAGATGCCGTACGTGCTGGCGGTGGAAAAACTGGCCGGGATCACCGTGCCGGATCGCGTGAATGTGATCCGCGTGATGCTCTCCGAACTGTTCCGCATCAACAGCCACCTGCTGTATATCTCGACCTTTATTCAGGACGTCGGCGCGATGACGCCGGTCTTCTTCGCCTTTACCGATCGGCAGAAAATTTACGATCTGGTGGAAGCGATTACCGGGTTCCGTATGCACCCGGCGTGGTTCCGCATCGGCGGTGTCGCGCACGATCTGCCGCGTGGCTGGGATCGCCTGCTGCGGGAATTCCTCGAGTGGATGCCGAAGCGTCTGGATTCTTACGAGAAAGCCGCGCTGCGCAACACTATTCTGAAAGGCCGTTCCGTCGGCGTGGCAGCCTATACCGCCAAAGAGGCGCTGGAGTGGGGCACCACCGGCGCAGGCCTGCGCGCCACCGGTATCGGCTTCGACGTGCGTAAATGGCGTCCTTATTCTGGCTATGAAAACTTCGACTTCGAAGTCCCGACCGGGGGCGGCGTCTCTGACTGCTACACCCGCGTGATGCTGAAAGTCGAAGAGCTGCGCCAGAGCCTGCGCATTCTTCAGCAGTGCCTCGATAACATGCCGGAAGGCCCGTTCAAAGCGGATCACCCGCTGACCACGCCGCCGCCGAAAGAGCGCACGCTGCAGCATATCGAAACCCTGATCACCCACTTCCTGCAGGTATCGTGGGGCCCGGTGATGCCGGCCAACGAATCCTTCCAGATGATTGAGGCGACCAAAGGGATTAACAGTTACTACCTGACCAGCGACGGCAGCACCATGAGCTACCGTACCCGCGTGCGTACGCCGAGCTTTGCGCATCTGCAGCAGATCCCGTCGGCGATCCGCGGCAGCCTGGTATCCGACCTGATCGTCTATCTGGGTAGTATCGATTTTGTTATGTCAGACGTGGACCGCTAATTATGCACGAGAATCAACAACCACAAACCGAGGCTTTTGAGCTGAGTGCGGCTGAGCGTGAGGCTATTGAGCACGAGAAGCACCACTACGAAGACCCGCGTGCGGCGTCCATCGAAGCGCTGAAAATTGTCCAAAAACAGCGCGGCTGGGTGCCGGATGGCGCGATCTATGCGATCGCCGATGTGCTGGGGATCCCGGCCAGCGACGTCGAAGGCGTGGCAACATTTTACAGCCAGATTTTCCGTCAGCCGGTTGGCCGTCACGTGATCCGCTACTGCGACAGCGTGGTGTGCCATATCACCGGTTATCAAGGTATTCAGGCTGCGATTGAGAAGAAGCTCAATATCAAGCCAGGGCAGACCACCTTCGATGGCCGCTTCACGCTGCTGCCGACCTGTTGCCTGGGCAACTGCGACAAGGGACCGACCATGATGATTGATGAGGATACTCACAGTCATCTGACGCCGGAGGCAATTCCTGACCTGCTGGAGCAGTACAAATGAAAACCGTAATTCGTACTGCGGAAACGCATCCGCTCACCTGGCGTCTGCGCGACGACAAGCAGCCGGTATGGCTGGACGAATATCGCAGCAAAAACGGTTACGAAGGGGCACGTAAAGCCCTGACCGGGATGGCGCCGGATGAAATCGTTAATGCGGTAAAAGACGCTGGCCTGAAAGGGCGCGGCGGCGCGGGCTTCTCCACGGGTCTGAAGTGGAGCCTGATGCCAAAAGACGAATCCATGAACATCCGTTACCTGCTGTGTAACGCCGATGAAATGGAGCCGGGCACCTATAAAGACCGTCTGCTGATGGAGCAACTGCCGCACCTGCTGGTGGAAGGCATGCTGATCTCCGCGTTTGCGCTGAAAGCGTACCGCGGCTACATCTTCCTGCGCGGCGAATATATCGAAGCGGCACAGCATCTGCGTCGCGCGATTGCCGAAGCCACCGAAGCGGGCCTGTTGGGGAAAAACATCCTTGGCACCGGGTTTGACTTCGAACTGTTCGTGCACACCGGGGCAGGGCGCTATATCTGCGGTGAAGAGACGGCGCTGATCAACTCCCTGGAAGGTCGCCGTGCTAACCCGCGCTCCAAGCCGCCGTTCCCGGCGAGCTCCGGCGTGTGGGGCAAGCCGACCTGCGTCAACAACGTGGAAACCCTGTGCAACGTGCCGGCGATCCTCGCCAACGGCGTCGAGTGGTACCAGAACATTTCCACCAGCAAAGATGCTGGCACCAAGCTGATGGGCTTCTCCGGCCGGGTGAAGAATCCGGGCGTCTGGGAGCTGCCGTTCGGCACCACCGCGCGTGAGATCCTCGAAGATTACGCCGGCGGCATGCGCGATGGCCTGAAGTTTAAAGCCTGGCAGCCGGGTGGGGCAGGGACCGACTTCCTGACCGAAGCGCATCTTGACCTGCCGATGGAGTTCGAAAGCATTGGTAAAGCGGGCAGCCGTCTGGGCACCTCGCTGGCGATGGCCGTTGACCATGAGATCAATATGGTCTCGCTGGTGCGTAACCTCGAAGAGTTCTTTGCCCGCGAGTCCTGCGGCTGGTGTACGCCGTGCCGTGATGGTCTGCCGTGGAGCGTGAAGATCCTGCGCGCCCTGGAGCGCGGCGAAGGCCAGCCTGGCGATATCGAAACGCTTGAGCAACTGTGTCGATTCCTGGGCCCGGGTAAAACCTTCTGCGCGCACGCGCCGGGCGCAGTCGAACCGCTACAGAGCGCGATTAAATATTTCCGCGAAGAATTCGAGGCTGGCATTAAGCAGCAGTTCAGCAATACCCATGCAATCAACGGGATTCAGCCGAACCTGCTTAAGACGCGCTGGTAATCAAAGGTTTTTTATTTTTGGAAGCACGCAAATGGCTACGATTCATGTAGACGGCAAAGAATACGAGGTCAACGGGGCGGACAACCTGCTAGAGGCTTGTCTCTCTCTTGGTCTTGATATTCCCTACTTTTGCTGGCACCCGGCGCTAGGGAGCGTCGGTGCTTGCCGCCAGTGTGCGGTGAAGCAATATCAGAACGCGGAAGACACGCGTGGTCGCCTGGTGATGTCCTGTATGACTCCGGCATCCGACGGCACCTTTATTTCTATTGACGACGGCGAAGCGAAGCAGTTCCGCGAAAGCGTGGTGGAGTGGTTGATGACTAACCACCCGCACGACTGCCCGGTCTGTGAAGAAGGGGGCAACTGCCACCTGCAGGATATGACGGTGATGACCGGCCATAGTTTCCGCCGCTATCGTTTCACCAAGCGTACCCACCGCAATCAGGATCTGGGGACGTTTATTTCGCACGAAATGAACCGCTGCATCGCCTGTTACCGCTGCGTGCGCTACTACAAAGATTATGCCGACGGCACCGACCTGGGCGTCTATGGCGCGCACGACAACGTCTACTTCGGTCGCCCGGAAGATGGCACCCTGGAAAGCGAGTTCTCCGGCAACCTGGTGGAAGTCTGCCCGACCGGCGTCTTCACCGACAAAACGCACTCCGAGCGTTACAACCGTAAGTGGGACATGCAGTTTGCGCCGAGCATCTGCCAGCAGTGTTCCATCGGCTGCAACATCAGCCCGGGCGAACGCTATGGCGAGCTGCGTCGTATCGAAAACCGCTATAACGGGACCGTTAACCGCTACTTCCTCTGCGACCGCGGTCGCTTCGGCTATGGCTATGTCAACCTGAAAGACCGTCCGCGTCAGCCGGTGCAGCGCCGCGGCGACGATCTGATCACTCTCAACGCCGAGCAGGCGATGCAGGGCGCGGCAGATATCCTGCGCCAGTCGAAGAAAGTGATCGGTATTGGCTCCCCGCGCGCCAGCATCGAAAGCAACTTTGCGCTGCGTGAGCTGGTGGGCGCCGACAACTTCTATACCGGCATCGCCAAAGGCGAACAAGCGCGCCTGCAGATGATGCTGAAAGTGCTGCGTGAAGGTGGGGTCCATACCCCAAGCCTGCGCGATATCGAATCCTACGATGCGGTACTGGTGCTGGGCGAAGACATTACCCAGACCGGCGCGCGCGTGGCCCTGGCAGTCCGCCAGGCGGTGAAAGGGAAAGCACGCGAAATGGCAGCGGCGCAGAAAGTAGCCGACTGGCAGATCGCCGCGATCCTCAACATCGGGCAGCGCGCCAAGCACCCGTTATTCGTCACCAACATCGATGACACCCGCCTGGATGACATTGCCGCGTGGACCTACCGCGCGCCGGTGGAAGATCAGGCGCGTCTGGGCTTCGCTATCGCCCATGCGCTGGATGACAGCGCGCCGGCGGTTGATGGCCTGAGCCAGGACCTGAAGGGTAAGGTTGACGTGATTGTCCAGGCGCTGGCCGGGGCGAAAAAACCGCTGATTATCTCCGGTACTAACGCTGGCAGCATGGAGATCATCCAGGCCGCCGCTAACGTCGCAAAAGCCCTGAAAGGCCGCGGCGCCGACGTCGGCGTGACCATGGTCGCCCGCGCGGTGAACAGCGTCGGTCTGGGCATGATCGGCGGCGGCTCGCTTGAAGAGGCGCTGGACGAACTGGAAAGCGGCGCCGCCGACGCGGTTATCGTGCTGGAAAACGACCTTCACCGTCATGCTTCCGCCGCGCGCGTTGACGCTGCGCTGGCGAAAGCCCCGCTGGTGATGGTGGTTGACCATCAGCGCACCGCGATTATGGACAAAGCGCACCTGGTGCTCTCTGCCGCAAGCTTTGCGGAAAGCGACGGGACTGTGGTGAACAACGAAGGCCGCGCCCAGCGTTTCTTCCAGGTTTACGATCCGGCTTACTACGATGCGAAAACCGTGATGCTGGAGAGCTGGCGCTGGCTGCATTCGCTGCACAGCACCGTCAACAACCGTCAGGTTGACTGGACGCAGCTGGACCACGTCATCGATGCGGCGATTGCCGCGCTGCCGCAGCTGGCGGGCATTAAAGATGCCGCGCCGGATGCGACCTTCCGCATCCGCGGTCAGAAGCTGGCGCGTGAACCACACCGCTACAGCGGCCGCACGGCGATGCGCGCCAACATCAGCGTGCACGAGCCGCGTCAGCCGCAGGATAAAGACACCATGTTCGCCTTCTCCATGGAAGGGAACAACCAGCCGTCCGCCCCGCGTTCGCAGATCCCGTTCGCCTGGGCGCCGGGCTGGAACTCCCCGCAGGCATGGAACAAGTTCCAGGATGAAGTGGGCGGGAAACTGCGCCACGGCGATCCGGGTGTTCGACTGTTTGAAGCGTCCGCCAACGGGCTGGAGTATTTCACCGCGGTGCCGGCCAGCTTCCAGGCGGAAGAGGGCAAATGGCGTATCGCGCCGTATTACCACCTGTTTGGTAGCGATGAGCTGTCACAGCGCGCGCCGGTGTTCGAGAGCCGGATGCCTGAGCCGTACATCAAGCTGAATCCGGCGGATGCCGCGAAGCTGGGCGTTAACGCGGGGGCAATGCTCTCCTTTAGCGTGGAAGGCCAGACCCTGCGTCTGCCGCTGGTTATCTCTGAAGGCCTGACCGCAGGACAGGTTGGCTTACCGATGGGCATGCCGGGCATTGCGCCGGTGCTGACCGGATCGCGTATTGATTCACTGCAGGAGGCGAAAGCATGAGCTGGTTAACGCCGGATCTTATCGACATTCTGTTAAGCATCCTGAAGGCCGTGGTCATTCTGCTGGTGGTCGTCACCTGCGGCGCGTTCATGAGCTTCGGCGAGCGTCGTCTGCTCGGCTTGTTCCAGAACCGCTACGGACCTAACCGCGTCGGCTGGGGCGGTTCGCTGCAGCTGGTCGCTGACATGATCAAGATGTTCTTCAAAGAGGACTGGATCCCGCGCTTCTCCGATCGCGTGATCTTTACTCTGGCGCCGGTTATCGCCTTTACCTCGCTGCTGCTGGCCTTTGCTATCGTGCCGGTCAGCCCGACGTGGGTGGTGGCTGACCTGAACATCGGCATCCTGTTCTTCCTGATGATGGCAGGCCTGGCGGTCTATGCGGTGCTGTTCGCCGGCTGGTCGAGCAACAACAAATACTCGCTGCTGGGGGCGATGCGTGCTTCCGCGCAGACCCTGAGCTACGAAGTGTTTCTCGGTCTCTCCCTGATGGGCGTGGTGGCGCAGGCGGGGTCATTCAATATGACCGATATCGTCAACAACCAGGCGCATCTGTGGAACGTCATTCCGCAGTTCTTCGGCTTCGTCACTTTCGCCATCGCCGGCGTGGCGGTGTGTCACCGTCACCCGTTCGACCAGCCGGAAGCGGAGCAGGAACTGGCCGATGGTTACCACATTGAATATTCCGGCATGAAATTCGGTCTGTTCTTCGTCGGTGAATACATCGGTATCGTCACCGTTTCAGCGCTGATCGTCACGCTGTTCTTCGGCGGCTGGAATGGCCCGTGGTTACCACCTTTCATCTGGTTCGCGCTGAAAACCGCGTTCTTCATGATGATGTTCATTTTGATCCGCGCATCATTACCGCGTCCGCGCTATGACCAGGTAATGTCCTTTGGCTGGAAGGTATGCCTGCCGTTAACGCTGGTCAACTTGTTGGTAACGGCGGCTGTCATTCTCTGGCAGGCGCAATAAGGGGTGAATTGAACATGACCTTAAAAGAATTATTGGTGGGGTTCGGCACCCAGGTCCGTAGTATCTGGATGATTGGCCTGCATGCCTTCGCCAAACGTGAAACCCGGATGTATCCGGAAGAGCCGGTCTATCTGCCGCCGCGCTACCGCGGCCGCATCGTGCTGACCCGCGATCCGGACGGTGCAGAGCGCTGCGTTGCCTGTAACCTGTGTGCGGTAGCCTGCCCGGTGGGCTGTATCTCGCTGCAGAAAGCAGAGACCAAAGATGGCCGCTGGTATCCGGAGTTCTTCCGCATCAACTTCTCACGCTGCATTTTCTGCGGCCTGTGCGAAGAAGCGTGCCCGACCACGGCGATCCAGTTGACCCCGGACTTCGAACTGGGTGAATACAAGCGTCAGGATCTGGTGTACGAAAAAGAGGATCTGCTGATTTCCGGTCCGGGCAAATACCCGGAATATAACTTCTACCGGATGGCGGGTATGGCAATCGACGGCAAAGATAAAGGTGAAGCGGAAAACGAAGCTAAGCCAATCGACGTCAAGAGCCTGTTACCGTAAGGAGAGGGCAATGGAATTCGCTTTTTATATCTGTGGCCTGATAGCCATCCTCGCAACCTTGCGGGTCGTCACCCACACCAATCCGGTACATGCGCTGCTGTACCTGATTATTTCGCTGCTGGCGATTGCCGGGGTGTTCTTTTCGCTGGGCGCTTACTTTGCTGGTGCGCTGGAAATCATCGTCTACGCCGGGGCCATTATGGTGCTGTTCGTCTTTGTGGTGATGATGCTCAACCTGGGCGGCAGCGAGATCGAACAGGAGCGCAAATGGCTGCAGCCGGGGATCTGGATTGGCCCGGCCATCCTTTCCGCAGTGCTGCTGGTGGTTATCGTTTACGCCATCCTGGGTATTAACGACCAGGGTATCGACGGCGCGGCGATCAACGCCAAAGAAGTGGGTATTGCGCTGTTTGGGCCGTACGTCCTGGCGGTGGAGCTGGCCTCCATGCTGCTGCTGGCGGGCCTGGTGGTCGCCTTCCACATCGGCCGCGAAGAGCGTGCCGGCGAGGTGCTGAGCAACCGCGTGAACGACAGCGACAAAAGAAAAACGGAGGAACACGCATGATCCCCTTAACACATGGACTGATCCTCGCGGCCATCCTGTTTGTGCTTGGTCTGACGGGGCTGGTGATCCGCCGCAATCTGCTGTTTATGTTGATTAGCCTGGAAATCATGATTAACGCCGCCGCGCTGGCCTTTGTGGTGGCGGGTAGCTACTGGGGCCAGGCAGATGGTCAGATAATGTATATCCTCGCCATCAGCCTCGCGGCTGCGGAAGCGAGTATCGGCCTGGCGCTGCTGCTGCAGCTCCATCGTCGCCGCCAGAACCTGAACATCGATTCAGTAAGTGAGTTGCGTGGATGAACATGCTTGCCTTAACCATTCTTTTGCCATTGATTGGCTTTGTGCTGCTGGCCTTTTCCCGCGGGCGCTGGTCGGAAAACCTTTCCGCTACCGTTGGCATGGGGTCGGTAGGCCTGGCGGCGCTGGTCACCGCGTACGTTGGCGTCGATTTTTTCGCTAACGGCAAACAGGCGGTCAGCGTACCGCTGTGGAACTGGATGTCGGTCGGTGATTTCAACATCGGCTTCAACCTGGTGCTGGATGGCCTGTCGCTGACCATGCTCTCTGTGGTGACCGGCGTCGGCTTCCTGATCCACATGTTCGCCTCCTGGTACATGCGCGGCGAAGAGGGCTACTCTCGCTTCTTCGCTTACACCAACCTGTTTATCGCCAGCATGGTCGTTCTGGTGCTGGCCGATAACCTGCTGTTGATGTACCTGGGTTGGGAAGGCGTGGGTCTCTGTTCTTACCTGCTGATCGGCTTCTACTATACCGATCCGAAGAACAATGCCGCAGCGATGAAAGCCTTCGTGGTCACCCGCGTCGGCGACGTGTTCCTCGCCTTCGCGCTGTTCATTCTTTATAACGAACTGGGTACCCTGAACTTCCGTGAAATGGTTGAGCTGGCGCCGCAGCACTTCGCTAACGGCAGCACCACGCTGCAGTGGGCGACGCTGATGCTGCTCGGCGGCGCGGTAGGTAAATCCGCTCAGCTGCCGCTGCAAACGTGGCTTGCCGATGCGATGGCTGGCCCGACGCCGGTCTCCGCGCTGATCCACGCGGCCACCATGGTGACCGCGGGCGTGTACCTGATTGCCCGTACCCACGGCCTGTTCCTGATGACGCCGGAAGTGCTGCATCTGGTGGGTATCGTTGGTGCGGTAACGCTGGTGCTGGCGGGCTTCGCCGCGCTGGTGCAGACCGACATCAAACGTGTGCTGGCTTACTCGACCATGAGTCAGATTGGCTACATGTTCCTCGCGCTGGGCGTACAGGCATGGGATGCGGCGATTTTCCACCTGATGACCCACGCGTTCTTTAAAGCGCTGCTGTTCCTGTCGTCTGGCTCGGTCATTCTGGCCTGCCATCACGAACAGAACATCTTCAAGATGGGCGGCCTGCGCAAATCTATTCCGCTGGTGTATGTCTGCTTCCTGGTGGGGGGCGCGGCGCTGTCCGCTCTGCCGCTTATCACCGCAGGCTTCTTCAGTAAGGATGAGATTCTGGCGGGCGCGATGGCCAACGGCCATATCAATCTGATGGTGGCGGGCCTGGTCGGCGCCTTTATGACCTCGCTGTACACCTTCCGTATGATTTTCATCGTGTTCCACGGTAAAGAGCAAATTCACGCGCACGCAGGGAAGGGGATTACCCATCATCTGCCGCTGATCGTTCTGCTGGTGCTGTCCACCTTTGTTGGCGCGCTGATTGTGCCGCCGCTGGAGGGCGTACTGCCGCAGACCACTGAGCTTGCGCACGGCAGCGTGATGACGCTGGAAATTACCTCCGGGATTATCGCGATTGCCGGCATCCTGATCGCCGCATGGTTGTGGCTGGGTAAACGTACCCTGGTGACCTCCATCGCCAACAGCGCGCCTGGCCGCTTCTTCGGTACCTGGTGGTTCCATGCCTGGGGCTTCGACTGGTTATACGACAAGGTGTTCGTGAAACCTTTCCTCGGGATTGCCTGGCTGCTGAAGAGCGATCCGCTGAATGCGTTGATGAATATCCCGGCGATTCTGTCCCGCTTCGCAGGCAAAGGTCTGCTGGTGAGCGAGAACGGTTATCTGCGCTGGTATGTGGCATCAATGAGCATCGGCGCGGTGGTGGTGCTGGCGCTGCTGATGGTATTGCGTTGAGTTTGAGGATTGGGATTGTTTCGCCCGGCGGCGCGGTGCTTGCCGGGCCTACGGGACCGTAGGTCGGGCAAGCGTTAGCATCACCCGACAAAACAAGCCTCAATCCGAAGTGAATTTTCTGTGAGAATTCGTTGAAAATCAGGTCGTAAAGGACAGGCGTTATCGGCGAAGTCAGAGTGGACACCGCCTGCGCGGAGCAACCGGAGCGTATTAAAATGCGTGAGGATTGTGAGCACAGCCGACGTTCGCTATGACGAGTAAGATAGCCTGAACCGGACTTAAATAAGGAATAAAAATCACCATGTTATTGCCTTGGTTGATATTAATCCCCTTTATCGGCGGCTTCCTGTGCTGGCAGACCGAACGCTTTGGCGTGAAAGTGCCGCGCTGGATCGCGCTGATTACCATGGGACTGACGCTGGCGCTTGGCCTGCAGCTGTGGATGCAGGGCGGCTATTCTCTGACGCAATCCGCGGGTATTCCGCAATGGCAGTCGGAATTCGTGCTGCCGTGGATCCCACGCTTCGGCATTTGCATCCATCTGGCGATCGACGGCCTGTCGCTGCTGATGGTGGTGCTGACCGGTCTCCTCGGCGTGCTGGCGGTACTCTGTTCGTGGCGTGAAATCGAAAAATACCAGGGCTTCTTCCACCTCAACCTGATGTGGATCCTGGGCGGCGTCATCGGCGTGTTCCTCGCCATCGACATGTTCCTGTTCTTCTTCTTCTGGGAAATGATGTTGGTGCCGATGTACTTCCTGATCGCGCTGTGGGGCCACAAAGCCTCTGACGGTAAAACGCGTATCACGGCGGCCACCAAGTTCTTCATTTATACCCAGGCGAGCGGTCTGGTGATGCTGATCGCCATTCTGGCGCTGGCCTTCGTCCACTTCAACGCGACCGGCGTGTGGACCTTCAACTATGAAGATCTGCTGAAAACGCCGATGTCCCACGGCGTGGAATACCTGCTGATGCTGGGCTTCTTCATCGCCTTCGCGGTGAAAATGCCGGTGGTACCGCTGCACGGCTGGCTGCCGGACGCCCACTCCCAGGCGCCAACTGCCGGTTCCGTCGACCTCGCGGGCATCTTGCTGAAAACCGCGGCCTACGGTCTGCTGCGCTTTGCGCTGCCGCTGTTCCCGAACGCCTCCGCCGAGTTTGCGCCCATCGCCATGTGGCTGGGCGTGATCGGTATCTTCTACGGCGCGTGGATGGCCTTCGCCCAGACCGATATCAAACGTCTGATCGCTTATACCTCCGTTTCCCACATGGGCTTCGTGCTGATTGCTATCTACACCGGCAGCCAACTGGCTTATCAGGGGGCGGTGATCCAGATGATCGCCCACGGTCTGTCCGCGGCGGGTCTGTTTATTCTGTGCGGCCAGCTGTACGAACGTCTGCACACCCGCGATATGCGTCAGATGGGCGGTTTGTGGAGCAAAATTAAATGGCTGCCGGCGATGTCGATGTTCTTCGCTGTCGCCACCCTGGGGATGCCGGGCACCGGTAACTTTGTCGGCGAATTTATGATCCTGTTTGGCAGCTATAAAGTGGTGCCGGTGATCACCGTTATCTCGACCTTTGGTCTGGTATTCGCTTCCGTTTATTCGCTGTCGATGCTGCATCGCGCCTACTTCGGTAAAGCGAAAAGCGAAATCGCGGCGAAAGCGCTGCCGGGGATGTCCCTGCGTGAACTGTCTATCATCCTGCTGCTGGTGGTGCTGCTGGTGCTGTTGGGCTTCTTCCCGCAGCCGATCCTCGACACCTCGCATGCTGCGATGAGCAACATTCAGCAGTGGTTTGTTAATTCTGTTTCTACTACAAGGCCGTAATTCGCCATGACAATAACTCCACAACAACTGATCGCACTGCTACCGCTGCTGATCGTCGGCTTGACGGTGGTGGTTGTGATGCTCTCCATTGCGTGGCGACGCAATCATTTTCTCAATGCCACGCTGTCGGTTCTCGGACTTAACGCCGCGCTGGTCTCGCTCTGGTTTGTTGGTCAGAACGGGGCGATGGACGTCACGCCGATGATCCGCGTTGACGGCTACGCCATGCTCTACACCGGGCTGGTGTTGCTGGCGAGCCTCGCGACCTGTACTTTCGCCTACCCGTGGCTTGAGGGTTACAAGGACAACAAAGAAGAGTTCTACCTGCTGGTGCTGATCGCCGCGCTGGGCGGCATTCTGCTGGCCGGTGCGAATCATCTGGCGGCGCTGTTCCTCGGTATCGAACTGATTTCGCTACCGCTGTTCGGCCTGGTCGGCTACGCCTTCCGCCAGAAGCGTTCGCTGGAAGCGAGCATCAAATACACTATCCTCTCCGCTGCAGCCTCGTCTTTCCTGCTGTTCGGTATGGCGCTGGTGTATGCGAACTCCGGCAACCTGTCCTTCCTCGCGCTGGGTAAAAGCCTGGCGGACAATACGCTGCACGAGCCGCTGCTGCTGGCGGGCCTCGGTCTGATGATCGTCGGTCTTGGCTTTAAACTGTCGCTGGTGCCGTTCCATCTGTGGACGCCGGACGTTTACCAGGGCGCGCCTGCGCCGGTCTCCACCTTCCTGGCGACCGCCAGCAAGATCGCCATCTTCGGCGTGGTGATGCGTCTGTTCCTGTACATGCCGGTGGGCAACAGTGAAGCGGTACGCGTGGTGCTGGGCCTGATCGCCTTCGCCTCTATCATCTTCGGTAACCTGATGGCGCTGAGCCAAACCAACATTAAGCGTCTGCTCGGCTACTCTTCCATCTCCCACCTCGGCTATCTGCTGGTGGCGTTAATCGCCCTGCAGAGCGGCGAAATGTCGATGGAAGCCGTTGGCGTCTACCTGGCCGGTTATCTGTTCAGCAGCCTTGGTGCGTTCGGCGTGGTCAGCCTGATGTCCAGCCCGTACCGCGGTCCGGATGCGGACTCGCTGTTCTCCTACCGCGGCCTGTTCTGGCACCGTCCGATCCTGTCAGCGGTCATGACGGTGATGATGCTGTCGCTGGCCGGTATTCCGATGACCCTCGGCTTTATCGGTAAGTTCTACGTGCTGGCCGTCGGTGTGCATGCGCACCTGTGGTGGCTGGTTGCCGCAGTGGTTGTCGGCTCAGCGATTGGTCTCTACTACTATCTGCGAGTGGCAGTCAGCCTGTACCTGAGCGCACCCGAGCAACTGAACCGCGATGCGCCGTCGAACTGGCAGTACAGCGCTGGCGGTATCGTGGTGCTGATCTCCGCCCTGCTGGTGCTGGTGCTTGGTATCTGGCCGCAGCCGCTGATTAGCATCGTGCAGCTGGCGACGCCGCTGATGTAATCTGCGCTATAAATAAAAAAACCGCCGGGATGGCGGTTTTTTTATGCCCGGATTTTACGCCATCTTGTAGACCATAAAGTCTTCCGCCAATAGCGTATTGGCGAAAATCTCCCGGCATTCCGCCAGCATCTTCAGACAGCCTTCGGCATCGTAGCGCGAGCTAAAGTGGGTAGCGATTAGCGTGCCGACCCCCGCTTCTTTGGCAAGCGCCGCGGTCTGCTGGCTTGAGGAGTGGCCGCGGCTATTGGCTTTCTCCGCCATCGCCTGCTCAAGGGTGGTTTCGTGGACCATCACATCCGCCCCGCGAGCCATCTCCAGCGCCTGCGGGCAGGGGGCGGTATCGCCAAAGATGGCCAGCGTTTTACCCGGCGTCGCTGGCCCCAGATAGCGGCTGCCGTCGATGACCCGGCCATCTTCCAGCTCAACGCGCTGGCCGAGCTTGAGTTGATGAAACAGCGGCCCCGGACGCACGCCATCGGCAATCAGTTGGGCGGCGTCGAGGGTGCCGGGCTTGTCATGCTGCTCAATGCGATACCCGTAGCACTCCACCGGATGGCTGAGCGGGTACGCAGTGACCCGATAGCCCTCTTCGTCGAACACCAGACCAGGGCCGACTTCGATGATGGTGAGCGGATAGTCGGTCCACGAACCGCTCAGACGCAGCGCGGTCTCAACAAACTCTTTGAGCCCTTTTGGCCCGTAGAGGGTGAGGGGCAGAGAGTTCCCCTGCATCGAGCGGCTGCACAACAGGCCGGGCAGGCCGAACAGGTGGTCGCCGTGCAGGTGAGTGATGAAAATTTTATTCAGTTTGCCGGGGTGATAGGGCGTGCGAAGAAACTGATGCTGGGTCCCTTCACCGCAGTCAAACAACCACATTTCGGCGCGGGTCGGCTGTTGCAAATTGAGTATTATCGACGTCATATTACGCGTACGGGTCGGCACCCCGGCGGATGTTCCTAAAAAAGTTAATTCCATCGTCCAGTGTCCTCAGGGCGAGTCGCAAAGTATCAGTATATCAATAAGGAGCTACAGATGATGACCTGGCAGGATCTCCACCATAGTGAACTCACCGTTCCCCAGCTGTATGCGCTGCTGAAATTGCGCAGTGAAGTTTTTGTCGTGGAGCAGCAGTGCGCCTATCAGGATGTCGACGGCGATGATTTGGTCGGTGAAAATCGCCATCTGCTCGGCTGGCGCGATGGCGAACTGCTGGCCTACGCGCGGATCCTCAAAAGCGAAGAGGAGTTTGCGCCGGTGGTGATTGGCCGGGTTATCGTTAGCCCCGCCGCCCGCGGTGAGAAGCTCGGCTATCAGCTGATGGAGCAGGCGCTGGCCAGTTGTCAGCAGTACTGGCCGCAAAAGGCAATTTACCTCGGGGCGCAGGCGCACCTGCAATCCTTTTACGCCCACTTCGGTTTTACGCCGGTGACCGAGGTCTATGATGAGGATGGCATCCCCCACATTGGCATGGCGCGAGAAAAGCGCGCTATCTGACCCCTCTGCACCCTCGTCCACACGCTGCTTTGGCCCGGCGAGCGGGTAAGATAAAACCCGCTCCCTCGTCATGGGTACTGCTATTCCGCCGTCGAACCCCTTATAATGTGGGGTTTTACTACCGTGGAGGTTTGCGTGCTGTCTGTTTCCACTGCGCTGGCCCGTTTGCAAGACGGCCTGGGTGAGTCTTTTCCAGACTCGCCCGGCACGCGAATTATCGATATTGCCTTTCCGCTGAATGATGCCTTCGATCCGCTACTATGGTGCGGCCAGCAGGCGCAATGGCCGCAGTTTTACTGGCAGCAGCGCAATGGCGATGAGGAACTGGCGACGCTGGGGGCGGTAAAAACCTTTCCCTCGCTCGACGCGGCCAACCGCTTTTTACGCCAGACCGGGCGGCAGAATCTGCGCATCTGCGGCCTGAACGCGTTTGAACCGCAGCAGGGCAGACTGGTGCTGCCGCGTCTGGAGTGGCGCCGGTGCGGCGGCAGGGCCGTGCTGCGGCTGGTGCTGCATAGTGATATCTCCCTGCGTGAGGATGCCGCGACGGCCCGCGTGTTTCTCGCCAGTCTGACCACCACTCAGGCGACCCCTGGCGCTATCCCGCCGCTACTGAGCGAGCGCCATTCATCTGACTATTCTCAATGGCAGGCAATGATTGCGCGGGCGACTAAGGCGATTAGCGCCGGTGAAATGGATAAAGTGGTACTGGCGCGGGCAACCGACCTGCAGTTTGCCGCGCCGCTGGACGCCGTGAGCATCATGGCGGCCAGCCGCCGCAGCAATCTTAACTGTTTTCATTTCCTGATGGCGTTTAATGCCCGGCAGGCATTTTTCGGCTCCACGCCGGAACGGCTGTGGCGCCGGCGCGGCGCGCTGCTGCGCACCGAAGCGCTGGCAGGGACCGTCGCGAACCATCAGGAAGACGCGAAGGCGCAGCAACTGGCCGACTGGTTGATGAAAGATGACAAAAACCAGCGGGAAAATATGCTGGTGGTAGAGGATATCTGCCAGCGCCTGCAGAGTGAGGCCTCGACGCTGGACGTCCTGCCGCCGCAGGTGGTGAGACTGCGTAAGGTGCAGCATCTCAGGCGCTGCATCTGGACCGAGCTGGCGGCGCCTGACGACAGCCGCTGTCTGCTGCAGCTGCAGCCCACCGCCGCAGTGGCCGGCCTGCCGCGTCGGGCGGCGCTGGCATTCATTCAGCGCCATGAACCCTTTGCCCGCGAATGGTATGCCGGGTCCGCCGGCTATCTGTCGCTGGCGCAAAGCGAGTTTTGCGTGGCGCTGCGTTCGGCGAAAGTGGACCACGACACCCTGCGGTTGTATGCCGGAGCGGGGATCGTCAGCGGCTCCGATGCGCAGCAGGAGTGGCAGGAGATTGACAACAAAGCGGCCGGGCTGCGCTCGCTGCTGTGTCCATAAGGCGGGAATGACGATGCATATCAAAACGTCGTCACTTTGCCTTATCTATACTTAGCATCAATATTTGATACCGGACAATTTCATGTCAGTAAGCGCATTTAACCGACGCTGGGCGGCGGTGATCCTGGAAGCTTTAACGCGCCATGGCGTGCAGCATATCTGCATCGCGCCGGGTTCGCGCTCGACACCCTTAACCCTGGCGGCGGCGGAAAACCGCGCCTTTATCCATCATACCCATTTCGACGAACGCGGCCTCGGCCACCTGGCGCTCGGCCTGGCGAAGGCCAGCCGGCAGCCGGTGGCGGTGATAGTCACCTCCGGGACCGCCACCGCAAACCTCTATCCGGCGCTGATTGAGGCGGGCCTCACCGGCGAAAAGCTGATCCTGTTGACCGCCGACCGTCCACCGGAGCTGATCGACTGCGGCGCGAACCAGGCGATCCGCCAGCCCGGAATGTTTGCCTCCCATCCGTCGCAGACGATTTCTCTGCCGCGTCCCTCGCAGGATATTCCTGCCCGCTGGCTGGTCTCAACCATCGACCAGGCGCTGGGGGCGCTGCACGCCGGCGGGGTGCATATCAACTGTCCGTTCGCCGAACCGCTGTATGGCGATATGGATGAGACCGGCGTGGAGTGGCAGCAGCAGCTCGGCAACTGGTGGCAGAGCGATAAACCCTGGCTGCGTCAGGCGCTGCAGTTAGAGAGCGAGAAGCAGCGCGACTGGTTCTTCTGGCGGCAAAAACGCGGCGTCGTCGTGGCGGGGAGAATGAGCGCCGCGGAAGGGAAAAAAGTGGCTGAGTGGGCGCAAACTCTCGGCTGGCCGCTGATCGGCGATGTCCTGTCGCAGACCGGGCAGCCGCTGCCGTGCGCCGACCTGTGGCTGGGCAACGGTAAAGCGGTCAGCGAACTGGCGCAGGCGCAGATCGTGGTGCAGCTCGGCAGCAGCCTGACCGGCAAACGCGTCCTCCAGTGGCAGGCGACCTGTGAGCCGGATGAATACTGGCTGGTGGATAATCTGCCAGGCCGCCTCGACCCGGCGCAGCACCGCGGCCGCCGTCTGCTCGCCAGCGTTGAGCGCTGGCTTGAGCTGCATCCGGCGGAAAAACGTCAGCCGTGGGCGACGGTGATCCCACAGCTTGCCGGGCAGGCGTGGCAGGCGGCGGTTGCCAGCAATGAGCCTTTTGGCGAAGCGCAGCTGGCGCAGCGTATTCGGCGCTATCTGCCGGAGCAGGGGCAACTGTTTGTCGGTAACAGTCTGGTGGTGCGCCTGATCGACGCCCTGGCGCAGCTACCGGCCGGGTATCCGGTTTACAGCAACCGCGGCGCCAGCGGGATTGATGGTTTAATCGCCACCGCCGCCGGCGTGCAGCGCGCCAGTGCGCGGCCGACGCTGGCGATCGTCGGCGATCTGTCGGCCTTATACGATCTCAACTCGCTGGCCCTGCTGCGCCAGGCGTCGGCGCCGCTGGTGCTGATCGTGGTGAATAACAACGGCGGACAGATTTTCTCCATGCTGCCGACGCCGCATGACGAGCGCCGTCAGTTCTATTTAATGCCGCAGGACGTGGATTTCAGCCACGCGGCGGCGATGTTCGGCCTGGCCTATCATCGTCCTGATGACTGGCAGTCGCTGGATGAGGCGCTGGCGGGCGCCTGGCGCAGGGCGGGGGCGACGGTGATTGAGCTGGCGGTCAACGAGACTGACGGCACGCAGACTCTCCAGCAACTGCTGGCGCAGGTAAGCCGCCTGTGATACTCAGCGCGGCGGTCGACAATGGTCAGTCAGGTTATCCCTGGCTGGTGTTTCTGCACGGGTTTTCCGGCGACCGCGACGAGTGGCGGGGGGTGGGCGACGCCTTTCCCGCGTGGCCGCGGCTGTATCTCGATCTGCCGGGCCACGGCGGCTCCGCGGATATCGCGGTGCAGGACTTTGCCGGGGTCAATACTCTGCTGCTGGCTACGCTTAATAGTTACAACATCCTTAACTACTGGCTGATTGGCTACTCACTGGGCGGCCGGGTGGCGATGAACTTCGCCTGTCAGCCGCGTGCGGGCCTGCGCGGCCTGATCGTTGAAGGCGGCCATCCTGGCCTGCAGGATGCAGAAGCGCGGCTGGCGCGACGCAGCAATGACCGCGCCTGGGCAGAACGTTTTCGCCGCGAACCGTTAGCGCAGGTCTTCGCCGACTGGTATCAGCAACCGGTTTTTGCCTCACTGAATGCGGTGCAGCGCGCGTCATTGGTTGCCTTACGTAGCCGCAATAACGGCGCCACGCTGGCGGCGATGCTGCAGGCAACCTCCCTTGCCGGGCAGGCCGATCTGCGCGCGCCTCTGCAGGCTCGCGATTTTCCTTTTCACTACCTGTGTGGCGAACGCGACGCGAAGTTTCGCGCCATCGCGCAAGCGCTCGCTGCCGATACCCATATCATTCACCATGCCGGACACAACGCGCACCGGGACAACCCCGCCGCGGTGATTGCTTGTCTGGCGCAGATTCTGGCAAGTTAACTGAAGGACATTCTATGATCTCTCTTGATGAAGCAATGCTCTATGCCCCTGTGGAATGGCACGATTGTTCCGAAGGCTATACCGATATTCGCTATCACAAATCGGCCGACGGGATTGCCAAAATCACCATCAACCGCCCACAGGTACGCAACGCCTTCCGCCCGCTGACCGTCAAAGAGATGATTCAGGCGCTGGCGGATGCCCGCTATGACGACAATATCGGGGTGATTGTCCTGACCGGTGAAGGTGAGAAAGCCTTCTGCGCCGGCGGCGACCAGAAAGTTCGCGGCGACTACGGCGGCTATCAGGACGACTCCGGCGTTCACCACCTTAACGTGCTCGACTTCCAGCGCCAGATCCGCACCTGCCCGAAACCGGTGGTGGCGATGGTAGCCGGCTACTCTATCGGCGGCGGCCACGTGCTGCATATGATGTGCGATCTGACCATCGCGGCGGACAATGCCATCTTCGGCCAGACCGGGCCTAAAGTCGGTTCGTTTGATGGCGGCTGGGGCGCCTCCTATATGGCGCGTATCATCGGGCAGAAAAAAGCGCGCGAAATCTGGTTCCTGTGCCGTCAGTATGACGCCCAGCAGGCGCTGGACATGGGGCTGGTGAATACCGTAGTTCCGCTGGCGGAGCTGGAAAAAGAGACCGTGCGCTGGTGCCGTGAAATGCTGCAAAACAGCCCAATGGCGCTGCGTTGCCTGAAAGCGGCGCTGAACGCCGACTGCGATGGCCAGGCCGGTCTGCAGGAGCTGGCGGGTAACGCCACCATGCTGTTCTACATGACGGAAGAAGGGCAGGAAGGCCGCAACGCCTTCAACCAGAAACGTCAGCCGGACTTCAGCAAATTTAAACGGAATCCATAATGCGCGTTTCGCAGGTTTACCGCTGGCAGATCCCGATGGACGCGGGCGTGGTTCTGCGCGAACGGCGGTTAAAAACCCGCGACGGGCTGTTCATCCGCCTGCAGGAGGATGAACGGGAGGGCTGGGGGGAAATTTCTCCCCTGCCGGGATTCAGTGACGAGACGCTGGAAGAGGCGCAAACGGCGCTGCTGGCGTGGGCGCAGGCCTGGCGCGACGGCGCGGAACCGCCGCTTCCCACACTGCCTTCTGTCGCTTTTGGTATTAGCTGCGCGCAGGCGGAGCTTTACGGCGAACTACCGCAGGCCGCGGATTATCGCGCGGCGCCGCTCTGTTCCGGCGATCCGGATGAGCTGTTCGCCAAACTGGCGGCGATGCCCGGCGAGAAAGTCGCTAAGGTGAAAGTGGGGCTGTGGGAGGCGGTACGCGACGGCATGGTGGTTAATCTGCTACTGGAAGCCATCCCCGATCTCCAGCTGCGGCTGGATGCCAACCGGGCGTGGACGCCGCTTAAAGCGCAGCAGTTCGCCAAATACGTCAATCCCGCATATCGCCAGCGCATTGCGTTTCTTGAGGAACCCTGCAAAACGCGGGAGGACTCGCGGGCCTTTAGCCGCGAGACGGGGATCGCTATCGCCTGGGATGAAAGCCTGCGCGAGGCGGATTTCCGCTTTGTCACGGAGCCCGGCGTGCGCGCGGTGGTGATCAAACCGACGCTGACCGGCAGTGTGCAAAAGGTTCAGCAACAGGTCGCCGCGGCACACGCCCTGGGGCTGAGCGCGGTGATTAGCTCGTCAATCGAGTCCAGCCTCGGGTTAACCCAGCTGGCGCGGGTTGCCGCCTGGCTGACGCCGCAGACCATCCCCGGACTCGATACGCTGGCGCTGATGAGCGCCCAACTGGTACGGCCGTGGCCGGAAAGTACGCTGCCGATGATCAACATTGATGCGCTGGAGCCGCTGCTGTGATGTTTTCCGACTGGCCATGGCGCCACTGGCGCCAGTTACGCGGTGAGGCGCAGGCGTTACGCCTGAACGATCGGCTGCTGACCTGGCGTGAGCTATGCGCGCGGGTTGACGCGCTGGCGGCCGGCTTTGCCGCGCAGGGCGTTATGGAAGGTCAGGGCGTGGCGCTCCGGGCCTACAACCAGCCGGAGACGCTACTCGCCTGGCTGGCATTGCTGCAGTGCGGGGCGCGGGTGTTGCCGCTGAATCCGCAGCTGCCAGAGGTGTTGCTGCAGGAACTGCTGCCTGCGTTAACCGTCCAGCATCAGCTGGTGCTGAATGGTGCTGCGCTGCCGGGGGATTTACCGGCGTTAACTCTGCAGGCGGCCGAAGGCGTCCATGCCGTTTGCTGGCATGGCGAACGGCTGGTGTCGATGACGTTAACCTCCGGCTCAACCGGCCTGCCGAAAGCGGCGGTACATAGCGCCAGCGCCCATCTGGCCAGCGCCGCTGGCGTGCTGGCGCTGATGCCGTTTGCCGCAGAAGACGACTGGCTACTGTCGCTGCCGTTGTTTCATGTCTCCGGGCAGGGGATCATCTGGCGCTGGCTGCTGGCCGGCGCGCGAATGACGGTGCGCGACAAGCAACCGCTGGCGCAGATGCTGCAGGGCTGTACCCATGCTTCGCTGGTGCCGACTCAGCTGTGGCGCCTGCTGAATGATGATGCTGCGCATTCCCTCAAGGCGGTGCTGCTCGGCGGCGCAGCGATCCCGGTCGAATTGACTGAGCGTGCACTCGCGCAGGGAATACGCAGTTTCTGCGGCTACGGCCTCACCGAGTTCGCTTCCACGGTCTGTGCCAAAGCGGCCGACGGCGCGGCGGATGTGGGCGAACCGCTGCCGGGGCGGGAGGTGAAAATTGTCGCCGGCGAGATCTGGCTGCGGGCGTCGAGTATGGCGGCGGGTTACTGGCGCGACGGTCAGTTATTGCCATTAACCAATGATGAAGGCTGGTTTGCGACACGCGATCGCGGGGAATTACACAATGGTCGGCTGACGGTGGTTGGGCGACTGGATAATCTTTTTTTTAGCGGCGGCGAAGGTATTCAACCGGAAGAGGTCGAGCGCGTGATACTCGCATATCCAGCGGTACAACAGGTGTTTATTGTACCGCTGGATGATGTCGAATATGGTCAACGCCCGGTCGCGGTGGTGGAATGCGATGACGGCTGCGAGTTGAGCGCGCTGGCGACATGGAGCGCTGAGCGGTTAGCGCGCTTCCAGCAGCCAGTGCGTTGGCTACGGCTGCCGGACACGTTAAAGAACGGTGGGATTAAGATTTCCCGTCAGGCGCTGCGCGAATGGGCCAGACAGCAGACGTATGCGACCGTATCGTAGCCACCCGCCATATCCCGCGGCATAACGCCGGGTGGGTTGAACGCGGTATGCTGGACTAAAGTAGCCCTTTCTGGCTGAGAGTCACGCGGATGGCGGCATTGAGATCGTAGTTTTTGAGATCGTCGGCTTTGACCCAGGCGTAATTGTCAAACTCCTCGTTGATCGTCACGTCGCGATTGGCGCTGACGCAGTCGAAGATCAGGTAGATCATATAGATCGTTTCCTGCCGACCATCCGGGTAAGTTTTGACGCGGGTATCATCGCGAAAGCTCCACGGCGCGATATGGGTAAGGATGAGTTTTTCGCCAAGCTCTTCGCGTATTTCCCGCCGCAGCGCCTCTTCAATACGCTCCCCTGGCTCCACGCCGCCGCCGGATAAGGCCCATTGCCCGGGAAAAACACCGCGGTCGGCGGCCATTTTGCAGAGCAGATACTGACCTTCATTCTGGATAAGCGGGCAAACAATCGTCCTTTGGCGCATGGTTTTTCTCCTTCACAGGGGGCGGTATGCCGATGAAATAGTTTGCGAGCCGCCTCGGTAAACCGCAAGCGAAATGCGGCCCTGGCCCTGTTGAGTGTTAAGTTAGGTGAAAATAATCGCATGGAGTTTCGCCATGGACAGGGCGCCCCATTCCCCGCATGACGCCGTATTTAAACACCTGTTGTCGCACCGGGCGACGGCAAAGGACTTCCTTGACATTCATCTCCCCGGACCGCTGCGTGCGTTATGCAATCTGAATACGCTGCAACTGGAATCAGGGAGCTTTATAGACGATGAGCTACGAGCGAGTCATTCCGATATCCTTTACTCGCTGCAAACGCAGGCGGGGGAGGGCTATATCTATCTGTTGATTGAGCACCAAAGCTCGGCGGACCGCCATATGGCCTTTCGCCTGATGCGTTATGCCATCGCCGCGATGCAACGTCATCTGGATAAGGGGCATACGCAGCTGCCGCTGGTTATCCCCCTGCTGTTTTATCATGGCCGCGTTTCGCCCTGGCCGTACCCGATGTGCTGGCTGGCAGGCTTTGCCGATCCGGACGTTGCGCGGCGGATCTATGGTGATGATTTTCCCTTAATCGATATCACCACCACCCCGGATGATGAAATCATGCGCCACCGGCGCGTGGCGATGCTGGAGCTGCTGCAGAAGCATATCCGCCAGCGCGACATGATGGACCTGCACGAGCAGCTGGTCAGCCTGTTAGCACTGGGATACACTAGCCGCAGGCAGCTAAAGACGCTGCTGCATTATCTGTTACAGGCAGGAAATGCCGCCGATCCGGTCGCTTTTTTGCGCCATCTTGCGCAAAGCGTTCCCCGGCGGTCGCACAAGGAGACGCTCATGAATATTGCCCAGTTTCTGGAACAACGCGGCCATCAGCAAGGGTTAAAGCAAGGTCTGCAACAAGGTCTGGAGCAAGGTGAGCAGCAGACCGCGGAGCGTATTGCCCGGGCGATGCTCGCTAACGGGCTTGACCTGTCGCTGGTGGCGAAACTGACCGGCCTCGCCCCGGAATGTCTGGCCCGGCTGCAGCATTAATTATTCCCTTATCCACCCGCGCCGCGCCGATCGTGCGGCGTCAGTTCTCTGTTTTCGTCAATGTGTCAGCGTTAATCATAATAAACATGAATATTCATGGCGCTGAACGGGCGGTTCGTTATTCCGACAACGCCCGATGCCATAAAAAAACGCAACTGGTTACACTCTTGTGAAAATTCATTTCGCCAGGTCATTGATTCCTGACGGGTGCGCAGTAGAATTTTCAGGTTTTTTCGGGACTTCTTTGATTTTAATTTTCTGGATAGAGTAAATAATGAAAAAAAGCATTTTTATGGCGCTGGCTGGCGTCATGCTGGTTTCTTCCGCGGCCCATGCGATCAGCGTTACCGGTGAAGCAGGCGAGCATTACACCAATCTTGGCGTCGGGTTTGGCACGGAGTCTACCGGCCTGGCCGTTTCCGGTAACTGGCTGCATAGCGATAACGACGGCGACGCCGCGGGTTTAGGCCTGGGGCTCAATATTCCGCTGGGGCCGTTCCTCGCGACCGTGGGCGGTAAAGGCGTATACACCAACCCGAAACAGGGCGATGAAGGTTATGCAGCAGCGGTCGGCGGCGGCCTGCAGTGGAAAATTGGCGACAGCTTCCGCCTGTACGGCGACTACTACTACTCGCCGGATTCCCTCTCCAGCGGCATTGACAGCTATCAGGAAGCTAATGTCGGCGCCAGCTGGACCATCATGCGTCCGCTCAGCATCCAGGCAGGCTATCGCTATCTGAACCTGGCGGGCAAAGATGGCAACCGCGATAACACCATCGCCGACGGCCCGTACATCGGCGCCAGCGCCAGCTTCTAATCTCCTCCGGCGCGGTATCTTCTTGCCGCGCCAGATTTTCCTCCTCGTCAGCATCCCGCTTTGCGTTATAGTATTTGCCACCTGGCAGGCAAGGAGTGAGCAATGTTGAATGTGGAAATGCTGTCCACTGGCGATGAAGTGTTGCATGGTCAAATCGTTGATACCAATGCGGCATGGCTGGCGGATTTCTTTTTTAATCAGGGGTTACCGTTAACGCGCCGCCATACCGTTGGCGACGATCTTGATGCGCTGGTGGCGATTCTGCGCGAACGCAGCGAACAGGCGGATGTGCTGATCGTTAACGGCGGCCTTGGGCCGACCAGCGACGATCTGAGCGCGCTGGCCGCCGCCACCGCGAAAGGCGAAGGGCTTATTTTGCATCCGGAGTGGCTGGAAACCATGACCCGTTTCTTTGCCGAGCGCGGCCGGCCGATGGCGGAAAGTAACCGCAAGCAGGCGGAAATCCCCGCCAGCGCCGAGATGATCAATAACCCGGTCGGCACGGCCTGTGGCTTTGCCGTTCAGCTCAACCGCTGCCTGATGTTTTTCACCCCCGGTGTACCTTCTGAATTTAAGGTGATGGTCGAGCAGGAGATTTTACCGCGTCTGCGTCAGCGCTTTACGCTGCCGGAACCGCCGGTATGCCTGCGTTTGACCACCTTTGGCCGCTCGGAGAGCGAGCTGGCGCAAAGCCTCAATCCGCTGACGTTACCGCCTGGCGTGGTGATGGGTTACCGTTCGTCGATGCCGATTATCGAACTCAAGCTAACCGGACCGGCTGACCAGCGCGACGCCATGCTGGCCCTGTGGCCGGAAGTCCGCAAGGTGGCTGGCGACAGTCTGATTTTCGAAGGCACGGAAGGGTTACCGGCGCAGATTGCGCGCTGCCTGCAGGAGCGGCAGCTGAGCCTGACGCTCAGCGAGCAGTTTACCGGCGGCCTGCTGGCGCTGCAGCTGTCCCGCGCCGGCGCGCCGCTGCTGGCCAGCGAAGTGGTTCCGGCACAGGAGGAGACGCTGGCGCAGGCGGCTCGCTGGGCGGCCGAGCGGCGAATAAACCATTTTGCCGGCCTGGCCCTGGCGGTGAGCGGCCAGGAGAACGATCATCTTAACGTGGCCCTGGCCACCCCGGACGGCACCTTCGCGCTGCGCGTGAAGTTCAGCGTCACCCGCCACAGCCTGGCGGTACGCCAGGAAGTCTGCGCCATGATGGCATTAAACATGCTGCGTCGCTGGCTGAATGGTCAACCGCTGGCCAGCGAACATGGCTGGATTAACGTGGTGGATTCCCTCTCGCTGTAAGTCGTTTCCCCCGGCGCGCGGGCTTCTCCCGGGCGCCGGTTGTCCAGCCTGTTGTACTCTCCTGAAAAAAATCTGTGCGTTAGGTCGCAATATTCTGCACTACATCGTCCAGCATACGGGAAAACGATTGCCCCGCGATGCCGCTCACACTTTACCGCCCGCACAATCGCAACACTGATTCCAGTATTAAGGATTGGAGTCCAGTATGTTGGAATCAACAAAAGTCCCGGCGCTGACCCGCGCGATTGAGATCCTCAATTTAATCAGCCGCATTGGCCCCTGCAGCGCAGCCACCATCATTGCCGAACTGGGGATCCCGAAAAGCACGGTTTATCTGCTGCTGGGCGAGCTAAAAAAACAGCGCTTCATCAGTATGGATAATCAGGATAACTACTGCCTGTGGACCAAGCTGGTGGAGCTGGCCGGGCAGGCGCTGAGCAAAATGGATCTGCGCGAGCTGGCGCGTCCGCGCCTCACCCGACTGATGGATGAGTGCGGTCTGCTTTGTCATCTGGGCATCATCGATCAGGGTAACGCCTACTACATTCTTAAAATTGAGTCTCCCGCCACCATTAGCGTGCGTTCGCACGAAGGCAAGAGCCTGTCGCTTTATCGCTCCGGGATCGGCAAATGTTTGCTGGCCTGGCAGCCCGCCAGCGTTCAGGCGTCGATTATCGACGACCTGCAGTGGGAGCGGGCCACGCCAACGACCATCACCGATGCTCAACAGCTGCGGGAAGAGCTGGGGCGGATCCGCGCCCGAGGCTGGAGCTTTGATAATGGCGAGGACTATCCGGATGTGCGCTGTGTCGCCGCGCCGGTGTTTAACGCCAATAACGACCTGACCGCCGCCATCTCGGTGGTGGGCACCCGTCTGCAAATCAATGAAGACAATCGCGATTATCTGGCCGGTAAGGCGATTGCCTGCGCGAAAGATATTTCCCGTCTGCTGGGGTGGAAAAGCCCCTTCGAACAACTCGCCTCATCATAAGGAGAACATCATGACCCTACCGAAAATTAAACACGTCCGTGCCTGGTTCATCGGCGGCGCCACGGCAGAGCAGGGCGCCGGCGGCGGCGATTACCACGACCAGGGGGCTAACCACTGGATTGACGATCATATCGCCACCCCGATGAGCAAATATAAAGAGTATGAGCAGTCCCGGCAGTCGTTTGGCATCAACGTGCTGGGGACGCTGATTGTGGAAGTGGAAGCCGACAACGGACAGACCGGCTTTGCGGTGTCGACGGCTGGGGAGATGGGCTGCTTTATCGTGGAAAAACATCTCAACCGCTTTATCGAAGGCAAATGCGTCAGCGATATCAAACTGATCCATGACCAGATGCTTAACGCCACCCTTTACTACGCGGGATCCGGCGGCCTGGTGATGAATACCCTCTCCTGTGTCGACCTGGCGCTGTGGGATCTGTTCGGGAAAGTGGTTGGCCTGCCGGTCTACAAACTGCTGGGCGGGGCAGTGCGCGACGAAATCCAGTTCTATGCCACCGGCGCGCGTCCGGACCTGGCGCAGGAGATGGGCTTTATCGGCGGTAAAATGCCTACCCACTGGGGGCCGCACGATGGCGACGCCGGGATCCGCAAAGACGTCGCCATGGTGGCTGACATGCGTGAAAAATGCGGCCCGGATTTCTGGTTAATGCTGGACTGCTGGATGAGTCAGGACGTTAACTATGCCACCAAACTTGCCCATGCCTGCGCCCCTTATAACCTCAAGTGGATCGAAGAGTGCCTGCCGCCGCAGCAGTATGAAGGCTATCGCGAGCTGAAGCGCCAGGCGCCGGCCGGGATGATGGTGACCAGCGGCGAGCACCACGGCACACTGCAGTCCTTCCGCACCCTGTCGGAAACCGGCATCGATATTATGCAGCCCGACGTCGGCTGGTGCGGCGGCTTAACCACCCTGGTGGAGATCGCGGCCATCGCCAAAGCGCGCGGGCAGCTGGTGGTGCCCCACGGCTCGTCGGTGTACTCCCATCATGCGGTGATCACCTTCACCAACACGCCGTTCAGCGAGTTTCTGATGACCAGCCCGGACTGCGCCACGCTGCGTCCGCAGTTCGACCCGATCCTGCTCGGCGAGCCGGTGCCGGAGAGAGGGCGCATTCATAAATCGGTCCTGGATAAACCCGGCTTTGGCGTCGAGCTCAATCGCGACTGCAACCTGAAGCGTCCTTATCAACACTGATTGCGTCGGGCCGCCCGGCGGCCCGCGCCTGAGGATATTATGATGAGCAACACTCTGCTGGAGAGCGTGGTGAAGAAAAACCGCGCCCGCTTAATCCCCTTTATGCTGGCGCTGTACGTGCTGGCGTTTCTTGACCGTTCGAATATCGGTTTCGCCAAAGAGACCTACCAACTGGATACCGGGCTCAGCAATGAGGCCTACGCGCTGGGGGCGGGGATTTTCTTTGTGGTCTATGCCTTCCTCGGGGTGCCGGCCAATCTGCTGATGCGCAAATTTGGCGCCAGAAAATGGATCGGCTGCACCACGCTCCTGTGGGGCGTGCTGTCGGCGGCGATGGCGTGGGCGGATACGGAAGCGAAATTCCTGCTGGTACGTACCCTGCTGGGCGCGGCGGAGGCGGGCTTCTTTCCCGGAATGATCTACCTCACTTCGCAGTGGTTTCCCCAGCAAAACCGCGCCAGCATTATGGGGCTGTTTTATATGGGGGCGCCGCTGGCCCTGACGCTGGGATCGCCTTTATCCGGTGCGCTGCTGGAGATGCATGGGTTTATGGGCCATCCCGGCTGGTTCTGGATGTTTGTCATTGAAGGCTTGCTCGCCGTCGCCGCGGGAGCGTTCACCTTCTTCTGGCTGGACGATTCGCCGCAGCATGCCCGCTTCCTGAGCATGGAGGAGAAACAGGCGCTGATAAGCGAGCTGGCGCGCGAGGAGGAGAAAAAGATTGCCTCGCGCCTGTCCGATGCGCTGCGTAACGGGCGGGTCTGGCAGCTGGCGCTGATTTATCTGACCATTCAGGTGGCGGTCTATGGTCTGATTTTCTTCCTGCCCACCCAGGTTGCTGCGCTGCTGGGCACCAAAGTTGGCTTCGTTGCCTCGGTGGTGACGGCTATCCCGTGGGTGGCAGCGCTGTTTGGCACCTGGCTTATCCCTCGCTACTCCGATCGCACCGGCGAGCGGCGCAATATTGCCGCCCTGACGCTGCTGGCGGCGGCGGTCGGGATTGCGGTGTCCGGACTGGTGGCGCCGGTGCTGGCTATCATCGCGCTGTGCGTGGCGGCGGTTGGGGTGATTGCCGTGCAGCCGGTCTTCTGGACGATGCCGACGCAGCTGCTGTCCGGCACAGCGCTGGCCGCCGGGATTGGCTTTGTTAACCTGTTTGGCGCCATCGGCGGTTTTCTGGCGCCGATCGTGCGCGTGCAGGCCGAAAATTTGTTCGCCAGCAGCGCCGCCGGACTGTTAACCCTGGCCGGCGTCGCCATTGTCGGGGTGGTCATTATCTTTTCATTGAGCCTTACCCGCGCGGTACCCCAGCGCGGCAGCGTACAGCATTGAATAAAGGAATCGCTATGAACGCACTGTTATCTAACCCCTTCAAACGGGGATTATTACGCGGTGAGACGCAAATCGGCCTGTGGCTGAGCTCCACCTCCTCCTACATGGCCGAGATCGCCGCGACCTCGGGATACGACTGGCTGCTGATCGACGGCGAGCATGCGCCGAACACCATTCAGGACCTTTATCATCAGCTTCAGGCGATTGCCCCCTACGCCAGCCAGCCGGTCATTCGTCCGGTCGAGGGCAACCGCAGCCTGATAAAACAGGTGCTGGATATTGGCGCCAGAACGTTGCTGGTGCCGATGGTCGATACCGCCGAGCAGGCGCGGGAGGTGGTCTCAGCGACCCGTTATCCGCCCATCGGTAGCCGCGGTGTTGGCGCTGGCGTGGCGAGAGCGGCGCGCTGGGGAAGGATAGAGAATTATATGGCGGAGGCGAATGACGAACTCTGTCTGCTGATACAGGTCGAGAGCCGAACCGCGCTGGAGAATCTGGACGCGATTCTTGAGGTGGACGGCATTGACGGGGTGTTTATCGGTCCGGCGGATCTTTCCGCCTCACTGGGTCACCCGGACGATGCCGGCCATCCTGACGTGCAGCGGGTGATCGAGCAGAGCATCCGGCGCATTCGCGCGGCGGGGAAAGCGGCCGGATTTCTGGCGGTCGACCCGGCGATGGCAGAAAAATGTCTTGCCTGGGGGGCCAACTTCGTCGCCGTCGGGGTGGACACCATGCTGTACACCGAGGCGCTGGACCGCCGGCTGGCGATGTTCAAACCCACCTGCGCCCAGCCGCAGGAGAAAGCGAGCTATTAACTATTGATGGCGGAGGCTGGCGCTGGGCTCAGGCGAGCGCTTGCGCCAGTACCGTCAGCGGATGCTCGCAGCGTTTGCGGGTGGACATCTCAATCTGCCACTTGCAGGTCTCGCAGTCGGTCACGACGATGTCGGCGCCGCTCTCCTCAATCTGGCGGAACAGCGGGGCGCCGATAGCCTGGGATACCGCATAATTCTCAGTTTTAAACCCGTAGGTGCCCGCGATGCCGCAGCACTGTGAATCCAGCACCTCCAGCTGCAGGCCGGGGATCAGCCGCAGCAGCTCGAGGGTATACAGCGACCAGCCCATCTTTTCCATATGACACGGGGTGTGATAGACCACCTTCAGCGGCAGCCGGCGCAGCGGTAGCGTCTTGCCGGCATCCAGCTGTTTCCAGATCCAGCGGGTGGCCAGCTCGACCCGATCGCGAAGATCGCTGTTGTCGACATCGAGGAGATGAGGGTATTCATCACGTAGCGTAAAGGTGCAGGTCGAGGAGGTGGCAATGATCGGCAGCGTGTTTTCCCGCATCGCAGCGACGTTACTCTGCGCCTGTTTACGCGCCTTGTCGAAAAAGCCGTTGGCGATCAGCGGCACGCCGCAGCATTTTTCCTTCGATAACAACTGCACACCGGTACCCAGCGCGTTGACGACGCGGATCAGATCCTTACCCAGTTGCGGGTGGTTATAGTTGACGTAGCAGCCATGAAAGAAGACCACCTGCTCAGGATACTGCGCCTGTCTGGCCGCGAGCTGGCGGTAAGCGCGGCGGAAGGTGCCGAAGCCATATTTCGGCAGCGTACGTCGGTGATCGATTTTCAGCGCCGCGTCGAGCAGGCGGCGCACCGGTTTTAAACCGGTCGTGGCGTTGACCAGGGGGGCAAAGGGAGTGGAAAGGGTGCCCATCAGGTCGGTATGGCTGAGGATGGCGTCGCGCAGGGTCGGCTTTTGCTGGCCGTACTGTGCCCGGGCGCGCTGAATAATATCGCCAATTTTCACATCCGACGGACAGGCAACCTCACAGCGCTTGCAGTTAATGCAGTACTTCAGCGCCTCATCGTACAGCGCGCCATCCTTCAGACGCAGGCGTTCGCCGTCCGGCCCCGCCTGTTTCGGCCCGGGATAGCGTGGATTGACCCGACTTACCGGGCAGGTGGTGGTACAGACCGTGCACTTAATGCAGCTTTCAAAACGGGTATCGTTCATGGCCGGCCTCCGGCAAGGGCGTGGATCTGTCTGGCGGCGTGCAGCGCGGTGACGGCGCAGACACCGCCGCCACAGCCGAGCTGAATAGCATCGAACCCGCCGAGCAATGAGCCAATGGCGAACAGATTATGGAACGGCTGCCCATCCAGCAGGGGGCGCAGCAGGGCATCGGTTTTCACGCCGAACCGCTGCCACGGTTGTGAGGCGAAGAAATCGCGCTGGTACCAGCTTTCCCGTGGCAGGGTGTGCTGCAGATCGAGGCCGAGGATCGGCTCGCGCACGCTATCGCGAGTGGCAACAAGACCGTTGCTGAAAAAGCTGCCGCTGGCCAGCACGGTGAAACGCGGACGCAGTGCGACATCGCCGTGATTTCGCGTCCAGACGGCCTCGACGGCGTCCTGCTGATGGCTGATTTTCACCACTTCATCGCCAGCAAGCCAGGTGCCGCCCTCACGAATGAACTGGCGTTGCAGCTGAGAATGTAAACGCATCCCCGGCACCGAAGGCGGCAGCGTCGGCAGCAAACGCAGCGGGCAGGGCAGACGCGTCTGCAGCCAGCGGTACAGGCGATCGTCGGCGAGGCCAAAACAGGCGGGCATGATCAGCAGGTCATGCTGCTGCGCCAGCGGCAGCAGCGCTGCATGCAGGGCCGGCCATAGATTCTCATCATCCAGCACGCGGGCGATGTTAGCGGCGCGAAACTCGGTGGGGTTGTCACGCAGCACATCCAGCAGCGGTAACTCGATTTCCACCGCCGCGGCGGTAACTCCGTGTTGACCGAGTGCAGCGGCGGCGAGATATGGCTGAAAATCAGCAAAACCGCTAACCCCTACCAGGCATACGTGTTGCTGCGCGAAGGGTGCCAGCGGAACCTCTTCCGGCGACAGCCACGCCGGTCGCAACGTCCCCAGCGGGGTCACCCGCAGATGAGGTTGGCGCGCTTCGCCTTGCATGTTCGCGCCGCAGGCGGCCAGCAGGGCTTCGGTCTGTGTCGCGTATTCGAGTACCGCCCCGGCGCCGAGCCGGGAATAAGGGTGTTCAGGAAGCTGTTCAGCGAGTTGCTGCAGACCTTGTGCGACGTCAGTAACGTTATCGCCGTTCGGCAGCGCCGAGAGCAGGTCTAACGACGCGGAGGAAAAATGCAGCGCGCTCTGCCCGCGGCTGATAATGACGCTGCGCAGGCCGTACTGATTCAGCGCCAGCCCGCACAACAGGCCGGCGAGCCCGCCGCCGACAATTGCGCAATCAAACTTCATCCTGGTGCTCCTGTGGCAGTCCGCACAGGCCGAGGTAGACCCAGCGGGTAAATTCGCTTTCGCGCAGTGCATCGCCCCAGGCGATGGGCTGAACGCCCTTCCAGCGTTCATTGAGAAACGCCGAGAGCTGGGTTAATGACTGCGCGGGGGTGGTGACGTTAAAGCGCTGCAGCAGTCCGGCAGCGCGGCAGGCGCAGAGTTCCCCCTGGCAGGTGCCCATGCCAATCCGGGTGCGGCGGCGCAGGTCGAGCAGGGTGTTGACCGCCAGGTTTTCCACCGCGTATTTCACTTCGCCAGCGGTAACGGCTTCGCATTCGCAGACCAGGCTACGGTGCTGGCGGCTATCGCCAAGCCAGGCCGGAGTGCGATCGCCGTGACGGTAGACGGCCGAGCCGCGCAGCGGGGTGGGGAGGGAGATAATTTTTTGCAGGGTACTTTCCGTTGGCTCCTGTGAACCGGGCAGCGGGGTCTCGGCCGTGCTACAGGGGGTGGTGTTTCCCAGCTTACGACAGACGGCGTCGGTGGCCCACTCGGCCATCAGGCGATAGGTCATCAGCTTGCCGCCGGTGATAGTAATGAAGCCTTCCATACCGTCACGCTGGGCATGGTCGAGCAGGACGATGCCGCGGCTGACGCTGCGCCCGCTGGGATCGTTATCGCTGGCCACCAGCGGGCGGACGCCGGAGTAGGCGCGGAGGATCCGGGTGCGGCCCATGATCGGCGCCAGCTTTTCGCCTTCGCGCAGCAGGGTATCGACTTCCGCCGTCGTTACCCGGTTGTCGTCAATGTCGTCATAAGGAATATGCATTGAGGTGGTGCCGATCAGCGAGATGGTATCCCCGGGCACCAGAATATCGGCGTCGGCCGGCTTACGGCAGCGGTTGATCACCAGGTTGTTAATCCGGTGGTCAAGGATCAACAGCGATCCCTTCGCCGGGAACATGGTGATGCGCAGGTCGGCATATTCCGCAATGCGCTGCCCCCAGATCCCGGCGGCGTTAACCACCACCCCGGCGTACAGCGTGCGGGCCTGGTGAAGTTGGCGGTCGTATACCTGAACGCCGCAGACGCGATCGCCCTGGCGCAGCAGGCCTGTTACTTCGCAGCCGGTAAGGATCTGCGCGCCGTGTTCGCGGGCGTCGAGCATATTGGCTGCGGTGAGGCGAAACGGGTCGATGGTGCCGTCCGGGACCTGCACCGCGCCCAGCAGCGTCGGGTTGACGGCGGGCTCCTGGCGCAGCGCGTCCTGCGGCGAGAGCGGCGTGGCCTCTATGCCAGCCTGCTGACAGGCGTCGATAAAGGTTTGCTGCCAGGCCATGTCATCTTCAGGCAGGGTGATAAACAGCCCATTGGTCGGTTCAATGCAGTGGCGGGCGATGCGGCGCAGGATGCGGTTCTCACTGATGCATTCGCGGGCGGATTCGTTGTCGGTCACCGCATAGCGGGCGCCGCTGTGCAGCAGTCCATGATTACGGCCGGTGGCCCCGGTGGCGATATCATGGCGCTCAATGAGCAGCGTGCGTAATCCGCGCCGGGCGCAGTCGCGGGCGATACCGGCGCCGGTTGCTCCGCCGCCGATGATAATGACCTCGCTATCAAGACGTCCCGTCATCTTCAGCTCCTCTGCTTTCGTTTAACGCCATTTAGCCACAATTCATAAGGTTATTGTTTGATTTCGAGCATATTCGCGCGTTATTTGAGCGTGTTATGTGATTTCGTGCTCACATTAGAACGTTTTGTCATATTTCTGTAACAAATTGTGCGATGTTTCACAGTATCAACTCTACGTATTGCCTACCATCGCGACCATATTTGAAGTTGGTGATTAATCTGGGATTTTGTCGTGACGTCAGTAGAAAACAGCAAGGGCCACGGAGGCTGATATGTTAAGTATTTTTAAACCCGCCGCGCATAAAGCGCGTTTGCCAGCAGCGGAGATCGACCCGCTGTATCGTCGATTACGCTGGCAGATTTTTATTGGCATCTTTTTTGGTTATGCCGCTTACTATCTGGTTCGTAAGAACTTTGCCCTGGCGATGCCTTATCTGATTGAGCAGGGCTTCTCCCGTGGCGACCTCGGTTTCGCCCTTTCCGGCATCTCCATCGCCTACGGATTTTCGAAATTCATCATGGGCTCGGTCTCTGACCGCTCGAATCCGCGCATTTTCCTGCCGGCCGGCTTGATCCTCGCCGCGCTGGTGATGTTGGTGATGGGCTTCGTGCCGTGGGCGACTTCCAGCATCATGATTATGTTCGTATTGCTCTTCCTTTGCGGATGGTTCCAGGGGATGGGCTGGCCGCCGTGTGGTCGTACCATGGTGCACTGGTGGTCGCAGAAAGAGCGCGGCGGGATTGTCTCGGTGTGGAACTGCGCGCATAACGTCGGCGGCGGTATTCCGCCGCTGCTGTTCCTGCTGGGGATGGCGTGGTTTAACGACTGGCACGCGGCGCTGTATATGCCGGCTTTCGGCGCGATCCTGCTGGCGATTTTTGCCTTCGCGATGATGCGCGATACCCCGCAGTCCTGCGGTCTGCCGCCGATCGAAGAGTATAAAAACGACTATCCGGATGACTATAGCGAAAAACACGAAGAAGAGCTGACGGCGAAGCAGATCTTTATGCAGTACATTCTGCCGAACAAGCTGCTGTGGTACATCGCTATCGCTAACGTCTTCGTTTATCTGCTGCGCTACGGCATTCTCGACTGGTCGCCGACCTACCTGAAAGAGGTCAAACACTTCGCGCTGGATAAATCCTCCTGGGCCTACTTCCTCTATGAGTACGCGGGGATCCCGGGCACGCTGCTGTGCGGCTGGATGTCGGACAAAGTGTTTAAAGGCAACCGCGGCGCGACCGGCGTGTTCTTTATGACCCTGGTGACCATCGCCACTGTCGTTTACTGGCTGAACCCGCCGGGTAATCCGGGCGTGGATATGGCCTGTATGATTATTATCGGCTTCCTGATCTACGGCCCGGTGATGCTGATCGGTCTGCATGCCCTCGAGCTGGCGCCGAAAAAAGCCGCCGGTACCGCCGCGGGCTTCACCGGCCTGTTCGGCTATCTTGGCGGTTCCGTGGCGGCGAGCGCCATCGTCGGCTACACCGTCGATTTCTTCGGCTGGGACGGCGGCTTCATGGTGATGATCGGCGGCAGCGTGCTGGCGGTTATCCTGCTGGTTATCGTGATGCTTGGCGAGCGTCGTCATCATCAACAACTGAAACAAGCCTAAGGAGCGACGATGAACATGAAACTCACCGCGCTAATGAGCGGCATGATTTTGGCCAGTTCGGCACTGTGCTTCAGCGCTGTCGCAGCGGAGAAAATGGTCATCGCCCACCGCGGCGCCAGCGGGTATCTGCCGGAACATACCCTGCCGGCGAAAGCGATGGCTTACGCTCAGGGGGCGGATTACCTTGAGCAAGATCTGGTGATGACCAAAGACGACCGGCTGGTGGTGTTACACGACCATTATCTCGATCGGGTGACTGACGTTGCGCAGCGTTTCCCGCAGCGGGCGCGTCAAGATGGCCGTTTCTACGCCATCGACTTTACCCTGGCCGAGATTAAGTCGTTGAAGTTTACCGAAGGTTTTGAGCCGAAAAATGGTAAGAACGTGCAAACCTATCCCGGGCGTTTCCCGATGGGCAAATCCGATTTTCGTATTCATACCTTTGAAGAGGAGATTGAGTTTGTCCAGGGGCTGAACCATTCGACGGGTAAAAATATCGGTATCTACCCGGAAATCAAAGCGCCGTGGTTCCACCATCAGGAAGGGAAAGATATTGCTGCCAGTACCCTGAAAGTGCTGAAGGAGTATGGCTATACCAGCAAGCAGGATAAGGTTTATCTGCAGTGCTTTGACGCCAACGAGCTCAAACGCATCAAAAATGAGCTGGAACCGGAGATGGGCATGGATCTCAATCTGGTGCAGCTCATCGCCTACACCGACTGGAATGAAACTCAGCAGAAACAGGCGGACGGTAAATGGGTGAACTACAGCTATGACTGGATGTTTAAGCCGGGAGCGATGGCGCAGATCGCGCAGTACGCCGACGGTATCGGCCCGGATTACCATATGCTGGTAGCGGAAGGCTCGAAGCCGGGCGCGGTGAAGCTGACGGCGATGGTGAAAGAGGCGCATGCCAGCCATCTGCAGGTGCATCCGTACACCGTGCGCGCGGATCAGTTGCCGGAGTACGCCACTAACGTTAATCAGCTCTATGACCTGCTGTATCACCAGGCGGGCGTCGACGGCTTGTTTACCGATTTCCCGGATAAAGCGGTGCAGTTCCTGAACGCTAAACGCTAAAAAGCCGGGTGGCGGCTACGCCTTACCCGGCCTACGGTCTGGCTGAAACTGCCGGTGTTGGTGGCCTCAAAATCGCTGAGACGTTCCCGGCAGGCCGGGGCAGCCCGCATGGATGCGGCCAGAGCCCGGGAGTACAGAGGGCGGCGGCGACTGGCCGCCCTCTGTGCGCTCCCTGCGCCACGGAAAACATATTGCATAAAAATTAACCGGGAGCGCAATATCCTCTGAAGCGACACGCGATAAACGTTTTTCTCAAGCGAAAAAGTTGCAAACCGATAACAGTATCTACGAACTGCGGTTTTGTAGGTCAGGTAAGCGTAGCGCCACCTGACAAGACTACATCTCGATCTCAATATCGCCTTTCGCCCGGCAGCAGCAGGGCAAAATTTCCCCCGGCTGGATAAAGGCCAGCGGCTCGGTCAGCCAGTCAACCTGGCCGGAAACCAGACGCGTGCGGCAGGAACCGCAATAGCCTTCGCGGCACTGATACTCGACGTCGATATTATGCGACTCCAGCGCCGCCAGCAGGGAAGGATGTTCATCCTGACACTCAAGGCGAGTGTCAGAGATTTTCAGGAAAATCCGCTTCATTACAGCTGGAAGTTGCTCAGGTCGTCGGCATCGACTTCAGAATCGATCTGGCCGACGAGATACGAGCTGACCTCTACTTCCTGCGGCGCCACCTGGACGTTATCGGAGACCAGCCAGGTGTTGATCCATGGGATTGGGTTGGAGCGGGTCTGGAATGGCAGATCGAGGCCCACTGCCTGCATGCGGATATTGGTGATGTACTCGACGTACTGGCAGAGAATATCTTTGTTCAGGCCGATCATCGAGCCGTCGCGGAACAGATAGTCCGCCCACTCTTTCTCCTGCTGCGCCGCCAGCACGAACAGGTCATAGCACTCCTGCTTGCACTCTTCGGCGATTTCCGCCATCTCCGGATCGTCGCTGCCGGAGCGCAGCAGGTTCAACATATGCTGGGTGCCGGTCAGGTGCAGCGCTTCATCGCGAGCGATCAGGCGGATAATTTTGGCGTTACCTTCCATCAGCTTGCGCTCGGCGAAAGCGAAGGAGCAGGCGAAGCTAACGTAGAAGCGGATCGCTTCCAGCGCGTTGACGCTCATCAGGCACAGATAGAGTTTCTTTTTCAGCTCGCGCAGATTCACGGTCACGGTTTTGCCGTTGACGGTGTGGGTGCCTTCGCCCAGCAGGTGCCAGTAGCTGGTCATTTCGATCAGCGAATCGTAATAGTGAGAGATGCCTTCCGCACGTTTCTGGATCTGCTCGTTGGTCACGATATCGTCGAACACGGTCGCCGGATCGTTGACGATGTTGCGGATGATATGGGTGTAGGAGCGCGAGTGGATGGTCTCGGAGAAGGCCCAGGTTTCCACCCAGGTTTCCAGCTCCGGGATGGAGATCAGCGGCAGCAGCGCGACGTTCGGGCTGCGGCCCTGGATGGAGTCGAGCAGCGTCTGGTACTTCAGGTTGCTGATGAAAATATGTTTTTCATGTTCCGGCAGCGCCTGGTAGTCGATGCGATCGCGCGAAACGTCAACCTCTTCCGGACGCCAGAAGAAGGAGAGCTGCTTTTCAATCAGCTTTTCAAAGATGTCATATTTTTGCTGATCGTAGCGGGCCACGTTAACCGGCTGGCCAAAAAACATCGGTTCCAGCAGCTGATCGTTTTTCGTCTGTGAAAAAGTGGTGTATGCCATTGAAGTGAGTCCTGTTGAAATGTATTGCCCGGCGGTACTGCATTGGCCGGGCCTACACAATCGTAGGCCGGGTAAGCATCGCGCCACCCGGCAAAAATAACTTAGATCTTACAAGCGCCGCTTTCGCAGCCATCGTCCTGGATGGACGGGGCCAGGTCATCCTGAGCGTCTTCTGCGCCATCACGGGTGTTGTGATAGTACAGCGTTTTGACACCGAATTTATAGGCGTTGAGCAGGTCTTTGAGCAACTGCTGCATCGGCACTTTTCCGGACGGGAAGCGCGTCGGATCGTAGTTGGTGTTGGCAGAGATCGACTGGTCGATAAACTTCTGCATGATACCCACCAGCTGCAGATAACCGTCGTTGTTCGGCATTTCCCACAGCAGCTCATAGGCGTTCTGCAGATTTTCGTAATCCGGCACCACCTGGCGCAGGATACCGTCCTTGGACGCTTTGATACTGACGTGGCCGCGCGGCGGCTCAATGCCATTGGTGGCGTTGGAGATCTGCGACGAGGTCTCGGACGGCATCAGTGCGGAGAGCGTGGAGTTACGCAGACCGTGGGTTTTAATGGATTCGCGCAATGCTTCCCAGTCGAAGTGCAGAGATTCGCTGACGATGCCGTCCAGGTCTTTCTTATAGGTATCGATCGGCAGGATACCCTGCGCATAGGTGGTTTCATTGAACCACGGGCAGGCGCCCTGCTCGATAGCCAGCTCGTTGGAGGCCTTCAGCAGGTAGTACTGAATCGCTTCGAAGGTTTTGTGCGTCAGGTTGTTGGCGCTGCCGTCGGAGTAGCGTTTGCCATGCTTCGCCAGATAGTAAGCGAAGTTGATCACGCCGATGCCCAGCGTACGACGCCCCATCGCGCCGCGTTTGGCGGCCGGGATCGGGTAATCCTGATAGTCCAGCAGCGCATCCAGGGCACGCACCGCCAGCACCGCCAGCTCTTCCAGCTCGTCTAGGCTGTCAATCGCGCCGAGGTTGAAGGCCGACAGGGTGCACAGCGCGATTTCGCCGTTTTCGTCGTTGACGTCTTCCAGCGGTTTGGTCGGCAGGGCAATCTCCAGGCACAGGTTAGACTGACGCACCGGGGCGACCACCGGATCGAACGGGCTGTGGGTGTTGCAGTGGTCGACGTTCTGGATATAGATGCGGCCGGTAGAGGCGCGCTCCTGCATCATCAGCGAGAACAGCTCAACGGCTTTAATACGCTGCTTGCGAATGCTGTCGTCCTGCTCGTACTGGGTGTACAGGCGCTCAAACTCGTCCTGATCGGCAAAGAAGGCGTCATACAGGCCCGGGACATCGGAAGGGCTGAACAGGGTAATGTCGCCGCCTTTCAGCAGACGGGTGTACATCAGTTTGTTGATCTGCACGCCGTAGTCCATATGACGAACGCGGTTGGCGTCGGTACCACGGTTGTTTTTCAGCACCAGCAGGCTTTCCACTTCCAGATGCCACATTGGGTAGAAGAGGGTCGCCGCGCCGCCGCGAACGCCGCCCTGCGAGCAGGATTTCACCGCGGTCTGGAAATGTTTATAGAATGGAATGCAGCCGGTGTGGAAGGCTTCGCCGCCGCGGATCGGGCTGCCCAGCGCGCGAATGCGCCCGGCGTTGATGCCGATACCGGCGCGCTGGGAAACGTATTTCACAATCGCGCTGGAGGTGGCGTTGATGGAATCCAGGCTGTCGCCGCACTCGATCAGCACGCAGGAGCTGAACTGACGGGTTGGGGTGCGCACGCCGGACATGATTGGCGTCGGCAGCGAGATTTTAAAGGTCGATACCGCGTCGTAGAAACGCTTAATGTAGTCCAGACGGGTTTCGCGCGGGTAGTTAGAGAACAGGCAGGCAGCCACCAGAATATAGAGGAACTGTGCACTCTCATAAATTTCGCCGGTAACGCGGTTTTGTACCAGATACTTGCCTTCCAGCTGCTTAACGGCTGCGTAGGAGAAGTTCATGTCGCGCCAGTGGTCGAGGAAACCGTCCATCTGCTGGAACTCTTCTTCCGTGTAGTCTTCCAGCAGATGATGATCGTATTTACCCTTCTCGACCATCTTCACCACGTGATCGTAGAGCGCCGGCGGCTCAAACTGGCCGAAGGCTTTTTTACGCAAATGGAAAATCGCCAGACGCGCGGCGAGGTACTGGTAATCCGGCGCGTCGCGGGAGATCAGATCCGCAGCGGCTTTAATAATGGTTTCGTGGATGTCCGCGGTTTTGATGCCGTCATAGAACTGGATATGAGAGCGCAGCTCTACCTGGGAAATCGAAACGTTATTCAGTCCTTCTGCCGCCCAATCCAGTACGCGATGGATTTTGTCGAGATTGATGCGCTCGGTGGTCCCGTCGCGCTTTGTCACCAGCAGACTCTGATTCATGTGGATTTTACCTGTCCGTGAAAGAAAATATCCCCCGTTTATCCACAGAAGGCCGTTGTGACTAACTCTGTGGATAAATACTATATGTAGGGGGTTGTCGATAAAAGAAACGCTATATGGTGAGTATTTTAGTAAGGAATCTTTTGAGTACAAGGGTTGATTTTGACGTTAAATTGAGGTTGCGGAAGGGTAATAATCCGCAAGTCCACGTCGCATAAGGCCTGGAGAAGAAGTCAATAAAACAGAAAAAAAAATGAAAATTTGATCGAGTGCTGATTTCTTCATCGGAAGAAATAATCACGCGGCTTGATGCCGCGCAATCATCATAAGCGCAGGTGCTGACCTCAGTCCTGTTTGGCGGTCGTATGCAACATATAGTTAACATCAACCCCCGGCGCTAACTTGAAGGTGTTGGTCAGCGGATTGTAATGCAGACCGATGATATGCTGCTCTTTCAGAGTAGTCTGATCTACCCAGCTCAGCAGCTCGGCCGGTTTGATAAACTTCTTCACATCATGAGTGCCCTTAGGCACCATCTTCATGACATATTCCGCACCGACCACCGCCATCAGCCAGGCCTTGCCGTTGCGGTTGATGGTGGAGAAGAAGACCTGGCCGCCGGGCTTCACCAGCCGCGCGCAGGCATGTACCACCGACTGCGGGTCGGGCACGTGCTCCAGCATCTCCATGCAGGTCACGACGTCATACTGCTGCGGATGCTTCGCGGCATGTTCCTCAACCGTTTCCTGAACATAGTCCACCTGAATACCGCTCTCCAGGGCGTGCAGCTTCGCGACCTGCAGCGGTTCGGCACCCATGTCCAGTCCGGTGACCGTCGCACCTTCGCGCGCCATGCTCTCGGCGAGAATGCCGCCGCCGCAGCCGACATCGAGGACTTTTTTACCGAACAGGCCGCCGGAGCGTTCGGCGATATAACCCAGCCGCAGCGGGTTGATGCGGTGGAGCGGTTTGAACTCGCCCTCCAGATCCCACCAGCGAGAGGCGACGGCTTCGAATTTGGCGATTTCAGCATGATCGACGTTAGGGGCTACCGACGTTTTTTCGGCATTCATGGGCGCTTTTACTCCTTTTCTGTTCAGACCTGCGAGTATATCAGCAGCGCGCCATGAATAAACCGTATTGCTTTACCTCTATTAGCGCGGCTGTGTTATAATTTGCGACCTTTGAATCCGGGATACAGTAGAGGGATAGCGGTTAGATGAGCGACCTTGCGAGAGAAATTACACCGGTCAACATTGAGGAAGAGCTTAAGAACTCTTATCTGGATTATGCGATGTCGGTCATTGTTGGCCGTGCGCTGCCGGATGTCCGAGATGGCCTGAAGCCGGTACACCGTCGCGTACTTTACGCCATGAACGTATTGGGCAATGACTGGAACAAAGCCTATAAAAAATCAGCCCGTGTCGTTGGTGACGTAATCGGTAAATACCACCCGCACGGCGACTCCGCGGTATACGACACCATCGTTCGTATGGCGCAGCCGTTCTCGCTGCGTTACATGCTGGTGGACGGCCAGGGTAACTTCGGTTCCATCGACGGCGACTCCGCCGCGGCGATGCGTTATACCGAAATTCGTCTGGCGAAAATCGCTCATGAGCTGATGGCCGATCTTGAAAAAGAGACGGTCGATTTCGTCGACAACTATGACGGTACGGAGCGTATTCCGGACGTCATGCCGACCAAAATTCCTAACCTGCTGGTGAACGGCGCCTCCGGGATCGCCGTAGGGATGGCGACCAATATACCGCCGCATAACCTGACGGAAGTGATCAACGGCTGTCTGGCGTATGTTGACGATGAAGACATCAGCATTGAAGGGCTGATGGCGCATATTCCAGGCCCTGATTTCCCGACCGCCGCCATTATCAATGGCCGTCGTGGCATTGAAGAGGCCTACCGCACTGGTCGCGGTAAAGTGTACATCCGCGCGCGCGCGGAAGTGGAAGTGGACGCGAAATCCGGCCGCGAAACCATCATCGTGCACGAAATTCCGTATCAGGTGAACAAAGCGCGCCTGATTGAGAAAATCGCCGAGCTGGTCAAAGAAAAACGCGTGGAAGGCATCAGCGCGCTGCGTGACGAGTCTGATAAAGACGGGATGCGCATCGTGATTGAAGTGAAGCGCGATGCGGTAGGGGAAGTGGTGCTCAACAACCTCTATTCCCAGACTCAGCTGCAGGTCTCCTTCGGCATCAACATGGTTGCTCTGCACCATGGTCAGCCGAAGATCATGAACCTGAAGGACATCATCGCCGCGTTTGTACGCCACCGCCGCGAAGTGGTGACCCGTCGTACGATTTTCGAACTGCGCAAAGCGCGCGACCGGGCGCATATCCTCGAAGCGCTGGCCGTTGCGCTGGCCAACATCGACCCGATTATCGAACTGATCCGTCGCGCGCCGACCCCGGCAGAAGCGAAAACGGCGCTGGTTGCCCAGGCGTGGGATCTCGGTAACGTTGCGGCGATGCTGGAGCGCGCCGGTGATGACGCCGCGCGTCCGGAATGGCTGGAGCCAGAGTTCGGCGTGCGCGACGGTAAATACTATCTGACCGAGCAGCAGGCTCAGGCGATTCTGGATCTGCGTCTGCAGAAACTGACCGGCCTTGAGCATGAAAAACTGCTCGACGAATATAAAGAGTTGCTGGAGCAGATCGCGGAACTGCTGCACATTCTCGGCAGCGCCGATCGTCTGATGGAAGTGATTCGCGAAGAGCTGGAACTGATCCGTGACCAGTTCGGCGACGAACGTCGTACCGAAATCACTGCCAACAGCGCTGATATTAACATCGAAGATCTGATCAACCAGGAAGACGTGGTGGTCACCCTGTCGCATCAGGGCTATGTGAAGTATCAGCCGCTGACCGACTACGAAGCACAGCGTCGTGGCGGTAAAGGCAAGTCAGCAGCGCGCATTAAAGAAGAAGACTTTATCGACCGCCTGCTGGTGGCTAACACCCATGACACTATCCTCTGCTTCTCGAGCCGTGGCCGTCTGTACTGGATGAAGGTCTATCAGCTGCCGGAAGCCAGTCGCGGCGCGCGCGGTCGTCCGATCGTCAACCTGCTGCCGCTGGAAGCCGATGAGCGTATCACCGCCATCCTGCCGGTCCGCGAGTACGAAGAGGGCGTCAACGTCTTTATGGCGACCGCCAGCGGTACCGTGAAGAAAACCGCGCTGACCGAGTTCAGCCGTCCGCGTTCCGCCGGTATCATCGCGGTCAATCTGAACGAAGGCGATGAGCTGATCGGCGTCGATCTGACCTCTGGTCAGGACGAAGTGATGCTGTTCTCCGCGGCCGGTAAGGTTGTGCGCTTCAAAGAAGACGCCGTTCGCGCCATGGGCCGTACCGCCACCGGCGTACGCGGCATCAAGCTGGCGGAAAACGACAGCGTCGTCTCGCTGATTATTCCGCGCGGCGAAGGCGCGATCCTGACGGTAACGCAAAACGGTTACGGTAAACGTACCGCAGCGGCGGAGTATCCGACCAAATCGCGTGCCACTCAGGGCGTTATCTCGATCAAAGTCACCGAGCGTAACGGCTCCGTTGTGGGCGCCGTGCAGGTGGATGACTGCGATCAGATCATGATGATCACCGACGCCGGGACGCTGGTTCGTACCCGCGTTTCCGAAGTGAGCATCGTGGGCCGTAACACCCAGGGTGTGATCCTCATCCGCACCGCGGAAGATGAAAACGTGGTGGGTCTGCAGCGCGTGGCAGAGCCGGTGGACGACGAAGAACTGGATGCCATCGACGGTAGCGTAGCGGAAGGCGATGACGATATCGCCCCGGAAGCGGATACCGATGACGACATCGCCGAAGACGAAGAGTAATCGTCGCAGGTAAATGTTCTGAAAGGGCCGGGTATTCTCCCGGCCCTTTTTGCATTAAGATTGCGGCAAAGCCGGTTTACCGCTACTTTAACCCCATTCTGTTGAGTCCCTGACGGCCGAGCATCGCCACATTGAAATATCTTGCCTCGTTTCATACAACCCTGAAGGTTTCACGTTATCTGTTCAGAGCGCTGGCGGTATTACTGTGGCTGCTGATTGCGTTTGTCTCTGTGTTCTATATCGTCAATGCCCTGCACGAGCGGGAAGCCGAGATCCATCAGGAGCTCAATCTCAACGCCGATCAGGCCCAGCGCTATATTCAGCGTACGGCGGACGTGATTAAAGAGCTGAAGTACGTCGCCGGTAACCGCTTGTCGGCAGGGGACGCGGTAGCGCAAGGGCAAAACGGCGATATAGCGGTGCCCAACTTTGAACCCCTGTACCCAGATTCCGACTGCAGCGCGATGAGCAGCACCTGGCGTAATTCGCTGCAATCACTGGCGTGGTTTATGCGCTACTGGCGGGATAATTTTACCGCTGCCTACGACCTTAACCGCATCTTTCTCATTGGCAGCGATAACCTCTGCATGGCCAACTTTGGCCTACGGGACGTGCCGATTGAGCGCGATCAGGCGCTGAAAGTCCTGCATCAGCGCATTGAGCAATATCGCAACGCGCCGCAAAACGAGCGCGGCAACAACCTGTTCTGGATAAGCCAGGGCATGCGCCCCGGCGTGGGCTACTTTTATGCCCTGACCCCGGTCTATATGGCCAACCGTCTGCAGGCGATGCTCGGCGTGGAGCAGACCATCCGTATGGAGAGCTTCTTCACGCCAGGCAGTTTGCCGATGAGCGTGACGATTTTTGACGATAACGGCCAGCCGCTGATCTCGTTGGCCGGCGCGGAAGGCAAAATCCAGAGCGAAGCGAAGTGGATGCAGGAGCGGATGTGGTTTGGCTACAGCGCAGGTTTTCGCGAGCTGGTGCTGAAAAAAAGCCTGGCGCCGTCCTCCTTAAGTATCGTCTATTCCGTTTCGGTGGACCAGGTGCTGGAGCGGATCCGCATGCTCATCATCAACGCCATCATTCTCAATATTCTGACCGGAGCAATGCTGTTTGCGCTGGCGCGAATGTATGAGCGGCGCATTTTTATCCCGGCGGAAAATGATGCGCAGCGACTGGAAGAGCATGAACAGTTCAACCGCAAAATCGTGGCCTCAGCCCCGGTGGGGATCTGTATTCTGCGCACCGTCGACGGGACCAATATTCTCAGTAACGAGCTGGCGCACAACTACCTGAATATGCTGACCCATGAGGATCGCCAGCGGCTGACGCAGATCATCTGCGGCCAGCAGGTCAACTTTGTCGATGTGCTGACCAGCAACCATACCAACCTGCAGATTAGCTTTGTCCATTCGCGTTATCGCAATGAAAACGTCGCCATTTGCGTGCTGGTGGACGTTTCCGCCCGCGTGAAAATGGAGGAGTCGCTGCAGGAGATGGCCCAGGCGGCTGAACAGGCCAGCCAGTCGAAATCGATGTTCCTTGCGACCGTCAGCCATGAGCTGCGTACCCCGCTATACGGCATCATCGGTAACCTCGATCTGCTGCAGACGAAGGCCCTGCCGAAGGGCGTTGATCGCCTGGTGACGGCGATGAACAACTCTTCCAGCCTGCTGCTGAAAATCATCAGCGATATTCTCGATTTCTCGAAAATCGAGTCTGAGCAGTTGAAGATCGAGCCGCGGGAGTTTTCCCCGCGCGAAGTGATGAACCATATCTCTGCTAACTATCTGCCGCTGGTGGTACGCAAGCAGCTGGGTCTGTACTGTTTTATCGAGCCGGATGTCCCGGAGCAGATGTCCGGCGACCCGATGCGCCTGCAGCAGGTGATCTCTAACCTGCTGAGCAATGCGATTAAGTTCACCGACACCGGCTGTATTATCCTGCACGTCCAGTGTGCGGGGGATTATCTGCAGATCAGCGTCCGCGATACCGGGGAGGGGATCCCGGCGAAAGAGGTGTTGCGCCTGTTCGATCCCTTCTTCCAGGTGGGGACCGGCGTGCAGCGAAACTTCCAGGGCACCGGCCTTGGCCTGGCGATCTGTGAAAAGCTGATCAGCATGATGGATGGCGATATCGCCGTGGAAACGGAGCCGGGGATGGGCAGCCGTTTTACCATCCGTATCCCGCTGTATGGCGTGCAGAACACACCGCAGGTGACGGCGGACGGTTTCGCAGGCAAGACCTGCTGGCTGGCAATCCATAATACTTCGCTGGCGATGTTCGTCACGTCGCTGCTCAGCTATCACGGCCTGACGGTACGCCGCCATGCCGGAGAAACGCCGGACGCCGACGATGTCTTGCTGACTGACGATGAAGCGCAGAGGGGCTGGCAGGGGAGTGCGATGGTCATCTTCTGCCGCCGCCATATCGGCATCCCGCAGGAGCGAGCCGCCGGAGAGTGGCTGCACAGCGTGACGACGCCGCATGAACTGCTGCCGCTGCTGGGGCGTATTTTCCACGTCGCCCTCGACAGCGCGGAGAATAGCCGGGCGCTGATGGCGCCGGACGCGCAGATCGGTAATAACGACGACATGATGATCCTCGTGGTCGACGATCACCCGATTAACCGCCGTCTGCTGGCGGATCAACTGGGATCGCTCGGCTACCAGTGCGTGACCGCTAACGACGGGGTCGACGCGCTCAACGTACTTAGCAAACAGCATATCGATATCGTGCTCAGCGACGTCAACATGCCCAATATGGATGGTTATCGTCTGACGCAGCGCATTCGTCAGCTTGGCCTGACGCTGCCGGTGATCGGCGTCACCGCCAATGCCCTGGCGGAAGAGAAGCAGCGCTGTCTTGAATCGGGGATGGACAGCTGCCTGTCCAAGCCGGTCACCCTCGACGTGCTGAAGCAAACGCTGACGGTGTATGCGGCGCGGGTACGTAACGGGCGGGAATAACGGGGAGCTCCGTCTCGCCGGGGCGAGACGGAGAAAACAAAGGGATTACTCTTTATCCGTCGAACTTAGCGAGACGGAGGAGAGGTAGTTCAGCAGCGCAATGTCGTTTTCCACGCCCAGCTTCATCATTGCCGACTTCTTCTGGCTACTGATGGTTTTGATGCTGCGGTTGAGCTTTTTGGCGATCTCGGTCACCAGGAAGCCTTCAGCGAACAGACGCAGCACTTCGCTCTCTTTCGGCGACAGGCGTTTATCGCCATAGCCGCTGGCGCTGATTTTTTCCAGCAGACGAGAGACGCTTTCCGGTGTGAATTTCTTCCCTTTCTGCAGCGCGGCCAGCGCTTTTGGCAGGTCGGTCGGCGCACCTTGCTTGAGAACGATCCCTTCGATATCCAAATCCAGCACCGCGCTGAGGATCGCCGGGTTGTTGTTCATGGTCAGAACAATGATCGACAGATCCGGGAAGTGGCGCTTGATGTATTTAATCAGCGTGATCCCGTCGCCGTATTTATCACCGGGCATGGACAGATCGGTGATCAGCACATGGGCGTCCAGCTTCGGAAGATTGTTGATAAGGGCCGTGGAGTCTTCAAACTCGCCAACGACGTTCACCCACTCAATTTGCTCAAGTGACTTACGAATACCGAACAGTACGATCGGATGGTCATCGGCAATAATTACGTTCATAGTGTTCATGTATAAGGCTACCTTCTACAGCAAGCTCTTGACGTAAACGTCAATGTCGCTGATATATTTTTCTATGCCTTGCGCATCCTTTTCGCGAATCAGATGCTCAAGCGTTTCACATAACTGCTTGCCGGGTATCAGATTAAGCATAGCAAATGCCCCTTTGAGGCGGTGGGCGGTTTGCGCCAGAGCAGCAAAATCGCCCGCTTCGATTTCAGTATACAATCTCTGAACATCATCCGGTACCGTATCGGCAAACAGTGCGTAATAGCCGCTGGCATGGAGTTCGGCGTTACTCTCGTTTCCTGAGGTGGCGGGCTGAACCGCCTCCTCCGCCAGCTGCTGCTCAATAAGCTGCAGGATAGCCTCCTGCATCGCCGTGCTAATATTAAAGTTGACCCGCAGTTGTCCCGGGCCGATCTTGCGTATCCCGACCTCATCATCGCTTAAAAGCAAGCCCGAAGCAGTAAGATTAGACGGATTATCTGTTAAATACAGATCGAACGCTTGACTTGTCGCCCGATCGTCCGGCGTGATGCACGACGCCCCCCAGCTCTCCAGCTGGCGGGTGACAATCCGCCGCACTTCACTGGAAGTCACATCCAGCAGGACGATAACGTCATCCAGCAGATGTTCGCCCGCCTCTGGCGCCTCTTCGCTGGCCGGCATTTTCAGGTGCAGGGTATAACGCGTTCCCAGCGACTCCCGCGCTTTGATGGTCAACTGCCCACCCAGTTTGCGCGTCATGCGGTCGCACAGCCAGAAGGTGAGGGCGTTCGCCTTGCCGTACAGATCGCTCTGGGTCTCGTTGAGATACGGGAAGTGCAAATTGTCGATCTCGTTTGCCGAGACGCCGTTGCCAGTATCCAGAATGCGGAAGGTCAAACGATCGCTGGCCGACTCGTCCTGGCAAACGTCGAGGGTGATCTTGCCGATAGGCGTGGTGGTGATGGAATACTGGATTAACAGCACCAGTGTGCGTCGCAGGGCTTCACGGTCACCGTAGCGCTGCTCACCGGCAGGGAGCGCGTTATTGATCAGCAGCTGCAGACCCTTGCGCTTCATCGCCGGCAGAACTTCCGGTACAACGTCATCGATCAGTTCCTGAACCGAGAACAGCGCCTGGCTGGTTTTCCAGGTGTCGCTTTCCAGCAGATTGGCGAGCTGAATGTCATCGATCAGTTTGACCAGCTCATCGGCATGCTGCGCCAGCGTCCGGTTCTCTGCGCTGTCGAGCGCCGCCGCCTCTGCCGCCAGGTTCAGCGCGGGCTGCTTCAGGGCGCTGCCAATATGCTGCATAAAGGCCGCCCGCCCCTGCTGGTTTTTCTCATACAAGCGCTGGGCCTGCTTGAGCTTTTTATTGACCAGCACTTCGCGGTCCTGGTCTCGGATAATCAGGATCTGCGTGCGCGGGGCTACCTGGCTGCGATACTGGCGGATTTCATACTGCTCATTATTGACGGTAGCCTGAATCACCCCCTGATGCTGGTCCGCCATATTGGTGATGTTTTGCAGATTCAGGTGCGGAAGCAGATGGTCGGCAATAGGGTTGCTGATAAGGGTTCGGTTGGCTTCCTGATCGTGAACCAGCAGCCCCAGCGGCAGCAAAGAAACAATTTCTTCATTTATAGCGCGTAGCAGACGCAGTTCGCTGTTGGCGGCGGAAGGGAGCCCGGCGCCAGACGGATTGCTGCGTCCTTTAAAGTGACGAAAGGTGGTAAAACCAAACAGCGCTAGCGCCAGCAGGCCAATGTTGAGCAGCAGCGGCAGAAGAATATTCTGCAGGGCGGCCAGCAGCATGCTGCTCAGCGGTACCGTCCAGAGCAACTGCATACCGGTAGTGCTGATATCGGTGGCGATGTCGATCTGCATGCCGTTAAAGGTGATCCCGATATGGTCGGTCGTCTCTTTGTCAGGATTGGTGGCAAGGTTTTGCGACGGGTCTGGCTCGATACGGAAGCTGTCCAACGCCATGCCTGGCGGGATCAGATCGTTAATCGGCAGGTCGAAAGCGACCACCGTGGCCAGATGTCCAGGCTGGTTGAAGGTGGTGCGTAACGTAAAGTAGTGCGCGTTCTGCCAGGCGAGATGGCGCAGCGGCGAGAAGGTCTCGCGCTCATCAAGGGTATTGGCCTGCAGCAGCATCTCCGCGCGCCGGGATTCCACGACGCTACTGATCGTTGACTCTTTAAAGCTTGAGGAGAGGTCCTTCAACGGCAGGGTTGAGACCAAAATCAGGCTATTGTCCAGACCATTGAGATAGTACATCGACCATGGGATGGTTTCCGCACCCCACAAAATATCGAGATAATCGGACATTTTCTGCGTCATCTCGAGGGTCGAGCTATCGTGGGAGCCAAAAATCAGCGCTTCGGTTTTACGCCGGGGCTTCTCAAGGTAGTAGACGTCCTGTTTTAAACGCGTCTCCTGCAAGCCACCGCTCGCAGCGTTAGCCGAGGTCGCGGCGATATTGTCGTAGATCTGCCAGGTGGCATAGCGCCAGGTGTCAATGCGCTGGTGCAAGGCGTGGGAGACATCAACCACCTGATAGCTCTTCTCTTTCAGCCAGGCATTGACGGCACTTTGAATCATCACCCCCATCGTCGCCAGCAGGACAATAACCATCAAAATGAAGAAGCGGCTGATGTTGCCGGGGATCAGGGAGAATTTTTTCGGGGTCATCTTGTGGCTGAACGACTCATCATTGTTTGTAAACAGGATGTAGCGCCAGAGTAACTGGCAACAAAGCAGATGCTGCAGGCAGTATAAAGGCTAATGGCGTAAATCCATACTACAGAATGGTGCCAGCGGCGCGATACTCTCCAGGAATTATCTTAGAATCGAAGCGCCAATGAAACCGCGCCAACAACGCTGACCAGTCGCGATATTGACAAAGTACAGGCGGAAGAATCGCACGAAATAACAAGACATTGGCTGAATAAGGGCAATTGACAGGCTAATTGATTGATTAATAGTCGTTAGGGAATTTTTTGCCGTAGCACAGATAAATTAAAGTTGTGTAAAGAAGGGTAAAAAAAACCGGATGCGAGGCATCCGGTTGAAATAGGGATAAACAGACATTCAGAACTGAATGACGGTAATAAATAAAGTTAATGATGATAGCGACTGTTATTTTAGTCACCAATGATAGTTTTGTTTTACCATTCAGTGCTATAGAGTTATTTGTGTGTATGTGATTGATTGTGAACCAATAAATATTTTTTTTGATTATTAGTGCGTATTTCCCAGACCATTTTGTGGTGCAAAAAGTTCCGCCATTTTTACAAATTGAAACATCTTGTGGGTATTTTGAAACATCTTAGAAGTTTTAGTATCATATTCTTGTTGGATTATTCTGCATTTTGCAGCACAATGAAATAGCCGACTGATTAGAAGGGTAATCAGTAAGCAGTGGCATAATAAAAGGCATATAACAAACAGAGGGTTAATAACATGAAAGTTAAAGTACTGTCCCTCCTGGTACCGGCTCTGCTGGTAGCAGGCGCAGCAAATGCGGCTGAAATTTATAACAAAGATGGCAACAAATTAGACCTGTACGGTAAAATCGATGGTCTGCACTACTTCTCTGACGACAAGAGCGTAGACGGCGACCAGACCTACATGCGTGTAGGCGTTAAAGGCGAAACTCAGATCAACGACCAGCTGACCGGTTACGGCCAGTGGGAATACAACGTTCAGGCGAACAACACTGAAAGCTCCAGCGATCAGGCATGGACTCGTCTGGCATTCGCCGGTCTGAAATTTGGTGACGCGGGTTCTTTCGACTACGGTCGTAACTACGGCGTGGTATACGACGTAACGTCCTGGACCGACGTTCTGCCGGAATTCGGCGGCGACACCTACGGTTCTGACAACTTCCTGCAGTCCCGTGCTAACGGCGTTGCAACCTACCGTAACTCTGACTTCTTCGGTCTGGTTGACGGCCTGAACTTTGCTCTGCAGTACCAGGGTAAAAACGGCAGCGTCAGCGGCGAAGGCGCGACCAACAACGGTCGTGGCGCGCAGAAACAGAACGGCGACGGCTACGGTACTTCTGTAACTTATGACATCTTTGATGGCATCAGCGCTGGTTTCGCATACTCTCACTCTAAACGTACCGACGATCAGAACAACCTGGTTCTGGGTAACGGCGACAACGCTGAAACCTACACCGGTGGTCTGAAATACGACGCGAACAACATCTACCTGGCCACTCAGTACACCCAGACCTACAACGCGACCCGCGCCGGTTCCCTGGGCTTTGCTAACAAAGCACAGAACTTCGAAGTGGTTGCTCAGTACCAGTTCGACTTCGGTCTGCGTCCGTCCGTGGCTTACCTGCAGTCTAAAGGTAAGGATCTGGAAGGCTACGGCGACCAGGACCTCCTGAAATATGTTGATGTTGGCGCGACCTACTACTTCAACAAAAACATGTCCACCTATGTTGACTACAAAATCAACCTGCTGGACGACAACAGCTTCACCCGTAACGCCGGTGTTTCTACCGACGACGTGGTTGCACTGGGCCTGGTTTACCAGTTCTAAGTCGCAAGCTGCACAAGAAAAAGGCGCCTCTGGCGCCTTTTTTTATGTCTGGTTTAACCTCGCTGGTATACTCTTGTCGCCCTGGTAAGAGGAGCCTCGACTAATGGACATGACTTTCTTTCGCGCCGCACTGCTGGGCGCCTGCGTACTGCTCTCTGGCTGCGATTCAGCCACCACCCCTGCGACCCCAGCTTCGACGGCCACCGTGCTGGATGGCAAAACCATGGGCACCTTCTGGCGGGTCAGCGTCATTGGCGTGGATAAGGCAAAGGCCGAGGCGTTGCGCGCCAAGGTTCAGGCCCAGCTGGATGCCGACGATCGCCTGCTGTCGACCTGGAAAAACGACTCGGCGCTGATGCGTTTCAACCACGCGGCGGATACCCGGCCCTGGCCAGTGAGCGAAGCGATGGCGGACATCGTGACGCTGTCGCTGCGGATTGGCGCCAAAACGCACGGCGCGATGGATATTACCGTGGGGCCGCTGGTCAATCTGTGGGGCTTTGGCCCGGATAAACAGCCGGTCACCACCCCGGATGCCCAGGCGATAGCCGCGGCGAAGGCGCGCACCGGCCTGCAGCATCTGCAGGTTATCAATCAGAGCGGCAGGCAATTCCTGCAAAAAGATATCCCCGATCTGTTTGTCGATCTCTCCACGGTGGGGGAGGGCTATGCTGCCGATCACCTCGCGCGATTGATGGAGCAGGAGGGGATCTCCCGCTATCTGGTGTCGGTAGGCGGGGCGCTGGTGAGCCGCGGGATGAACGGCGAAGGCAAGCCCTGGCGGGTGGCGATCCAGAAACCGACTGACCGGGAAAACGCCGTCCAGGCGATTGTCGACATCAATGGTCACGGCATCAGCACCTCCGGCAGCTATCGCAACTACTATGAACTCGACGGCAAACGTATCTCGCACGTCATCGATCCGCAGACCGGGCAGCCGATAACCCATAAGCTGGTCTCCGTGACCGTCATTGCGCCAACGGCGCTGGAGGCGGATGGCTGGGATACCGGACTGATGGTCCTCGGGCCGGAAAAAGCGCAGCAGGTGGTGCGCGAGCAGGGGCTGGCAGTCTATATGATCGTCAAAGAGGGCGAGGGGTTTAAAACCTGGATGTCGCCACAGTTTCGCACCTTCCTCGTCGGCGAGAAAAATTAAAAAGCAAGATTGCGGGTTTTTTGCTGCGGGCGTCGCCGCAGACTGAGGATACACTTACAGCAGGAGCCTCGTCATGAAACCGATAGTTGCCGATACCGATGACCGCCGCTGGCAGGCGGTCTGCGAACGTGATACCCGGGCCGATGGTCAGTTTGTCTTTGCGGTACTGACCACCGGTATCTGCTGCCGCCCTTCCTGCCGCTCGCGTCGTGCGCGGCGGGAAAACGTGCGCTTTTTTGCCGACGTCGCCGCTGCCGTGGCGGCGGGGTTCCGCCCCTGCAAACGCTGCCAGCCGGATAAAGACGATCCGCAGCAGCAAAGGGTCGACAAAGTGGCGCAGGCCTGCCGGTTGCTGGAGCAGGACGCGCCCCTGACCCTTGAGGCGCTGGCTCGTGAGCTGGCGGTCAGCCCGTTTCATTTCCACCGTTTGTTTAAATCCGTCACCGGTATGACCCCCAAAGCGTGGCAACAGGCGTGGCGCGCCCGACGTCTGCGGGAAGCGCTGGAGCAGGGGAACACGGTGACCCGCGCCGCGCTGGCGGCCGGTTTTCCCGACAGCAGCAGCTATTATCGTCAGGCCGATGCGGCATTAGGCATGACGGCCCGTCAGTTTCGCCGCGGCGGCGCCGCCACCGTGGTGACCTGGACCACGGGCGACTGCGCGCTGGGCCGCTGTCTGGTGGCGCAGAGTGAGCGTGGCGTTTGCGCCGTTCTGCCGGGCGATAACGATACGGCATTGCTCGACGACCTGCGCCAGCGCTTTCCCAACGCCGAGTTGCGCCAGGGCACCCCAGAGTTCCGTCGCCAAATGGCCGAGGTTTTCGCTCACCTCGACGACAGCCGGCGGCCGGTATCGCTGCCGCTGGATCTGCAGGGCACCGCCTTTCAGTTGCAGGTCTGGCAGGCGCTGCGGCAGATCCCGGCGGGCGAGACCCGCAGCTACCGCCAGGTGGCAGAGCATATTGGTCTGCCACGAGCAGCAAGAGCGGTGGCTGGCGCCTGCGCGGCGAATTCGCTGGCGGTGATCGTTCCCTGCCATCGGGTGGTACGGGAGGGCGGCGCGCTGTCCGGTTATCGCTGGGGAACGGCGCGGAAAGCGCAGCTGCTGGCGCGCGAGGCCCAATACGAGGAGGAATAATGCTCGATCTGTTTAGCGATACGCCACCGTGGCAGGATCCGCTGGCACCCGGTGCGGTGGTGCTCCGACGCTTCGCCCGCGAGCGCGCCCCGGCGCTGCTGCAGGCGATTGCCGATGTCGCCCGCCAGTCGCCATTTCGCCAGATGGTCACGCCGGGCGGATACACCATGTCGGTCGCCATGACCAACTGCGGCGCGCTGGGCTGGACCACCGATCGCCACGGCTACCTGTACGACCCGGTCGACCCGTTAACCGATCAAACCTGGCCGCCGATGCCTGCCGTATTCCGCGAACTGGCGCTGGCGGCAGCCGCGGCCGGCGGCTATCCGAACTTTTCCCCCGACGCCTGTCTGATTAACCGCTATCAGCCGGGCGCAAAACTGTCGTTGCATCAGGATAAAGATGAACAGGATCTGCGGGCGCCGATCGTCTCGGTCTCGCTGGGTCTGCCGGCCATCTTTCAGTTTGGCGGGTTGCAACGCAGCGACCCGCTACAACGGCTGCTGCTGGAGCATGGCGATGTGGTGGTCTGGGGCGGCGAGTCGCGTCTGTTTTATCACGGTATTCAGCCGCTGAAAGCCGGGCATCACCCCGAAACGGGCGACTGTCGTTACAACCTCACTTTTCGGCAGGCGGGCAGTCGCCAGTATTAAAATAAGAATTATTCTTGATGTCATCGGCGAGCCGTTTAAACTGCTGGCTGTTTTGCTTTTCCGGATAGCCTGTTATGGAACTTCTCTCTCTCGTCTGGCGTCAGTATCGTTGGCCGTTTCTCGGCGTGATTGCCCTCAGTCTGCTCAGCGCCGCGCTGGGTATCGGCTTAATCGCCTTCATTAACCTGCGCCTGATTACCGCTGTCGATACCTCGCTGCGGGTCCTGCCGGAGTTTCTAGGCCTGCTGGGGCTGCTGATGGCGGTGACGCTGGGCTCCCAGCTGGCGCTGACCACCCTCGGCCACCATTTTGTTTATCGCCTGCGCGGCGAATTTGTTAAACGCATCCTCGATACTCAGATTGAACAGGTGGATAAGATCGGCAGCGCGTCGCTGCTTGCCGGGCTGACCAGCGATATCCGTAACATCACCATCGCCTTTGTGCGCCTGCCGGAGCTGGTGCAGGGGATCATTCTGACCTTCGGCTCTGCCGCCTATCTGGCCTGGCTGTCAGGCAAAATGATGCTGGTGACGGCGCTGTGGATGGCGCTCACCATCTGGGGCGGTTTTGTGCTGGTGTCGCGGGTGTACAAACATATGGCCAGCCTGCGCGAAACGGAAGATAAGCTGTATCACGACTACCAGACGGTGCTGGAGGGGCGCAAAGAGCTGACCCTCAATCGCGAACGCGCGGAGTATGTGTTTAATCAGCTCTACCTCCCGGACGCCCGGGAGTATCGGCACCATATCGTTCGCGCCGATACCTTCCATCTCAGCGCGGTTAACTGGTCGAATATTATGATGCTTGGCGCCATCGGGCTGGTGTTCTGGATGGCCAACAGCCTCGGCTGGGCCGATACCGCCGTGGCGGCGACCTATTCCCTGACGCTGCTGTTTCTGCGCACGCCGCTGCTCTCCGCCGTCGGCGCGCTGCCCACCTTGCTCAGCGCCCAGGTGGCGTTTAACAAGCTGCGCCAGTTCTCTCTCGCCCCATATCAAGCCGAATTTCCCCGGCCGCAGGCGCATCCTGACTGGCAGACGCTGGAGTTGCGCGATGTCACTTTCCATTATCCGGACCAACGCTTTGCGGTAGGGCCGCTTAACCTGACGCTGAAACGCGGCGAGCTGGTGTTTCTGATCGGCGGCAACGGCAGCGGCAAGTCAACCCTGGCGATGCTCCTGACCGGCCTGTATCAGCCGGTTTCCGGTCAGATCCTCGTGGACGGCCAGCCGCTGGCGGCGGATAAACCGGAGGAGTATCGCAAACTGTTCTCCGCGGTGTTTACCGACGTCTGGCTGTTTGACCGCCTGCTCGGGCCGCAGGGAGAGGAGGCCGATCCGGCGCTGGTGGCAACGTGGCTGGAGCGCCTGCAAATGGCCCACAAGCTGCAGCTGGAGAACGGGAAAATCGCCGACCTCCGGCTGTCGAAAGGGCAGAAGAAGCGCGTGGCGCTCCTGCTGGCGCTGGCCGAGTCCCGGGACATCATTCTGCTGGATGAATGGGCGGCGGATCAGGATCCGCATTTCCGCCGCGAGTTCTATCAGGTGCTGCTGCCGCTGATGCAGCAGATGGGGAAAACCGTGTTCGCCATCAGCCATGACGATCACTATTTCCAGCACGCCGATCGCCTGCTGGAGATGCGTGACGGCCAGCTGTCCGAGCTCACCGGGGAGGAGCGGGCGCAGGCTTCCCGCGATGCGGTGGCCCGTACGGCCTGATGCTCGCCGCGAGCCCGGGGGAAAAGCCGGGTGCCGCGCCGCTGAAATTTTCAGCGACTACATTGCTGGCGGTTATTATTTCCCCCTCCTCGCGCTATGCTTAAGGCTTCCGGCCCGCAGGCCGGCTCACTATTCTCAAAAGGATTGCCCGATCGATGTCCGTTTTGCATAAAAAAAGCGCCCGCTTACGTGACGAAGAGCGCGCCCGTCTGATTTGGCTCTTGAGCACCGATAAAGCAGTGACCTCTGCGCTGCTGGGCAAACTGACGCTGGCCGAACGCTATGATGAAGGCACGCTGGCCGATGACCTGGCGGAAGTCGAGATCCTGGTCTCGCATCTGCCGCCGCCGGATCTCGCCGATGCGCTGGAAGCGCTCCCCTATGACGCCCGCACCGCGCTGTGGTGCCTGGTGCCTGACGATAAACGTGGCGAAGTGCTGCTGGAAGCCTCAGAAAACGTCTGGGGCGACCTGATCGACAAGATGAGCGACCCCGAGCTGCTGCAGGCGATGCAGCCGCTGGATATCGATGAACAGGTTTACCTGCTGCAGCATCTGCCGCGCAACCTGACCGGACGGCTGCTGGCGACCCTGCCTGCCGAGAAGCGTGCCCGTATTCGCCAGATTATGCGCTACGCCGACAACAGCGTCGGGTCGATCATGGAGTTTGAGGTCATTACGGTGCGACCGGAGGCCACGCTGGCGGCGGTGCAGCGCTATCTGCGGCGTCTGGGTAAAATGCCGGAAAACACCGATAAGCTGTTCGTCACCACCCGTAACAAGCTGCTGCTCGGCGAGCTGGAGCTGCAGACCATTCTGCTCAACGATGCGCAGAAGCGGGTGGGGGAGGTGATGGAGGGCGATCCGGTCACCTTTCAGCCGCACGAAGAAGCGGAGAAGGTGGCGCGCACCTTCGAACGTGATGACTTACTCAGCGCCGCCGTCATTGATGCCGACGGCAAGCTGATCGGGCGACTGACCATCGATGAGATCGTTGATGTGGTTTATGAAGAAACCGATAACGATCTGCGCCGGATGGGCGGCCTGAGCGATGAAGAGGATGTCTTCGCCCCGGTCAGCAAGGCGGTGAAAACGCGCTGGGCGTGGCTGGCGGTCAACCTGTGTACGGCGTTTATCGCTTCCAGGGTCATCGACGGCTTCGAACACACCATTTCACAGCTCGTGGCGCTGGCCTCGCTGATGCCGATCGTCGCCGGGATCGGCGGCAATACCGGCAACCAGACGATCACCATGATCGTCCGGGCGATGGCGCTACAGCAGATCCAGCCCGGCAGCTTTACCTTCCTGATCCTGCGTGAAATGGGGGTCGCCCTGATTAACGGCCTGGTATGGGGCGGGATTATGGGGGCCATTACCTGGTGGCTGTATGACGATCCGCAGCTCGGTGGGGTGATGACGCTGGCCATGATGCTCAACCTGCTGATGGCGGCGATGATGGGCGTGATAATCCCGATGGTTATGGTGAAGCTGGGGCGCGACCCGGCGGTCGGCTCCAGCGTGATGATCACCGCTATCACCGACACCGGCGGCTTCTTTATTTTCCTTGGTCTGGCGACGCTGTTTCTGATGTAGCCTGCGCCGTTGTGCGCAGGCGGCGGGGGATGAGTGCCATGGCGACGATCCCCGCCAGCACGCCGATCGCCAGATTGCTGGTTCCCACCGTTGCGGCGACGGTCACCAGCATCACCAGCGTTTCCGGCCACGGATTACGCGCCAGTTCGCCCGGGCGAATACTGTGCCAGCTAAAGGTTTTCACCGCCACAATCACCATCACCCCAGCCAGCACCGCCATTGGGATCTGCGCCATCACCTGGCTGAGCGCTGTCACCAGCAGGAGCAACACCAGACCGGCGATCACCGTTGAGAGACGGCTGCGGGCTCTGCCCATCTCCACGTTAACGATGGTCTGGCCGATCATCGCGCAGCCGGCGATACCGCCATAACAGCCGGCAAGGATATTGGCGATACCCAGTCCGGCGCTTTCCCGCGATTTGTTCGACGGAGTATGGGTGAGATCGTCCACCAGCTTAGCCGTCAGCAGGGACTCCATCAGACCGACAAAGGCGATACTGAGGGCGCACGGCCAGATAATCTGCAGTGTCGCCAGGTTCAGGGGGACGGTCAGGGCAGTGAATCCCGGCAGGCCGCCGCTCATCGAGCCTTCATCGCCGACGGTGGGCAACTGCTGGCCAGTGGTGACGGTATAGAGAGTGAGCGCGACAATGGCGATCAGTGGCGCCGGGACGGCCTTAATGAAGCGCGGCGCCCACAGGACGATAAGCAGCGTCAGGACGAACAGGCCGACGATCAGCGGCTGGCGACTCCAGAAGTGCGGTACCTGAGCAAAGAAAATCAGGATCCCGAGGGCATTGACGAACCCGGTCATCACTGCCGGGGGAATAAAACGCATCAGGCGCGCCATGCCGCACAGACCAAACAAAATTTGAATCATACCCGCCAGAATGACCGCCGGCAGAATGTAGCCCACGCCGTACTGATGCACCATTGGGCCAATGACCAGCGCCACCGACCCGGCAGCAGCCGTCACCATTGCCGGGCGCCCGCCGAGCACCGACATCGCCAGGCAAAGCACCACCGAGGCAACCAGGCTGACCTGCGGGTCAACACCGGCAATGACCGAAAACGAAATAACTTCAGGGATTAACGCCAGGGCGGTAAGCACGCCGGCCAGCACTTCGCGCGTCAATAACGACGGGGAGCGGAGGATGGGGCGCAGATTGCCGGAAGCGGCGGGGTCAGAAACTGGGGGCATAAAAAAAGTTCGCAGCTTATAAAAAAGAGGGAGCGGTGGCAGGCCCTGCTTCCGTGCGGTCTGTCACAAAACCGAGGATGATAGCGCGGAATCCCCAAGGCTACCAGTACAAAAAGTGATTTGGTGTATACATTTATTAAACATTTTTATAACGGATCTCAAAACAGAACTTAAAATTTAAACAATATTTAAATTTTTGAGCTTCGGTGGTAACGTGAGTGGTGAGAATCGTATCACCTGCGCTAAATAAAAACAGCGAGTAAAGTAAGGCTCAAATCCGATGAATAAAAAGATGGCCGTACCACGCTCACAGGCGGTTGGTCCCAACAGCACTCGGACCAACACCCGCCATGAGCAAGAGACGGATGTATTGTTGATTGGCGGCGGCATTATGAGCGCCACACTGGGAACCTGGCTGCAGGAGCTTGAGCCAGACTGGTCTATTACCATGGTTGAGCAGATGTCCAGCGTGGCGGAAGAGAGCTCAAACGGGTGGAACAATGCGGGTACCGGCCACGCGGCGCTAATGGAGCTGAACTACACGCCGCAGACCGCCAACGGCATCAATATCGACAAAGCGGTCGACATCAACGAAGCCTTCCATATCTCGCGTCAGTTCTGGGCGCATCAGGTGACGCGCGGCGTCCTGAACAAACCAAAATCTTTCATTAACAGCGTGCCGCACATGAGCTTTGTGTGGGGCGAAGATAACGTCAACTTCCTGCGCGCGCGCTATGCGGCGCTGCAGCAGAGCGAACTGTTCCGCGGTATTCGCTATTCTGAAGACCATCAGCAGATCAAAGCCTGGGCGCCGCTGGTAATGGAAGGCCGCGATCCGCAGCAAAAGGTGGCCGCCACCCGTACTGAAGTGGGAACCGACGTCAACTATGGCGAAATTACCCGCCAGCTGATCGCCGGCCTGCAAAAGCATGATAATTTCTCCCTGCAGTTGGGTACCGTGGTGCGTCGCTTCAAGCGCAACGCCGACAAGAGCTGGACGGTCACTCTCGCGGATGCCGACAACCGTCGTCAGAAGCGGGTCATTAAAGCGAAATTCATCTTTATCGGCGCCGGCGGCGCGGCGTTGACGCTGCTGCAGGAAACCGGCATTCCACAGGCCAAAGAGTATGCGGGCTTCCCGGTCGGCGGCCAGTTCCTGGTCTGCGAAAATCCGGAGGTGGTGAACCACCATCTGGCGAAGGTTTACGGCCAGGCCGAAGTGGGCGCGCCGCCGATGTCGGTGCCGCACATTGATACCCGTATTATCGACGGTAAACGCGTGGTGCTGTTCGGGCCGTTCGCCACCTTCTCGACCCGCTTCCTGAAGAACGGTTCATTGTGGGATCTGCTGGCCTCGACGAATACCTCGAATATTCTGCCGATGCTCAACGTCGGTCTGGACAACTTCGATCTGGTGAAATACCTGATTAGCCAGGTGATGCAGAAAGATAAAGATCGCCTGGCGGCGCTGTGCGAGTACTATCCGGAAGCGCGGAAAGAGGACTGGCGGTTGTGGCAGGCCGGTCAGCGCGTGCAGATTATCAAGCGCGATGCGAAGAAGGGCGGGGTACTGCGCCTCGGTACTGAAGTGGTGAGCGATGACGAAGGCACTGTCGCGGCGCTGCTCGGCGCATCGCCAGGCGCCTCCACCGCGGCGCCTATCATGCTGCAGCTAATGGAAAAAGTGTTTAAAGACAAAGTCAATTCGCCGGAATGGCAGGCCAGGCTGAAGGCCATCATCCCGACCTACGGTATTCGCCTTGACGGCAACCCGGCGGAGATTGAGAAAGCGCTGGCGTGGACCAGTGAAGTGCTGGAGCTGAAATATGAGCCGGCCGCGGTGGCGGATGAAGCCCCGCAGGCGGAGCTGAAGCCGCTGAGCGGTGGTAAGCCGATGGCGGATATCGCGCTCTGACAAACGCTCTGACAAAAACGGCAGCCTGCGGGCTGCCGTTTTTTTTGTCGGTTTGATGGGTCGACTTAGCGGACGGCGGCGTTACCGATGGTTTCGTCGGCGCGCCAGATGCGATATTTCACATCGACATTGGTCGGCGCGTACACGACAATCGGCAGCTTGCTGTTGTAGCGCAGCATGGCATCATCGCCGAGACCGGCAGTGACAAATTTCTTCTCTTTCTTGCCATCCGGGCAGGCCATCATGGTAGAGACCGGGCCGCTCAGCTTATCAAAGACATAGTAGTCATAGCCCCAGCCTTCCAGGGTTTTGCTTTCCAGCTTCCCGCCTAAACGATGGTGGTTGCAGTCAACTTCCAGCGTCTGGCCGATTATCAGCTCAACCTTCAGCGCTGACTCATCCTGCTGCTGCGGCAGCTGAATAACCTGACGCTTCATGCCTTTTTCCGCTTTCGGGAACGGCGCGACTTTTTCCAGCGGCTGTTCTGCGGCCTGGGCGCCAGCGGACATGCAGGCGGCGGTCAGCAGAGAAACGGCTAGCGTAGTGATTTTTTTCACGGTTGATCATCCTTTATTTTCGTTCCTGACAGAGATAGCCTATCATCACCTGGCTAAATGTTAAGATTTATTTACCAATTTTTGCAAAATGAATAGTGTTATCTACTGGTAAGATGTCGGCCGCGCAGAGCGCAACAGGGGCGCTGGCAGGCCGGCAGAGGCCTGCCGGTGAAATTATTCATTACGACTATTTTTCGCTTCCTCAATGAACTCTTCATCTATTTCATCGGTATTACCCGCATGCTCTCGTCCCGACAGCAGGTTCCAGCAAGCGATAAACAAGGCGGCAATCAGCGGCCCGATAACGAATCCGTTGATACCGTAGATCTCCATGCCGCCCAGCGTGGCGATAAGGATCAGGTAGTCCGGCATTTTGGTATCCTTGCCCACCAGCAGCGGACGCAGAATGTTATCCACCAGGCCAATCACAATCACAAAGAAGCCGACGATAAAGGCGCCCTGCCACAGCTGCCCGGTGGCGAAGAGGTAAATCGCCGCCGGCACCCAGATAATGGCCGAGCCTACCGCCGGGATAAGCGACAGGAACGCCATCAGCGCACCCCACAGAATGCTGCCGTCCAGACCGGCAACCCAGAAGGCAAAGCCGCCCAGCGCCCCCTGCGCCAGCGCCACGGCCACGGTGCCTTTTACCGTGGCGCGGGCGACCGCGGCGAATTTAGCGAACAGGTGCTGCTTCACATAGCTCGATAACGGCAGAGATTCGAGAGTCAACAGCACCAGGTAAGGCCCATCCTTCAGCAGGAAGAACAGCAGGTACAGCATAATGCCGAAGCTGACGGTAAAGCCAAAGGTGCCTTTACCAATCAGAAACGCGCTGCCGGCCAGATACTGGCCGCTTTTCAGCGCAACATCGGAGAGCTGCTGCTGGATCTGCTGCGCGCTATCGAGGTTGTGCTCGGCAAGGAAACCTCTGGCCCAGCCGGGGAGGTGAGCAAACAGACTGGCGACCACCGTCGGGAACTGAGTGTCGTTATGCTGAAGTTTGCTATACACCACGTTCAGCTCGTAGGCCAGCGACGAGAGGATGATCGCCAGCGGCGTAAAAACGATAAGGCAGATGATGACGATGGTCAGCAGCGCCGCGAGGCCATTGCGCTCGCCGAGGCGAGTGCGAATCTTGTTTTTGACCGGATTAAAAATCACCGCAAGGATCGCGGCCCAGAGGATGGCGGAATAATAGGGTGAGAGAACATCAAAAAAGGCCAGGGTTACAATAAAGACGATAAGGATGAAAAATCCTTTGGTAAGTCCATTAACTCTCATGTCATCCGCTCCTGCTTATGAGTTATACAGTCGAATGATAGATGCTACGACGTAATTTACCATCAGGATAGTCGTACTCTATAACAGAGGGGAAAAAGTGGATAAAAACCCTGGCAGAAAACCCTGCGGACGCTATTGAGTAAAACAGACAACTTCTGCTTTCAATGCCTGTCCGGTACCCATGATGAAAGCAGTGTTATCTGCAAAATGTGCTGTCAGGAAGCAACGAGGTGTAGAAGCGTAGTATATCGATACGGCAAAAGCGGAGGTTATGGCGGATAATCCATGGTCAAACGGGCAGAAAGAAAGCGCGCAGCGGATATTTCCACGCGCGCCTTATGCAGTGTCTTACTGAAGATTGCCTGCGGTCAGGCTCTCTTTATCAAAGGCATGGCTGACATCAATATGATTCTGATGCATCGATGTATCGATATTTGAACCCGCCTCCGGATGCGTCTGGCTCTTCTCTGCGGCCATCACGCCGGACGAAAGTGTAGCGGCCAACAGCAGTGCGGTGACTACGCCGATATTTTTCATGTTCTGTTCCTTATTTCATCGTGTTGTCGCTGTCGCCTGTTTCTTCCGGCGGCCCGGCAATGTGGCTATTTTATTTCGTCAGCTCAGCGGTCATATGTACGCGGTTATTGAATTGAGCGCTGGTGATTTTGTAAGACGCGCCTTGCTCTGCGGCCTGCGCGGCAATTTTGGCTTCTGCGCGGTCCAGGGTGGAAGCGCTGGCGCTGATGCTCTGAGCAAAAGTACCGAAAGAGATCATAGAGAGTGCGGCAACTGCAACGAAAGTTTTGATGGATTTCATGGTCGTATTCCTTAAGTGTTTTGTCAGTGTTGGAGCGTTGTTGCCCCGATGTGATAAATGATAGGCTGACGGCCGGATGATTAAAATCGAAACAATTTGCTTTCATTGTTCAGTAAATTTGAATAATCATTGTCAAGTATTGCCATCCAGTTTTGTTAAGAAAGCTAAATTACAATTCAGCCTCATTGTCATAACAAATATATAAAAAGTTATTTTTTAACTTTCGATAGATGATTTTCTTGTTTGCTATCATCTGAACTGCAGCAATATAGTTTTTAGGCAGCAATAAGCGCCGGCGTGCGGCAAATAAAAATTATCCACGAATATTTAATTATGATAACTATTAATAAGATCAGTAAAAGCTTCTCCGGTGAAAGAGTGCTAAAAGAGGTCTCGCTCAGTATTCATTCCGGTGAGATTATTTGCATTATTGGCCCCAGTGGCTCAGGGAAAACCACGCTATTACGTACACTTAATTTCCTGGAGCCTGCCGATAGCGGGCAAATAAGAATAGATGATGTGGCGCTGGATTGCGCAAAAGCGGGCAAAAAGGAGATTGAAAAGCTACGGGCAAAAACCGCCATGGTTTTTCAATCGTGGAATCTCTTTCATAATCTGACCGCACTGCAGAATATTACCGAAGGCCTGATTTACGCTCAAAAGCGCCCGCGTCAGGAGGCGCAGGATATTGCTGAACAACTCTTAAAGCAGGTGGGGTTATTGCATAAAAAAGACAGCTATCCGCACAGTCTCTCCGGCGGCCAAAAGCAGCGTATCGGGATTGCGCGGGCGCTGGCAATAAACCCCGCCGTTCTGCTGCTGGATGAGCCGACTTCCGCGCTGGATCCGGAAAAAGTTGGTGAAGTGCTGGAGCTTATTCAGACGATTGCCGCTGCGGGGCAGACGATGATTATCGTGACCCACGAAATGGCGTTCGCCCGCCAGGTCGCTTCCCGGGTGGTATTTATGGAAAACGGCGAAATCGTTGAGCAGGGCCCGGCGGAACAGATATTTGGCGCAGCACAGCAGGGGCGAACCCGGGCGTTTCTGGCGCAACTGCACTATCATGCCTGAGGCTAATGATGAACAATAACCCGCTCTTTAACTGGCAGGATATCGCCGGAATATTGCCGAAACTGCTGGAAAATTTACCCGTGACCCTCGGGATAACGCTGGCCTCACTGCTGCTTGGTTTGACGATCGCGCTGCTGATTGTGCTGCTGCAGTTTAGTCGCTTTAAGCCGCTCAGCGCGGTGGCAAACGGGTATACCGACATTCTGCGTGGCGCCCCCCTGGCGCTGCTGATCCTGCTGTTTTTCTTCGGCGGAAAATTAATTTTGACTGCGCTGGCGCTGCCGCCGCTATGGATTAGCGATACCACCTTTGCGGTGTTGTCTATTTCGGTCAGCATCAGTCCCTATTTTGCAGAAATGATGCGCTCCGCGTGGCGTGCGGTGGATACCGGCCAGAAAGAGGCCATCATCAGCCTCAATATTCCCTGGCATAAGGGAATGCTGCGGATTATTTTTCCCCAGGGGCTCATTATTGCCATTCCCGTTTTTGGTAATCTTTTAATTAACCTCGTGAAGATGACCTCACTGGTCAATATTATTGGTATTGTAGATATTTTTGGCCGTGCACAAAAGATTTCGCAAAATAGCTATGGGGCTAAACAGGTTGCGGCGTTTATTAGTGTTATTATCGTTTACTGGGTGCTGAATAGTATTATTCTCTATTTTACCACTCGTATTGAAAAGAAGTATCAGTTCCTGCTGGAGTGATAGATTAACATGTTTAGCCTGGCGTTCATTCGGGACAATTTTACGTTTATTTTAAGCGCGCTGCCGGTTACCCTGGTGATAACGTTATTGTCCTTACTCTTTTCCACTCTGCTGGGCGCGGCGCTGGCGTGGGTGATTATTCGTCAGGTTCCCGGGGTTCAATGGGGGGCGAAGGTATTTCTCTCCTTTAGCCGTTCGGTCCCGGTACTGGTGATGCTGTATTTCTTTTTTTACGTCTGGCCGTGGATAGCCGCCGGGCTGTTTGGCGGCCCGCAGGATAATATGTACCACTATAAACTCTCGCCACTGGTGGCGGCGGTCACCGCGCTATCGCTGATTTTCAGCGCGTATTTCGCCGAAACCTTTCGCGCAGGCTGGAACGCGGTTGATAAGGGGCAGCGCGAGGCCGCATGGTCAATTGGGCTAAGCGGGTTCACGCAGTTCCGACGCATTATTTTTCCGCAGGCGGCAGTATCCGCACTGCCGAACTTCACCAGCGTGCTGATCGATCTGATTAAAGACACCTCGCTGGTTTACACCATCACCGTTATTGATCTGATGGCGAAAGCCAATATCGCCGCCGCGCGCGGGTTTCATTTTGTCGAAGCCTATTGCGTCGTGCTGGTGATTTATATCGCGCTGTGCCTGGCAATTGCCAGAGCATTGCGCAGTGTAGAACGGTTTCTGCGCGCCCGCTGGCAAGGAAACGTACAAAAGAGTGTTCCACGGTTATCATTTTGGGGAAGGTATTTTGAAAAATAAAATTTTACTGGTGAGTGCGCTGACGTTGGCAATGGGAATTAACGCCGCACAGGCGGTTGAAAAAAGTCCGCACGCGAAGACGATTGAGGTTGTCGTTAACGCTAACGGTTTTCCCTTTAGCTTTGTTGACGATAACAACAATATTACCGGCTACGATGGCGATCTGTTAAAGGTGCTGGACCAGCGGTTAACCGACTATACGTTTCATTTTAATGCGGTCTCGCGCGACGCGATGATCGTCGGCCTGTCGACCGGCGCGTATACCCTTGCGGCGGATCACTTTTATCTTACCAAAGAGCGGGCGGAAAAATACGACCACTCCGGCGAGCCGACCGGGATCAGCGATTTACGCCTGATTGTACGTAACGATGAGAACGATATTCATAACCTTGGCGATCTCGCCAGCGGTAAGAAAAAGCTGGTGCCGATTCATACCTCCGACGCCCGTTATACGGTGATTGAAAACTACAACAAAAAACATCCAGGCCAACAAATTAACCTGCAGCCCAACGGCGAGCAGTCCGCCGCCGATATCTTTAAAGCGGTCGCTTCCGGGGAATACGATGCGGCGATTTATCCCATTGGCGCACTGCTGGCGTTAAATAAGGCGCTAAATCTCAATCTGAAAGCTTCGGATTCCGTCGGCCTGTTTCCTAACGTCTATTTGTATAAAAAAAATACCGACCCGCAGCTGATCAAAGCGATTGATGCGCAGTTGGTTGCCCTGAAAAAGGACGGCACGCTCGCTGAGCTCTCACGGAAATGGTACGCCGAAGATGTGTATGCCCTGCCGGGCGCCAGCGACGTCAAAGTGAATACCGACTGGGAATAAACGCATGACGCAAATAAGCTCGGAACCGGCGCATAACGCCGCCACCTTAAACGATGAGGTGACCCTGGCGCTGCGCGCCATTACTGAAAAACGCGCGGCTACCATCGGTTACCTGTTGGACGAAAGCCGACAACGACATATCGCGGATGATTTTGCGCGTGAAGCCATACGCCACTATGGCCGCGATATCGGGCATAAGCTGCGTGAGCAAATGCGCGATCGCCAGGATTTGCAGGAGTTTGCCGGGCTGTTTACCCGCGGTCTGGAATCTCAGGTTTATGAGATGGAGCCCGTTAGCGCCAGCCGGGCCGAATTTATCGTCCTGTTTCATTACTGTCCTTACGTCAACTGCTGGCGGCAGCAGGGGCGGGGCGCCAGCGAAATTGAGACGCTATGCGATATCTGCATGGAAGGGGATCATGCGTTAACTGACGCGTTTCCGGGGCTGCGTTTAGAGGTGCAGACCGCGCTGGCTCGCGGTGATGCCGCCTGTCGGCTGCGTTTTTATCAGTCAGAGTCGCATGAGGCGGAATGGCAACCTTAAGTGGGGGCCACGCAACCAGTTTATTAATCAGCCAGAAGCGGCGATTCAGGCACTGAGCGGGCAAAAGCTCACCACGGTTGACGGCGACGTTGACGGACGGATTTATCCCACTGACGGAACGGGGATTCGCGTTGCCGACCCGGCGCGACAAGGCCGGCGCTTCGGTGTTGGTCACGACGAATAGCGTTTTGAATAAGGAGTAAAACTATGGCAAAGGTCCATTTTATTGGTGCCGGACAGATGACGGAGGCGATTATTCGCGCATCATTAAGCAACGGTACGCTGCGGGCGGACGCGATCTCGCTGGAGGATATCGACAGCACGCGAATCGAGGCTCTGCACTCCCGCTATCGGTTGTCGGGCGACGGTGGCTTAAGCGAGGCCTCTTTATTGGTGCTGGGGATCCGTCCGCAGGACGATCTGGCGGCGGTGGCGAGCCGCGTGCGCGCCCAGCTAAACGGCTCAACGACGGTGGTTTCTCTGATCGCGGGAGTGACCCTGGAAACGCTGGCCTCCCTGTTTGGTGAGACAACGCCGATTGCCAGGACGATCCCCAATACTCTGACCGATACCGGATTTGGCTATAGCGGCGTGACCTTAAACGCCCACGCCAGCGCGGCTGAGATCGAGCCGTTTCTGCGCGGTTTTGGCAAAGTGCTGTATCTGCCAGAGCGGTTGATCGATGTCTTTACCGGTTTTGGCGTCGCGGGGCCTAACTATATTTACTACTTTATTGAGTCGCTTACCGATGCCGGCGTACTGGCGGGGCTGTCGCGGCCTCAGGCGACGGAGGTGGTGCTGGAGAACCTCCTCGGCGCGGTCGAGATGCTGCGCCAAAGCCAGAAGCATCCGCGTCAGCTTCTGGATATCAATAATTCGCCGGCGGGAGTCGGGATCCACGCTCTGTATGAGCTGAACAACAGTGATTTTGCCGCAGGCCTTCAGCGCAGCGTACTGGCGGCGGTCAGGCGTACCCGTGAACTGGGACAGCGCTAAACCCCTTCTTCCCGCCACTGGCCGTGCAGCACCCGGCGCTTTTCCGGCGATGCGCTTAAAGGTGCGGCTTAAGGCTGCATAAGTACGGTAGCCCAGCCGGGTCGCTAACGTCGTCTATTAATCCACGGGGAGCAGGACAAGTTCAGGCATTGGTCATTCGACATGCCAGGGGGAATATGCCTGAAGATCCCGTTTAAATTCGACGGAAAACAGGCAACAAAAAACCCGCAAACTCAGAGAGAGTGCGGGTTTCTGTAGGGTTACCGGTCGTTAACAAAACTTACCGGTGAATGATTTGGTCGGCACGAGAGGATTTGAACCTCCGACCCCCGACACCCCATGACGGTGCGCTACCAGGCTGCGCTACGTGCCGACGCGTGGGGAACAATATTACCCGTTCCCCGAGCGAATGCAAGCGGGTCGCGCGCGATTGATTCATAATTAATCAATCAGTTAGCGATAAAGCGTTTTTCGTCAGTCAGGACCTGCAGCAACAGACTGAGCTGCGGTTTCTGATCTTTAATTTTCTCGCCGTCGCGGCTCCAGGTGGTATAGGTGCCGTTATGGTTGAGGACCACGGTGATGGTCGGGGTGGTAATGGCCAGCGTATCACCGTTGGCCGCGGTGACCCAGCTCCGACGTCGTGCGGCGCTGAACAGATCTTCACCCTGGGAGTACTCATTGGCTGGCGTCGAAACGTGGAGCAGGCGCTGCATCAGCGTGGTCATTACATCTTTGTTATCGGTCAGCGTGGCAATTTCCTGCGCCGGCGTGCCCGGCCAGTGAATAACCAGCGGCACCTGCAACTGCTCGCGCGACCAGTCGAACGAGTCGTGTTTGACGTTAAGCGGCTTGCCGTGGCCGCCAGTGATAATCACCACCGTGTTGTCGAGCTTGCCGGCTGCGCGTAGCGCGGTCAGCACCCGATCAATCTGGGCGTCAACATCACCTGCCGCCTTGCTGTAACGGCGGACAAAGCCCTGTTGCTGCGTGTCGTCGAGGGTGGTGCCGTTGAGCGAGATCCACGAGAACCAGCGATTCTCATCCTGCGCGTAACGGTCCAGCCAGCCGATCCACTGATTGGCCGTCTGCTCGTCGCTCTGAGTCTTCGCGCTCGGTAGCGAGAAGTCGGAGAGCAGCGCCTGGCGATAGAGCGGGCTGCTAAACCCATCGGAGGAGAACAGGCCCAGCTGGTAGCCCTGCTGGTTGAGGGCGGTGATCAACGCGGCGGGAATACGCGCCGAGAGGACACCGTCCATATAGCCTGGTGAAATACCGTAGAACAGGCCAAACAGGCCGCTGTCGGCGGTATTACCCGAACTCATATGCTGGGTAAAATTGACGTTCTCTTTGGCGAACGCCGCCAGCGCCGGCATGGTCTTTTCAAACCGCGAATAGTTCAGGTTGTCGACGGTGATCAGCAGCACGTTGTAGCCCGCGCCGAGATCACGGTAGCGCAGGTTGCTGAGCGGATACTGGACCGATACCGCCTCCGGCGCCCCTTGCTCAACCAGACGACGCTGATAATCCTGGGCGTCGAGCAGACCATGTTTCTCGAGGAAACGGCGGGCGGTCATCGGATAAGAGAGCGGCAGATTCGCTCGCTGCATCGTGATCGGGCGATAGAAGTTGGCATCCGCCCAGATATAGACCAGGTGGCTGCTGATAAACGACAGAAAGAAGAACCAGGCGACCGGGCGGGCGTAATGACGGCGGCGTGTCAGGCTGCGCAATTTCTGCCAGCTCCAGGTGGCGAAGAGCATTTCAATCAAAAAGATGACCGGGACGCTGATAAACATCAGCTGCCAGTCGCGCGCCATCTCATTCTGGTCAGGGTTGATGACCAGCTCCCAGACGACCGGGTTTAAGTGAAGATGGAAGCGGGTGAAGACCTCGCTATCTATCAGCAGCAGCGTCATCCCGGCGGTGGCAAGGATCACCGACAGGAAGCGCATCAGGCGCTGCGAGACCACGATAAAGGTCAACGGGAAGAGGATCAGCACATAGCTGGTAAACACCAGGAAGCTGAAGTGTCCGACGAGACTGACGTACGAAAAAAGCCGTCCGGCAAGCGTCGTCGGCCAGTCGGCGACAAAAAGATAGCGGCTGCCGAGCACCATGGCCAACAACATGTTGAACAGGGCGAACCAGTGCCCCCAGCTGACCATCTGGGAGACTTTTTCTCGGTAGGGCTGACGTAGAGTCACCATATACTGTTGCTGTTATCCTTAATGCGCCGGATCGTCGTTAATGGAAGACTGCAAAGCCTGCGCGAAAGAACGGGCGATGGCCTGACGCTGCGCCGGCGCGACGCTACTGTTGATCAGGTTGGTCACCATATTGCCTAACACCATTAGTGAAAGGTCAACCGGGGCTTTGTGTGATTCCAGGACGTTCGTTAGCTCGCTGAGCAACTGTTCGACCTGTTGATCGCTATAGCGGGAAATTTGCGGCATAAACTCAAAATCTGTTTGTTCGTGAAAGGGCAACATATTACCGTAGCAGCAGCTTTTTTTCCGCATTTTTTCGCCGCGACGCAAAAGCGCACCGATCGTCGGTAACAACGTCGAAATGTGTGGCGCCAGTTGCGTCGGCAACCCGGCGGTGGTTGAATACCGCCCGGTCTAAAAGGAGAGTTTAACATGAGTCTGGATATCGACCAGATTGCCCTGCATCAGTTAATCAAACGTGATGAACAAAATCTGGAGCTGGTGCTGCGCGAGTCACTGCTGGAGCCGAACGCGACGGTCGTCGAGATGATGGCTGAACTGCACCGGGTTTATAGCGCCAAAAGCAAAGCCTATGGCCTGTTCAATGAAGAGAGCGAACTGGCGCAGGCGCTGCGCCTGCAGCGTCAGGGGGAAGAGGAGTTTCTGGCGTTCAGCCGCGCGGCGACCGGTCGTCTGCGCGATGAACTGGCGAAATACCCGTTCGCCGAAGGGGGGATCGTCCTCTTCTGCCAGTATCGTTACCTCGCGGTCGAGTATCTGCTGGTGGCGGTGCTCAATAACCTGAGCAGTATGCGCGTCAACGAGGAGCTGGATATCCGCTCGACCCATTATCTGGATATTAACCATGCTGATATCGTCGCGCGCATCGATTTAACCGAGTGGGAAACCAACCCGGAGTCGACCCGCTATCTGACCTTCCTGAAAGGGCGGGTAGGGCGCAAAGTGGCCGATTTCTTTATGGATTTCCTCGGCGCCAGCGAAGGGCTTAACGCCAAAGCGCAGAACCGCGGCCTGCTGCAGGCGGTGGACGACTTCGCCGCCGATGCTCAGCTTGATAAATCCGAGCGACAGAATGTGCGTCAGCAGGTCTACGCGTACTGTAACGAACAGCTGCAGGCCGGGGAAGAGATTGAGCTGGAGTCGCTGTCCAAAGAGCTCGCCGGCGTCAGCGAAAAGAGCTTCCAGGAATTCACTGCCGCGCAGGGCTATGAGCTGGAAGAGAGCTTCCCGGCGGATCGCAGCACCTTACGCCAGCTGACCAAGTTTGCCGGCAGCGGCGGCGGATTGACCATTAACTTCGACGCCATGCTGTTAGGTGAACGCGTATTCTGGGATCCCGCCACCGATACCCTGACCATTAAGGGCACCCCGCCGAACCTGCGCGACCAGCTGCAGCGCCGGACGTCCGGCGGCAATTAAGCCCCATGCCCTGTCGGCGCTATCGCTGAACGGGGATGATCTCCACGCCGCACTGCACCAGCTGCTGGCGCAGCGCGGCGTCGGGTTCACCGTCGACGATAAGCGTACTGGCGAGGCTCAGTTCGCCGATGGCAAAGGCTGACGCGGCGTTGAGCTTCTCCCGGGACGCCATCACCACGGTTTCCGCCGCTCTGGCCGCCAGTGCGCGTTTGATGCCCGCTTCTTCATAATCACCGGTAGTGAAACCTGCCCGCGGGTGGATGCCGGTCACCCCCATAAAGAACAGATCGGCATTGATCCGCGCCATACCCGCCAGCGTCTCGGCGCCCACAGCGACGACCGAATGTTTAAACACTTTGCCCCCGAGCAGGATCACCTCGATTCGCGGGTGGTCCACCAGCGCCACGGCGATGCCAGGGCTGTGGGTGACCACCGTACAGTTCAGTTCCGCAGGTAAAAAGCCGATCATTGCCGCAGTGGTGGTGCCGCCATCGACAATCACCACCTGTCCAGACTGGATCAGCGCGGCGGCGGCGCGGGCGACTGCCTGCTTGGAGGCGATCTGCACGCTTTTGCGCGTTTCAATAGGCGCAATAGCGGCAGAAACCGGCAGTGCGCCGCCGTGGACCCGCTGCAGTTTTCCTTCCGCCGCCAGCTCGCGCAGATCGCGGCGAATGGAGTCCTCGGAGACGTTGAACCGCTGGCTTAGCTCCCCGGACATCACCTGTTTTTCCTCGGTGAGGATCTGGAGGATCTGCTGTTTTCTCTGACTGGCGAGCATGATTTTTCCTTCACGAATGATCTTGTTTGTGCCTGATTATGCATGTTATGGTGCCGGCTGTCATCTCAAAGGGGATATAACATGCAAACTCACGCACCGCACGTCCGCCACGTTCGCGAGACGCTGCTCTCTGACAACTGGTACACCCTGAAAAAATATACTTTTGAACTGCTGCGCCGGGACGGTTGCTGGCAGGAGCAGAGCCGGGAAGCCTATGATCGCGGCAACGGCGCGGTCATTTTACTCTATAACCGTGAGAAGCGGACGGTGGTCCTGACGCGCCAGTTCCGATTTCCGGTATTTATCCACGGTCACGATGGGTATCTGATTGAGGCTGCCGCCGGGCTGCTGGATAACGCCTCTCCGGAGGCGCGGATCGTTGCCGAAGCGGAAGAGGAGACCGGCTTTCGCGTGACGCGTGTCGAACCCGTCTTCACTGTCTTTATGAGTCCAGGCTCCGTGACCGAGAAGCTCTACTTTTTTATCGCGGAATATCAGGCCGATGATCGTCGGGGCGACGGCGGCGGGTTGGCGGCAGAAGGTGAGGATATTGAAGTGCTGGAGTGGCCGCTGGCGCGGGCGCTGCAGGCTATTCGCGATGGCGAGATCATGGATGCGAAAACGATAATGCTGTTGCAGCATCTGGCGCTGAATGCCGATACGCTCCTCGCCGGCTAAGCGGCAAGGAGCAGGGGAGATTAGCGCAATTCGCGGGCAATGGCGCTGTACATCAGCGCCGCTTCCAGCGGCTGGGCGTTGAAGGACGGTTCCGCCTGCGGCCAGGTCGACCACTGGACGATCACCAGATGTTCCGCGCGGTTCACCATGATCACCTGGCCATAGATCCCCAGCGCCCACAGCGAGCCCTGCAGTCCTTCCTGCGGCGTCGGCTGTACGTGTTGCGCATTGGCCGGAATGGCGTTGTTCCACCACTGATAGCCGTAGATACCTTGCGGATGCGCTGCTGAAACCGAGTTCAGCGCTTTTGTCCAGCTTGCGGCCTGGTCGAACCAACCTGCGGGCACCAGCTGTTTGCCGTTGCTTAACCGACCATCGCGGGCGACAAACTCGCCAAAGCGGCCCCAGTCTTCGAGGGTGGCGTTAAAGCCGTGGGCGCCAACATCATGCTTCCCTTGCTGATAAGCATGCCATACGCCATCGTGGGCCATACCCGCAGGCTGCCACAGCGACTGCTCAAGCCAGGCGGCCAGCGACATACCGGTCGCGCGTTCCAGCACATCGCCCAGCAACCAGGCGCCGCCGGAAGAGTAGGACCACTGCTCGCCTGCCGGGTGTTTACGCGACAGCGTCGACACAATTTTACGTACGCAATCATAGGCGCCGGGCTGCGCTTCACACTGGGTCAGGCGGGCAAAGTGCGACTGCGGATTGGTGTAATCTTCATTCCAGTCCACGCCGCTGGTATGTTGAATGAGTTGCCTGAGCGTTACACCGTCCCAGGCGGTGCCTTTTAGTTCGGGTTCATAAACGGTAATCAGGTCATCGAGGGAGTGGATTTTCCCCTGCTGAATGGCGATGCCCACCAGCGTCGAAACCACCGATTTCCCCACCGAGCGAGAGGTCCACAGCGTGGTATCGGTGTTGCCGTTGCCAAGGTATTTCCAGGCGACTTTGCCATCTTTCAGCACCAGCATGCCGCTGACGTTCTCGCGCTTCAGGTAATCCTGTAGCGTCCAGGTGTGGCCGTTGAGGGTATAGCTGGCGTGGGTCAGTGGCTTTTCAGCACGCTCCAGCGGGACCGCTGCGCCGTGGCGGAAGACGTCTCCGGCATAATTGCGATAGTCGTTACGAAAACCAACGACGCGTGACGCCTGATCCCAGGTGAGCATGTCTTTGGCCGCGGGTAGCGTTTGGTCGTAAGGGGTGGGGCAGACATCCAGCGTCAGGTCGCCGCAGTTTTGCGCCATCGCCGCCGCCGGCAGCGCCGCCAAAATTAACGCCAGAGCCAGTAGTTTTTTTATCATTTTTATTTCCTCGTTTGCCATAGATTCGCTGCGCAGTATATAAATCGGCTCGCGAAGGCTAAAATCAGCATAGGGGGGATTTTCCCCCGCAAGGGAGAGAGGGATGAAAACCCTGCAGTATTCTTTCGCACAGATTGAGGCCTTCGCCACCATCGCCGAAACTGGCAGCCTGTCGCAGGCGGCCATTCGTTTAGCTAAAGACCGGACCACGCTTCGCGATCTGCTGGACTATCTGGAAGATGCGCTGGGCTACCGGCTGTTCAGCCGTGAAGGGCGTAGCCTGACGCTAACCGCCGAAGGCGAGCAGCTTTTTCGCCAGGCACACCTGCTGTTGCGTCAGGCGCAGGCTTTCGAGTCTTTTGCGCAAACGCTGCCGCAAACGGCCTGGCAGGCGTTACGTCTGGTGTACGATCCCTTCGTGCCGCGTGAATTTCTCTGTTTGCTGGCTGATACGCTTGCCCGGCGGCAGATCCGTTTAAGCTGCTGGAGCGCCTCGCGGCGCGAAGCCGAGCAGGCGCTGAGCGAGGGCATCGCGGATATGGCCATTTGCCAGGCTAATAATCGTACGCTGGGCAGCGAAATGGAGTGGCGGGCGCTGGGCACCGTTGATTTACGTTTTTACGCCGCGCAAGGATTGTTTACTGACGCCGCACGGCCGCTGACATTGCTGAATTTATCGCTAACGCCACAGCTGGTGATGCACCGGCGCAGTGACGATCAGATCGCCCGCCGGCTACAGATATCCGGCCATACGCTGTATATGAATGAAATCGCGCTGCTGCGCCATGCGATGGAGCAGGGGATGGGCTGGGGGTTTTTACCGGAACATTTACGGCCAGGCGAGTGGCAGGGGGTTGCTGAAATAGCTACCGAGGTCGGCAGTCAGGGACTGAACGTGACCATGGTGATGCTCTGGCTGCCCGGCATGAATAAGCACCGGATGCTGAGCGACCTCGTGGACGAGGCGCCGGAACTTTGGCGGCGCCGATAACAAAACGCCCCGGGTCAGAAGACACCAGGGCGTTTGCCATACAACTTGCTATCGGCGATTACGCGCGAACGAAGTCGATGTGGGTCAGTTTCGGCTTGAACGCGTGACGCTGAACAGCCTGAACTTTAACTTTCTCTTCTTTGCCATCGATAACGAGGGTCACAACTTCGCCGTAAAATTCAGCTTTATCCTGCATGTTCCACAGTTTGTCGTGATCCAGTTCGATAGCAACCGGAGCAGCTTCGCCACCGTAGATGATTGCCGGGAACTTGTTAGCTGCGCGCAGGCGGCGGCTCGCACCCTTACCCTGCTCTTTACGTACTTCTGCGTTGATAGTAAACATTGATGTCTCTCTATATATAAAGCCTGCAACAGGCGACCCAGCTGCAGGCAGATTATCTGCTTTGCGAATGCAAAAGCGGGCGGCATTATAGCCGCCAATCGGCACAGCGGCAATCAAAACCTCAGTTTTTGGCGGATTAACGCAGCTCATTGGCGCGACGGAAACGGCCCTGATAATCGAAAACTTTTTCCCGCACCTGCCAGTATTGCCCCTTCATTCGGGCGACGACAAAGTCAGGATGGCGCAGCAGCGCCTGCTGGGCAATGATATCCGCCGGGGTTATCCAGCGTAACGGCACGCCCGGCGTACGGGTATGCGGGCGGATAAACAACTGCTCAAAGGCGGTACGCTGGGCGGGCGTTTGCAGACGGAAGCGCTCACTCACGTCGGCGCCGTCCTCATCATAGTAGGTGATTTTCAGCCACGGGCCTTTCTCGTCGCTACCGTGCTGCATAGCCATGCCGCTGCAGCGCAGCACCAGCGCGTCCTTTAGCTTCAGCGCCGCCTTCAGCATATCGTCCGGGTCGACCAAAATCGTGTCGCACTCGCGGCAGCGGCGGGCGGCGATATCGTTTTCCGCGTTGCACTGCGGGCAGTTTTTGAAGCGAAAGCGGAAGTCGCACTGTTCGCGGTGGCCGTCATCATCTTCAAACCAGCCCTGGCAGCGGCGGCCAAAATGCTCAATCAAGGTGCCGTCGGCGGTGGTTTTGCCCCAGAAGGTGTTGGCGAAACCACAGGCCGGGCAGAAGACCTGCACCGGCACGTTGTCGCTTTTCCCCTTCGGCGTCCCCACTTCCGGGGCGTACAGGTCATGCGGGTTGCCGGCGTAGTCGAGGATCAGGCAGTCGGTTTTGCCCGGCGCCAGGCGCAGGCCGCGGCCAACGATCTGTTGGTAAAGACTCACCGACTCGGTGGGGCGGAGGATGGCGATCAGGTCAACGTGCGGGGCGTCGAAGCCGGTAGTCAACACCGCGACGTTCACCAGATAGCGATACTCCTGCGCTTTAAACGCCTCGATAATGCGATCCCGCTCTGGTCCAGGCGTTTCCCCGGTGATCAGCGCGGCTTGCGCCGCCGGCAGCAGACCGGTTACTTCCCGGGCGTGTTCCACGGTGGCGGCGAAGATCATCACCCCTTTACGGCTTTCGGCGAACTCCACGATCTGGCTGACGATATGCGGTGTTATGCGCTGCTGTTTTTTCAGTTCGTGGTTAAGATCGGCTTCGCTGAACAGGCCGTTGCTTTGCGCCTGCAGACGGCTGAAATCGTACTGCACCACCGGCATATCAAGGCGTTCCGGTGGCGTCAGGTAGCCGTGCTTAATCATATAGCGCAGCGGCAGCTCATAGATGCAGTCGCGAAACAGTGCTTTCTCATCGCCACGTACCATGCCGTGGTAGTGAAACTGATAGATCCAACCCTTGCCGAGGCGGAACGGGGTAGCCGTCAGGCCGAGCAGCCGGAGCTGAGGATTCACCTGCCGCAGGTGGCTTATGATCTGTTGATACTGGCTGTCGTCGTCATCGCTGATACGGTGGCATTCATCGACGATGAGCAGCGAAAATTCACTGTGAAACTGATCGAGGTTGCGCGCCACCGACTGCACGCTGCCGAACACCACTTTGCCGTGGCTTTCTTTACGCTGCAGACCAGCGGCAAAGATATCCGCCTCGAGGCCAAGGGCGCAGTATTTCGCATGGTTCTGCGCCACCAGCTCTTTGACGTGGGCCAGCACCAGCACGCGGCCGCGGGCCAGCCGGGCAAGCTCGGCAATCACCAGGCTTTTGCCCGCGCCGGTGGGCAGGACAATGGTCGCCGGCTCGGTATGGCGACGAAACCAGGCGAGGGTGGCATCGACGGCTTCTTGTTGGTAGGGGCGTAATGTAAAAGTCATGAATTCACGGGGCTAATTAACTCGCGAATAGTATGCCATGAATCTTTTCCCTTGAGTGGTGTTAAGAGCCCGTTATACTAGCCAGTGAAATTCTTCTTTTTCGGGCGAGTTGCCCGCTCCAGCACTATTACAGGCTAAAAAAATTCATGCGACTTGATAAGTTTATCGCTCAGCAGCTTGGCGTCAGCCGGGCTATTGCCGGGCGTGAAATCCGCGGCAGCCGGGTTACCGTGGACGGCGACATTGTGAAAGATGCCTCTTTTAAGCTCCAGCCAGAGCACGAGGTGGAATATGATGGCAATACGCTGACCCAGCAGAACGGCCCCCGTTATTTTATGCTGAACAAGCCGCAGGGTTGCGTCTGTTCCACCGACGATCCCGATCATCCGACTATCCTTTATTTTCTCGATGAGCCGGTGGCGCACAAGCTGCACGCCGCCGGGCGCCTGGATATCGACACCACCGGGCTGGTGCTGATGACCGACGACGGCCAGTGGTCGCACCGCATTACCTCGCCGCGCCACCATTGTGAAAAAACCTATCTGGTGGAGCTGGAAAGCCCGCTGGCGGAAGGGACCGCAGAGCTGTTTGCCAAAGGCGTCCAGTTGCACAATGAAAAAGATCTCACTAAGCCGGCAGTGCTGGAAGTGATCACCCCGACCGAAGTGCGCCTGACCATCAGCGAAGGGCGCTACCATCAGGTGAAACGCATGTTCGCCGCCGTGGGCAACCATGTGGTTGGCCTGCACCGGGAGCGCATCGGCGATATCCTGCTGGATGACGCGCTGGCGCCGGGTGAATATCGTCCGCTGACGGAAACGGAAATCGCCAGCGTAGGCGCCCCGCAGGCACGGAGTAAAACGTGACAGTGAAGCAGAATTCTTCTCTGGGAATTGTGTTTATCCTCGGCCTGCTGGCCATGCTGATGCCGCTGTCGATCGATATGTATCTTCCGGCACTGCCGGTGATCGCCGCCCAGTACAACGTCCCGGACGGCAGCGCGCAGATGACGCTCAGCACCTATATCCTGGGCTTTGCGCTGGGTCAGCTGCTGTACGGGCCGATGGCAGACAGCCTTGGTCGCAAACCGGTGATCCTCGGCGGGACGCTGGTGTTCGCCGCGGCGGCGGTGGCTTGCGCCCTGTCGCAGACCATCGATATGCTCATTGTCATGCGTTTCTTCCACGGTCTGGCGGCCGCGGCCGCCAGCGTGGTGATCAATGCCCTGATGCGCGATATCTATCCGAAAGATGAGTTTTCACGGATGATGTCGTTTGTCATGCTGGTGACGACCATTGCGCCGCTGGTGGCGCCGATGGTCGGCGGGGCGGTGCTGGTCTGGTTTAGCTGGCATGCCATCTTCTGGATCCTCGCGCTGGTGGCCCTGCTCGCCTCGCTGATGATCGGCCTGTTTATCCGCGAAACGCTGCCAGCTGACAGGCGTCAGCCGTTCCATCTGCGCACCACGCTGGGTAATTTTGCCACTCTGTTCCGTCACAAGCGGGTTCTGAGCTATATGCTGGCGAGCGGTTTTAGCTTCGCGGGGATGTTCTCGTTTCTCAGCGCCGGGCCTTTTGTTTACATCAATATTAACCACGTCGCGCCTCAGCACTTTGGCTACTATTTTGCGCTGAACATTGTTTTTCTGTTCCTGATGACCATGTTCAACAGCCGGTTTGTGCGGCGGGTGGGGGCGTTGCGCATGTTCCGCGCCGGGCTGTGGATCCAGTTTGCCATGGCGGTATGGATGGTGGTTTGCGCGCTGCTGGACGTCGGCTTCTGGTCGCTGGTGATCGGCGTGGCGGCCTTTGTCGGCTGCGTATCGATGGTGTCGTCTAACGCCATGGCGGTGATCCTCGATGAGTTTCCGCATATGGCCGGCACCGCTTCGTCACTGGCCGGAACGTTTCGTTTTGGTATCGGGGCGATCATTGGCGCGCTGCTGTCGATGGCGACGTTTACCACCGCCTGGCCGATGCTGATCTCTATTGCCTTCTGCGCAACCTGTTCTATTTTCTTCTCGCTTTACGCTTCCCGCCGGCGAAAAATCGCACACTAGGTCACATTTTCAGGGGCGAAATCGCCCCTTTCTTGATACATGTCAACCAGAATGAGCTTCAGGGTTCTGCGATTTGTTTCCTTTATGTAAAATCAATTAGTGTAAAAAGTCGCATTGTTGCGATAAAAAAGTTGTTTTGGATCACAGAAACGGGTACATATAGCGCCAATCGGCTCGCCGGGTATAAAAAATAACGCGCTGGATTATAAGTGCTTAACCCTGGCCCGCCGCGGCTGTAAACGTTTTCTGCGTCAAGGCAGGACTATTTGTCAACAGTGTGTTAATATTGATGTAAATTTATTGTGAAGCCTTTTGCTTCCGGGGAAACCACGTGAATACACAACAACTCTCTATCGTACACCGTCTGCCGCAGAGCTATCGCTGGCTGGCCGGTTTTGCGGGTTCCAGAGTTGAACCGATTCCGCAAAACGGCGCGCAGAACGAGAACAGCCTCGTTGCCCTGAAACTGCTGAGTCCGGACGGTGAAAAAGCCTGGCCGGTAATGCATAAGCTCAGCCAGGCGTTAAGCGACATCGAAGTCGACTGTTCAGTCCTTGAGTGCGAAGGCGAACCGTGCCTGTTCGTTAACCTGCAGGATGAATTCGCCGCCACCTGTCGTCTGAAAAATTTTGGCGTGGCCATCGCCGAGCCCTTCTCCGGCAACAACCCCTTCTGACCGTCAGCTCAGCGCCAGCAGCTGGCGGGTATACTCGTGTCGGGGTGCGCTGAAGACGGACTGGCACTCGCCCTGTTCAACCACCTCTCCCTGACGCAGCACCATCACCTGATGACACAGCGCCCGCACCACGCGTAAATCATGACTGATAAAAATATAGGCCAGCTGATGCTTTTGCTGTAATGCTTTCAGCAGATTCAGGATCTGCGCCTGAACGGTTTTGTCCAGTGATGAGGTCGGCTCGTCGAGGACGATCAGCTGCGGCTTGACGATCAACGCTCTGGCGATGGCGATACGCTGCCGCTGGCCACCGGAGAACGCCGCCGGGTAGCGCTGGCGGCTGGCCGGGTCGAGCCCAACCTCCTGCATGGCAAGGATCACTGCCTGTTCGCGTTCGGCTGCCGTCAGCGTCGGCTGGTGGACGCGCAAGCCTTCCTCAATGATCTGCTGCGCCGTCAGGCGCGGATTGAGCGACGAGTTCGGATCCTGAAAAACCACCTGCATTTGTCGGCGCAGCGGCAGCAGCTGTCGACGGTTACGCCCCTGAATCGGCTGGCCGGCAAAAGTTATCTTTCCCTCGGATGAGATCAGGCGCAGCAGCGCCAGACCGGTGGTGCTTTTTCCCGATCCCGATTCGCCCACCAGGCCCAGCGTCTCGCCGGCGCGTAGCTGAAAACTGAGGCTGTTGACCACCCGATGGTGATCGACCACCCGGCGCAGGATCCCTTTGCGAACAGGAAATGCCACGTTTAAATCGTCCGCCTGCAGCAGCACCGGGGCATCAACGGCCAGCGGCACCGGCTCACCGTCTGGTTCGCTATCCAGCAGGCGTTGGGTGTAGGGATGCGCCGGCGCGCTGAACAGCGCCCGACAGTCATTTTGTTCCACACAGCGGCCGTTCTGCATCACCGCTACCCGGTCAGCCAGCTGACGGACAATGCTCAGGTTATGGGTGATAAACAGCAACCCCATGTTCAGCTCCCGCTTTAGCTCGCGCAGCAGCTGCAGGATCTGCGCCTGCACTGACACGTCCAGGGCGGTGGTCGGTTCGTCGGCGATCAGCAACTCCGGGCGCGTCAGCAGCGCCATGGCGATCATCACCCGCTGGCGCTCGCCGCCGGAGAGCTGATGCGGATAGTCCGCCAGCCGCCGCGGCGCCTGACGGATCCCGACGCGCTCCAGGCAGTCGAGGATCTCCCCGCGCGCCGCCTCTTTGCGCATTCCCCGGTGTAACGACAGCACCTCATAGAGCTGTTTTTCCAGGGTATGCAGGGGGTTGAGCGACACCATTGGCTCCTGAAAGATCATCGCGATCCGGTTGCCGCGCACGCCGCGCAGGGTCGACTCATCCGCATGCAGCAGCGACTGGCCATGAAAGCGGATATCGCCGCTGGGGTAGCTGGCCGGCGGGGTGGGGAGCAGCCGCAGCACCGACAGCGCGGAGATGCTTTTTCCTGAGCCGGATTCGCCCACCAGCGCCAGCGTCTCACCGACTGCCACCTCGAGCGACAGATTGTGCACCACGGTCTGCGTCTCGCCCTGCTGGCGAAAGGCAATAGAGAGATTGTCGATAGCTAACAGCGGGTGGGTCATATTACACCGCCTTACTCGGGTCAAAGGCGTCGCGAACCGCTTCACCGATAAAAATCAGTAGCGTCAGCAGTACGGCGACGGAGAGAAACGCGGCAATGCCCAGCCAGGGCGCCTGCAGGTTGTTTTTTCCCTGCAGCAGCAGCTCGCCGAGAGAGGGGGAGCCAAGCGGCAGACCGAAGCCGAGAAAATCCAGCGACGTCAGGGTGGTAATGGAGCTGCACAGGATAAAAGGCAGGAAGGTGAGGGTCGCCACCATTGCATTAGGCAACATATGCCGCAGGATGATCTGCCGGTCGCTGACCCCGAGCGCCTGCGCCGCCCGGATGTAGTCGTAGTTGCGGGTGCGAAGAAATTCAGCGCGCACCACGCCCACCAGCGTCATCCAGCCAAAAAGGACGGTGATCGCCAGCAACCACCAGAAGCCCGGCTGCACGACGCTGGAGAGCAGGATGATCAGAAACAGGGTCGGCATCCCGGACCAGACTTCGATAAAGCGCTGGCCCCAGAGGTCGATTTTGCCGCCATAGTAACCCTGTATCGCCCCGGCCAGCACTCCCAGCACGCTGGAGAACAGCGTCAGCAGCAGACCGAAGAGCACCGAGATGCGCGTACCATAGAGGATCCGCGCCAGCACATCGCCGCCGTTGGCGTCGGTGCCAAGCCAGTTGCTGGCCGAGGGCGGTGACGGAAAGGGGACGGTGCTGGCAAAATTAATCGTCGTGGCGCCGAAGCGCACCGGCGGCCATAGCGCCCAGCCGTGGGTGGACAGCTGGTGCTGCAGCCAGGGATCCTGATAGTCGGCGGCGGTAGCGAACGCGCCGCCAAAGGTTTGCTCGGTGTAGTTTTTTAACACCGGAACATACAGCTGGCCCCGGTACTGCACCAGCAGCGGGCGATCGTTGGCCAGCAGCTCGGCGCCGAGGCTGCAGAAGAAGAGAATTAAAAACAGCCACAGCGACCAGTAGCCGCGACGGTTGTGACGAAAGCGCGCCCAGCGGGCCTGATTAACGGGACTGAAGAAAGACATTAGCGGCCCTCAAAATCAATGCGCGGGTCGACCAGCGTATAGCTGATATCGCTGACGATATTCAGCAGCAGGCCAATCAGAGTGAAAATATAGAGCGTGCCGAACATCACCGGATAGTCGCGGGAGACCGTCGCTTCATAGCCCAGCAGACCCAGGCCGTTCAGCGAGAACATCACTTCGATCAGCAGCGAACCGGTAAAGAACATACTAATAAAGGTGGCCGGGAAGCCGGCGATCACCAGCAGCATGGCGTTGCGGAACACATGTCCCCAGAGGATCTGTTTCTCACCGACGCCTTTGGCGCGGGCGGTGACCACATACTGTTTGCGGATCTCGTCGAGGAAGCTGTTTTTGGTCAGCATGGTCAGGGCGGCAAAGCCGCCGATCACCGTCGCCAGCACCGGCAGGGTGATGTGCCACAGGTAGTCGAGGATTTTCTGATACCAGGGAAGGGTGTCGAAGTTCGGTGAGACCAGACCGCGCAGCGGGAAGAGGTCGAAATAGCTGCCGCCGGCAAAAATCACGATCAGCAGGATGGCGAACAGAAAGGCGGGGATCGCATAGCCAATAATAATCAGCGTACTGCTCCAGATATCAAAGCGGCTGCCGTTGCTGACCGCTTTGCGAATACCCAGCGGAATGGAAACCAGGTAGATAATCAGCGTACTCCACAGTCCGAGGCTCACCGAGACCGGCAGGCTGTCTTTAATCAGCTGCAGTACTGAGGCGCTGCGAAACAGGCTGTCGCCAAAATCAAAGCGCAGATAATCGCCCAGCATCTTCAGGTAACGCTCGTGCAGCGGCTTGTCAAAGCCGTAGCGGTGGGTGATCTCGGCGATGACTTCCGGATCAAGGCCCCGCCCACCGCGATAGTGCCCCTCGCTGATGTTCCCTGCGCCGGTGCGGGCATGGCTGGCGCCCATCCCGCCGTCGCCGGCACCCGGCATCCCGCCGTGCTGACCAAATTCGATGGCGGCGATGGCCTGATCGACCGGGCCGCCGGGTGCGATTTGCACAATAAAAAAGTTAATGGTGATGATGGCCCACAGGGTGGGGATCACTAACAGCAAACGGCGGATCAGGTAGCTGCCCATGGGATGTCCTTAACGTCTGTCCGCGGGGAGGGTGGCCGCTTTGTTCACGTCGTACCACCAGGTATCGAGCCCGGAGGAATAAATGGGGCGGGTCTCGGGGAAAGAGAACTTATTCCACCACGCGGTGCGGTCCTGCGCCATATACCACATCGGCAGCATGTAGTTATTCCAGGTGAGCACGCGGTCCAGCGCCCGACCGAGGGGGATCAGTTTCTGCTTATTGCCCTGCCACTGCAGGATCTGCGCAATCAGCTTATCCACTACCGGGCTTTGCACCCCCGGTGCGTTATAGCTGGAGTGAATATAGTCTGAGGCCCAGGAGATTTGCAGGTCGGTGCCGGGCCAGGGCATGGCACGCCACAGGCTCGGCATCATGTCGTAATCACGGCTGCGGCGACGGTTGCTGTACTGCGAGTTATCAACCTGACGAATATCCATGACGATCCCCAGGCGCTGCAGGTTGTGCTGAAACGGCAGCACCCAGCGGTCATTGCCACCGGCTGGCATCAGCAGTTCAAAGCGCAGCGGCTTGCCGGTGGCGGCGTTGACCCGGCGCTGGTTTTTTACCGTCCAACCCGCCGCATTGAGCAGGGCGTCGGCTTTGACTAAGTTGTCGCGGTCGAAACCATCGCCGCGGGAGACCGGCGGCTGGTAAACCTGGCTGAAGACCTCCGGGGGCAGTTCGTTTTTCATCGGCGTCAGCAGGGCCAGCTCGGCGGCGTCGGGCAGGCTGCGGGCGGCATATTCGGTGTTCTGGAAATAGCTGTTGGCGCGCTGATAGGCGCTGTAAAACAGCGCCTTGTTCATCCATTCAAAATCGAACGCCAGGGTAATGGCCTCCCGCACCCGGCGATCGGCAAAAACCGGGCGCTGAATATTGAACGCCAGCCACTGGGTATCCTGCGCCGAGGTATTTGTATGCTCATCTTTAATAATGTAGCCGCGGCTGAAGTTGCGACCGACGTAGCGGGTAGCCCAGTTTTTGGCGACGGTCTCTTCCCGGCGATCGACGGCTCCCGCTTTAAAGGCTTCGAAAGCGACATTGTCGTCGAGATAATAGTCATAGCGCAGCGTATCGAAATTCCAGCGACCCCGGTTGACCGGCAGGTCGGCCGCCCAGTAGTCGGCGACGCGTGAATAGGTAATGTATTGCCCCATTCGCCAGGCGCTGATGCGGTAGGGCCCGCTGGCCAGCGGCGGCTTCGACAGCGGGTCGCTGAGTTTGTGCTGGCGCCAGAACGACTCAGGCATCACCGGCAGGCTCAGCAGACTCAGCATGTTCTCTTTGCCGGGCTGGCCGAGGTCGATTCGTACGGTCAACGGGGCGATGGCCTTAACGGTGGTGCCTTTATAAAACAGGCGGAACTGTGGCACCCCTTCGGTCATAAACTTGTTGAAGGTAAATGCAACGTCCCGGGCGGTGATTGGCGTGCCGTCATGGAAGCGGGCGTGCGGGTTGAGAGCGATCTCCATCCAGGAATAGTCCTCGGCATAGCGCGCCCGCTCGGCAATCAGCGGGTAGTAGCTGCCGGGCTCATCATCCGAGGTGGTGAACAGGGTATCGTAGAGCGCCTCAGTGCGCACGGCGGGATTGCCGCGCAGTGCGTAGCGGTTGAAGTTATCAAAGGTGCCGATCGCCGCCAGGGTGAGGGTGCCGCCTTTCGGCGCCTCAGGATTGACATAATCAAAATGGCTGAAGCTGGCTGCGTATTTGGGTTCACCGATAATCGCAAAGGCGACGCTTTCTTTTATTGTTTGCGCCTTAGCGCTAAGGCTAAACAGAGCAAGCAGAATTAAAAAGAGGCGCGCATACATAGGCGGCAGAATACCTTGTCACGGTCGGCCCCCATAGCCGACCTCTGTTCCCGCATCATATGTGAGACTTAGCGCGTTGTGAAATAATTCGCAGGTTCATCATGCGCGGCGACCAGCGCCTCCAGCGATAGCGGACGGCTTATCCAGTACCCTTGCAGGAAATTGACGCCCTGGGCACGAAGCCACTCCGCCTGTTCCTGGGTCTCCACTCCTTCAGCGACGGTCATTAATTTCAGCCGGCGGCTGAGGGTCAGTACCGCATCCAGCACCGGCGAGGTCACGGTTTCGGTGCCAATCGCCTGCACAAAGCCGCGATCGATCTTCAGATAATCGAAGTTATAGCGTTCGAGATAAATCAGCGCGCTATGCCCGGTACCAAAATCATCTATTGCGATTTCAAAACCCTGCTGGTGGAGCCAGGCGAAGTTAGCGATCGATTTTTCTTTATCAATCATGGCCCGCTCGGTCACCTCCAGCACCACGTGAAAATGGTCGGCGGGCAGCGCGGCGGCAAAGCGCAGCATATCGTCGCGGAAGTTGTCAGCCTGCAGATGGGCAGGGGAAATATTCAGCCCCAGCTTGACGCCGCGCGGCAGGATCCGTTTAAGCACTAGACCATCGCTGGCGATCAGCGCCAGCAGGTGATGGGTCAGCGGCACGATCATCTGCTGGGTTTCCGCCAGATTAATAAAGACGTCAGGCGGGATTTCACCCACCACCGGATGGCGCCAGCGCATGAGCACCTCCACGCCGCTGATACGCAGGGTCTGGGCATTCACGACCGGCTGATAGACGACGTAGAACTGGTTATTTTTGATCCCCAGCAGTATCGATTTTCGCGGATCGGATTTGATCGTCAGCACGTAATAACAGAGCAACCCCGCCAGCAGGCCGCACACTACCCCGAGCAACAGGGCAAACTGTGTATTTTCCGCCAGCCAGCTGTTGGCATACAGGTAGACCTTCAGCGGTAAACCGTCGATCTGTACCTGGCGGATCGGTTCGTTATGCAGGGTTTGCGGATCCACCAGCCGATTACTGAAGGTGGAGATGGCGGTATGGCCGATGGCCAGCGCAATACCGCTGAAATCATTTTGTCGTGCGGAATAGAGGATATACGGCGTGAGATTGGCGTTGATCGATACGAAAATGCCGCTGTTTGCATCATCGGGTTTGCTGACCCATAACGCCAGCGCTGCGCTTTTCGGCATCATCGGCGTACCCGGCAAAATCGCCATATCAACGGGTTTGCGAATATCGATCGCCGGGATAAGCTGAGTAAGGGGCGTATTCATGGCCCCTGTCGCCGAGGAGCAAAAGACGACGCCATTTTTAACCAGCAGAAACGCGCGAACGTTGGGGCTGAAAGCGGCATGGGAGGTGAGTCCGGAGTCGATATTCTCGCAGGGCTGATCCACCAGCGGCTGCAGGCCATCAATGGTCTCACGGAGATCGTGAAAATAGCTTTTAAGATAAGTGTCAACGTTGTTGATAATGGCGTCGAAACGCTCTGCCCGGTTATGGTAAATCACCATAAACTGAATGCAGCCGGCCAGCAGCGCGACGATAATCCCCACGCACAGGCTGGTTAACCAGATTTTACGCTGGGGTGAAAAGTAGCGAGTAAGCATAGCTATAGTCTTTCCGTGTTATTGAATCCCATCAACGGTTTGTCGGTCGTCGTTTTTCTCATTCCCACTTAAAAGACATAGCTTATTTTGCGGCGTTCAGAATCAGGTGGCAAAAAAAAACACTGCCGGGGCAGTGTTTTTTTATCCCGCCTCCAGCCAAGGGATAACCGGCGGCGGTAGAGGACAGTTTACGAGCGGCTCAGAACTCGACGCGCTTCGTTGTAGCGCTTTTTCCAGTACGGTTCATCCATGCTGGAGATGGTCACCCCGCTGCTGGTGGAGGCGTGAACGAACTGGTTGTTGCCGAGATAGATCCCGACGTGGCGGCCGGTAGAGCCGGCGCGGAACAGAACCAGATCGCCAGTACGCAGCTGGGTACGGGAAATCGATTTTCCGGTTTCCTGCTGTTCAGAGGTTGAACGCGGCAGTTCCAGACCAAATTGTTCGCGGAAGGTGCGCTGCACAAACGCTGAGCAGTCGATACCTTTACGGGTGCTGCCGCCGAGGCGGTAACGCACGCCTTTCCAGCTGGCATACTGATCCATTAAACGGGACTTCACGTCCAGGTTACGGACCATCGTTTCAAATTCATCCTGAGAGGCTTGCAGTGATGATAAATCGCCACTACCCACAGCATGCGTCTCAGAATGCATATTCCTGGCGGTACTTGTTGAACTACACGCGGAAAGCAGAACCGCTACTGCAATCGCGGGGGCTACCCGCAAGATGTATCTCAAAATCGGCTGAGATTTGACCATGCTGTTTATTTTCCCTTGTTGTCCTTAACGACAATGTCGTTATAAAAAATGCCAAACGTGTTAGAGCCTAAATACCCATCCGCAATGAGACAATTCCTTAAGCTTAAATTTGTGCAGTCACGCACAAATTTATTCATGCCCTGAATTAATGTTGCGGAAAAGGCAAAACGAGAACGAGATTACCCTATCAAACGCCGCATGGCGAGCGGTTTTGCGCGATTTCTTATAAGTATTTTGGTGACAAAAAGTGAATCATTGGGAAAGGACAAAATAGCGCCAGTATCGGGTAAAAAACAGACAATTCCTTCATTTGTCACGGGATTAATGTGACAAGAAGATGAACATCATGTTGAAAAAAAGCGCAATTGAAAAAGGGGACCCAAAAGGTCCCCTTATAGATAATGACGCCAGACGGCGACCACGACATTATTTGGCCGATATTCCGCCGGGCAGATAACGGTCGAAAAGGGCGATCAATTTATCGCTCAGCGGTGTCATCAATACCCACGGTGCGCCAATCAGCACGGCGGTCAGGGAGCCGACGGCAATATCGCTGAACCAGTGAGCGCCAATCATGACGCGTGGGAAAGCAAAGACCACAAATATCACCAGCGCCACGGTTAGCGCGCGGCGGCCGAAATAGCGCCACATAAAGCTCGCGAAGATCAGCAGCATCATCCCATGATCGCCAGGGAAGCTGTCCTTGGAGGCGTCTTTGGTGGGGAAATTGACGACATCGCTGACGCGGGTGACATCGTGGAAAAACAGCGACGGGCTGGCGCGCTGTACCGGCATCAGGTGCTGCGCCAGCTGGTTAATGATCACCGCGGCCAGCAGCATCACCAGGCCCATGATGGCAATCTGGCGACGGCCTGCTGGCGGCGCTTTAAGCCAGTAGCGGAGCATCAGGCAGCCCATCGCCAGCAGCGAACAGGCGTCGAAGGCGCGATTGTTGATGATCGCCAGCAGCCAGGCATAGGCGTGGCTGACGCTGACGCCATGGTTAAAGAAATGGAAGATCGCGGAGTCGACCGGCGACCAGGCGCCGTGGTTGACCGGCAGATACCAGGAGCAAAATAGCGCCACACCCGCGATGTTAAGCAGCAGAATTAAAGGAATTCGGTTTTTCATCATAGCCATTGCGATTTTGTGACAGTCGGCGGCAACCTTAGCCGCCTCAACTTAAACGAAGCCTCAACAGTGAGGTCTGGAGCGCGTTCCAGTCGGCTTCGTTCGCCGAGATAAGCTCGATTCGGCTATCGGGTGGGGGGACGCTCAGAGTCTCGATATGCCAATCCTCGCCCTGGCGGTTGATCCTCACGGCCCCTTCGGCAATGCGCATCACGCCTTTGACGCGCGCCACGGGCGCCAGCCGTGCCCATTCGAGCAGGCCGATGGTTTCAAAGACCGTTTCCGCGTCGAAAATCCAGCCGCAGGCCTGATAGCCCTGGCCGCTGTTGAGGTGGCGGCGCCAGCGCTGGTGCTCGGGCAGGCTGAGTGCGGCGAGACCGCTGGTCGGGCGAGAGTGGTGAACATGCTCCGCGCTCGCCGGCAACGGGGCGGTGTTGCGGCGCGGCTCATCGAGCAGGGCGAGGTCGATATTACCCTGGGTTGTCGACACCTTGCGACGATCGCCGCCCCAGCGCTGCCACCAGTCGGCCAACGCCTGGGCGCTTTCGGGCGTTTCCCGATCGTTTTTATTGGCCACAATGATGTCCGCCGCGGCCAGCTGATCGCGGAAATTGTCGTTATTGACGACTTTTTCATCCAGCAGCTGACGGGGATCGAGGATGCACACCGTAGCGCGTAGATCGATCCAGGGTTCATACACCGCTGCGGTGAGGATATCGAGGATCTGCTTCGGATGGCCAAGGCCGGTGGGTTCGATCAGCAGGCGATCGGGTTTACCCTGGCGCAGCAGGGTATTCAGCCCAACCTGCATCGGCAGGCCGTTAACGCAGCACATGCAGCCGCCGGGGATCTCTTTGAGCAGGGCGCCGCTGTCGGCCAGCAGCGCGCCGTCTATCCCGACTTCGCCAAACTCATTCACCAGTACGGCCCATTTTTCATCCGCAGGCTTCTGCGCCAGCAGATGAAGAATTGAGGTCGTCTTACCGCTGCCGAGAAAGCCGGTGATCAAATTGGTTCTGGTCACTCTTTTCTCCAGGATAAATGTAATGTTGTAACAGTTACGCCTATCCTGACGAAAAAAGGGGGAAAAGAGAAGTCCTGAGGCGGACAGAAGAAGATTCTGTCCGCATAAGCGCAAATATTGTTAAGAATTTAGCGCGCGGGCCACGGCCTCGCGGGCACCGTGCGTCGCCAGTTGCTGCCAGGCGGCGCGGATCCCGGCGACAAACTGCGCGTTGTGCGGCAGGTCGCGGCCAAATATTTCCTCCAGACCCAGTAGCGCATCGACGCGCTGCTGCTCATCGCTCTGCGCCACCCGCTGCTGGATCTTGTCGACCAGCGGATCGCGCACGTCGATCGTCTGACCCGCGTCGTCCGTACCACTGACGTAGCGCATCCAGCCGGCAACGCCGAGGGCCAGCAGCGGCCAGCGGCTGCCGCGCTCAAGATGTACGCGGATGCCGTCGAGCATGCGCTGGGGCAGTTTCTGGCTGCCGTCCATGGCGATTTGCCAGGTGCGGTGTTTGAGCGCCGGATTACTGAAGCGGTCGATGAGGCTGTCGGCATAGGCCTCGAGATCGACGCCGGTAATGGTCAGCGTCGGAGCCTGTTCGTCAAGCATCAGCTGGCGAGCGGCGCGGCGGAAAACGTTATCCTGCATGCAGTCGCTGACGTGCGCATGACCTGCCAGATAGCCAAGCCAGGCGAGAAAAGAGTGGCTGCCGTTGAGCATCCGCAGCTTCATTTGCTCCCAGGGCAGCACGTCGTCGGTCATCTGCACGCCGGCCGTCTCCCAGGCCGGTCGTCCGGCGACGAAGTGGTCTTCGACCACCCACTGAATGAAGGGTTCGCAGCTGATGGCGCAGGGATCGTCGACCCCCAGCACGGCGGCGATTTCCGCCAGCGACTCGGCGGTGGCCGCAGGAACAATGCGATCCACCATGGTGCCCGGGAAGCTGACATTATCGGCGATCCAGTTCGCCAGCGCCGGGCTGCGTTTTTCCGCCATACCGAGGACGGCATTTTTCACCACGTGGCCGTTGTCGGGAATGTTATCGCAGGAGAGCACGGTAAAGGGCGGCAGGCCCCGTTCCCGGCGGCGGGCCAGCGCTTCCACTAAAATACCGGGAGCCGACTGCGGTAGCGTCGGATTTTCCAGATCGTGAACGATACGCGGATGCGTCGGATCCAGCTTGCCGGTCGCCGGATCGATGCAATAGCCTTTTTCGGTGATGGTCAGCGAGACAATCGCCACCTGCGGCTCGCAAAATTTTTCGATAATTGCCGCCAGCGAATCGAGCCTGGCGTTCAGGCATTCGTGCACCGCGCCGATCACGATGGGCTGGTTACCGTCGGCGCCTTTTTCCAGCACGGTAAACTGATGGTCCTGTTCGCGAAGCTGGCTCATCAGCGTATCGCCGCTGAACAGACTGATTTCGCAGATCCCCCAGTCGCCGCCGACGTTATTCAGCACGCGATCGGTCAGCAGCGCCTGGTGCGCGCGATGAAACGCGCCAAAGCCGAAATGGACAATACGCGAGCGGAGCTGGCTGCGATCGTACTGAGGACGTTGCACGTTTTCCGGTAGCGTAGCGGTTGCAATTGTTGTCATTCTTTACACACCTGTTTAACTGCTTATTAACAATGCCAGTCTAAAGTTATATGACAGGAAATTAAATTGGTAAGCCGAAATTATCCGCTGACTGTGAGCTGGATCAATCAATGCGCCGGCACTGTTTGCAGCCTGAGGAGAAACATGTATGGTAGTCGTCATGAGTGTCGCCATTATTGGTATAACAACTTTTGTGAGGGCATAGCGATGGAACAAACCTGGCGGTGGTATGGGCCGAACGATCCGGTATCGCTTGATGATGTACGGCAGGCAGGGGCGACCGGCGTCGTGACTGCGCTGCACCATATTGCAAACGGTCAGGTCTGGCCGGTAGAGGAGATTAAAGCGCGTCAGGCGCTGTTAGCGGCAAAAGGGCTGACCTGGTCGGTCGTCGAAAGCATTCCGGTGCATGAGGATATTAAAACCCACAGCGGGGAGTATGCGACCTGGATTGCCAACTATCAGCAGAGCATCCGCAACCTCGCGGCCTGCGGCATCGATACCGTATGCTACAACTTTATGCCGATCCTCGACTGGACGCGCACCGATCTGGAATATGAGCTGCCGGACGGTTCCCGGGCGCTGCGTTTCGATCAGATCGCCTTCGCCGCCTTTGAACTGCATATCCTCAAACGCCCGGGCGCGGAAGGAGATTACAGCGAAGAAGAGCAGCGTCAGGCTGAGGTTTATTTCAAGGCGATGAGCGAAGCGGACATCGAGAAACTGACCCGCAATATCATCGCCGGCCTGCCGGGGGCGGAAGAGGGTTACACTCTTGACCAGTTCCGCGCGCGCCTGGCGGAATATGACCACATTGATAAAGCGCAGCTGCGCGAGAATATGGCCTACTTCCTGCGGGCTATCGTGCCGGTGTGCGAAGAGGTAGGCATCCGCCTGGCGGTGCATCCGGACGATCCGCCGCGGCCGATCCTTGGCCTGCCGCGTATCGTGTCGACCATCGAAGATATGCAGTGGCTGAAAGAGACAGTGGACAGCATCAATAATGGCTTCACCATGTGTACGGGATCGTATGGCGTCCGCGCCGATAACGATCTGGTGAAGATGGTGGAGACCTTTGGCGATCGCATCCATTTCACCCATCTGCGATCTACCTGTCGTGAAGCGAACCCGAAAACCTTCCACGAGGCGGCGCACCTTAGCGGCGACGTCAATATGGTGGCGGTGGTGGATGCGATTCTGCGTGAAGAGCAGCGGCGTAAACAGGCTGGCGATCTGCGCCCGATCCCGTTCCGTCCGGATCATGGTCATCAGATGCTTGACGATCTGCGCAAGAAAACCAACCCAGGCTATTCGGCGATTGGCCGTCTCAAGGGGATGGCGGAAGTGCGTGGCGTCGAGCTGGCGCTGAAAATGACCAAATACCCTGAACTGTTGTAATCGCGGTAACAGGGATAATAAAAGGGACAGCCAGCGGCTGTCCCTTTTTACTGTCGGGGCGTCAGCCTGGTCGGGTAAGTGAAGCGCCACCCGACAAAATAACGGCGCAATGGGGTAGATACTATGATCGGTTTGCAACAGTGTCGACCCTGGAAAAACCTGTGTTCTCTGTTATTTCCGGGCAGATTGCGTTCCCGATATTTCTTCTGCGTTATGTCACTCATGGTGCAGGGAGCGCACAGGGGGCGGCCAGTCGCCGCCGCCCCCTGTACCCCCTGGCTCCGGCCAGCAAAATCGCCACTTCGTGGTGCCTTCGACTTATCCCTGCAGGCTTCGGGTCGGGCCGAGGCAGCGTCCGTGCAAAACACGGCCCTCAGCCCGCATCCATGCGGGCTGCCCCGGCCTTCCGGGAACGTCTCAGCGATTTTGAGGCCGCCAGCACCGGCAGTTTCAGCAAGAATAGTGAATAACTTAACGACAGGGTGCCCGGATCGTAGGCCGGATAAGGCGTCAGCCGCCATCCGGCACAAATACGGGAACCGTGTTGAATGAATATTACCCGGCACCGGGGCATACCGTCGCCAAATAAAAGGGACAGCCAGCGGCTGTCCCTTTTTACTGTCGGGGCGTCAGCCGGGTCGGGTAAGTGAAGCGTCATTACCCGACAAAATAACGGCGCAATGGGGTAGATACGGTGATCGGTTTGCAACAGTGTCGACCCTGGAAAAACCTGTGTTCTCTGTTATTTCCGGGCAGATTGCGCTCCCGATATTTCTTCTGCGTTATGTCACTCATGGTGCAGGGAGCGCACAGGGGGCGGCCAGTCGCCCCCTGTACCCCCGGGCCGGGAACGTCTCAGCGATGTTGAGGCCGCCAGCACCGGCAGTTTCAGCAAGAATGGTGAATAAATTAACGACAGGGTGCCCGGATCGTAGGCCGGATAAGGCGTCAGCCGCCATCCGGCACAAATACGGGAACCGTGTTGAATGGATATTACCCGGCAACAGGGGCATACCGTCGCCAAATAAAAAGGACAGCCAGCGGCTGTCCTTTTTTACTGTCGGGGCGTCACAGATGATTAATCCGCGCGGCCCATATAGCGGCACTCTTCGATATGAATGCGGATTTTCTCACCGGTGGTCAGGTATTCCGGCACCTGAATTACCAGGCCGGTGCTCATAGTGGCTGGCTTGGTGCGGGAGCTGGCGGATGCCCCTTTAATACCCGGCGCGGTTTCGATAATTTCCAGGTCAACAGTCTGCGGCAGCTCCAGGGCCAGCAGCTGGCCGTCCCAGGTCAGCACCTGCATATCCGGCATCCCGCCTTCCGGAATAAACTGCAGCTCTTCTTCGATCTGCTCTTTGGTAAAGGTGTAAGGGGTATAGTCTTCTTTATCCATGAACACGTATTCGTTGCCATCGACATAGGAGAAGTCAACGAAACGGCGGGTCAGGGTCACGGTATCGACGATATCGTCACCTTTGAAGCGCTCTTCCACTTTCAGGCCGGTACGCACATCGGAGAAGCGCATTTTATACAGTGTCGCAGCACCACGGGCGCTGGGTGACTGAATATCAATATTTTTCACAATCAGCAGCTTGCCGTTGTAATTCAGCACCATACCTTTTTTAATTTCATTCGCTCTTGGCATTGCAGTAATCCTGTCACTTAACGAGTCAAAAATATCGCGTAAAACTACTCGCGCCCGCGCCTTCAGGCAAGCGGAATTCGCGAGTTTTGCTATCTTCTGGCAAAACGTTTAGGCTGTGGCACAAAATGAGCGTTTGGGAGCTGGGTTGTGGAATGTCGTACCGATTGTGGCGCATGTTGCATCGCTCCCTCTATCTCATCGCCAATACCCGGCATGCCGCAGGGCAAGCCCGCCAATACCCGCTGTATTCAGCTTTCCGAGCACAACTTGTGCCTGATTTTCGGCTCCCCTCTGCGCCCGAAGGTGTGCGCCAGCCTGCAGCCCTCGCCCGAGATGTGCTTCACCCACCGCGATGACGCCATCACCTGGCTGCTGGATCTTGAGCTGGCCACCGCGCCCTGAGCTTAAAGCAGCAGATGAGACAGGTTTTTGATATGGGCGCTGAGGCCGTCGAGTAGCGCCTGTACGCGCAGGGGGAGAATGTCCCGCCGCTGGAAGATAAGCCAGGCCTGCAGGTCGATACAGCGCTCCTTTTTCAGACAGGGAACCAGCTGTCCCGCCGCCAGCTCGGTGGCGAGTGAATAGTAGGGCGCATAGACGATCCCCATCCCCAGCTTCGCCAGCTCCACCGCCGGTAGCGTGTTATCGCAAACGAATCCCCCCTTTACCGTGAGATTAAGCGGTTCGCCGTTTTTGCTTTTGAAGGTCCAGACATTGTCGCTGCCGCCCAGCATGCGCAGGGTTATGCACTCATGATCCACCAGCGCCTCCGGCTCGGCGATAGGATGTTGCGCCAGATAGTCCGGAGAGGCGAAGACGCCGGTGCGAAAGCGGGTAAAGGGGCGGGCGATGAGATTTTCATTCTGCGGCTTAAAGGGGCTTATCAGCAGATCGCAGTCGCTATTGAAGATGGCGCCGTATTTCTGTTCCCGCTCGCTGGCGTTGCGGGTGACCAGATTGATCTGCAGCTCCGGCAGGGTTTTCCTCAGCGCCGGCAGAATATAGCGCCCGAGAAATTGATGGATACCGATGGGCGCCCCAAGGGTGACCACGCCCTGCAGCGTGTTCTTATAACGGTCGGCGAGGTTGATAAGCTGCTCATGCTGTTCGAGAACCGCGCGACTGGCATGGATAAACTGCTCGCCGAACTCGGTGCGCACCAGCTCTCTGGCGGTGCGCAGGAATATGGCCAAACCGACTTTCCGCTCCACGCTGGTCAGCGTCCGCGAAACATTAGACTGGGGCATATTCAGGCGCTGGGCCGCCCGGCTGACGCTGGCGGTTTCGGCGATAGCGCAGATGATCCTCAGCTCATCCATTTTAAAGTCTTTCAACATCTTATCGCTGCCTGATATCTGTGGTATATCAAAAATGATATACCAGTTTGGCGGAATTGTCATGTGATTTATTGATCCGCTAAACGTATGATGGCCTTTGCGTTGAACAGTCCGTTATTTAAGGAAAATTGTGCGTTTTATCGCTTCTTTTGTGGTCCTCGACGTCATTAAAAATAACGATCTTCCCGCTGGCTTACTGAGTGTATATGCACCATGCTGCTTAATTATTTTGCTTTGTTTGTATTAATACTGGTTTTTCTCATATTATTTTATGGAGTGATTATTATCCACGATATTCCCTATCATATCGCGCAAAAACGGCAGCACCCCCATCAGGACGCGATTCATGTGGCGGGCTGGATAAGCCTGTTTACCCTGCATGCTATCTGGCCTTTTCTGTGGATCTGGGCCACCTTGTACCGCCCTGACCGCGGGTGGGGGATGGCTTCGCAGACCGAGGATAGTCTGCAACGCAAGGAACTGGAGCAACGTATCGCATTACTCGAAGCGGCGTTAAAAAACAGCCAGCAAGCGTCAGCGGGGAATAAAGATAAATAATATGGATCTGTTAATTATCCTTTGCTATGTCGCCATCGCCTGGGGCGTTTTTAAGATATTTCTCATTCCAGTAAATAAATGGACAATACCCACTGCCATATTAGGCGGAATAGTGGTCGTAGGCGCGTTAATATTAACGATGAACTATAACCATCCCTATACGCTGCGGGCGCAAAAAATTGTTGTTTCTATTCCGATGGTGCCTCAGGTCTCAGGCGAGGTGGTTGAGGTCACTAGTAAAACCAATGTGTTAATGAAGAAGGGCGAACTGCTGTTCCGCATCGATGACACCCGCTACCGCGCGCGGCTGAACAAGCTGAAAGCCGATCTGGCGGCCGGGGAGGCGACGCTGCGGGCGAAGCAGGCGACTATCGACGATGCCAGCGCCAGAGCGCAGCAGGCGCAGGCTGAGTACGATCGCGTTACCCGTGACTACCAGCGTTATGCACAGGGGGCGGCCATGCCGGTCAATCCTTTCTCGGAACAGGATGTGACTCACGCCAGGCAGCAGGTGCAGATCCAGACGGCGGTATTGCAGGCGGCGAAAGCGCAATTACAAAACGCCAGAGAGCAGGTGTCTGGCCGCTATAACGGGCTTGATGCCAACATTGCCAGTCTGAAATCGCAGATCCTCGAGGCGGAGTATAATCTGGCGCAAACTGTGGTTCGTGCGCCGAGCGATGGCTACGTTACCCAGCTATTGGCGCGGCCGGGGATGACCGCGGTACGTCTGCCCTTCAAGCCGGTGCTGGTGTTTATTCCCCAGCAAAAGCGCCAGGTGGTGGCGGTATTCCGCCAGAACTCGGTTCTGCGTCTGACGGCCGGGGATAGCGCGGAGGTGGTGTTTAATGGTCTGCCGGGCAGCGTCTATAGCGGTAAGGTATCGCGGGTGCTGCCGGCGATCCCGGATGGCAGCTATCAGGCCAGCGGTGCGCTGCAGGGGCTGAGCGCCGGAGCCGGAAAAGAGGGCGTCTATGTGCTGATCGACCTCGATCCCCACCCGGAAGTGGAACATTTACCGGACGGGGTCAGTGCGCAGGCGGCGGTTTATACCGATTATTTTGCCCATGTGTCGATTATGCGCAAAGTCCTGCTACGAATGACCAGCTGGCTGCATTACCTCTATCTGGATCATTAATCAGGATGGCCCGGTCGAGGCCGGGCCGTCTTGCCTACACGTCCCTGATCCGCCACAGGCAGACCTGAGCGGTGATACCCATGACCAGCGCTATCCAGAACACCGCGTGATAGCTCCAGATCTCCGCTACTACCCCCGCCAGTGAACCGGCGATGATCCAGCCGACGCGGGTGGTATTGGTGTAGAGGGTAGTGGCCGCGCCCGCTTGCCCCGGCATCAGATCCTGGAAATAGAGCATGCCGATCCCGGCGAGGATCCCGATATAGACGGCGTTCAGCACCTGCATCGCCAGCAGCAGCGCCGGCGTATGCACCGTCAACATGCCCACGTAAAACAACACACCGGCCACTGCCGAAAGGCGCATCAGAAAGCGTTTACCAAAGCGCCGGGCATAATAACCGGCAATCAGCATGGTAGGAATTTCCAGTCCGGCCGCGGTGCCCATCATCAGCCCGGCCAGCTTCTCCGGCAGATGCAGCTCATTAATGATAAACAGCGGCATATTAATGATGTACAGGCTGTTGGTGCCCCACATCAGCGTGCAGATGCTAAACAGCAGCAGCGCATCGCGGCGGTGCGTGCGCGGGGCTTCCAGCCGGCCCGTCGCCACCGCCGCCGCTTTATGCATGCTGGGTAAGAACAGCCAGACCATGATCCCGCAGACGATAAACGCCGCCGCAGCGCTGAGATACATTGCGGTAAAACCAAACCCCATCGCCAGGGCGTAGGCCAGCGGGGGACCAATCACCCATGCCAGGGAGACCTGGGCGCGCAAAATGGAGCTGAACATCACCGCTTCGCGACCGGTCTTGTCGGCGTGCTCGCGCGCGAGGGCGAACATCTGCGGGTTGGCGGTCGAGCCAAAGCTACTGAGGAAGACGCCGATAAACAGCAAAATGAAGTAGTTCCGGTTCCAGGCAAACAGCAGGCAGGCCAGCACCCCCAGCAGGCAGCAGACGACAATCAGCTGTTTGCGATCGCCCCGCCGGTCGGAGCGGCCGGCGAGAAACTGGCTGACCAGAATGCCAATGACGGCGCTACCAGTAAAAAAGAAGCCGACCATCGCCGGGCGGACGTGCACTTCGTTGGTCAAAAAGAGGCTCAGGGTCGGGGTTTGCAACGCCCCGGCAATGCCTGTCAGAAAGGCGACGATCAAGAATGCGGAAGAGGTTACATCGAACCCGCGTCGGGGAAGAGCGGCGCTACGGTTTTGCATGTTCGGTTTTCTGTAGTTTCAGGAGACGGCGCGGAGTTTACGCCTGCTGGCTGAAAATAAACAGTAGTATGGCACGAATAATTAAAAAGGCGTTTCAAAATATAAGGTTCAGCAAAAAGCTGACATTTGCGGTGGTCGATAGCAAAGGCTTCAGCAAAAGTGTGCAGTACCTCTAAGTTCTGCAATCAAGTCGCTGACGTACCTTGCGCGTTGAGCAAGAAAGGTACAAAATTCTTGAAACGTTTCAGCGTCATTCGACAATCCGTTCCCCGTCAGATGGCGCCTTTTTTCTCAAGTTAGCTGAAACGATTCAATTCAGCAGGAGAGGAGAACCATGTTCCAGTTATCTGTGCAGGATATTCATCCCGGCCAGCAGGCCGGTAATAAAGAAGAGGCCATCCGGCAGGTCGCCGCCGCGCTGGTCAGCGCCGGCAACGTGGCTGATGGCTACGTGAACGGTATGCTGGCTCGCGAGCAGCAGACCTCGACCTTCCTCGGCAACGGGATTGCGATCCCGCACGGCACGACGGACACCCGTGACCAGGTGCTGAAGACCGGCGTCCAGGTATTTCAGTTCCCGCAGGGCGTCACCTGGGGCGAAGGGCAGACCGCCTATGTGGCGATCGGGATTGCCGCCAGCTCAGATGAACACCTTGGCCTCCTGCGTCAGCTGACCCATGTGCTAAGCGATGACGCGGTAGCCGCGCAGCTGCAGTCCGCCACCACCGCGGAAGAGCTGCGTGCGCTGCTGATGGGGGAAAAACAGAGCGAAGCGCTGAAGCTGGACAACGAGACCCTCAGCCTCGACGTGGCGGCCAGCGATCTGCTGACCCTGCAGGCGCTGAACGCGGCGCGACTGAAAGAAGTGGGTGCCGCTGACACGGCATTCGTAAGCCACGCTATCAACGATACGCCGCTGAACCTCGGTCAGGGCGTCTGGCTGAACGACAGTGCGGAAGGCAATCTGCGCAGCGCCGTGGCGGTCAGCCGCGCGGCTAATGCCTTTACCCGCGACGATCAGCCGGTTTCCCTGCTGGTCACGGTGGCGATGGCCGATGAGCAGCCGACTGCGGTGCTGAACCGCCTGAGCAAGCTGCTGCTGGACAAGAAAGCTGACCGTTTGCTGAAAGCCGACGCCGCCACCGTGCTGGCGCTGCTGACCAGCGACGATGCCATTGCGGAAGACGTGCTGAGCGCCGAATTCGTGGTGCGCAATGAGCACGGCCTGCATGCCCGACCGGGCACCATGCTGGTCAATACGATTAAACAATTCTCCAGCGACATCACCGTCACCAACCTCGACGGTTCCGGCAAGCCGGCCAACGGTCGCAGCCTGATGAAGGTCGTGGCGCTGGGTGTGAAAAAAGGTCACCGTCTGCGTTTCACCGCGCAGGGTGAGGATGCGCAACAAGCGCTGGATGCGATTGGCGAAGCGATCGCCGCAGGCCTTGGGGAGGGCGCATAAATGAGCAGACGTGTAGCAACGATTACGTTAAACCCGGCGTACGATCTGGTGGGGTTCACCCCGGAGATTGAACGCGGTGAAGTGAACCTGGTGCGCACCACCGGCCTGCATGCCGCCGGGAAAGGCATCAACGTGGCGAAAGTGCTGAAAGATCTCGGCATTGATGTCACCGTCGGCGGCTTCCTGGGCAAAGACAACCAGGATGGCTTTCAGCAGCTGTTCAGCGAGCTGGGGATCGCCAACCGTTTCCAGGTGGTGCAGGGTCGGACCCGTATCAACGTTAAGCTGACGGAAAAAGATGGCGAAGTGACGGATTTCAACTTCTCCGGCTTTGAAGTCACCCCGGGCGACTGGGAACGCTTCGTCAACGACTCCCTGAGCTGGCTCGGGCAGTTCGATATGGTCTGCGTCAGCGGCAGCCTGCCGTCCGGCGTCAGCCCGGAGGCTTTCACCGACTGGATGACCCGTCTGCGCAGCCAGTGCCCATGCATTATTTTCGACAGCAGCCGCGAAGCGCTGGTTGCCGGACTGAAAGCGGCGCCATGGCTGGTGAAACCGAACCGTCGCGAGCTGGAAATCTGGGCCGGGCGTAAGCTGCCGGAGATGAAAGATGTTATCGAAGCCGCCCATGCGCTGCGCGAGCAGGGTATCGCCCACGTGGTGATTTCCCTGGGTGAAGAGGGCGCGCTGTGGGTGAACGCCTCCGGTGAGTGGATTGCCAAACCGCCTTCAGTGGAAGTGGTCAGCACCGTCGGCGCCGGCGATTCGATGGTTGGCGGCCTGATTTACGGCCTGCTGATGCGTGAATCCAGCGAGCATACCCTGCGCCTGGCGACTGCCGTCGCTGCCCTGGCCGTCAGCCAGAGCAACGTGGGTATTACCGACCGTACCCAGTTGGCCGCGATGATGGCGCGCGTCGACTTACAACCCTTTAATTGACAGCAGGAGAGGCATAATGAAAACGCTGCTGATTATTGATGCCGGACTCGGACAGGCGCGCGCCTATATGGCGAAAACCCTGCTGGGAGCGGCAGCGCCTAAAGCGCACCTTGAACTGATTGATAACCCGAACGACGCCGAACTGGTGATTGTGCTGGGCGCGGCGCTGCCCACCGACAGCGCGCTGAACGGCAAACAGGTCTACCTTGGCGATATTAATCGCGCCGTGGCGCACCCGGAGCTGTTCCTCAGCGAAGCCAAAGGTCACGCAACGCCGTACGCGGCCCCTGCCGCTGCGGCAGCCCCGGCGGCTACCGGCGGACCGAAACGTATTGTCGCGGTCACGGCCTGCCCGACCGGCGTTGCTCATACCTTTATGGCGGCAGAAGCCATCGAAACCGAAGCCAAAAAACGCGGCTGGTGGGTGAAGGTGGAAACCCGCGGCTCCGTTGGGGCTGGCAATGCCATCACCCCGGAAGAGGTGGCCGAGGCGGATCTGGTGATCGTCGCTGCCGATATCGAGGTGGACCTGGCGAAATTCGCCGGTAAGCCAATGTATCGCACCACCACCGGTCTGGCGCTGAAGAAAACCGCCCAGGAGCTGGATAAAGCGGTGGCCGAAGCCAAACCGTACCAGCCGTCCGGTAAACCTCAGGCTGCTGGCGAAGGGAAAAAAGAGTCGGCGGGCGCCTACCGCCACCTGTTGACCGGCGTCTCCTACATGCTGCCGATGGTGGTGGCCGGGGGCCTGTGTATTGCGCTCTCCTTTGCCTTCGGGATCAAAGCGTTTGAAGTGAAAGACACCCTGGCGGCGGCGCTGATGCAGATCGGCGGCGGCTCGGCCTTCGCGCTGATGGTACCGGTGCTGGCAGGCTTTATCGCCTTCTCCATTGCCGACCGTCCGGGCCTGACCCCGGGTCTTATCGGCGGTATGCTGGCGGTCAGCGGCGGCTCCGGCTTTATTGGCGGGATCATTGCTGGTTTCCTTGCCGGTTACGTGGCGAAAGCCATCAGCACGAAGCTGAAACTGCCGCAGAGTATGGAAGCGTTGAAGCCAATCCTGATCATTCCGCTGGTCTCCAGCCTGATCGTGGGTCTGGCGATGATCTACCTGATCGGTAAACCGGTAGCCGGTATTCTCGCCTGGCTGACCCACTGGCTGCAAACCATGGGCACCGCGAACGCGGTTCTGCTGGGCGCAATCCTCGGCGCGATGATGTGTACCGACATGGGCGGGCCAGTGAATAAAGCGGCTTATGCCTTTGGCGTGGGCCTGCTGAGTACCCAGACCTACGCGCCGATGGCGGCGATCATGGCGGCCGGTATGGTGCCTCCGCTGGCGATGGGTATCGCGACGCTGGTTGCCCGCAATAAGTTCGACAAAGGGCAGCGTGAAGGGGGGAAAGCCGCGCTGGTTCTCGGCCTGTGCTTTATCTCTGAAGGGGCGATTCCTTTTGCCGCCCGTGACCCGATGCGCGTGCTGCCTTGCTGCATCGTCGGCGGCGCGGTAACCGGCGCTATCTCGATGGCGATTGGCGCGAAACTGATGGCGCCGCACGGCGGTCTGTTTGTCCTGCTGATCCCGGGAGCGATTACGCCGGTGCTGGGCTACCTGCTGGCGATTGTTGCCGGGACGCTGGTGGCGGGCCTCTCCTACGCGGTGCTGAAACGCCCGGAAGCGCAGGTAGTGGACGTCGAAAAAGCGGCATAATCTTACCGTAATAAAAAAGGGCCGATTGTTCGGCCCTTTTTTTGTCTCTGTTTTACGCCACTTCGGCGATCTGCTGTGCCCGCAGCCAGGCAATCTCTTCCGCCCAGATATCCGGGTTGATGGTTTCCAGAATCAGTGGAATGCCGTCGAAGCGGCTGTCCTGCATGATCCAGCGGAAGCAGTCGTGGCCAATGTTGCCTTCGCCAAGGCTATGGTGACGGTCAACGCGGCTGCCAAACGTACTCTTGGCATCATTCAGGTGCATGCCGCGCAGATACTGGAAGCCGACGATACGCTCGAAGTCGGCAAAGGTCTTCTCGCAGGCTTCGGCGCTGCGCAGGTCATAGCCGGCAGCGAACGCGTGGCAGGTATCGATGCAGACGCCGACGCGGGATTTATCTTCCACGCCGTCGATAATCGCCGCGAGGTGCTCGAACTTAAAGCCGAGGTTGCTGCCCTGGCCGGCGGTGTTTTCGATCACCGCGGTGACGCCTTCGGTCTTCGCCAGCGCGATATTGATCGATTCGGCGATGCGCGCCAGGCACGCCTCCTCCGGGATCTGCTGCAGATGACTGCCGGGGTGGAAGTTGAGCAGCGTCAGCCCCAGCTGCTGGCAGCGGGTCATCTCATCAATGAAGGCATCACGGGATTTTTCCAGCGCCTCTTCCACCGGATGGCCGAGGTTAATCAGGTAGCTGTCGTGCGGCAGGATCTGCCCGAGGCCAAAGTGATACTTTTCGCAGGCGGCTTTGAATTCGGCGATGGTTTCGTCGTTGAGCGGCGCGGCGCGCCACTGGCGCTGGTTTTTGGTGAAGAGGGCGAAGGCGGTTGCTTCGATTTCGGCGGCGCGAATGGCGGCATTGGCCAGTCCACCTGAGGCGCTCACGTGCGCTCCTACGTATTTCATAAAAAAACTCCAGTTAAAGCCGCTGGGGGGTGGGTAATGATAGCGGCTTAACTGGAGAAAGATGTAGTGCTTTATGCCATCAGGCTGTGGATAGCGACGTTAATGACCCCGCCGCCGACAATCAACCAGACGAACAGCATCAGCGCCATCAGCAGCGGTTTCGCCCCGGCTTTTTTCAGCGCGCTGACGTGAGTGGTGACCCCGAGGGCGGCCATTGCCATCGCCAGCAGAACGGTATCCAGCGTCACCAGCATATCCACCACGGCTTTCGGCAGCAGATGGAAGGAGTTAAACACCGCCACCAGGATGAACATAATCGCGAACCACGGAATGGTGATTTTGCTTTTCTCGCCGTTGCCTGCCGGGGTCAGCTGTTTAACACGCGCCGCCAGGAACAGCAGGAACGGAGCCAGCATCATGACGCGCAGCATTTTGGCGATAACCGCCGCGTTCTCGGCGTCCGGGCTGACCGCATGGCCGGCGGCAACCACCTGCGCCACTTCATGCATGGTGGAACCCATATAGATCCCGTAGGTCTCCGGAGTAAACCAGTGCGCCAGCAGCGGGTACATCGCCGGGTAGAGGAAGATGGCGATGGTACCGAAGATAACCACCGTGGCGACGGCGACCGTCACTTTACTGGCTTCGGCTTTGACCACCGGTTCGGTGGCGAGCACAGCCGCCGCGCCGCAGATGCTGCTGCCGGCGCCGATCAGCCAGCTGGTGTGTTTGTCGAGACCAAACACTTTCTGGCCAAGGAAGCAGGCGATGAAAAAGGTACTGGAGAGCGTCAGAACGTCAATCAAAATACCGCTCACGCCGACGTCGGCAATCTGGGCGAACGTCAGGCGGAAGCCGTAGAGGATGATCCCCAGGCGCAGCAGGTGCTGCTTGGCGAAGATCACCCCGCCGTCGCAGGGCTGCCAGATTTTCGGGTAGACCGTGTTGCCGACGACCATCCCGAACAGGATAGCGAGGGTCAGGGCGCTAAAGCCTGCGCCGGCGATGGCGGGGAAACTCCCGGCCCACAGGGCGGCGCCGGTCAGCGCGGCGGTCAGCGCCAGGCCTGGGACAAAATGCCACAGGGAACGATGTTTGGTGGGTAAAGTGAGTGCTGTCATAACCTTCTCCTTTGTCTGCCTAAAGGTTACGCCGCGCGCGGTTAAATATAAAATTGATTATATGTTTATAATCAATCGTAATAAGTGGTTAAGGACCGCATCGTCGCTGACAAGGGGGGGCAGGGGAGCGATGCGGCGAAAGCGGGGTGGTTTCCCGGCAAGACGATGATTTTGTGACATAAGCGGATTTTCCTTCCTTCAGCCGCCTCGATTTGTGTCACCATAGTAAGGAAGGTTATTCAGGTTGGATTACTAAACGGGTGGGTTATGCATATTACGCTGCGGCAGTTGGAAGTGTTCGCCGAAGTCCATAAGAGTGGGTCAACCACTCAGGCGTCACAGATGCTGGCGCTTTCGCAATCTGCGGTCAGCGCCGCGCTGACCGATCTGGAAGGGCAGCTCGGCGTGCAGCTGTTTGACCGCGTCGGTAAACGACTGGTGGTGAATGAGCACGGACGGCTGCTGTACCCGCGTGCGCTGGCGCTGCTGGAGCGGGCGCTGGAGATCGAACAGCTGTTTCGCGGCGATAACGGGGCGATCCGGGTCTACGCCAGCAGCACCATCGGCAACTATATTATGCCGGAGATCATCGCCCGTTATCGCCATGACTTCCCGGAACTGCCGGTGGAATTGAGCGTCGGCAACAGCCTGGATGTGATCAACGCCGTCGCCGACCTGCGGGTGGATTTCGGTCTGATTGAGGGGCCGTGCCATGCCGCCGACATCATTGCCGAGCCGTGGCTGGAAGATGAGCTGGTGGTGTTTGCTGCGCCTGATTCGCCGCTGCTGGCGGGGGAGGTGACCCTGCAGCAACTGGCTGAGGCGCCGTGGATCCTGCGCGAGCATGGGTCCGGTACCCGGGAGATTGTCGATTATGTACTGCTGTCGCATCTGCCGGCGTTTCATATGGGCATGGAGCTGGGCAATTCGGAGGCGATCAAGCACGCCGTCCGACATGGCCTGGGCATCAGCTGTTTATCGCGCCGGGTGATTGCCGAACAGCTGGCCTCGGGCACGCTGGCGGAGCTGAAAGTGCCATTGCCCCGGCTGACGCGCACGCTGTGGCGGATCCATCATCGGCAGAAGCATATTTCCAAAGCATTACAACGTTTTCTGCAATATTGCCAGGTGTAGCACCCGGTTTTTACGCCTCATAACGGGGGGAATTCGCTGGCAATTCCGCAGGTTAGTGCTTTACTAATAATTTGCGGGCGATCATGAAGCTCTCTTATAACTTTGCATTTGTACCGGATGGAACCCCGATCGTCTGCTACAATCGCGCCTCATTTTTTGGATGGATAGCATTATCACATGGTTTCGGAAACTAAAACCACAGAAGCGCCCACGCTACGTCGTGAACTGAAGGCGCGCCACTTGACCATGATCGCCATTGGCGGTTCCATCGGTACGGGTCTTTTTGTTGCCTCTGGCGCAACCATTTCGCAAGCAGGTCCCGGCGGGGCGCTGCTGTCTTATATTCTGATCGGTTTGATGGTCTATTTCCTGATGACCAGCCTGGGCGAGCTGGCGGCGTTTATGCCGGTGTCCGGTTCCTTCGCCACCTACGGCCAGAATTATGTTGAAGAAGGCTTCGGCTTCGCGCTGGGCTGGAACTACTGGTACAACTGGGCGGTGACGATCGCCGTTGACCTCGTGGCTTCGCAACTGGTGATGAGCTACTGGTTCCCTGATACCCCGGGCTGGATCTGGAGCGCCTTGTTCCTTGGCATTATGTTCCTGCTGAACTGGATCTCGGTGCGCGGCTTTGGCGAGGCGGAATACTGGTTCTCGCTGATCAAAGTCGCCACCGTCATTATCTTTATTATTGTCGGCGTGATGATGATTGTCGGCATCTTCAAAGGGTCGCAGCCCACTGGCTGGAGCAACTGGGGGATCGCGGATGCGCCATTCGCCGGTGGTTTCTCGGCGATGATCGGCGTGGCGATGATTGTCGGCTTCTCCTTCCAGGGCACTGAGCTTATCGGCATCGCGGCCGGTGAGTCTGAGGATCCGGAGAAGAACATCCCGCGCGCGGTGCGCCAGGTCTTCTGGCGTATCCTGCTGTTCTACGTTTTCGCCATTCTGATTATCAGCCTGATCATTCCGTACACCGACCCGAGCCTGCTGCGCAACGACGTGAAGGATATCTCCGTCAGCCCGTTCACGCTGGTCTTCCAGCATGCCGGTCTGCTGTCGGCGGCGGCGATCATGAACGCGGTTATCCTGACTGCCGTTCTGTCGGCCGGTAACTCCGGGATGTACGCTTCCACGCGTATGCTGTACACCCTGGCCTGCGACGGCAAAGCGCCGCGTATTTTCTCGAAGCTGTCGCGTGGCGGCGTGCCGCGCAACGCGCTGTACGCGACCACTGTTATCGCGGCGCTGTGCTTCCTGACGTCCATGTTCGGCAACCAGACGGTGTACCTGTGGCTGCTGAACACCTCCGGGATGACCGGCTTTATCGCCTGGCTGGGGATTGCGATCAGCCACTATCGTTTCCGTCGTGGCTACGTCATGCAGGGTAACGATATTAATAATCTGCCGTATCGTTCCGGGTTCTTCCCGCTGGGGCCGATCTTCGCTTTCGTGCTGTGCCTGATCATCACCCTCGGACAGAACTACGAAGCGTTCCTCAAGGACACCATTGACTGGGGCGGCGTGGCGGCGACCTACATCGGTATTCCGCTGTTCCTCGTCATCTGGTTTGGTTACAAGCTGGCGAAAGGCACCCGCTTTGTTCGCTACAGCGAAATGACCTTCCCGGACCGCTTTAAGCGTTAATCTTCGCAATTGTGCGATAAAAGCCCTCTGAAAAGAGGGCTTTTTTTATGTCCGCACGGTTACAGCTTGACACAATTCTTCATAATTATATTGATAATCGTAATCATTATCTTTATCATTTTCGCCCATTACGGATGAAGCCACTCCCCGTCTCTGCCATTGGGTCAGACTGACATCGGGCGACCAGCCACATCGACGAGAAAACAGCGCGAGCATGTCGCCGACAGAGCGACAGGCCGCCAGCGCGTGTGAGCAGCACCTTTTTGTTTGTTTGGTTGTACACCTCATGGAGATTTGGAATGTTCAGGTTAAACCCTTTTATCCGGGCGGGATTGTCTGCGTCCGTCGTATCATTGGCGTTTCCGGCTCTCGCCGATGTAAATGAAGAAACGCTGGTGGTGACCGCCTCGGCCACTGAACAGAGCGTCAAAGACGCGCCGGCGAGCATCAGCGTCATCACCCAGCAGGATTTACAACGTAAGCCCGTCCAGAACCTGAAAGACGTACTGCGCGATGTCCCTGGGGTCCAGCTCACTAACGAAGGAGATAACCGCAAGGGCGTCAGCATTCGCGGTCTGAGCAGCAGCTATACCCTGATCCTCGTCGACGGGAAACGCGTCAACTCCCGCAACGCCGTCTTCCGCCACAATGACTTCGACCTGAACTGGATCCCGGTGGATGCCATCGAACGTATCGAGGTGGTGCGCGGCCCGATGTCCTCCCTTTACGGTTCCGATGCGCTCGGCGGCGTGGTCAACATTATTACCAAAAAAATCGGCCAGAAATGGACCGGGACGCTGAGCGCCGATACCACCATTCAGGAACACCGCGACCGCGGTGATACCTGGAACGGCCAGTTCTTCACCAGCGGTCCGCTGATCGACGGCGTGCTCGGGATGAAGGCCTACGGCAGCCTGGCAAAACGCGCCAAGGACGATCCGCAGTCTTCCAGCAGCGCCACCGGCGAGACGCCGCGCATCGAGGGCTTCACCAGCCGCGATGGCAATGTTGAATTCGCCTGGACGCCGGGCGAAAACCATGATTTTACGGCGGGCTATGGCTTTGACCGTCAGGATCGTGATTCCGATTCCCTTGACCGCAACCGCCTTGAGCGTGAGAACTACTCCCTGAGCCATAATGGCCGCTGGGATATGGGTAACAGCGAGCTCAAGTTCTACGGCGAAAAGGTGGATAACAAAAATCCGGGGCAGAACGGGACCATCACCTCGGAAAGCAATGCCATCGACGGCAAGTATGTCCTGCCGCTGGACATGATTAACCAGCTGGTGACCTTCGGCGGCGAATGGCGCCACGATAAACTCAAAGATCCGGTCAACCTGAGCAGTGGCGGCCAGTCGACCTCCGCCAGTCAGTACGCCCTGTTTATCGAAGACGAATGGCGCATTATCGAGCCGCTGGCGCTGACCACCGGCATTCGTATGGACGACCATCAGACCTATGGCGATCACTGGAGCCCACGGGCCTATCTGGTGTATAACGCCACCGATACCGTCACCGTCAAAGGCGGCTGGGCGACGGCGTTTAAAGCCCCGTCGCTGCTGCAGCTTAACCCCGACTGGACCACCAACTCCTGCCGCGGGTCGTGCAGCATCATCGGTAACCCGGACCTGAAACCGGAAACTAGCGAAAGCTTCGAGCTCGGTCTCTACTACCGTGGGGAAGAGGGCTGGCTGCAGGATGTTGAAGGCAGCATCACCACCTTCCAGAATAATGTCGACGATATGATCGATGTTCTGCGCACCTCCAGCGCCAGCGAAGCGCCGGGCTACCCGAACTTTGTCGGCTGGAAAACCGTCAACGGCAAGCGCGTGCCGATCTTCCGCTATTTCAACGTCAACAAAGCCCGCATCAAAGGGGTGGAGACGGAGGTGAAGATCCCGTTTGGCGATGAGTGGAAGCTGACGATGAACTACACCTACAACGATGGCCGCGATCTGAGCAATGGCGGCGACAAACCGCTGCAGACGCTGCCGTTCCATACCGCCAACGGCACGCTTGACTGGAAACCGCTGGACGACTGGTCCTTCTACGTGACGGCCAACTATACCGGCCAGCAACGCGCGGTAAGCGCCACCGGCAAAACGCCGGGCGGCTACACCCTGTTTGACGTTGGCGCGGCATGGCAGGTGACCAAAAACGTGAAACTGCGCTCCGGGGTGCAGAACGTGGGTGATAAAGATCTGAGCCGGGACGACTACAGCTATACCGAAGAGGGCCGTCGCTACTTTATGGCGGTGGATTATCGCTTCTGATCGTCGGCACTAAAACGTGGCCTGCGGGCCTGAGCATGCGCCGCGAAGCTGCTTCGCGGCGCATTGGCGTTTAGGCAAAGAGATGCTGCGCATGGAAGCGCAGATGGTCTTCAATAAACGAGGCAATGAAGTAATAGCTGTGGTCGTAGCCAGGCTGGATACGCAGCGTTAACGGCCAGGCCTTCTGGCGGGCGGTTTCCGCCAGTACGGCCGGCTGTAATTGCCCGGCGAGGAACGGATCGTTATCGCCCTGGTCGATCAGCGTCGGCACGGCGTCAGCCGGCTGGCTGGCCTGCATCAGCGCGCAGCTGTCCCACGACTGCCATGTCGATTCATCCGCGCCCAGATAGGCGGTAAACGCTTTCTTGCCCCACGGCACCTGGCCGGGATTGACGATCGGCGCGAAGGCGGAGACGCTGGCGTAGCGGCCCGGATTTTTGAGCGCCATCACCAGCGCGCCGTGACCGCCCATCGAATGGCCGCTGATGGCGCAGCGTTCGCCGACGCTAAACTCGCTACGGATCAGCGCGGGCAGTTCATCGCGCAGATAATCATACATCCGATAGTGCGCCGCCCACGGCGCCTCGGTGGCATTCAGGTAGAAGCCGGCGCCTTGCCCCAGATCGTATCCATCATCGTTGGCGACCTCATCACCGCGTGGGCTGGTATCCGGCATCACCAGCGCGATGCCCAGCTCAGCGGCAATGCGCTGGGCGCCCGCCTTGGTGGTAAAGTTTTCGTCGTTACAGGTCAGCCCGGACAGCCAGTACAGTACCGGCGGCGGCGTTTCGCGCTCAGGCGGTAAAAAAATGCTGAACGTCATGGCGCAGTTCAGGACAGGGGAGTGATGACGCCAGCGTTGTTGCCGACCGTCAAAACAGCGATGCTCTTCAAGCAGTTCCATGCAAGGCTCCTCGAAAGGGGGGTGCGCGTAAACGTTCATAATACAGATATTTCATTAGCCGGTGAGTAACTTTCACTTTCTCCTTTTGAGAACTTACTGCATCATTAATGCAACTTATAGCCAACATGCCGGTGTAGCGATGGCGCTTATGGATGCGTACAGCGGTTAGATCATTCCGGATTCGGCGATAAGGATTTGGCGCCGCGCCTGAGGCGCGGCTTCAGGCCCTAATAAAAGGCAGCGCCAATTTCAATAATTATCGTTACGGCTACTGGATTCTGTGCGCCACCTCACGCACAATGAATACAAACTTTGCCCCCAGAAAAAGCAAAGAGCGCCACACCTGCAGGAGAAACCCAAATGTCATCACTGAGTAAAGAAGCCGTCCTCGTTCATGAAGCGCTGGTCGCTCGTGGGCTGGAGACGCCGATGCGTGCGCCAGTACAAGAAATTGATAACGAAACACGCAAGCGTTTGATTACCGGTCATATGACCGAGATTATGCAACTGCTGAATCTGGATCTGAGTGATGACAGTCTGATGGAGACCCCGCATCGCATCGCCAAAATGTATGTCGATGAGATCTTCTCCGGGCTGGATTACTCCCGCTTCCCGAAAATCACCGTCATTGAAAACAAAATGAAGGTTGATGAAATGGTTACCGTGCGCGATATCACCCTGACCAGCACCTGCGAACACCATTTCGTCACCATCGATGGTAAAGCGACAGTAGCCTATATCCCGAAAGATGCGGTGATCGGCCTGTCGAAAATCAACCGCATCGTGCAGTTTTTCGCTCAGCGTCCGCAGGTCCAGGAGCGTCTGACCCAGCAGATCCTGATCGCGCTGCAGACGCTGCTCGGCACCAGCAACGTGGCGGTATCCATTGACGCGGTGCATTACTGCGTGAAGGCGCGCGGCATTCGCGATGCGACCAGCGCCACCACCACCACCTCTCTCGGCGGCCTGTTTAAATCCAGCCAGAATACCCGCCAGGAATTCCTGCGCGCAGTACGTCACCACAACTAAAACGGAGCAGGGTACATGGAGAGAAATGTCACGCTGGACTTTGTCCGCGGCGTCGCCATCCTCGGTATCCTGCTTCTCAATATCAGCGCCTTCGGCTTGCCGAAGGCCGCTTACCTCAATCCCGCCTGGTCAGGAAGCGCGACCCTCAGCGATGCCTGGACGTGGGCACTCCTCGACCTGCTGGCGCAGGTGAAGTTTCTCACCCTGTTCGCGTTGCTGTTTGGCGCCGGTCTGCAGCTATTGCTCCCGCGAGGGAAGCGCTGGATCCAGTCGCGGCTGACGCTGCTGGCGCTGCTCGGTTTCATTCACGGTCTTTTTTTCTGGGATGGCGACATTCTGCTGGCCTACGCCCTGGTGGGGCTGGTGAGCTGGCGCATGGTGCGTGAGGCGCACCATGTCAAATCGCTGTTCAATACCGGGGTGGTGCTCTACCTCATCGGCATTGCGGTGCTGGTCCTGCTGGGAGTCATCTCCGGGACGGCGGCGAATCGCTCCTGGGTGCCGGATGCGGCGAACCTGCAGTATGAGCAGTACTGGAAGCTGCACGGCGGCATGGAGGCGGTCAGCAACCGGGCGGATATGCTATCGGACAATCTGCTGGCGCTGGGCGCCCAGTATGGCTGGCAGCTGGCGGGGATGATGCTGATGGGCGCGGCGCTAATGCGCAGCGGCTGGCTCAAAGGGCAGTTCAGTCTGCGTCACTACCGGCGCACGGGTGCCCTGCTGGTGGTTGCCGGCATGGCGGTAAATCTGCCGGCAATATTCGCCCAGTGGTATCTGGCCTGGGACTATCGCTGGTGCGCGTTTTTGCTGCAGGCGCCGCGCGAACTGAGCGCCCCCTTACAGGCGATCGGCTATGCCTCGCTGGCCTGGGGCTACTGGCCGCAGCTGTGCCGTTTCCGCCTGGTGGGCGCTATCGCCTGCGTCGGACGCATGGCGCTGACCAACTACCTGTTGCAGACCCTGATCTGCACCACCCTGTTTTATCATCTCGGGCTGTTTATGCGCTTCGAACGTCTGCAGCTGCTGGCCTTTGTTCCCCCCATCTGGGCCGTTAACCTCCTTGTCTCATCGCTGTGGCTGCGCCGCTTCCGCCAGGGGCCGGTGGAATGGTTGTGGCGTCAGTTAACCCTGCGTGCGTCAGGCACATCATTGAAAGACACATCCAGATAACGATCTCGATCACAATCATTAACAAAACGGATGTAAACGTTTCCAGCCGTGTGACCTCACTCACGTAGCGGACCGCGGGTCGCTGCCAGAATAGCCTCCTTGCTGAGCACAGGAGGTGAATGTGACGTGCTGTAATTCTCTTAAGGTCGCTGAGTATGATCACCATTCGTGATGTCGCCCGCCAGGCGGGTGTATCCGTGGCCACCGTGTCGCGGGTGCTGAACAACAGCGCGCTGGTGAGTCCGGATACGCGCGACGCCGTGATGAAAGCGGTGACCCAACTGGGCTACCGGCCCAACGCCAACGCCCAGGCGCTGGCCACCCAGGTGAGCGATACCATCGGCGTGGTGGTGATGGACGTCTCCGATGCCTTCTTCGGCGCGCTGGTGAAAGCGGTGGATACCGTCGCCCAGCAGCATCAGAAGTATGTGCTGATCGGCAACAGCTATCACGAGGCGGAAAAAGAGCGCCACGCCATCGAGGTGCTGATCCGCCAGCGCTGCTCGGCGCTGATTGTCCATTCGAAAGCGCTCAGCGATGATGAACTGAGCGACTTTATGCAACATATCCCGGGAATGGTGCTGATCAACCGCATTGTGCCAGGCTTTGCCCATCGCTGCGTCGGGCTCGACAACGTCAGCGGCGCGCTGATGGCCACCCGCATGCTGCTCAATCACGGTCACCAGCGCATCGGCTATCTCTCCTCAAACCACGGCATTGAAGATGACGATATGCGCCGGGAAGGGTGGAGCAAAGCGCTGCAGGAGCAGGGCATCATCGCCCCGGACAGCTGGGTCGGTTCTGGCTCCCCGGATATGCAGGGCGGCGAGGCGGCGATGGTCGAACTGCTGGGGCGCAATCTCGGTCTCACCGCGGTATTTGCCTATAACGACAGCATGGCGGCCGGCGCGCTGACGACCCTGAAGGACAACGGCATTGTCGTGCCGCAGCATCTGTCGCTGATTGGCTTTGATGATATTCCTATTTCCCGTTACACCGATCCTCAACTCACTACCGTGCGCTATCCGGTAATGTCGATGGCAAAGCTGGCCACCGAGCTGGCGCTGCTGGGGGCGGCCGGCAAGCTGGATCGCGAGGCAACGCACTGCTTTATGCCGACGCTGGTGCGCCGTCATTCCGTTGCCCAGCGGCAAACTGTGGGGCCGATCACTAACTGAAGCGGTGATGGGATGTAACCGCTTTCAATTTGTGAGTAAATTCACAGTATATTAACATTCGCCTGATTATGATGGCAGCGTTTACCAGTCTGAACCACGAGGTGATGGGTTATCCTCACTTTTTTAAGTAGGAACAAGGCGTTAAACGAGTTTTAGAGTCGTATTTTTCTGGAGCGTTACCCGACACGGAAGACCGAATTTTCGTCGTGAAATGCGTTGTGCGGTAACACTAATGCAACAAACCCCGCCCGCACTTTTTCACAATAATGACCCTGCATAATAAAACCGGAGATTCCATGAATAAGAAGGTGTTTACCCTGTCTGCTGTAATGGCTGGTCTGTTATTTGGCGCCGCCGCACACGCAGCAGATACCCGTATCGGCGTGACGATTTATAAATATGACGACAACTTTATGTCGGTGGTGCGTAAGGCGATTGAAAAAGATGGCAAATCCGCGCCTGACGTCCAGCTGCTGATGAATGACTCGCAGAACGACCAGTCGAAGCAAAACGATCAGATTGACGTGCTGTTGGCGAAAGGCGTGAAGGCGCTGGCGATTAACCTGGTTGACCCGGCGGCAGCGGGAACAGTGATTGAAAAAGCGCGCGGGCAGAATATTCCGGTGGTGTTCTTCAACAAAGAGCCTTCCCGCAAAGCGCTGGATAGTTATGACAAGGCTTATTACGTCGGTACCGATTCGAAAGAGTCCGGGATTATTCAGGGCGATCTGATCGCCAAGCACTGGAAAGCCAACCCGAACTGGGATCTGAATAAAGACGGTCAGATCCAGTTCGTCCTGCTGAAAGGCGAGCCGGGCCATCCGGATGCGGAAGCGCGTACCACCTACGTTATCAAAGAGCTGAATGATAAAGGTCTGAAGACCCAGCAGCTGCAGCTGGATACCGCCATGTGGGATACCGCGCAGGCGAAAGACAAAATGGACGCCTGGCTCTCCGGCCCGAATGCGAACAAGATTGAAGTAGTGATCGCGAACAACGATGCCATGGCGATGGGTGCGGTTGAAGCGCTGAAAGCGCACAACAAGAGCAGCATTCCGGTGTTTGGCGTCGATGCCCTGCCAGAAGCGCTGGCGCTGGTGAAATCCGGTGCGATGGCCGGTACCGTGCTGAACGATGCCAACAACCAGGCGAAAGCGACCTTCGATCTGGCGAAAAACCTCGCGGAAGGTAAAGAAGCCGCGGCGGGCACCAACTGGAAAATTGACAACAAGATTGTTCGCGTACCGTACGTGGGCGTCGATAAAGACAACCTGAGCCAGTTTACCGGCAAGTAATCGTGATGTGAGTTGCGGGCGTGGTTTAACCACGCCCGATTATTCCTGATACAGAACCAGACTCCTGCTGGCGTAATTGCGCCGGACGGGGCGTGCATGAACGCAGCCAGGTATAACTATGGTCAGCAATAATAGCGAACGGTCAGGCGAATATTTGTTGGAAATGACCAACATCAACAAATCGTTTCCTGGCGTCAAGGCTCTTGATAATGTCAACCTGAAGGTTCGTCCGCACTCCATTCATGCGTTAATGGGTGAGAACGGCGCCGGCAAATCGACATTATTAAAATGCCTTTTTGGGATCTATCAAAAAGATTCCGGTAGCATTCTTTTTCAGGGAAAAGAGATCGATTTCCATTCGGCGAAAGAAGCCCTGGAAAACGGTATATCGATGGTGCATCAGGAATTAAACCTGGTTTTACAGCGTTCAGTCATGGATAACATGTGGCTCGGACGCTATCCCACCAAAGGCATGTTTGTCGATCAGGACAAAATGTACCGGGATACCAAGGCCATTTTTGATGAGCTGGATATTGATATCGACCCGCGTGCCCGCGTCGGTACCTTATCGGTATCCCAGATGCAGATGATTGAGATCGCTAAGGCGTTTTCCTATGACGCCAAAATCGTCATCATGGACGAGCCGACGTCATCGCTGACGGAAAAAGAGGTCAACCATCTGTTTAAGATCATCCGCAAGCTGAAAGATCGCGGCTGCGGTATCGTCTATATCTCGCATAAAATGGAAGAAATTTTCCAGCTGTGCGATGAAATAACCATCCTGCGCGACGGCCAGTGGATCGCCACCCAGCCGCTGGAAGGGCTGGATATGGACAAGATTATCGCCATGATGGTCGGGCGCTCGCTCAACCAGCGTTTTCCGGATCGCGAAAATACCCCGGGAGAAGTGATCCTCCAGGTGCGCAATCTCACCTCGCTGCGTCAACCCTCCATTCGCGATGTCTCCTTTGATCTGCATAAGGGCGAAATTCTCGGTATCGCCGGCCTGGTAGGCGCTAAACGCACCGACATCGTGGAGACCCTGTTCGGGATCCGTGAGAAGGCCAGCGGCACCATCACCCTGCACGGTAAGAAGATCAACAACCACAGCGCCAACGAGGCGATTAACCACGGTTTTGCACTGGTGACCGAGGAGCGGCGCTCCACCGGGATTTATGCCTATCTGGATATCGGTTTTAACTCGCTGATCTCCAATATTAAGAAATATAAAAACAGCATCGGCTTGCTGGATAACTCGCGAATGAAGAGCGACACCCAGTGGGTTATTGACTCGATGCGCGTTAAAACACCCGGCCAGCATACGCAGATCGGTTCGCTTTCCGGTGGTAACCAGCAAAAGGTCATTATAGGCCGCTGGCTGCTGACCCAGCCGGAGATCCTGATGCTGGATGAGCCAACGCGCGGTATCGACGTCGGCGCCAAATTCGAGATCTACCAGCTGATTGCCGAGCTGGCTAAAAAAGACAAAGGGATCATTATTATTTCTTCCGAAATGCCGGAACTGCTGGGGATTACCGACCGCATTCTGGTGATGAGCAATGGCCTTGTCGCGGGCATTGTAGAGACTAAAACCACCACGCAAAACGAAATACTGCGTCTTGCGTCATTGCACCTTTAAGATCAGGGGCTTCACATGAGTGCGTTAAATAAAAAGAGTTTTCTCACTTACCTGAAAGAGGGTGGGATATATGTCGTCCTTCTGGTCCTGTTGGCCATTATTATTTTCCAGGATCCGACATTTTTAAGTCTGCTCAACCTGAGTAATATCCTGACCCAGTCTTCGGTGCGTATTATTATTGCCCTGGGCGTGGCCGGACTTATCGTCACGCAGGGGACCGACCTCTCCGCCGGCCGTCAGGTGGGACTGGCGGCGGTCATTGCCGCCACCATGCTGCAGGCGGTGGATAATGCCAACAAGGTGTTCCCGGATATGGCGACCATGCCGATCCCGTTGGTGATCCTGCTGGTGTGCGCCATCGGGGCGGTCATCGGCCTGATTAACGGGATCGTCATCGCCTACCTGAACGTGACGCCGTTTATTACCACCCTCGGCACTATGATCATCGTGTACGGCATTAACTCGCTGTACTACGACTTCGTGGGCGCGTCGCCGATCTCCGGTTTTGACAGCCACTTCTCCCATTTTGCCCAGGGGTTTGTGGCGCTGGGCTCGTTCCGCCTGTCCTACATTACCTTCTACGCGCTGATTGCCGTCTTCTTTGTCTGGATCCTGTGGAACAAGACGCGCTTTGGTAAAAACATCTTCGCTATCGGCGGTAACCCGGAAGCGGCGAAAGTCTCCGGGGTTAACGTGGCGCTGAACCTGCTGATGATCTATGCCCTCTCCGGGGTGTTCTACGCCTTCGGCGGCCTGCTGGAAGCCGGTCGTATCGGCTCGGCGACCAATAACCTCGGCTTTATGTACGAACTGGACGCCATCGCCGCCTGCGTGGTGGGCGGCGTATCGTTCAGCGGCGGGGTAGGGACCGTATTCGGCGTGGTGACCGGGGTGATTATCTTCACCGTCATCAACTACGGCCTGACCTATATCGGCGTCAACCCTTACTGGCAGTACATCATTAAGGGGGCGATTATTATCTTCGCCGTGGCGCTGGATTCCCTGAAATACGCCCGTAAGAAATAAGATTGAACGCATCAAAAACCCGCGCCTGGCGCGGGTTTTTACTATTTAAATAGAGAAGAAATAAGTGTTTTAGAAATAGGGACGAGTCCTGTTTCAAGGCCAAACGGCTTATAGATTTTATTAATGATCTCGGCAGAATAATTGCCTTTATCATTTTCCACATCAGATAAGGTCTTACGAGAGACATCCACTAGCCGGGCATATTCATCCTGGCGTAAACCCAGAACTTCTACTCTCAGTTTTTTCAGGGCCTCTCCCTGGCTGATGGCGCCTAGCATGATGTCATGGATAATGGCGTGAATGACCGCCTGACGATCGACCGTATTGACTTTTTTTAAACCAGCCGAGACGCGTTGTCTGCTTATCTCTGAACGAGCTTTTTTTTCCGTAGCCGTTACCCCGGTGGCGGGTAGGGATGGTGGGTTATCCGCCCGTAGCCTGGCTAAGGTATTTTGGGTTTCTGTTTCTTTTTTATTCAGGGTCTTCATAACAGCCCCCAGCGAGCGAGTTTGTCAGGTATAAATTTAAAACCAATTGATGGCATTTCCAGAATCTGAACAGGAACGCCGCGTACTTTAAGACGGGATGGTAAATCAACGAGTTGAGATGCGGTTTCACTTAAAGCATTAAGCAATGTGTCAGGGGTGATCCATTCAGCCAAAGCTTGTGCGATGGCGCCAAAGTTATATTCGCCTCCTGATTCGCAGGCTAATGACCACTTCATCGTGCGCGGTATACCTTCCGGGTCGGCTTTCATTGGTGCAAAATCGTAGATTGGCGCAAGGATAATTTCATTATCTGCTTTCATAAATGCAGTATTACGTCCATGGTTATCACTATTGCCAAAAATAATGTTTAATAAGTCTCGACGTACCCAATCGATGATAAATCCTTGAACATCAAAGCGATAATTCTGTACTCTTACCATATTACTGGATGTGATCTTTTCGATCAGGATCCGCAGCGTGGTTTCATGATCAAGTATCGTCGCTGGCGCTTTTTGTAACAGAGAATAGACTGACTCCATTCCCAATCTCATTATCCGGCCATCACCGTCTCTTCTGATATCAAATCGCGGCAACCAGAGAGAGGGATAATGTAGCCCCTCCTGCTGCGGCTCCTCGTTCCTGGTCATAGTCGAGAAAATCACTGGCACGATTCATGACATCAGTGACAGAGAACGTTTTACTGCTTGCCAGACTATCCCAGTCCGGCACCGAGTCTTTAATGCGTAAATTTCCCACTGGCGACATCGTGCCGAATTTGAGCAAGATGAAATTCTGCTGGCCCTGAGGAAGTTCACTGATATCTAAAAAGTTAACCCAGTAACGTCGGCTGGCGCCGCCTGGAATGATATCGTCTATAAATCTTAACCATCCAGGATTTCCGTGATCCTCAAAATAAAGCGAAACGGGATGGTTGAGCGACACGGCGTGAAAGTCATCGCGTTCCAGAAAGTCGATGGCGTAATCGATAAGATAGTCGATTTGTGTTGTAAACCAGTCCCCTTGCTCACTACCGGGGAATTTTATCAACGCAATGTCTTGCCACTCCGCATTGAGAAAGGCTTGTACCGTTAATGTTTCCATCGCGCCCTCCAAAAAGGATGATGAGTGAAATATTACTCATTAAAGAGCATTCATGCAATTAACGTTACTTATAATACGCATTGTTTTGGCATCGCATGATTAATGCATCTTATATCACTCATTGGCGGGTTTTGTGTTTTTCTGCAGTTCCAGCAGCTGCTCCGGAGTGACTGCCGGGTAGGACTGGGCGTCATCCGGTACGTCATGCTGTTGAGCCGGAATCGGGATGAGAGGGCCGAGAAAGCGCGGTTCCCGTTTGAAGATATAGAGGTCCGCCAGCGCGCCAAAGCGGGCGCCGAACTCGCGCAGCCGCACGCTCCACATATCCTTCGGCGACGGCACCGCGTAGCACTGGGCCTGGATCCCCATATGCAGGGCGATAAACAGCGCCCGTTCGCAGTGGAAGCGCTGGGTGATGATAATGAAGTCGTTGGTATCGAACACTTTGCGGGTGCGGACAATCGAGTCGAGCGTACGGAAGCCGGCATAGTCCAGCACGATATCGGCGGGATCGACGCCGCCTTTAATCAGGTCCCGACGCATGGTCATCGGTTCATTGTAGCTTTGCAGAGCATTATCGCCGCTCAGCAGCAGATAGTTGACCTTGCCGCTGTTGTAGGCGTTCAGCGCACCCTGGATGCGGTAGCGGTAATACTGATTGATGACGCCGGTGCGGTAATATTTGGCGGTGCCCAGCACCACGCCGACCTGACGGTAGGGCAGGTCCTGCAGCTCATCATAGATATAGGGCGCGGTTTTCCAGCTCATCCAGCGGTCAAGGCCCAGCACGGTCAACAGCAGCAGGCCGAGCAGGACTAACAGGCTGTAGAACACACGCTTTAACATGAACTTGGCTCAATAATAGACAACGGAGTCTTCAGGCTACTTTACCCGCCGGGTAAGCGCAAGAAACCCGCGTTTGATTGCGGGGATTTTCAGCAATATAGACAGATCGCCGAACGCAGGTCGGGTAAGGCGTGAGCCGACACCCGGCATAGTGATCTTCAGCTCGCCATGGCGCGAACCGTAGGTCGGGTAAGCGTAGCGCCACCCGACAACATCTCGGTATATCAGGTCGACGGTATATCAGGTCGGCCGGATAAGGCGAAACCGTCATCCGGCAATCTGCTCAGGCTGATCAACCTAACAGGACGCGCTCGATATTCTGGCAGCCCAGCGCCTTCAGGGTGGCGACGGTGGCATCCCACTGGATCAGCGCCGCGTCGGCTTTCTCCGCGAGGATTGCCCGCTGGATAGCGGGATAATCATAGCCGTTGAGGCTCAGGAGATTCAGCGCCCCCTGCAGCGGCGGCAGCGTCGGATTGAACGCCGCGTTTTCCGCATAGCTGCCGCTGAAAATGGTGCCGTCTTTCAGCTCCAGCGCCACGCCGGAGGGCGAGTGGCTGTAGGGCGCATGGCAGCGGTTGGCGGCCTGAATGGCTGCCTGGGTCAGGGCATCGCCGCTCACCGGGTAGCCATGGTCCTGTGCATCCATCAACAGGGTTTTTATCTCCAGATCTTTCGGACCAAAGGCGTCCGGCAGATAGTGCTCCAGGGCATGCGCTTCGCGGCCCGGCAGATGAATGCGCAGCGCCAGTCCGCTGTTCAGTTCGTTCATAAACTGACGGCAATGGCCGCACGGCGTGTAGTTCACCGTAATAGCGCGCAGGGAGGTCTCGCCGCGCAGCCAGGCGTGGCTGATGGCGCTCTGCTCGGCGTGAACGGTCTGCTGCATGGTCGCCCCGAGAAATTCCATATTGCCGCCAAAGTACCAGCGGCCGCTGACGCCGCGGGCGATCGCCCCGACGTTAAAATGAGAAAGGTCGGCGCGCGCGCAGGCGGCAGCAAGCGGCAGTAGCGCAAAGGCCAGCGCGTCTTCGTCCAGACCTGTCGCCTGCTGCAGCGTCGCCACCTGATCGGCTTCGAGCAGCGCCGGGAAGTGCGGGTCGGCGAGCATCGGGGCGATGGCCGCCTGCAGGTCTGCTGCCAGAGTCGTCAAAGCAGCTTGAAAACGTGAGTGCATAGCGTTGCCTCATAACAATGTAATGGGAAGCCAGTGTACGGGCGTCCAGCAGTCTCATATGTGACGAATATCTCATTGTTTATGCAACTTTGATTTGTTGCATTAAAAAATGTGATTTAAATCACAATTTATCCCACCACCGCGAGGATCAGCGGAAATAAGAACGGTGCCATCAACGAGGTGATGATCCCGCACAGCACCAGCGCCAGCGAGCTAAACGCCCCTTCCTGGTAGTCCAGTTCCGCACAGCGGGCGGTGCCGAGGGCGTGCGAGGCGGTACCCATTGACAGGCCGCGTGACGCTTTGGTGCGAATGCGCATCAGGTTAAGCAGCGTATGGCCGAATACCGCGCCGAGGATGCCGACAAAAATCACGCACACGGCGCTGATAGCCGGAATACCGCCGATGCTGCCGCTGACCGCCATGGCAATTGGCGTAGTGACTGACTTAGGCAGAATAGAGGCGGCGATTTGCGGCGTGGCGCCCATCAGCAGGGCGACGGTAGTACCGGTGATCATCGCCACGCAGCTGCCGATAAAGCAGATGGTGATGATTGATTTCCAGCGCGCGCGGATCTGGTGCAGTTGCTCATACAGTGGAAAGGCCAGCGCGACCACCGCCGGCTGCAGCAGATCGTTCAGGACTTTGCTGCCGGCAAAATAACGCCCATAGGAGATCCCGGTCAGCAGCAGAAACGGAATTATAACTACCATCGCCACCAGCAGCGGGTTGAGCAGCGGGAACTTAAAGCGGGCGGCCAGCCTGCGGGCGAGAAAAAAGACGATCAGGGTTAGCGGCAGCGACCACCAGATTTCATGCATCATTTTTCTTTTCCTTTTGCCCAATCACTTTACGTTCGCCATGCACCAGGTGAGAGCTCCAGCTCACCACCACAAACACCACCAGCGTGCTGATGGCGCAGGAGATGACGACTGGCCCCAGCTGGGCGCGCAGCAGATCCCAGTATTGCATCACGCCGACGCCGATGGGCACGAACAATAGCGCCATATAGCGGATCAGGATATTGCAGCCAGGATTGACCCACTGCGGCGGCATAATTTGCAGCGCCAGCAGCACGAAAAGGATCAGCATGCCGATGATGCTGCCGGGGATAGTGATGGGCAGCAGTCCGGCGATAAAAATTCCGGCGTATAAGCAGGCGTAAATCAGGACGAAGGCCCGCAGGTACTGCCAGATAATAGTCAGCGATTTACTCATGGTAATAACCCTTGATGAAGTGCATTCATCATACAATTAATCCCTAAAATGTGCTACCGATCACATCATGAATTCTACGCATAGCGCTGATAGCGTACGGGAACAATAGCCTCTCCCGGCAGGACCCGACAGCTCGCAGCTTAGGGTATATGGAGTCCCACGCTACCTTTTTGAACGAGGCGCGGCAAATAAAGGCGGCATGAGACGCCGCAGACTCCTGTAAAGCATAGAGATTATCTCCTCGCTTTGCCGCATTCGCCGAACGGGGAATGGCGTACGGCAGGCCGGACGCATTGAGCGCTTTCCACCAATGCCTGGAGGCGCTACCATAGCGCCTCTTTTTTTTCCGGATAACGATATGCGTGTTCTACTGGCGCCGATGGAAGGCGTGCTCGATTCGCTGGTGCGCGAGCTGCTGACCGAGGTTAACGATTACGATCTGTGCATCACCGAATTTCTGCGCGTGGTGGATCAACTGCTGCCGGTAAAATCGTTCTACAGGCTGTGCCCGGAACTGCATCATCAGAGCCGCACGCCGTCCGGCACCCGCGTGCGCGTCCAGCTGCTGGGACAATATCCCGAGTGGCTGGCGGAAAACGCCGCCCGCGCGGTGGAGCTGGGGTCGTGGGGGGTGGATTTAAACTGCGGCTGTCCGTCTAAGCTGGTGAACGGCAGCGGCGGCGGGGCGACGCTGCTGAAAGATCCGGAGCTGATCTATCGCGGTGCGAAAGCCATGCGCGAAGCGGTTCCCGATCATCTGCCGGTGACCGTCAAGGTGCGACTCGGCTGGGACAGCGGCGAACGGCGCTTCGAAATCGCCGATGCGGTGCAGCAGGCCGGGGCCAGCGAGCTGGTGGTTCACGGCCGCACCAAAGAAGATGGCTACAAAGCCGAACGGATTAACTGGCAGGCGATCGGTGAGATCCGCCAGCGTCTGACCATTCCGGTGGTGGCCAACGGCGAGATCTGGGACTGGCAAAGCGCCCAGGATTGTATGGCCGTCACCGGCTGCGATTCGGTGATGATTGGCCGCGGGGCGCTCAACGTGCCGAACCTCAGCCGGGTGATCAAATACAACGAACCGCGCATGCCGTGGCCGCAGGTGGTTCAGCTGTTGCAAAAATATACCCGCCTGGAAAAGCAGGGCGACACCGGTCTGTATCATGTGGCGAGAATTAAGCAATGGTTAGGCTATTTACGCAAGGAATATAGTGAGGCGCTGACCCTGTTTAATGAAATTCGCGCCCTGCAAACATCTGCTGAAATAGCGGCGGCCATCGCCCGCTATTAAACACCATACTGTTATTTGCTTCACATATTATTACTTGCCTGCCTATTGCTGGTAGGCACGAGTTGAATAAAGTGATAATGTGCGGTCAATCAATTCAGGATTGCTACTGAACCCAGGCAAAACCTAAGCACTTTCGTCATTCGTGGCGGAAAGTGCTTAGGTTTTTTTTTGGCTAAAATTCAATGGTGAAAAAATGGTTATGTAAAAAAATAGGTTGTAATTAACGTTTTCTCTGGCATCGTCGCGGTTTTATTACCGGCGGACGCCCTTTGCCATTCATTTTTTAAAAAAGAAAACAGGTAAATAAATAGCCTGGGGATCCCCTTTGTTTTTATTCAGTCACGGTGGATATCACAATGCATAACAAAAAAATAAATCAGCTTTTGATCGGCGCGGCGCTGGCGGCAATGGTGCCTGCCGTGAGCGCCGCGGAAACTCCGGCGTGGAACGGCAGCGTGCTGGGGTTCGAAGCCGGGCAGCAGGGGCTGCTGGGCGATATGCTGGGCATTCGTCCGATCCTCGAAGAGAACGGCTTTCATTATAATCTCGGGTATCTTAACGAGATGGCCTACAACGCCGGCGGCGGTTACGACCATGATAAACACCTGGCCTATATTGACCAGGTGGCGCTGACCTTTACCCAGGATCTGGAGCGCTGGACCGGCATACCGGATGCGCGTCTCGAAGGCAACATCGTCAACCGTAACCACGATGATAACCTCACCACGAAACGGCTGCAGGATCCGCGGGTGAGTTTCAACGATCTGTCGCAGGAGAGTTGGGGCGGCGGGTCGATCACCCGCCTCGGCTGGCTGACCTTTGCCCGCAGCTTTGACGACCGTCGCCTGACCTGGCGCATCGGCATGATGAACAAGGTGCAAACTTTCGACCAGATCATTCCCTGCGATTTTCAGCTACTGACCCAGTGCGGTGGGAAATCGGCCAACTCGCTGACCTGGAATAACTGGAACATCCACACCTGGGGCACCACCCTGGAGTACAAGCTGACGCCGACGGTCACCCTGAAAGGCGGGGTGATGGAGCAAAACCCGCAGGCTACCGCGCGCAGTCACGCCTGGAGCGGGTCGACGAAGGGCAGCAAAGGCATTTTACTGCCGATGGAGATCGAAACCCGTCCGCTGATGAATGGCCTGCCGGGAGCCTATAACCTGGGTGTGGTCTGGACCAACGCGCCGCAAACCGACCTCTACAGCGGCAAATCCGGCGGCGCCGGGGCGACCGATCCGCAAGGCTACGCCGAGCACGACAGCACCTGGTTTATGTACGCCGGCCTGAATCAGCAGATCACCCGCCACGCCGACGACCCGCTGCGGGGGATGAGCGTCTCGCTGAGCGGCAGCCTCAGCGACCAGCGCAGTAACTATATCCACTCCGCCGTCGCCGCCTCCATGCGCTACCGCGGGCTATTTGACGCCCGCCCGGAGGACTGGATTGGCTTTGGTCTGACGTGGATCGACATGAGCAGCCACTACGCACGTAACCAGCGCTATATGAATCAACTCAGCGGCGCCACCGACTATAACGATCCGGCTTACCAGCCGGTGGCCGGTCATTCGCTGAACGGCGAGCTCTATTATCGCTTCCGCCCGGTTTCCTGGCTGGAGCTGCAGCCGGGCCTGCAGTACTGGCACCGTCCGGGCGGCGTCGCGCAGACCCAGGACGCATGGGTGGTGGAGTGGAAAACGGTGGTGACTTTCTGATAGTCGCGATCTTAATCACGTTTTTTCACTTGTCAGGTTGAGCGCGCAGCAGAAGTTGTTACAGTGCGGGTGTTGGATTGCAACTGCTGCGGCAGGCAAAACCTGATCACCTGGCGTTTCGTCGGGGGTCAGGTTTTTTTGTTTCTGGGGTCTATATGCAAATCGCCAAAGTACTCAATAACAATGTGGTGGTGGTTCTTGACGAGCACCGGCGCGAACAGGTGGTGATGGGGCGAGGGCTGGCCTTTCAGAAACGCCCGGGCGACGTGCTGGACGACAGTAAAATTGAAAAAGTCTTCGCCTTACAGAGCGATGAACTGGTAGGCCGTTTAGGTGAGTTACTCAGTCAGATACCGCTAGAAGTGATGACCACCTGCGATCGCATTATCGACCTGGCACGCGGGCGGCTGGGCAAGCTACAGGAAAGTTTGTACATCACATTAACGGATCACTGTCATTTTGCTATCGAGCGGCAGAAAAAGGGCATCGCACTGCGTAACGTGCTGCTGTGGGAGATTAAGCGGCTGTATCCGAAGGAGTTCGCGCTGGGTCAGGAGGCAAGGGCCATTATTGCCAAAAGGCTTGGTGTGGAGCTGGCGGAGGATGAAGCCGGATTTATCGCCCTGCATCTGGTGACGGCGCAGCTCAACAGCGAAATGCCGGAGGTCATGCACGTGACCCGGGTGATGCAGGAGATCCTGCAGCTGGTGAAGTATCAGCTGCAGCTTAACTATGACGAAGAGTCATTGAGCTATCAGCGCTTTGTCACTCATCTCAAGTTCTTCGCCCAGCGGATGCTGACGCGCACGGTGGTGGAAGATGACGACGTCTCGCTGCACAGCGCGGTGAAAGATAACTACGCTAAAGCGTGGAAGTGTGCGGAAACGGTGGCGACGCATCTGCAAAAGCAGTATCAGCGGTCGCTGACCACCGAAGAGATTATGTTTCTTGCCATTCATATCGAACGGGTAAGAAAAGAGGGGCGTTAATTCCCCCCAACAAAACTGGATTGTTACTGCATGATGCAGGCAAAACCTGAGCGCGACGCCCACCGGCGTGGTTCTCGGGTTTTTTTATTTTTTACTACTCAGTCGCCGGTTGTCTGCGGGCAGCGGCAGTAAGGAAAAGAGCATGGAATATAAAGCACTCGCGCAGGATATTCTCAACCGCGTCGGCGGCAAAGAGAACATTGTGAGTCTGGTTCACTGTGCGACACGTCTGCGTTTTAAACTGAAAGATAACGGCAAAGCCGATGCCGAAGGGCTGAAGGCCAATCCGGGCGTCATTATGGTGGTGGAGAGCGGTGGCCAGTTTCAGGTGGTGATTGGCAACCACGTTCACGACGTCTGGCTGGCGGTGCGCCAGGAGGCGGGGTTAAGCGATGACAGCGAACCGGTTGCCGGGGAAAAAGCGGCCAAAGGATCGGTGTTAAGCCAGCTTATCGACATCATTTCCGGCATTTTTACACCGTTTATCGGCGTGATGGCGGCGACCGGTCTGCTGAAAGGCCTGCTGGCGCTGGCGGTGACCTGCGGCTGGCTTACGCCGGAGCAGGGGACTTATAAAATCTGGTTTGCCGCCAGCGACGCGCTGTTCTTTTTCTTCCCGCTGTTTCTTGGCTATACCGCCGGGAAGAAGTTTGGCGGCAACCCGTTTATCTCGATGGTGATTGGCGGGGCGTTAACCCACCCGCTGATGATTCAGGCCTTTGAGGCCAGCCAGGCGCCGGGCGCGGCGGTGGAGCACTTTCTCGGCATCCCGGTGACCTTTATCAACTACAGCTCGTCAGTGATCCCGATTATTCTCGCCTCGTGGGTCTGCTGCTGGCTGGAGCGCAAGAGCAACGCGCTGTTGCCGTCATCGATGAAAAACTTCTTCACCCCGGCGATCTGCCTGGCGGTGGTGGTCCCGCTCACCTTCCTGGTGATTGGCCCGGTCGCCACCTGGCTGAGCCATCTGCTGGCCAACGGCTACCAGTTCATTTATGCGTTTGCCCCATGGCTGGCGGGCGCGGTACTGGGCGCCATGTGGCAGGTGTGCGTTATTTTTGGCCTGCACTGGGGGCTGGTGCCGTTGATGATCAACAACATGACAGTACTTGGTCACGACTCCATGCTGCCGATTATTCTTCCGGCGGTGATTGCCCAGGTGGGGGCGGTTCTGGGGATTTTGCTGGCCACCCGCGATGCGCGTCAGCGGATGCTGGCCGGTTCCGCCTTCTCTGCCGGGCTGTTTGGCATCACCGAGCCGGCTATCTACGGTCTGACCCTGCCGCTGCGTCGTCCGTTTATCTTCGGCTGTATCGCCGGCGCCATCGGCGGGGCGATCACTGCCTTCAGTAATAGCCATGCTTACTCGTTCGGTGTGCCGAATATCTTTTTCCCGGCGCAGATGATCCCGCCCGGCGGCATTGACGCCAGCGTCTGGGGCGGGCTTATCGGCACCGGCGTGGCTTTCGTGCTCGCCTGCGTGCTGACCTTCTTCGCCGGCATGCCGCGCGCCAGCGCTGCACCGGGCGCCGTGACGGTAGCCCCGGCCTCGGCAAACGATATTCTGGCGCCGATGAGCGGCAGCGTTATCGCCCTCGAGCAGGTGCCGGATAGCACCTTCGCCAGCGGCCTGCTCGGTAAAGGGGTCGCCATTATCCCGGCGGTGGGCCAAGTGATTGCCCCGTTCCCGGGCGAAGTGGCTTCCCTGTTTCAGACTAAACATGCCATCGGCCTGCAGAGCGACAGCGGCATTGAGCTGTTGATCCACGTCGGCATCGACACGGTCAAACTCGACGGCGTGCCGTTTACCGCACATGTCAAAGAGGGCGACAGGGTGCAGGCCGGCGATCTGCTGATCGAGTTCGATCGTCAGGCGATTCTGGATGCCGGTTACGACCTGGCGACCCCGATCATTATCAGCAACAGCGACGACTACCGGGAAATTGATACGGTGGCGTCCAGCGCCGTCGAAGCCGGCCAGCCGCTGTTGTCAGTCAGCCATTAATCACAGGAGAGAGAGATGAAAACATTCCCGGCGGATTTTTTATGGGGCGGCGCGACCGCGGCGAATCAGGTGGAAGGGGCTTATCTGGAAGAGGGCAAAGGCTTATCCACCTCCGATGTGCAGCCGCACGGCGTGTTCGGCGAGGTGGTCGAGCGCGTACCCGGCGACAGCGGTATTAAGGATGTGGCGATCGATTTTTACCATCGCTACCCGGAAGATATCGCTCTGTTCGCCGAGATGGGCTTTAACTGCCTGCGGGTGTCCATCGCCTGGACCCGCATCTATCCCAACGGCGATGACGCCGAGCCCAACGAAGCCGGTCTCGCGTTCTACGACAAGCTGTTCGACGAGATGGCGAAGCACAACATCACCCCGCTGGTGACGCTGTCGCATTATGAAATGCCGTGGGCGCTGGTAAAAAACTACGGCGGCTGGGGCAGCCGGGAGGTGATTGGTTTCTTTGAGCGCTACGCCCGCACGGTGTTCAGCCGCTATAAAAATAAGGTCAAATTGTGGCTGACCTTTAACGAAATCAATATGTCGCTGCATGCTCCGATGACCGGCGTCGGCCTGCCGGCCGGCAGCAGCAAAGGCGAGGTGTATCAGGCGATTCACCACCAGCTGGTGGCCAGCGCTCTGGCGGTTAAAGCCTGTCACGAGCTGGTGCCCGAGGGCAAAATCGGCAATATGCTGCTCGGCGGGCTGATGTATCCCCTGAGCTGCAAACCGGAAGATGTGTTTGAGACGCTGCAGGAGAATCGCAGCTGGCAGTTCTTTGGCGACGTGCAGGCGCGCGGCGCGTACCCGGGCTATATGCAGCGCTTTTTCCGCGACAACGGCATCACGCTCACCATTACCGATGCCGATCGCGAGGCGCTGAAAACCACCGTCGACTTTATCTCCTTTAGCTACTACATGACCGGCTGCGTCACCGCCGACGAGGCGCTGAACCAGCAGGCGCGCGGCAATATTCTCAGCATGGTGCCGAACCCGCACCTGGCGAGCTCGGAGTGGGGCTGGCAGATAGACCCGCTGGGCCTGCGTACGCTGCTGAACGTGCTGTGGGATCGCTATCAGAAGCCGCTGTTTATCGTGGAAAATGGTCTGGGCGCCAAGGATAAGGTGGAAGCCGATGGCAGCATTAACGATGGCTACCGCATCAGTTACCTGAACGACCATCTGGTGCAGGCGCGGGAAGCCATTGACGATGGCGTTGAGCTGATGGGCTTTACCAGCTGGGGGCCGATTGACCTGGTGAGCGCCTCGAAGGCGGAGCTGTCGAAGCGCTATGGCTTTATCTATGTCGACCGTCATGATGACGGCACCGGCACCCTGGCGCGCAGTAAGAAGAAGAGTTTTGACTGGTATAAAGAGGTGATTGCCAGCCGCGGCGCCAGCCTGAAAGCGTAAAGCATGCCCGCCCGGCCATCGCCGGGCGGGGAATTAGCCCGGTTTACGCGCGCGCAGTAAAAAGATCATCGGACGTTCTTTCTCTTCATCCAGGGCGGGCTGTTGGACAATCTGTTCGGCGCTCGGACCCCACTCATCCAGCTGCTCCAGCACAAAACCCGCGGCGATAAGCGCGTTTATCCAGCTTGAGAGCTTGCGATGTTGCTTGATGACGCCCTCGGCAAACCAGTTGCTGACGCGCTCACCCTCCTGCTGATAGTGACTGACCGGCCAGCTTTTCTGTCCCTGGTCATCCACCCGCCAGCCCTGCTGCAAGGGGGCGGTATAGATGGGATGTTCGGCGGAAAAGACCAGGGTGCCGCCGGGAACCAGCGCCTGCTGCAGGGTGGCGAAGAGCGGGGCAATGTCCGGTAAATAATGCAGCGCCAGCGAGCTGTAGACCAGATCGCAGCTGTTGGCGGGCAGCGTCAGGGTTTGCAGATCGGCGCAGCGGTAGACAATCTCATCCCCGCGGGTCATCTCCCGCGCCTGCGCCAGCATGCGCTGGGAGATATCAAAACCGGTTATCTGGCTGGCTCCCTGCTGCTGTGCCCAGCGGCAAAACCAGCCGTAGCCGCAGCCGAGATCCACCACCCGCAAACCGGTTATCGGCGGCAACATTGCCTGCAGGGAAGGCCACTCCGGTGCGCCATCCAGCCCCTTCACCGAGCGATCGAGGGTCGCATAGCCGGCAAAAAACTGCGGGTCGTCATAAATATTCTGACTCATATTCATCCCTTGAATTGATAAGGTTGTTTATTTTTAGCTAACTAATAATTTAGTCACACGCTTTACTAAACGCGTTTAATTCAATTAACTTATGATAACCAACCTGATTAAGTTATCTGACCTGTCTAATGAAATTGATATTAAATAAAAGCGTGCTGGCGGCATTGCCCCTGGCCATCGCGCTGGCTGGCTGCGCGCCATCTCATGAGGTTGCTAATCCGCCGCAGCAGCAAATTCCAGCCTCCCATGTTTCCATGGATCTCCCTGCCGCCGTGAAAAATGGCTGGCCGCAGACCGACTGGTGGAAAGACTACCACGATGCCCAACTGGATAATCTGATTCAGCGCGCACTCGCCAATGCGCCGGATATGCAAATTGCCGAACAGCGCATCAGGCTTGCCGAAGCGCAGGCGCGAATGTCGCAGGCGAATCTTGGCCCGGAGATGGATTTCTCCGCCGATGTTGAACGCCAGCGCATGTCGGCCGAAGGCCTGATGGGGCCGTTCGCCACCGACACCGACGGCAATACCGGCCCGTGGTACACCAACGGCACCTTCGGCCTGACCGCTGGCTGGGATCTGGACCTGTGGGGTAAAAACCGCGCGCTGGTGAAAGCGCGCATCGGCGAGCTGAAAGCCCAGGTGGCGGAGCAGGCCCAGACCCGCGAATTGCTTTCTGGCAGCGTGGCGCGCCTGTACTGGCAGTGGCAGACGGAAGCGGCGATTAAAGCAGTGCTGCAGCAGGTGAAGGGTGAGCAAAATAATATCGTGACGGTCGACAAGGCCCTGTTGCAGCGCGGGATCACCAACTCCGCCGAAGGGGCGGAGAACGATATTAACGTCAGCAAAACCGACCAGCAGCTGGCGGACGTGGCGGGCACGATGAAAGAGATTGAAGCGCGCCTGATGGCCCTGACCAACAGCCAGAGCCAGTCGCTGAACCTCAAACCGGTCAGCCTGCCGACGGTCAGCGCGCAACTGCCTGATACCCTCGGCTATGAGCTGCTGGCGCGCCGCCCGGATCTGCAGGTTGCTCACTGGTACATTGAGGCATCGCTGAGCGAAGTGGACGCGGCGAAAGCGGCGTTTTATCCCGACATCAATCTGATGGCGTTCCTGCAGCAGGATGCCCTGCACTTAAGCGATCTTTTCCGTCACTCGGCGCAGCAGATGGGCGTCACCGCCGGACTGACGCTGCCGATCTTTGACAGCGGCCGCCTCAATGCCAATCTGGATATTGCCAGCGCGCAGAACAGCCTGTCGATAGCGCAGTACAACAAAGCGGTGGTGGATGCCGTCAACCAGGTGGCGAAAACCGCCAGCCAGGTCGAGACGCTGATGGCCAAAAGCCAGCAGCAGCAGCAGGTTGAAAAAGACGCCCAGCGGGTAGTGAACCTGGCGCAGGCCCGAATGGCGGCGGGGATCTTACCCGGCTCCAGAGTCAGTATGGCGAAGCTCCCGGCGCTGCAGGAGCGCATTACCGCATTGCGCCTGCACGGCCAGTGGATTGACGCCAGCATTCAGCTGACTTCTGCTCTCGGCGGCGGCTATCACCAGAGCGTGAAATAACCGGCGCAACGGCGCGCCTGCGGGTGCGCCGTTTAGTCTTTCTTCTTCCTTTCTCGCCGCCTGAGCCACCAGTGGGCGGCAACCACAAGTCCTACCGCGAGGATCAGCCAGATCCAGTGCTTCAGATGGGCGTCCAGATGGTGCAGCCACGGGCCAACCACCTCGCCGCCGAGATAGCCAATGGTGGTAAACAGCAGGGCCCACACCAGCGCTCCGACAATATTCAACGGCAGGAAAATGCGCGGCGGCAGGCGGCTGGCGCCGATCAGCAGGGGGCCGATTACCCGGAAGCCATACATAAAGCGGGTGCCGATGACAAACAGCCACGGCCGGTGCTGGATCATGCGCTGCGCTTTACGTATTCGCGCCTTCTGGCTGGCGAAACGGCGCAGAATGCGTCCCCCGAAGCGGCGGCCGACCAGATAGAGCAGCTGATCGCCAATCATCCCGCCGAGGGCGACGGCGATCACCACCAGGGGAAACTTCAGTAACCCCTGATGCGCTGCGACGCCGCCCAGCAGGGTAATGGTCTCACCTTCCGCCATGCTGCCGACGATCAGCGCCGCGTAGCCATACTGGGAAATCAGGTGATTGATATCCATAAACAGCTTATCTCCTTATCTCATCACCTGTTAATCATACACCCTGCTGACCAAAACGCGGCGACGCAGTTTTTTTGCGCTGTACACAAAATAATCTACAGGGTGAATTATACTTGGATCAGTGCAGTACGAAGCCGTGACAAGGGGGACGCTATGAACCATGTCTGGGGGCTCTTCGCTCATCCCAACCGGGAGATGAGCGTGATAAAGAGCGAGAATGAAACCATTTCTCATCACTATACGCACCATGTGCTGCTGATGGCGGCGGTTCCGGTGGTGTGCGCCTTTATCGGCACTACGCAGCTGGGCTGGAACTTCGGCGACGGCACCGTTATTAAACTGTCGATGTTGACCGGTCTGGCGCTGGCGGTACTGTTTTACGCCGTGATGCTGGCCGGGGTGGCGATCATGGGGCGGGTTATCTGGTGGATGGCCAGGCAGTATCCGCAGCAGCCTTCGCTGAAACGCTGCATGGTGTTTGCAGGCTATGTGGCCACGCCGCTGTTCCTGAGCGGGATTGTGGCGCTCTATCCGCTGGTCTGGCTGTGCGCGCTGATCGGTACCATCGCGCTGTTTTACACCGGCTATCTGCTCTATCTGGGCATCCCGACCTTCCTGAGCATTAACCGGGAAGAGGGTTTAAGCTTCGCCAGTTCGACGCTGGCCATCGGAGTGCTGGTACTGGAAGTGCTGCTGGCGATCACCGTGGTACTGTGGGGGTATGGTTACCGACTCTTCTGATCGCACGTCACTGGATAATATGCATTGCCGGCAAATATGTATTTTGTGTCGGCAATGCAGCATTTCTTCACGATTCTTATTAGGCACAGGGCCTTACGGCGCGGTATGATGGCGTTTGCCAGCGATGTTGCCCACTTAACCTCGCGGCGTACGTTCCATAACGTGCAAAAATACTTTTCAGAATGCCCATGATGCCGAAATTTCGAGTCTCTTTGCTCAGCCTGACCTTGCTGCTGGCTGTGCCTTTTGCGCCCCAGGCGTTAGCAAAAACCTCCGTGGCGGTTGCCGCCTCGCAGCCGGATATCGCCTCCGGCAGCGCCATGATCGTCGATCTGGCCACCAAAAAAATCATCTATGCCAGCCAGCCGGATCTGGTGCGCCCGATGGCGTCAATCACCAAAGTGATGACCGCCATGGTGGTGCTCGATGCCCATCTGCCGATGGATGAGATGCTGACGGTGGATATCAGCCATACGCCGGAAATGAAGGGGATCTACTCCCGCGTGCGCCTCAACAGCCAAATCAGCCGCCGCACGATGCTGCTGCTGGCGCTGATGTCTTCCGAGAACCGCGCGGCCGCCAGCCTGGCGCATCACTATCCAGGCGGCTACGATGCCTTCATTCGCGCGATGAACGCCAAAGCCCAGGCGCTGGGCATGACTCATACCCGCTACGTGGAGCCGACTGGCCTGTCGGTGCATAACGTCTCCACCGCCCGCGATCTGACCAAACTGCTGATCGCCAGCGAGCAGTATCCGCTGATCGGTCAGCTGAGCACCACCAAAGAAGAGACCGCCACTTTCGCCCATCCGGCCTACAGCCTGCCGTTCCGCAACACCAACCATCTGGTGTATCGCGATAACTGGAATATCCAGCTGACTAAAACCGGCTTCACCAACGCTGCCGGCCACTGCCTGATTATGCGTACGGTGATTAACCAACGCCCGGTGGCGCTGGTGGTGATGGATGCCTTCGGTAAATACACCCACTTCGCCGACGCCAGCCGCTTGCGGACCTGGATTGAAACCGGGAAGGTGATGCCGGTACCCGCCTCGGCGCTGAGCTATAAAAAGCAGCGCGAAGCGCAGATGGCAGAGGCGATGCTGAAAGGCGGCGCGCAGACCGCGCAGAACGATTAATCTGCCTGTCCCCCGGATGGCGGCGCATTGCGCCTTATCCGGGCTACGTGATTTGGCACCGGGTTCGCCCCCTTCGCAAGCCCGGCAAGCGCAGCACCGCCGGGCAATATACCCGACACCGTGCCGCGTTTGTGCCGGATGGCGGCGCATTGCGCCTTATCCGGGCTACGTGATTTGGCGCCGGGTTCGCCCCCTTCGTAGGCCCGGCAAGCGCAGCGCCGCCGGGCAATATACCCGACACCGTGCCGCGTTTGTGCCGGATGGCGGCTCGCGCCTTATCCGGGCTACGTGATTTGGCGCCGGGTTCGCCCCTTTCGTAGGCCCGGCAAGCGCAGCGCCGCCGGGCAATCAGGCCGAGTGCCGGTGTTTGTGCCGGATGGCGGCTGACGCCTCTCCGGAACCGCGCTGAACGGTAGCCCGGCTAAGGCGTTTACGCCGCGAGCCGGGGATTTGACGCCGTATATCACTCCGGCAGCGTCCAGTCGCCGTCACCCAGCGCGCGCTGCATAATCAACGTATCTCGCCAGTCGCCCATCTTGTAGCCCACGCTGCGCAGTTGACCCGCCACGGTAAAACCAAACTTTTTATGGATCGCCAGCGAACCGGCATTGTTATGGCCATCGCCAATGATCGCCAGCATCTGCCGCCACGGGCCTTTCTCGCATTCGGCGATCAGCCGCGACAGCAACGCGCTGCCGATGCCGCGCCCGCCCATCCCGGATTCCACGTAGATCGATTCCTCAAGCGTGTAGCGATAGGCCGGACGAGGCCGATAGAAGGTGGCGTAGCAGTAGCCGACGATGGCGCCGCGCCACAGCGCCACCAGCCAGGGCAGCCCGTTATCGCGGACGGTTTTGATCCGTTTACGCATTTCGTCAACGGTAGGGGGGATCTCTTCAAAGGAAGCGCGGCCATTGAGCACGTGCCAGACATACAGCGCGGCGATGGCGTGCGCATCGTCGGGCAGCGCTTCACGAATTTCTAAATCACTGTCGAGTAACGGGGCCTCTGCGGGCATGGCGGCGCTCCTGAATCTGCCGGAGAGACATTCTCCGGCGTGCAGCGTAATACAGAAGCGCCAGGCTGAATAGTCCTGCCGCTGATTATTGCGGATCTGCCGGGGAGACCGGCGTTGGTGCCGCTTCACCCCAGTATTTCTGCTTACTGGTTTTACCAATCCCCGGGTTCATGCTGTTGGTCGGATCGTTCTGGCGATAGAACTGCTGCAGGCTCTCCGGGGCCTCATACAGATGACCCACGTTATGCTCCGCCGGGTACTGGGCGCCGCGCGCTTTCAGCAACGCCAGCATCTGCTCTTTCAGAGCGTGGGCGTCGACCCCTTTCTTGACGATGTAATCCTGATGGAACACATGGCACATAAAGTGGCCATAGTAGAGCTTATGCACCAGCTGGCTGTCGATCTCCGGCGGCAGATGTTCGAACCACTCGGTATCGTTGCGGCGCAAGGCGATATCCAGCGCCAGAATATCTTCCACTTCGTCAGCATGCACCGCCTGATAGCGGATGGCCGCGCCGGCGGCGGCAAAGCGGTGCAGAAACGCCTTGCTGCCTTCCTCCGGCGTACAGGCGAAGAAATCCCCCTCGGCCTGCTGGAAGTATTCCGTCAGCCAGCGCTGCGCTTCTTCGATGCCATCCCCGGCCATCTTCAGCAGCAGATGATGTTCATATTTATCACGCCAGGTTTTCATCCGCTCCGGTAAGTGCGCCGGGAAGACGTGGCCGAGCTTCTGCATAAAGCGGTCGGTAAAGTGCGGCTTAAACAGCGAGACTTTCTCCAGCATCGCGTCGGTGCGCCCCTTCATGGTGAAGAAGAACGGCATTTTGTCGGTGCCGAGCTTGTCGATCATCAGGAAGGTGTCTTTGCCATACTTCTCGGCGATATCGTAAATATCGCGGTGCATATATTCCCCGGCCACCGGCAGATGCTGGAACTCGGCGAGGATATGGCGGCGGATCTCGGTCAATACCTGCGGCTGGTTGGTGCCAATGTAAAACACCTGCTGGCGTTTTTCCGCCGGGAAGGTATCCAGACGCGCGGCGAAAACCGCCAGCTTGCCGGCGCAGCCGGAGGATTCGAACAGGCGGTCCGGGTCGGCGTTGTAGCGCGCCGGGGTGTCGGCATCGACATCGCGCACGCGGGTCACATAGTCGTGATCGTGGGCGTGGCGGCCGTCGTGCAGCACATCGCTATCGCTGATGCGCTCGTCGTCGAGGCGGCTGAGGATCTGCTCCGGCGTGCTGCCGAGATCAATGCCCAGATGGTTGACCAGCTTCAGCTTGCCGTCGGCGTCAATCTGCGCGAACAGCGACATCTCGGTATAGGCGGGCCCGCGCTGCACCAGCGAACCGCCGGAGTTGTTGCAGATCCCGCCGATCACCGATGCGCCGATGCATGACGAGCCGATCACCGAGTGCGGCTCGCGACCCAGCGGTTTGAGCGCTTTTTCCAGCGAATAGAGGGTAGTGCCGGGCCAGGCCAGCACCTGCTCGCCTTTGTCCAGCAGATGCAGTTTGTCCAGGCGCAGGGTGCTGATAATCACGATCTCGCGATCGTAATCATTGCCGTTGGGGGTCGAACCTTCGGTCAGGCCGGTGTTGGCCGCCTGCATCAGAATAATTTTATCGGCGTCTACGCAGGCGTTGAGCACGCGCCAGAGTTCCAGCAGGGTGCCGGGAAAGACAACCGCCAGCGCCTCGCCCTGACCGGAGCGGAAGCCTTTGCGGTAGCGTTGGGTTTTTGCCGGGTCGGTCAGCAGATGCGAAGGGCCAACCAGGCGCGCCAGATCCGCCAGAAACGTTTTATGGGTATTAGTGGGTGCAGATGACATGTTCCACTCCTTGTGGTGGTGCGCGAAATATCGAGGATAAGCATAGCGCTTTGTATGACAATTTGATGCATGAATGTTTCGCAAAAATCAGAGAAGAACCTTAGCATTCTGCGGGCGCGTTGTTTATATATATGGCAAACTGCGGTTTTTATTATGTTTTACCGAGTCCCCGTCTGAGAAAAAGCGAGATAACAATGAAATGGCTCTGCACTGTAGGCGTCGCCGTGAGTCTGGCGCTGCAACCCGCGCTGGCGGATGAACTGTTTGGTAACCACCCTCTGACCCCGCAGGCGCGGGATGCCTTTGTCACCGATCTGCTGAAAAAAATGACGGTAGACGAGAAAATCGGCCAGCTGCGTCTGATAAGCGTTGGCCCGGATAACCCGAAAGAGGCGATCCGCGAAATGATCAAAAACGGTCAGGTGGGGGCGATTTTTAACACCGTCACCCGGCCGGATATCCGCGTGATGCAGGATCAGGTGATGCAGCTTAGCCGCCTGAAGATCCCATTGTTCTTTGCCTACGATGTGCTGCACGGTCAGCGCACCGTGTTCCCGATAAGCCTCGGCCTGGCCTCATCGTTTAACCTTGACGCCGTGAAGACCGTGGGCCGCGTGTCAGCTTATGAAGCCGCCGATGACGGCCTGAACATGACCTGGGCGCCGATGGTCGACGTCTCCCGCGACCCGCGCTGGGGACGCGCTTCCGAAGGGTTCGGGGAAGACACGTATCTGACCACGATGATGGGCCAGGCGATGGTGGAGTCGATGCAGGGCAAGAGCCCGGCGGACCGCTATTCGGTGATGACCAGCGTCAAGCACTTCGCCGCCTACGGCGCGGTGGAGGGCGGGAAAGAGTACAACACGGTCGACATGAGCCCGCAGCGCCTGTTCAACGACTATATGCCGCCGTACAAAGCCGGGCTTGATGCCGGCAGCGGCGCGGTGATGGTGGCCCTGAACTCGCTGAACGGCACCCCGGCGACTGCTGATTCCTGGCTGCTGAAAGACGTCCTGCGCGACCAGTGGGGCTTTAAAGGCATCACGGTCTCCGACCACGGCGCCATCAAAGAGTTGATTAAGCACGGCGTGGCCTCCGACCCGGAAGACGCGGTGCGCGTGGCGCTTAAGTCCGGCATCAACATGAGCATGAGTGACGAGTATTACAGCAAGTACCTGCCGGGGCTGGTGAAGTCTGGCAAGGTGACCATGGCCGAGCTGGATGACGCCACCCGTCATGTGCTCAACGTCAAATATGACATGGGGCTGTTCAACGATCCTTACAGCCACCTGGGACCAAAAGATTCTGACCCGCAGGACACCAACGCGGAAAGCCGCCTGCATCGCAAAGAGGCGCGGGAAGTGGCCCGCGAAAGTCTGGTACTGCTGAAAAACCGTCTCGATACGCTGCCGCTGAAAAAATCCGGCACTATCGCGGTGGTCGGTGCGCTGGCGGACAGCAAACGCGACATGATGGGCAGCTGGTCCGCGGCCGGGGTGGCCGACCAGTCGGTGACCGTCCTGACCGGCATCAAAGAAGCGCTGGGTGATAACGGTAAAGTGATTTACGCCAAAGGGGCGAACGTCACTGACGATAAAGGCATCGTCGATTTCCTTAACCTGTATGAGAACGCGGTGCAGGTTGACCCGCGCTCGCCACAGGAAATGATCGACGAAGCCGTCGCGGCGGCGAAGCAATCCGACGTGGTGGTTGCCGTGGTGGGCGAAGCGCAGGGCATGGCGCATGAGGCCTCCAGCCGGACCGACATCACCCTGCCGCAGAGCCAGCGCAATCTGATTGCCGCCCTCAAAGCCACCGGCAAACCGCTGGTGCTGGTGCTGATGAACGGGCGTCCGCTGGCGCTGGTGAAAGAGGATCAGCAAGCCGATGCGCTGCTGGAGACCTGGTTTGCCGGCACTGAAGGCGGTCACGCCATCGCCGACGTGCTGTTTGGCGACTATAACCCGTCGGGCAAACTGCCGATGTCTTTCCCGCGCTCGGTGGGGCAGATCCCAACCTACTACAGCCACCTGAATACCGGCCGGCCGTATAATCCGGAGAAACCGAACAAGTACACCTCGCGTTACTTCGATGAAGCCAACGGCCCGCTGTATCCGTTTGGTTACGGCCTCAGCTACACCACCTTTAGCGTCTCCGATGTCACCATGTCGTCAGCCACCCTGCCGCGCGACGGCAGCGTGACCGCCAGCGTGCAGGTGACCAACACCGGCAAACGCGAAGGGGCAACGGTCATTCAGCTGTATCTGCAGGACGTCACTGCCTCCATGAGCCGGCCGGTGAAAATGCTGCGCGGCTTTAAAAAGGTCAACCTCAAGCCGGGCGAAACGCAAACCGTCAGCTTCCCGATTGACGTCGACGCGCTGAAGTTCTGGAACCAGCAGATGAAATACGTTGCTGAGCCGGGCAAATTCAATGTCTTTATCGGCGTGGACTCCGCCCGCGTGAAGCAGAGCGAGTTTGAACTGTTGTAAGGAATAGCCCTTAAGCTCAACGTGACACGTTAAAGGCCGATTAATCGGCCTTTTCTTTTTCGCATCGCTGGCAAATGGACTACGCTTTTCTCTTAAGCTTCTGTAAGCGAAGCGCAAAAGAACTGAGGGAAGCGGGATGAAGATGGCAATGAAATGGTCCGGTGCGCTGGCGCTGGCCGCCCTGATAAGTTTACCGCTGCAGGCGGCGGAGCCGGTGAAGGTCGGCTCGAAAATTGATACCGAAGGCGCGCTGCTGGGCAATATGATCCAGCAGGTGCTGGAAAGCCACGGCGTAAAAACGATTAATAAAATCCAGCTCGGCACCACGCCGGTGGTGCGCGGGGCGATTGTCGCCGGCGAGCTGGATATCTATCCGGAATATACCGGCAATGGCGCCTTCTTCTTCAAAGATGAAAACGACCCGGCGTGGAAGCATGCCCAACAGGGCTATGAGAAGGTGAAGCGTCTCGACCAGGAGAAACATCAACTGGTGTGGCTCACCCCGGCGCCAGCGAACAACACCTGGACCATCGCGGTGCGCCAGGACCTGGCGGAGAAAAATCACCTGACCTCGCTGGCCGACCTCAGTCGCTACCTGAAGCAGGGCGGTGAATTTAAGCTGGCGGCCTCGGCGGAGTTTATTGAGCGCCCGGACGCGCTGCCGGCGTTTGAGAAAGCGTATGGCTTCAACCTCAACCAGAACCAACTGTTGTCGCTGGCCGGGGGCGATACGGCGGTGACCATCAAAGCGGCGGCGCAGCAGACCTCGGGCGTAAACGCGGCGATGGCCTACGGCACTGACGGCCCGGTCGCGGCGCTGGGGTTACAGACGCTGAGCGACCCGCAGGGCGTGCAGCCGATTTATGCCCCGACGCCGGTGGTGCGTGAGGCAGTGCTCAAAGCCTACCCGCAGATCGCCGACTGGCTGAAGCCGGTCTTTGCCAGCCTCGATGAAAAAACCTTGCAGCAGCTGAACGCCCGTATTGCGGTGGAAGGCCAGGATGCGAAGCGCGTGGCGGCAGATTATCTGCAGCAGAAAGGCCTGCTGAAGTAAGCCACCGGTGACCATTCGCTGTACTCACCGCGTCGGCCTGCTGCTGACTGGTCTGCTGCTGGTTACGCTGGCGCTGCCGTTTATCACTTACGCGCCGAATCGCTTACTCTCCGGCGAAGGGCGCGGGCTGTGGCAGGTGATGCCCTGGCTCGCCGGCGTTCAGCTGGCGGCAGTCCTTGCCGGGATGCTGCTTTGCTGGCTGCCAGGCAGGGCCGCGCCGCTTCTTCACCTGCTGCTGGCCGAACTGCTCTTCCCGCTGCTTATCTGGGGCAGCGGACAGGCGGCGCTTGAGCTCTCCCGGCACGGCTCGCCGCTGGCGCGCACCTCGCCCGGCAGCGGCCTGTGGCTGTCGCTGGCGCTTTGTCTGCTGCTGGCCAGCGAGGCCATCCGTCATCTTACCGTCCGGCCGCTGTGGCGCTGGCTGCTTAATGCGCAAGTCTGGCTGTTGCCCATCATCCTGCTTGCTACCGGGGCGCTCGATCAGCTCTCTCTGCTGAAGGAGTATGCCAACCGTCAGGAGGTATTTGACGACGCCCTGCGCCAGCATCTGCTTTTGCTGTTCGGCACCCTGCTGCCGGGCCTGCTCATTGGCCTGCCGCTGGGGGTATGGCTGTGGCGACGTCCGCGCTGGCAGGCGCCGGCCTTCACCGTGCTCAATGTGATCCAGACTATCCCGTCGGTGGCGCTGTTCGGCCTGCTGATTGCACCACTTGCCGGTCTGGCGCGCTATTTCCCGGCGCTGGGCGAGCTGGGCGTCTCCGGGACCGGCATAGCGCCGGCCCTGATCGCCCTGACTTTGTATGCGCTGCTGCCGCTGGTGCGCGGGGTGGTGACCGGCCTGCAGCAGGTGCCGCAGGACGCCCTGGAGAGCGCGACGGCGATGGGCATGAGCGCCGGGCAGCGCTTTCGTCAGGTGCAGCTTCCGCTGGCGATGCCGGTGCTGCTGCGCAGCCTGCGGGTGGTCAGCGTGCAAACCGTCGGCATGGCGGTAGTGGCCGCGCTGATCGGCGCCGGCGGCTTTGGCGCGCTGGTGTTTCAGGGGCTGCTGAGCAGTGCGCTGGATCTGGTGCTGCTGGGCGTGGTGCCGACCATTGCCCTGGCGGTGGTGGTGGATGCCCTGTTCGCCCTGTGGGGCGCCTGGCTAAAAGGAGAGGCCAATGATTGAGTTTGAAGGGGTCAGCAAAGTGTTTGCCGGCCACCCGGCGGTGAAGGACCTGACCCTGGAGCTGCGCGAAGGCGCCTTCTCGGTGCTGGTGGGGACCTCCGGCTCGGGCAAGTCGACGACGCTGAAGATGATCAACCGCCTGCTGGAGCCGGACCGGGGCACTATTCGTTTTGCCGGCGAGGACATCCGTCAGCAGCCGGTCCTGACTCTGCGGCGGCGGATGGGCTATGCCATCCAGTCCATCGGCCTGTTTCCGCACTGGACGGTGGCGCAGAATATCGCCACTGTGCCGCAGCTGCAAAAATGGCCGCGGGCGAGGATCGCCGACCGGGTCGACGAGCTGATGGCGTTGTTAGGGCTGGAGGCGACGCTGCGCGACCGTTACCCGCATCAGCTTTCCGGCGGCCAGCAGCAGCGGGTGGGGGTGGCGCGGGCGCTGGCGGCGGATCCGGAGGTGCTGTTGATGGATGAGCCCTTCGGCGCCCTCGACCCGGTGACCCGCGAGGCGCTGCAGCAGGAGATGCTGCGCATCCACCGGCTGCTGGGGCGGACGATTGTGCTGGTGACCCATGATATTGACGAAGCGCTGCGTCTGGCGGACCACCTGGTGCTGATGGACGGGGGCGAGGTGGTCCAGCAGGGGGCGGCGCTGGAGATGCTCCTGCGGCCGAAAAATAGCTTTGTGCAGACCTTTTTTGGCCGCAGCGAGCTGGGCGTGCGCCTGCTGTCGCTGCGCGAGGTGGGGGACTATTTGCGTCCCGGCGAACGGCTGGCGGGCGAGGGGCTGACCGTCACCATGACCCTGCGGGAAGCGCTGTCGCAGTTTGTCGCCCGGCGCTGCGAGGCGCTGCCGGTGGTCGATGACGAAGGCAGGCCCTGCGGCACGCTGCATTTTGCCGATCTGCTGCGCCAGGAGGCGAGCCATGAAGGCGCTTCGTGAGCCGCTGTGGTGGCTTATCGCGCTGTTTATCGGCCTGCTGGTAGGGCTGCCCTACAGCGCGCCGCTGTTCAGTCGGCTGTTCCCGGAGCTGCCGCGGCCGGTCTATCAGCAGGAGAGCTTCTGGGCGCTAACCCTCGATCACGGCTGGCTGGTGGTGGCGTCCAGTCTCGCGGCAACGGTTGTGGGACTGGGGGCAGGGGTGGCGGTCACCCGGCCCGCCGGCAGCGCGTTTCGCCCGCTGGTGGAGACCATCGCCGCTATCGGGCAGACCTTTCCGCCAGTGGCGGTGCTGGCGATGGCGGTGCCGGTGCTGGGATTTGGCTGGCTGCCCGCGCTCATCGCCCTCGCGCTGTATGGCATACTGCCGGTGCTGCAGGGGACGCTGGCCGGGCTGGGGTCGATACCGTCGGGGGTGACAGGGGTGGCCGAAGGGATGGGAATGACCGGCTGGCAGCGTCTGTATAAGGTGGAGCTACCGCTGGCGGCCCCGGTAATACTGGCGGGGATCCGCACCTCGGTCATCGTCAATATTGGTACCGCGACCATTGCTTCGACGGTGGGGGCCAGTACGCTCGGGACGCCGATCATCATCGGCCTGAGCGGCTTTAATACCGCCTATATTGTTCAGGGGGCGCTGCTGGTGGCGCTGGCGGCGATTATCGTCGACCGCGCGTTTGAGCGTCTGACCCGCTGGATCAGCCGACACCGCCACGCACAATAAAGGAATAGCCGGCCAGCATTACGCCGCTGATCCCGCCGATGGCCATAAGTAAGAAGAGGGTGACGACCGCGATTTTCGCTGGCTTCATAATAGGCTCCTGATGTTAACAGGGGGATTATACGGTGAAGCGCAGGTGTTAATGAAACATTAATTGCGGTTTAGCGTGCCGCGCCGGGATTTTTGCCGCGTTTGCTGCGCAACGCGCCGGAAAAAAGTGTGATCCTGTCCGTCATTTTTCATTTTTATGCAGGGCTTCAAAGAAAGTTTTCGCCAGGCAGGGTATGGTACGCGCTTTCAGGCATGTGTGGTTTGCGGGTATGTACGAGTTTGATCTGGTGTTGCTGCTGCTTCAGCAGATGTGCGTATTTTTGGTCATCGCGTGGTTGATGAGCAAAACCCGGCTGTTTATCCCCCTGATGCAAGTCACCGTTCGCCTGCCGCACAAGCTGCTGTGCTACGTCACCTTCTCCATTTTTTGCATTATGGGGACCTATTTCGGTCTGCATATCGAAGACTCCATCGCCAACACCCGCGCCATCGGCGCCGTGATGGGCGGCCTGCTCGGCGGCCCGGTGGTCGGCGGGCTGGTGGGGCTGACCGGCGGCCTGCACCGCTACTCGCTGGGGGGAATGACCGCCTTAAGCTGCATGGTCTCCACCATCGTTGAGGGGCTGCTGGGCGGGCTGGTGCACAGCGTGCTGGTCAAACGCGGCCGGCCGGACAAGGTCTTTAGCCCGCTGACCGCCGGGGCGATCACCTTCGTGGCCGAGCTGGTGCAGATGATGATCATTCTGCTGATTGCCCGCCCGTTCCAGGACGCCCTGCATCTGGTGCAGAGCATTGCTGCGCCGATGATGGTCACCAATACCGTCGGTGCGGCGCTGTTTATGCGCATTCTGCTGGATAAACGGGCGATGTTCGAGAAATACACCTCCGCCTTTTCCGCCACGGCGCTGAAGGTGGCGGCCTCGACCGAGGGGATCCTGCGTCAGGGATTCAACGAAGAGAACAGCATGAAGGTGGCCCAGGTGCTGATCCAGGAGCTGGATATCGGCGCGGTGGCGATCACCGATCGCGACAAGCTGCTGGCGTTTACCGGCATCGGCGACGATCACCATCTGCCGGGCAAGCCTATCTCCTCCTCGTATACGCAACGGGCGATTGAGACCGGGGAGGTGGTCTACGCCGATGGCAACGAGGTGCCTTACCGCTGCTCGATTCATCCGCACTGTAAGCTGGGGTCGACGCTGGTGATCCCCCTGCGCGGTGAGAACCAGCGGGTGATAGGCACCATTAAACTGTATGAGGCGAAAAATCGCCTGTTCAGTTCGATCAACCGCACCCTCGGGGAGGGGATTGCCCAGCTGCTGTCGGCGCAGATCCTCGCCGGACAGTACGAGCGGCAGAAGGCGCTGCTGACGCAATCTGAAATCAAGCTCCTGCACGCCCAGGTCAACCCGCACTTCCTGTTTAACGCGCTTAACACGCTGAAGGCGGTGATCCGCCGCGACAGCGATCAGGCCGGCCAGCTGGTGCAGTATCTGTCGACCTTCTTTCGTAAGAACCTGAAACGGCCGACGGAAATTGTCACGCTTGCCGATGAGATCGAGCATGTTAACGCCTATCTGCAGATTGAGAAGGCTCGCTTCCAGGCTAACCTGCAGATCCAGATGGCGGTGCCCGAGGGGCTGGCGCATCACCAGCTGCCCGCTTTCACCCTGCAGCCGATCGTGGAGAACGCCATTAAGCATGGTACATCGCAACATCTTGGCGTCGGCGAAATTACCATCCGCGCCAGCCAGGACGATCGCTGGCTGCAGCTGGATATCGAAGATAACGCCGGGCTGTACCGGGCCAACCCCCAGGCCAGCGGGCTGGGGATGAATCTGGTGGACAGGCGTCTGCGGGCGCGTTTTGGCGCCGACTGCGGCATCAGCGTCACCTGCGAGCCGGAGCGCTTTACCCGTGTCACCCTACGTCTGCCCCTGGAGGAGAATGCATGCTGAGAGTATTGATCGTCGATGATGAGCCGCTGGCGCGGGAAAACCTGCGTATTTTGCTGGAGACTCAGCGCGATATCGAGATCGTCGGCGAGTGCGGCAACGCGGTGGAGGCGATTGGCGCAGTACATAAGCTGCGCCCTGACGTGCTGTTTCTCGACATCCAGATGCCGCGCATCAGCGGTCTGGAGATGGTCGGGATGCTCGACCCGGAGCATCGCCCCTATATCGTGTTTCTCACCGCTTTTGATGAGTACGCGGTGAAAGCCTTTGAGGAGCACGCTTTTGACTATCTGCTCAAGCCGATTGAGGCCGTGCGGCTGGAGAAAACCCTGGCCCGCCTGCGTCAGGAGCGCAGCCTGCAGGACGTGTCGCTGCTGGATGACGCCCGGCAGACGCTGAAATACATTCCCTGTACCGGCCACAGCCGTATCTGGCTGCTGCAGATGGAGGATGTGGCCTTCGTCAGCAGCCGGATGAGCGGCATCTACGTGACCGATCGCGAGGGAAAAGAGGGCTTTACCGAGCTGACCCTGCGCACCCTCGAGAGCCGCACGCCGCTGCTGCGCTGCCATCGCCAGTATCTGGTGAATATGGCGCACCTGAAGGAGATTCGCCTGGAAGAGAACGGCCAGGCGGAGCTGCTGATGCGCGCCGGGCAAACGGTGCCGGTGAGCCGGCGCTATTTAAAAAGCCTGAAAGAAGCGATTGGCCTGTAAAACTGCTACACTGCGCCCCATTGCAACATCGACAGTAAAAGGCACTCATGCTCAGTAATGATATTCTTCGTAGCCTGCGCTACACCCTGAAAGCCAATAATAACGATATGGTGCGCATTCTTGCGCTTGCCGATATGGAATCCACCGCCGCCAGCTTCGATACCTGGATGACGAAAGAGGATGAAGAGGGTTTTGTCCGCTGCCCGGATATTATCCTGTCGGGTTTCCTCAACGGCCTTATCTATGACAAGCGCGGCAAAGATGATTCGGCGCCGGAGCTGGCGCTGGAGCGTCGGGTGAATAACAACACGGTGCTGAAAAAGCTGCGGATCGCCTTCTCGCTGAAAACGGACGATATCCAGGCGATCATGAGCGAGCAGAAATACCGGGTGTCGGTGCCGGAAATCACCGCCATGATGCGCGCCCCGGAGCATAAAAACTACCGCGAGTGCGGGGATCAGTTTATGCGCAACTTCCTGCGCGGGTTGACCCACCGGGTGCATCACCCGAAGGCGTGATGTTTAGCCGGGTGGCGGCTTCGCCTTACCCGGCCGACAAAACCCGTCGGCCCGTGCAAGCGTAGTGCCGCCGGGCAAAAAAAAGCCGGAGATACTCTCCGGCTTTTTTGTTATTTCACCTGCTGACCCGGCTTCGCGCCGTCGTCAGGGCTTAACAGGAAGATATCCTTCCCGCCAGGGCCGGCGGCCATCACCATGCCCTCGGAGATGCCGAAGCGCATTTTCCGCGGCGCCAGGTTGGCGACCATCACCGTCAGGCGGCCAATCAGCGGCTGCGGATCCGGGTAAGCGGAGCGGATGCCGGAGAAGACGTTACGTTTTTCGCCGCCGAGATCCAGCGTCAGGCGCAGCAGCTTGTCGGAGCCCTCGACGAATTCCGCGTTTTCAATCAGCGCCACGCGCAGATCGACTTTGGCGAAATCGTCAAAGGTGATGGTCTCCTGAATCGGATCGTCCGCCAGCGGACCGGTGACCGGCGCCGCGGTGGCTTTCACCTCTTCTTTAGAGGCTTCCACCAGCGCTTCCACCTGTTTCATCTCGATGCGGTTATACAGCGCCTTGAACGGATTCACCTTATGCGCCAGCAGCGGCTGCTGAATGGCATCCCAGCTCAGTTCGCTGTTGAGGAATGCCTCCGCACGCGCCGCCAGCTGCGGCAGCACCGGCTTCAGCCAGGTCATCAGCACGCGGAACATGTTCAGGCCCATGGTGCAGATGGCCTGCAGGTCGGCGTCGCGGCCTTCCTGTTTCGCTACCACCCACGGCGCCTGCTCATCGACGTAGCGGTTAGCCACGTCGGCGAGGGCCATGATTTCGCGGATTGCCTTACCGAACTCGCGGCTGTCCCATGCTTCACCGATGCTTTCTGCCGCGTCGGTGAAGGTTTTATACAGCGCCGGGTCGGCCAGCTCAGCGGCCAGCACGCCGTCGAAACGCTTGCTGATAAAGCCGGCGTTGCGTGAGGCGAGGTTAACCACCTTGTTGACGATATCCGCGTTCACGCGCTGCACGAAATCTTCCAGGTTCAGGTCGATGTCATCGATGCGCGAGGAGAGCTTGGCGGTGTAGTAGTAGCGCAGGCTGTCAGCGTCGAAATGATTTAACCAGGTGCTGGCCTTGATAAAGGTCCCGCGCGACTTGGACATCTTCGCGCCGTTAACCGTCACGTAGCCGTGCACGAACAGGTTAGTCGGCTTACGGAAGTTGCTGCCTTCCAGCATCGCCGGCCAGAACAGGCTGTGGAAGTAGACAATGTCCTTGCCGATAAAGTGATACAGCTCGGCCGTGGAGTCTTTCTTCCAGTATTCGTCGAAGCTGGTGGTGTCGCCGCGCTTGTCGCACAGGTTCTTGAAGGAGCCCATGTAGCCGATCGGCGCGTCCAGCCAGACGTAGAAATATTTGCCCGGCGCGTTGGGAATTTCGAAGCCGAAGTACGGCGCATCGCGGGAGATGTCCCACTGCTGCAGGCCGGATTCGAACCACTCCTGCATTTTGTTCGCTACCTGCTCCTGCAGCGCGCCGCTGCGGGTCCACGCCTGCAGCATTTCGCTGAACGACGGCAGGTCGAAGAAGAAGTGCTCGGAGTCTCGCATCACCGGCGTAGCGCCGGAGACCACCGATTTCGGGTCGATAAGTTCGGTGGGGCTGTAGGTCGCGCCGCACACTTCGCAGTTATCGCCATACTGGTCCGGAGATTTGCACTTCGGACAGGTGCCTTTCACAAAACGGTCCGGCAGGAACATGCCTTTTTCCGGATCGTAGAGCTGAGAGATGGTGCGGTTTTTAATAAAACCGTTCTCTTTCAGGCGGGTGTAGATAAGCTCCGACAGCTCGCGGTTCTCGTCGCTGTGCGTCGAGTGATAGTTATCATAGCTGATGTCGAAGCCGGCAAAATCGGTCTGATGCTCCTGACTCATCTCGCCAATCATCTGCTCCGGTGTGATACCGAGCTGCTGCGCTTTGAGCATGATCGGCGTGCCGTGGGCGTCGTCGGCGCAGATGAAGTTGACCTCGTGGCCGCGCATTCGCTGGTAACGGACCCAGACATCAGCCTGGATGTGCTCCAGCATGTGGCCGAGGTGGATGGAGCCGTTGGCGTACGGCAGGGCGCACGTTACCAGAATTTTCTTCGCGACTTGAGTCATAGTGAGCATTACATCTTCTGTTGTAAAAAGGGCTTCCGATATTACCAAAAGGGCTGTGGGTGCGCCATAAATGGCTGCCCATATATGGATAATCGTTAGCTGTGATAAACTCTGTGATTACTGAAAGCATCTCAAAACAACAAAGGAGTCGGGATGAATTCGCAATCCCAGGCCAAATCCCCTGAGCGCCTACGTGCGATGGTCGCCGGGACGCTGGCCAATTTCCAGCACCCAACCCTGAAGCATAATCTCACCGCCCTCAAGGCGCTGCACCATGTCGCCTGGCTGGACGATACCGTTCATATTGAGCTGCAGATGCCGTTCGTCTGGAGCAGCGCCTTCGAAGTGCTGAAAGAGCAGTGCAGCGCCGAGCTGCTGCGCATCACCGGCGCGAAGGCCATCGACTGGAAGCTGACCCACAGCATCGCGACCCTCAAGCGCGTGAAAAACCAGCCTGGGGTCAACGGCGTGAAGAACATTATCGCCATCAGCTCCGGCAAAGGCGGCGTCGGTAAATCTTCTACTGCCGTAAACCTGGCGCTGGCCCTGGCGGCGGAAGGGGCGAAGGTGGGCATTCTGGATGCCGATATCTACGGTCCGTCGATTCCGACCATGCTGGGCGCCGAAGACAGTCGCCCGACCTCACCGGACGGCACCCATATGGCGCCGATCATCAAGTATGGCCTGGCCACCAACTCTATCGGCTACCTGGTGACTGACGACAACGCCATGGTCTGGCGCGGTCCGATGGCCAGCAAGGCGCTGATGCAGATGCTGCAGGAGACTCTGTGGCCGGATCTCGACTACCTGGTGCTGGATATGCCGCCGGGCACCGGCGACATCCAGCTGACCCTGGCGCAGAACATTCCGGTGACCGGTGCGGTGGTGGTCACCACGCCGCAGGACATCGCGCTGATCGACGCCAAAAAAGGCATCGTGATGTTCGAGAAAGTGGAAGTGCCGGTGCTGGGGATCGTGGAAAACATGAGCATGCATATCTGCAGCAACTGCGGGCACCACGAGCCTATCTTCGGCACCGGCGGCGCGCAAAAACTGGCCGAGAAATACCACACCCAGCTGCTGGGTCAGCTGCCGCTGCATATTACGCTGCGGGAAGATCTGGATAACGGCACGCCGACGGTGGTGGCGCGTCCGGACAGCGAATTTACCGACATCTACCGCCAGCTGGCGGGCCGGGTGGCGGCCCAGATGTACTGGCAGGGAGAAGTGATCCCGGGTGAGATTGCCTTCCGCGCCGTTTAAGGCCGCGGCGAGCGCATCAGCCAGTATCTGCCCTCGGGCGACGCGCCCTGTGCTTCGATGGTCCAGCCATGACGCTGGTAGAAGCGCAGGGCGTTTTTATTTTCCATCAGGCATTTCAGCGTTCCGCTGGCGGTAAAGCTCTGTTCAACCTGCGCCAGCAGCGCGCTGCCGATATGTTTGCCCTGCCAGTCGGGGTCGACAAACAGATGGTGAAGGAAATTATCGGCGGTCCATACGGCGGCAAAGCCCACCGGCTGGCCGTCGCATTCCGCGACCCACAGTTGTTCATCCGCGGTGGCGGCATCGAAATCCTCCAGCCGCCACGCCGCGGCGGGAAGCCAGGTCCACGATAAACTGCGCGCCCGCAGGAAGATCTGGCGCAGCGCCGGAGAGTCCGCTGGCTCGCCGGGGCGGACGTGGAGGTTGCGCGGATCAGCGATGATAGAAGATCTCGCCATCGTACACTTTGAGAATTTTGCCTTCGGTATCGGTGATCAGCACGTAGTTACCGCCCATGTAGGTCCAGTGGCTGCCGGCGTCCGGTGCAGGCAGGTTACGCTGCTGCCACTGTTTGATGTTGTATTCCGGGGTGAGGTACATCGCCGGAACGGTGTCGCCGATGTGAAACTGGGTGAAATCGGCAGTGAACTCTTTCAGCGCATACTGATCGATCCCCGCGGCAGTAGCCGTCCAGCTGGCGCCAGCGGTGGCAATAAGTACGCCCAGAAGCATCATTTTTGTTTTACGCATAATTTCCTCATTATTACCTGGACTCAAATTAGCAGCCTCGTATCATTCCTGATGCGTTGCTGAAATGGCAAGCACTGGATTTTTAAAAAGTGTAAGCAAAACACGGCACAAGTCTTGCGCCGCTTGCGTTGCAGCGACGGTGATGCGTATTTTGGGAGCAATCTGAAGCAGGGGAGAATCGGCATGTTCAGGCTGGAAGATCTGACCTTATTTGTCCGCGCCGCGGCACTGGGCAGTTTTAGCGATGCGGCGCGTGAATCCGGGCAGCAGCCGGCGCAGGTCAGCGCGGCGATTAAGCGTCTGGAGACGATCCTCAATATTCGCCTGTTTGCCCGTTCGACCCGCAGCCTGCGCCTGACGCCGGAGGGGGAGACCTGGCTGCCCTACGCCACCCAGATGCTCGATACCCTCGAGGCCGGTCTGCAGAAGATCCAGACCCCGGACGATGAAGTTCGCGGCATGTTGCAGATTGCCGTGCCGTCGGACCTCGGGCGTAACCTGCTCCTGACCCTGTTCCGTGATTTCCGCCAACGCCACCCGGCGCTGCGTTTGCGGTTGCTCTTTTCCGACCAGCTAACCGACGTGTTTAAAGATCCGGTGGACGTCGCGTTTCGCTATGGTAATAACGACGATGCCTCGTTTATCTCGCTGCCGGTGGCGCCGGAAAATCGTCGGGTGCTGGTGGCCTCGCCTGAGTGGATCGCCCGCCACGGCGAACCGCAGACCCTCGAGGAGCTCAGCCAGCACAATGCGTTGATCTACATTTTGCGCGGCCGTCCGTTCGACCGCTGGTCGCTGAGCCTCGACGGAGTGGTTCAGCAGCAGAAGGTCTCCGGCACGGTGATGAGCGACGACGCCGAGGTGATCCGTCGGCTGGCGGTGGCCGGGGAGGGCATTGCCTATAAATCGATGCTCGACGTCAGCGACGATCTGCGGGCGGGGCGCCTGCGGCGCCTGCTGCCGCGTTATCAGGGGGATGTGGTGCCGTTGAATCTGATTTGCCCGCACCGCAAACAGCTCTCTGCCGCGGTGCGTTTGTTATATGAAGAGGTGAAATCACATTGTGAAGGGCTTAATGCCTGACTAAGGTCGCGAAGTAATACCCCAGCGGGACAGCCAGCACCCACAGGCCAATCGGGATTTCCCGCCACTTGCCGGCGATAGCCTTGATCACAATGTAAAACAGCAGCCCGCCGGCAATCCCGGTGCCGAAGCTGTTGGCGATAAGGGTGATCATCACCATCATCAGCACCGGCAGCCCGTCGGTGAAGTTGCCAAGATCCACTTTGCGCAGGCCGCTGAACATGTTGAGGCCAATCAGGATCAGCGCTGGGGCGGTGGCTTCTTTCGGGATCATCAACGCCACCGGCGTGAACAGCAGCATCAGCAGGAACATTACCGCCGCCGACAGGGCGGTGAGGCCGGTTTTGCCGCCGGCTTCCGCTGCCGCCGAAGACTCAATCAGTGCCGTCGCCGCCGGGATGCCCACCCATGGGCCGAGCGCGGCGGCAATCGAATCGACCATAAACGGGCGATTAATCTGCGGCATGTTGCCTTCTTCATCCAGCAGCCCCGCCTCGCCGCCCACCGCCAGCGTCGTCCCCATGGTGGAGAAAAACTCAGAAGCGAAAAAGACGAACAGGAACGGCAGGAAGGCGATGTTTAACGCCCCCAGCAGGTCAACCTGCCCCAGCACCGGGGTTAGCGAATGGGGAACGTCGATAAAACTTGTCGGCAGATGGGTGACGCCGAAGGGGATGCCCACCAGCGTGGCGCACAGAATGGCCCACAAAATCGCGCCCGGAACCTTACGCGCCTGCAGGGCTATCGCCAGGAACAGGCCGCACAGCGCCACCAGCGCGCCGGGGGCGAGAAAGTCGCCGAGCATCAGCGCGTTGGTTTTCGCATTGGCCAGCACCAGCCCGGCATTGCGAAAGCCGAGGACGGCGACAAACAGGCCGATGGAGGCCGTTAGCCCCAGCTTGATCGACTGCGGTACCGAGCGGGTGACCACTTCGCGCAGGCCAAAGCGGGTCAGCAGGAAGAAGAGGATCCCCGACCAGCAGGCAATCCCGAGGCCAGTCTGCCAGCCAATCCCTTCGCTACCGGCCAGCGTCACTCCCACCAGCACCGAGCCGCCAATCCCCGGGCCAACGATAAACGGCAGGTTGGCATAAAACGCCATCAGCAGAGAGCCGACGACGAAGACCAGAATGGTGCCGGTGGTGGCGGCGCCTTTGTCCATCCCGCCGATCGCCAGCAGCCCCGGGATGACCACCAGTAAATAGGCGGCGGCGAGAAAGCCGGTGATCCCGGCCAGGCATTCAGTGCGTAGCGTACCGCCGCGCGAGCGCAGCGCAAAGCGGCGCTCCAGCCAGTTAGCGCGGTCGGATGAGTGAAGTGTGTTATCGGCCATGCTCAGGCTCCCTGAGGATTATTGTTCTGATCGGTTGGCTCCGGGGTCTCCCGGCAGGCTATCAACGGGTCGACTATCTGACGGCTGCCGCCGTCGGTCAGACCCAAATCGGTTAAATGCGGCCCGGCGTTACAGGCAAGGCAGGTTCCTTCAATGGCCTTGAACACCCGGTACGGTGGCTCCCAGTCGGCGACTTGGCTACTCAGATCGCGCAGCTCGCGGAACTGACGCGCCAGCTCGGCGGCCGGGAGATCCGACAGCATGCCGGCAATCGGCATTGCCACATGGGCAAGGATCTCGCCCTGTTGCGCCAGCGCCATCCCGCCGCCGGAGGCGATAAGCTGGTTGGCCGCCAGCGCCATATCATCAGCGTCGCGCCCGAGCACCACCAGATTGTGCGAGTCGTGGGAGTAGCTGGTGGCGATGGCGCCGCGCAGCTCACCCCAGCCTTCGAGCAGGGCGATTTGCGGTGTCGCCTGGTGGCGGCCGTGGCGGTGTTTAACCCAGATCAGACTGAAGCCGGCGGGCAGCTGGACTTTCCCGTCACGAACCTGCACTTCCACTTCGCCCCACTGGGTGAAGCGCGCGCCGCGGATATGACGCAGGCGGGCGATGCCGTGACGAATGCCCTGGACGCGCAGAACAAAGTCATCGGCGCGGAGGGGGGCGATCGGCAAAGTATCGCGCGGCGGCGTCACGCCCGGCGCGGGGGCGATCGGCTTCAGCAGGCGGCCAGCATGGGCCAGCCGTTCCCCCCCAACGTAGACTTCACGGGCCACCAGTTTCTCCAGGGAATCAAACACCACCAGATCCGCGCGCCGCCCGGCGGCAATCAGCCCGAGATCGTGGCGCTGCAGGCGAAGAGCGGCGTTGAGGGTGGCGAATCGCAGCGCATCGACCGCCGGTAAACCGTGCTCGATCAGCAGATTAAGCAGGGCGATGATCCCGCCTTTCTCCAGCAGCATATCCGGCGGCACGTCATCGGTGCAGACGGTGATTTGCGAGGAGAGGTGCGGCAGCGTTTTTAACGCCGCGACGATATCCGGCAGCAGATAGGGGTGCGAGCCGCGGATCTCGATCGTCAGACCGGCGCGCAGTTTTTCCAGCGCGTCGTCCGCCGAGGTCAGTTCATGATCGGAGGTGACGCCGGCGGCGAGGTAGGCCTGCAGATCAGCGCCGCTCAGGCCGCGGGCGTGGCCTTCAATCAGTTTGCCGCTGTTGAGACCGGCCTGGACAATCTCCTGCATCCGCTCGCTACCGTGCAGCACGCCGTGCATATCCATCACTTCCGCCACACCGCGCACTTCCGGCCAGCCGAGCATGGTCTCCATCTCCGCGCCGGCGAAATCGGCGCCGGACATTTCGAGACCTGGCGTGGAGGGGACGCTGGACGGCGCGGCGACCATCACCTGCAGCGGCAGATGGCGGCTGGCGTCAACCGCGTAGCGCACGCCCTCGACGCCGAGGACGTTGGCCAGCTCATGCGGATCCCAGAACACCGCGGTGGTGCCCTGGGTGAGGACGATTTCCGCGTAGCGCTCCGGCGGCAGGTGCGAGCTTTCGAGGTGTACGTGGGTGTCCATCAGGCCGGGGGACAGGTAGCCACCGGCCAGGGAACGTACTTCATGGGCGTCGGTGCGGCTGCCGCGCGGGTGGACGCTGGCGATCATTTCGCCGACGATACCGACGTCAGCGGGGCGAATTTCGCCCGTGGCCATATCGACGATCTGCGCCTCGACCAGCAGCAGATCAAACGGGGATTCGCCGCGCGCGGCCTGCACGGCGCGACGACGGACTTGAGCATTGCTGGACATAACCACTCCGGCACAAGGATAATGCGGATACTCTATGGGCACAGCAAACGTTTGCCCAGATGAATAAATTTATCACCCGATAAGCTCGGGTTATTGTGCAGGACCACCGTAGCGAACCCGATAATGAACGAACCCTGGCAGCGTCTGCCCGCGCTCTCTCTTAAACAGCTTCAGTATTTCGTCACCCTGGCCCAGCTGCGCCATTTTACCGATACCGCCAGTCGGCTGGCGATTAGCCAGCCGGCGCTGAGCAGCGCGCTGCGGCAAATTGAAACGGTGCTCGGCGGCAAGCTGGTCAACCGTACCGCTTCGGCGGTCACCCTGACTGAACTGGGGGCGGCGATTTTACCCCACGCCCAGCGGATCCTCAGCGTAGCGCAGGCGGCCTTTTTCGATATGCAGCAGATCGTCGAGGCGGGCGGCGACGGGACAGTGCGTATCGGTCTGGTGCCGTCGGTCAGTTCGCTGCTGTTTCCGCTGCTGCCGCAGACCCTGGCTAAGGCCTTTCCGCGTCTGCGCATTGAATTTCACGATCAGACCAACGATGCGCTTATCCAGGCGCTGCTGCGCGGCGAGATTGATTTCGGCATCGGGGCGATCGACAGCTCAGTGCCTGCTGAACTGCTGGTCTATCCGCTGCGCGAAGATCCCTTTGTGGCGGTGCTGCACCGTGACGATCCGCTGGCCGCGCAGGCGCACTTGCCGTGGAAACAGCTGGTGGGGCGGGATATTGCCGTCTTCTCGAAGGGTAATATTCAACGGCTGGTGGCGGCATTAGTGGAGAGCCATCGCCTGACGCTGACCACGCGCTATCAGGTGGACTATATCGAAACCCTGTATGGCCTGGTGCGCTCGCGCTTAGCGGTGGCCATTCTGCCGGCGCTGTACACCACCCATCTGCAGGACCCGGCGCTCCAGGTCGCCCAGTTGCAGCAGCCGGCGCTGACCCGTACGGTGGCCCTGATGCGCGGCCCGCAGGCGCTGCCGCCGCTTATCGAAGCCTGTTTTTCCCTGCTGCAGGGAGAATTGCGCTAGGGCAGGTGCTTGATCAGCACGTCTACGGTTAAGTGATTGATGTACTCCAGCGAGTGTGAGGAGAGGACGCCCAGCAGTCGATTATGGTGCCCGGCAATAATTAAATCGATCTGCCGCTGCCGAACGCAGGTTTCCACGTCTTCAAACCGGCGGGTGGTCACCAGCGAGAGGGTTTCAACCTGCAGGGAGACAGTGCAGGCCAGCTCGTTGAGCAGGGCCTTGGCCTGGATCACCTCCTGTGAAACCTGATCGTCGCGCAGGCTGTCGGAAACATAGTTCAGCGCCCGATAGTCGGTGCTGATGTGGGCGATGGTGATGCGCATGCCGTTCTCTTCTGCCATTCTGGCGGCATGCTCGAGCAGCGGGACGCCGTCCTGACTGCTGTTAATCAGTACCAGCGCATGGTGATAAACGGCCATGGCGTATATCCTCGGTAGGCTAAATAGCGCATGATGTCATCATTTTCCGCCCGCCAGCAGCGGAATGCAATCCCGCCCGGTCGCTTGATAAGCATGATGGCCGCGCGGGTGTCGTTGCAGGGCTAAAGGCTTGTTGTATGAACCGGTGAGTTGCGGTAAATTCCACAACGCTTAACAATTTCACTATTTTGACTCGGGGTGCCCTTCATCGTTGAAGGCTGAGAAATACCCGTACCACCTGATCTGGATAATGCCAGCGTAGGGAAGTCAGAGACCGCAGGGTCATTGCTTCTACCTCGTCTGGCGGGAGCAAACCATGCCTGAGCTGCTGAATCCCGCGCCTGTCGCGCACCTGCGCCATCTGCTGCGCGCCCATTCCCCCCTTGTGCACTGCATGACCAATGATGTGGTGCAGACCTTTACCGCCAATGTTCTGCTGGCCGTCGGCGCCTCGCCGGCGATGGTGATCGATCCCCGCGAAGCGGCGCAGTTTGCCGCTATCGCCGATGCGCTGTTAATTAACGTCGGTACCCTGACCGAAGATCGCGCCGTGGCGATGCGCGCCGCGGTGGAGCACGCCCGTCAGGCCGGCAGGCCCTGGACGCTGGATCCGGTGGCGGTCGGCGCCCTGACCGTGCGCACGGCCTTTTGTCATGAGCTGCTGGCCCTGCAGCCGGCGGCCATTCGCGGCAATGCCTCTGAAATTCTGGCGCTGGCCGGGATGAGCGCCGGCGGGCGCGGGGTGGATACCACCGATACGGCCGCCGCGGCGCTGCCGGCGGCCCAGGCGCTGGCTCGTCGGCTGGCTACCGTGGTGGCGGTCACTGGCGAGGTGGACTACGTCACTGACGGCGAGCGGGTGCTCAGCGTGGCGGGGGGTAATCCGCTGATGACCCGGGTGGTGGGCACCGGCTGCGCGCTGTCGGCGGTGGTGGCGGCGAGCGCGGCGCTGCCGGGGGACCGGCTGGAAAACGTGGCCGCCGCCTGCGGGCTGATGAAACAGGCCGGGCAGATCGCCGCCCGTCAGGGAGGCCCTGGCAGCTTTATTCCGGCGTTTCTCGACGCGCTGTATCAGGAGGTGCAGGGATGAAACGCATCAACGCCCTGACCATCGCCGGCACCGATCCCAGCGGTGGGGCCGGTATCCAGGCCGATCTGAAAACCTTCTCCGCGCTGGGGGCCTATGGCTGCTCGGTGATCACCGCCCTGGTGGCGCAGAATACCCGCGGCGTGCAGTCGGTCTATCGCATCGAACCGGATTTTGTGGCCGCGCAGCTCGACTCGGTGTTCGGCGATGTGCGTATCGATACCACCAAAATCGGCATGCTGGCGGAGACCGATATTGTGGAAGCCGTGGCCGAGCGGCTGGCGCGCTACCGGGTGGCCAACGTGGTGCTGGATACCGTCATGCTGGCGAAAAGCGGCGATCCGCTGCTGTCGGCCTCGGCGGTGGAGACCCTGCGTCAACGATTGTTGCCGCAGGTGTCATTGATCACCCCGAACCTACCGGAAGCGGCCGCGCTACTCGATGCCCCCCATGCGCGCACCGAGCGCGAGATGCTGGAGCAGGGGCGGGCGTTGTTGGCGCTGGGCTGCGGCGCGGTATTAATGAAGGGCGGCCATCTCGACGACGCCGAAAGCCCGGACTGGCTCTTCACCCGCGAAGGGGAACAGCGGTTTACCACGCCTCGCGTGCAGACCAAAAATACCCACGGCACCGGCTGCACGCTCTCCGCCGCGCTGGCGGCGCTGCGCCCCCGTCATGCGGACTGGGCGGCCACCGTCGCCGAGGCGAAGGCCTGGCTGTCGGCGGCCCTGGCGCAGGCCGACTCTCTGGAAGTGGGCCACGGCATCGGGCCGGTGCACCATTTCCACGCCTGGTGGTAAATGGCAGCGCAACGGGACAGCAGAATCTCCTGAAAAAATGGCACCCCGGCTGGAAAATAGGCTAAGTCGGTACCAGGCTTAACCTGCCCAAAAAAATTGGGTTGGGATAATGCATGCCGGCTTCGGCCGGCCTTACGGGAGATTGCTATGACTGATATTACGCAGTTGCTGGGCAAAGATGCCGAGAGCCTGTTGCAGCACCGTTGTATAACCATTCCGGCCGACCAGCTGTATCTGCCTGGGGCAGATTATGTTGATCGGGTGATGGTGGATAATAACCGACCACCGGCGGTGCTACGCAATATGCAGACCCTGTACAATACCGGACGCCTGGGGGGAACCGGCTACCTTTCCATTCTGCCGGTTGACCAGGGCGTGGAGCACTCGGCGGGCGCCTCCTTCGCCGCCAACCCGCTGTACTTTGATCCGAAAAATATCGTCGAGCTGGCGATCGAAGCCGGCTGTAACTGCGTGGCGTCGACCTACGGCGTGCTGGCCTCGGTGTCGCGCCGCTACGCGCATCGCATCCCTTTCCTGGTGAAGCTCAACCATAACGAAACGCTGAGCTACCCCACCGAATACGACCAGACCCTCTACGCCAGCGTTGAGCAGGCGTTCAATATGGGGGCGGTGGCCGTGGGAGCGACGATCTATTTCGGCTCGGAACAATCGCGTCGTCAGATAGAAGAGATTTCCGCCGCCTTTGAGCGGGCCCATGAGCTGGGCCTGGTCACCGTGCTGTGGGCCTATCTGCGGAATTCGGCGTTCAAGAAAGATGGCGTCGACTATCATGTCTCCGCGGACCTGACCGGTCAGGCCAACCACCTGGCGGCCACCATCGGCGCCGATATCGTTAAGCAAAAAATGGCGGAGAATAACGGCGGCTACAAAGCGGTTAACTTCGGCTATACCGACGATCGGGTGTACAGCAAACTGACCAGCGATAACCCCATCGATCTGGTGCGCTACCAGCTGGCCAACTGCTATATGGGCCGCGCCGGGCTGATTAACTCCGGCGGCGCGGCGGGCGGGGAGACCGACCTTGCCGACGCGGTGCGCACGGCGGTGATCAATAAACGCGCCGGCGGTATGGGGCTGATCCTCGGCCGGAAGGCGTTTAAGAAATCGATGGCTGACGGCGTGAAGCTGATCAATGCCGTGCAGGACGTCTACCTCGACGGGAAAGTGACTATCGCCTGATAAGCACGAGTACCGTTGGGATCCCCGGTGGCGCCACGCGCACCGGGGTTACCGTTGTATATGCGCCTTCAGGCCGCGACGTTACCGCGTCAGCAGCCAGCGGGCGGTATGTTCATCGGTCACCAGACCATTGATCCAGCCGCCTTTAAGGGCGGCCAGGATCGCCGGTCGTTTGTATTCTCCACAGGCCGCGGCAATACGCGGGCAGTGGTTCTGACGGATATCATAGCTGGTGATCATGCGGTTGATCTCGCTGTCTACCACGTGGCCTTCCGCATCGATAAACCGTCCGAGGATCTCTCCGATGCCGCCGCGCGCGGTCAGCTCATCCATTTGCGCCTGATTGATAAACCCGTCTTTAAAGATCGGACTTTGCGTGCCCAGGGGACCAATGCCGACAAAAATCACGTCCGCCTCTTGGGCGACGCCGGAGACGCTGCGGAATAAGCGGTTGGTGCACCACATCTCATGCTCCTCCGCGCTCTGGGCGTAGCGCGGCGCCGGCCACTGATAGTACTTGGCCTTAATTTTGCGGGTCAGCAGCAGGGGCACGTCATCGTAATAGTTGCACTGCCCGTCGGCGTTCATGGCGCTGATCAGCGCCACGCAGCGGGTATTCAGGCTGTCAAAATCGATGCGCTGCAGCGCTTTTTTCAGGGTCAGGCCCGAGCCCAGGCCGATGATTTTCTCCTTATCATCCTGCAGATAGCGAGCCATCAGCTGATAGCAGCCAAACGACACGCTGTCGAGGGTGCTTTCTTCGCTAAAGGCGGGGACCACATTGCACTCGATCAATCGATACTTTTCCTGCAGCAACTGCGCATAATCGAGGCAGTTTGCTACCGGATGGTGCAAATTAATCGACACTATCCCTTCTTCTTTCGCCGCGGCGATCAGCCGTTGCACCACCGGTCTGGAGGTGCCCAGCTGGCTGGCAATCTCGCTCTGATTCTGACCGGCGATGTAGTACATCCATGCGGCACGCACCTTCTGATCCAACCGGATATCGTCTTCTTTACTCATGGTTTCCCGCCCTAAGTTGCTGACCAGGGCTCGCAATTGGCCCGGCGAATACCCGCATTCTCGCCGTGGTTGGCATAACTGGCAAGCTTTTGCTCTTGTCTGGTCATTTGTAATTTAATTGGGTAATTGTTCTTTTGTGATCCGTGGCTCTTATTTTGGTCAAATGATCAATTACAGTGGCGCCATCAACTCAAGGAAAACAGAACATGAACAATCAATTCACATGGCTTCATATCGGTCTGGGTTCTTTTCATCGCGCGCATCAGGCGTGGTATCTGCATCGTCTGATAGCGTCCGGGGATAAGCGCTGGCACATCGCGGCAGGAAATATTCGTAACGACGCCGAGCAGGTGGTGCAGGCGCTGGCGGCGCAGGGAGGACGTTACGTCCTGGAGACCGTCAGCCCGGAAGGGGAGCGCGACTATGAAGAAATTACTTCTATCCAGAAATTGCTGCCGTGGCAGGCCGGGCTGCAGCCGCTGATTAACGAAGGGGCTAACCCGCAGACCAAAGTTATCGCCTTTACTGTGACGGAAGGGGGGTACTACCTGAACACCCGCCATCAGCTGGAAACCAGTAACCCCGATCTGCAGGCCGACCTGCAAGGCGAGTGCAAAACTATTTATGGCACCCTCGCGCGGATCCTGGAGAAGCGCATGGCCGACGACGCCGGGCCGCTGACCCTGCTCAACTGCGACAACGTGCGCCACAACGGCGAGCGTTTCCACGACGGCATGGTCGAGTTCCTGCAGCTCACCGGCAAACAGGCGGTGATTGACTGGATGGCGGCCAATACCACCTGTCCGAACACCATGGTGGACCGCATCACCCCGCGTCCGGCGGCCGATCTGCCGGCCCGTATCAAAGCGCAAACCGGGATTGATGACAAAGCGCCGGTGATGGGGGAGACCTTTATCCAGTGGGTGGTGGAGAACCACTTCCGTGATGCCCGCCCGAACCTGGAAGCGGTCGGCGTGGAGATGGTCGAGTCGGTCATCCCGTATGAAGAGGCGAAAATCCGCATTCTGAACGCGTCGCACAGCTGCATTGCCTGGGCGGGAACCTTAATTGGCCAGCAGTATATTCATGAAAGCACGCTGACCGATGTTATCTACGCCATTGCCGACCGCTACGTCACGGAGGATGTCATTCCCTGCCTCGGCGATAACGGCATTGATCTGCCCACCTACCGGGATGTGGTGCTTAAGCGCTTTACCAATCCCTATATCCAGGACACCAACCAGCGCGTCGCCGCCGACGGCTTCTCGAAAATTCCGGCGATGATCGCCCCCACGCTGCAGGAGTGCTATCAGCGCGGCGTCCGCCCTGAGGCGACCGCCATGCTGCCGGCGCTGTTCTTCGTCTTTATGGAGCAGTGGCATAAGGGAACGCTGCCCTATCAGTACCAGGACGGCATCCTGGATGCGCAGGCGGTGCATGAGATGTATGAGGCTCAGGATCCGGTGGCTGTCTATGCCCGCGATAAAGCCCTGTTTGGTGACCTTGCCAATAACGCGGATTTCCTGGCGCTGATGCGCGAGAAAGTCGCCGCCGTTTACACGCTGATTAAATAAAGAGGTGGCTATGTATCTGGGTATCGATCTCGGCACATCAGAAGTCAAAGCGCTGGTCATTGATGAGAACTATGAGGTTATCGCCAGCCATAGCGCGCCGCTGAGCATTCAGCGGCCCCATCCGCACTGGTCAGAACAAGCGCCGGAGCTATGGTGGGAGGCGACGGAGTACCTGATGAGCACGCTACGGGAAAAATGCGCGCAGCACTGGCCGGCCATCAAGGCGATTGGTCTCTCCGGACAGATGCACGGCGCGGTGTTGCTGGATGAAGAGGGGGAGACGATCCGTCCGGCCATTCTGTGGAACGACACCCGCTGCGCCGCAGAGTGCGCCGAGCTGGAGGCGATGGCGCCGGAGCTGCATCAGGTGGCGGGCAACCTGGCGATGCCGGGCTTTACCGCGCCGAAGCTGCTGTGGGTGCGCCGTCATGAGCCGCAACACTTTCAGCGCACCGCAACGGTGCTGCTGCCGAAGGATTATCTGCGCTATCGGATGACCGGGAAGAAAGTCTCCGACATGTCGGACGCCGCCGGGACGCTGTGGCTGGACGTGGCGAAGCGCGACTGGTCCGACGCTCTGCTGGACAAGTGCGGCCTGTCGCGCAGCCACATGCCGACACTGGTCGAAGGCTGCGAGGTTTCCGCCACCCTTGATCCGCAGGTGGCGGCGCGCTGGGGGCTGAACGCCTCGGTGGTGGTGGCCGGGGGCGGGGGGGATAACGCGGTTAGCGCCATTGGCGTCGGCGCGGTCTCGCCGGGGGATGCGTTTATTTCGCTCGGCACCTCCGGGGTGCTGTTTGTGGTGACCGACGCCTATCGTCCGGCGCCGCAGTCGGCGGTACATGCGTTTTGTCACGTGCTGCCGAACCTGTGGCACCAGATGAGCGTCATGCTGAGCGCCGCCAGCTGTTTGCAGTGGTTCTGCCGCCTGACCGGCACCACGGAGGTGGCGCTGCTGGCGGAAATTGCCGAGCTCAGCGAGGAGGAGAAAGCCCACGCCCCGTTCTTCCTGCCCTATCTCTCCGGCGAACGTACCCCGCATAACGATCCTGACGCGCGCGGCATGTTCTGGGGCATGACCCACGCCAGCCTGCGTGCTCAGCTTGGCTACGCGGTGCTGGAAGGGGTGAGCTTCGGTATCAACGACGGCCTGCAGGCGTTGAAAGAGAGCGGTACGCCGATCGCGCAGTGCTCGCTGGTGGGCGGCGACGCCCGCAGTCCTTTCTGGGCCCAGCTGCTGGCCGACATTCTCGCTATGCCGGTGGTGACCCATAAAGGGGGAGAGACCGGCGGCGCGCTGGGCGCGGCGCGGCTGGCCTGCCTGGCGGTGGGCAAACCGATTGCCGCGGTGTGTGAAAAACCGGAAGTCTGGCAGACCTGGCGTACGGATCCCGTTCGCCACCACACCCTGATGCAACGCTACGCGCAGTTTAAAGACCTGTATTTAAACGACCTGAATTACCGGCAGCACTGATTTTCATCATAACAGCCGCTTCGTTGCACATCGCGGAGCGGCCACCCTGTACCCTGAAAACGAGGTCATTATGTCTATCAATAATAAACAGTGGCTCGGTTTACCCCTGAACCTGCTCTGGGGATACATCGCCATTGCCGTATTTATGACCGGCGACGGTTTTGAATTAGCCTTTCTGTCGCACTATATCAAAGCGCTCGGCTTCTCTCCGGCGGAGGCCTCCTTTGCCTTTACCCTCTACGGCCTGGCCGCCGCGCTATCGGCGTGGATTTCCGGCGTGGTGGCGGAAATTATCACCCCGCTGAAAACGATGATGATTGGCTTCGTGCTGTGGTGCGTGTTCCACGTGCTGTTCCTCGTTTTCGGCCTCGGTCACGCCAACTATGCGCTGATCCTGATTTTCTACGGCATCCGCGGCTTCGCCTATCCGCTGTTCCTCTACTCGTTTATCGTGGCGATTGTCCATAACGTCAAAAGCGACAATGCCAGCTCGGCCATCGGTTGGTTCTGGGCGGTCTATTCCATCGGCATCGGCGTGTTCGGCAGTTATATTCCGAGCTTCACCATTCCGCACATTGGCGAACTGGGGACTTTATGGCTGGCGCTGGCCTTCTGCGTCACCGGGGGCGTGATTGCCCTGGCTTCCCTGCGCCATATTCAAACGCCGCAGCATATGCAGAATCTCACCACTCGCCAGAAATTTTCCGAGCTGGGACGCGCCGCGACGCTGCTCTATACCAACCGCAATATTCTGCTGTCGAGCATGGTCAGGATTATCAATACCCTCTCGCTGTTCGGTTTTGCGGTCATTATGCCGATGATGTTTGTCGATGAGCTGGGCTTCACCACTTCAGAATGGCTCCAGGTATGGGCAGTCTTCTTCTTCACCACCATTTTCTCTAACGTGCTGTGGGGGATCCTGGGGGAAAAACTGGGCTGGATGAAGGTGGTGCGCTGGTTCGGCTGCATCGGGATGGCGCTCTCCAGCCTGGCGTTTTACTACATCCCTCAGCACTTTGGCCATAGCTTTGCGATGGCGCTGATCCCCGCCATCGCCCTCGGGATCTTTGTCGCCGCCTTCGTGCCGCTGGCCGCCGTGTTCCCGGCGCTGGAGCCGAAGCACAAAGGCGCGGCGATTTCGGTCTATAACCTGTCGGCGGGGATGTCGAACTTTCTCGCGCCGGCGATTGCCGTGGTGTTGCTGCCGTTCTTCAGCACCATCGGGGTGGTGATCGCCTACACCGCATTGTACGTGGTGGCCTTTTTCCTCTGCGCCTTTATCCGCGTGGAGCAGCCGGGGTTCTCCCACAAGGAAGCAACCGCCCGCGAGCAGGTTGAATTCTCTTAGGTGATGCGGCTGGCATGAAGCGCATGCCAGCCTTAATGAGGTGAACGAATGAGTATGCAGGCGGTTATTTTTGACATGGATGGCGTGATTATTGATTCCGAGGCGCTGTGGCGCCAGGCGCAGATTGACGCCCTCGCGCAGTGGGGGGCAACGGCGAGCGTGGATGAGTGTGAAACCCTCACCAAAGGCAAACGCCTCGACGAAATCGCCGGCACCTGGTGCCGCTATTTTCAGCTTGATCTCGACCCGCAGCGGCTTGAAGCCGCGATATTGCAGCGTATTACCGGCCTGATCGCCACCGAAGGCGAGCCGATGCACGGCGTGCATGAGGCGTTACGCTATTTTCGCGAGGCGGGCTATCAAATTGCGCTCGCCACGTCATCATCCCGCCAGGTTATTGCCGCTGTGCTGAACAAGCTCTCGCTCTGGCACTTTTTCGACGTGGTTTGCAGCGCAGATGATGAACCACGCGGCAAACCGCACCCGGCGGTGTACCTGACGACGCTGCGCAAGCTCAATCTCAACGCCAGCCAGTGTCTGGTGATTGAGGATAGTTACAACGGTTTTTGCGCGGCTCAGGCCGCTGGCATTCCCACGGCGGTGGTTGCCGAAGATAGCCGACAGGGGCGCTATCAGGCCGCTGTCGGCCGCTATCAAACCTTACCTGAACTGCTGGAAGCGCTTAACGCCGAGCCAGCGACGGTCGCATAACTTACGCTTTCGTGAGCGCAGAAAATCCCGGGATGTACACGGTCGGTCACTCTCTTTTCTGCGCTCACGCCCTTTTTTCTCCATGCCGATCCGCCTCACATTTCGCTCATCTTTTGTGAAAACAGTCACGTCTTGTTGTGCCAATGCCCAAATTTATGGCCTTGCTTAGCGGTGTTTGTCCGAGGCACTGCTACGTAATTGTGCTTAGATTATATATTGAAACGTATTTTCAATAATGTGAAACCGCTTTGCCGATTTACCTCTGTCGATCGGATTTGGCCGTGATAAGGATTGAGCATGAAAATTGAATCTGTGAATGTCACCGTTTTCCAGTATCCCACTCGTCGGGTTTCCGACAGCGCCGGGCACTCCCATCCGGGGGCTGAAAGCATGGCCAAAATGGCGATGCTGACCATCACCGCTGATGATGGGGCGCAGGGTTTTTCGTTTGCGCCTCCGGAAGTCGTGCGCCCGTTCGTGGTGAATACTTTTTTTCGCAAAGTGCTGGTGGGGCAGGACCCGTTTAACCGCGAGCGTATCTGGCAGGATCTTAACCACTGGCAGCGCGGCAGCGCACATCAGCTAACGGAACGCGCGCTGTCGTTTGTTGAACAAGCGCTGTGGGACCTGATTGGCCGCAGCCTCAGGATGCCGGTCTACAAGCTGCTCGGCGGCTATCGCGACACCGTCCCGGCTTACGGTAGCACCATGTGCGGCGACGATCTACCGGGCGGCCTGTCGACCCCGGAAGAGTATGCCGCCTTTGCCGAAAAGCTGGTCGCCCGCGGCTACAAGGCCATCAAACTGCACACCTGGATGCCGCCAATCTCTTTTGCGCCCAATCCCAAAATGGATATTAAAGCCTGCGCGGCGGTGCGCGAAGCGGTAGGGCCGGATATTGACCTGATGATTGATGGCTATCACTGGTACAGCCGCGCCGAGGCGCTGTGGATCGGCAAAGCGCTGGAAAAACTCAATTTCGCCTGGTTTGAAGAGCCGATGGAGGAGGATTCGCTGTCCTCGTACGCGTGGCTGGCGGAAAACTTGTCGATTCCCATCGTCGGGCCGGAGAGCTTCGGCGGCAAGCACCACATGCGCGCCGAATGGGTGAAAGCCGGAGCCTGCGACATTCTGCGCGCCGGCGCTAACGGCGTGGGGGGCATTACCCCGACCATGAAGGTGGCGGCGCTGGCGGAATCTTTCGGCATGGATTGCGAAGTCCACGGCAACGGCGCGGCAAGCCTGGCGGTGGTCGGCGCGATCCGTAACTGCCGTTGGTATGAGCGCGGCCTGCTGCATCCGTTCCTCGACTACGATGAACCGGCGGCCTATCTCAACAGCATTGTCGACCCGATGGATGATCAGGGATTTGTGCATTTATCACAACGTCCGGGTCTCGGCGAAGACATTAATTTTGCGTATATCGAAGCCAATACCGTTAGCCACGACTGATTTAAAAAAATAAATGCCCGATGGCGCTGCGCTTATCGGGTCTGCGGCCCGGTAGGCCGGATAAGGCGAAAATGCCGCCATCCGGCAACATGTACCCTACAGTACAGGCAAACAGAGATATGAAAAAAACCTCCTTACTGGCAGCGTGTATTCTCGCGCTCGCCATGTCGATGGGGAGCGGAGAGGCGGTGGCGAAAACCCCGCCCGACCAGCTGATCATCGGGATGAATATGAATAACCTGCTCACCCTTGACCCGGCGGCGATGACCGGTAACGAAGTGGTGGGGATCGTGGTCAACCTCTACGACTCGCTGGTGAAGCTTGACCCTGAGCAGCTCACCACCGTTAAGCCCGCGCTGGCGAAATCCTGGGATATCAGCCCCGACGGCAAAACCCTGACCTTTCATCTGCGCGACGATGTCAAGTTTCACTCCGGCAACCCGCTGACCGCCGCCGACGTCGTGTGGTCGATGCGGCGCATCCTGCACCTCAACCTGGCCCAGGCCTCGGTATGGAAATCCTATGGCTTCAGTAAGAAAAATATCGACAGCCAGGTCAGCGCGCCGGACCGCTTCACGGTGCAAATCGTATTACCCAAAGATAACGATCCGCAGCTGGTGATTTACTCGCTGGCGGCGCTGGGCAACCTCGGGGTGCTGGACAGTAAAACGGTGCAAAGCCACCAGCAGGATAACGATTGGGGCAACCGCTGGCTAACCACCCATGAAGCCGGTTCCGGGCCGTTTACGCTGGAAACCTGGCAGGCAAAAGAGGTGCTGCGCATGAAGCGCAATCCTGACTACTGGCGCGGCGAGGCGAAAATGAGCCGCGTGGTGCTGCGCCATTTCCAGGAGTCGCAAACCTTGCGTCTGATGATCGAAAAAGGCGACCTTGATATTGCCAACAACATGGCGGTTTCCGATATCAACGCCCTGCGCAGCGACCCGCAGCTGACCGTCGATGCGGTGCAGCGCGGCACCATGTACTACGTGGCGATGAGCATGAAAGAGGCGCACTTCGCCAATCCGAAAGTGCGCGAGGCGGTGCGCTATCTGATTGATTATCAGGGTATCAATAAAGCGCTGATGCCGGGCTACGGCGTGCTGCACCAGCGGCCTATCAAAGCGGGAATGCCGTCCACGCTGCCCGACCCTGGCTATAAGCTGGACGTGCCGCGGGCGAAAAAGCTGCTGGCGGAAGCGGGATATCCCAACGGCTTTGATACCACGCTGCGGGTACTCTCCGATCAGCCATTTCTTAACATCGCTATCGCCGTGCAGTCGACGCTGATGCAGGCGGGGATTAACGCCAAAATCATCACCGGCACCGGTAACCAGATCTACGGCGCAATGCGCGAGCGTAAATTTGACCTGCTGGTAGGTCGCGGCGGCAGCGGGATGGAGCCGCATCCGCACTCCAGCCTGCGCGCGCTGGTCTATAACCCGGATAACAGCGATAAGGCGCGCCTGACCAACTTCCAGGGCTGGCGTACCGGTTTTTACGACCCGCAGCTTAATACGATGATTGACCAGGCCCTGCTGGAACGCGATCCGCAAAAACAGGTGGCTGACTACCAGGCCATCCAGACACGCTACGACCAGCTGGTTCCGGCTTTAATTCCGCTTTCGCAGATGGTTGATTCGGTCGTCGTGCGCAACGAGGTACGGGAGTATCAGCCGCACCCCTCCGCCACCACTTTTCTGCGTGACGTCTATAAAGTCCGCGAAGGAGATAAAGGATGAGTACCGCAATCCTTGCGCCCGGCTCACGCGGCCGGCGCTTATCCAAACGGCTGCTGCAGGTGGTGATTACGCTGTTCGGCCTGCTGCTGCTGACCTTTACCATTGGCCGCGTCATGCCCATCGACCCGGTGCTGGCGATTGTCGGCCCGGATGCTGACCAGAGTACCTATCAGCAGGTTTACCAGCAGCTGGGGTTTGATAAATCGCTGACCACCCAGTTTGGCATCTATTTCGTCAACCTGTTGCACGGCGATCTGGGCAACGCGCTGCTGACCGGGAAACCGGTGGTGGACGATATTATCCGCGTCTTCCCGGCCACCATGGAGCTGGCAACGATGGCGATTATTGTCGGCGCGGGTCTTGGTATTCCGCTGGGCGTGTTGGCGGCGGCGCGGCGCAATAGCGTCTCCGATTATGTGGTGCGCATTATCAGCCTGGCGGGCTACTCGACGCCGATCTTCTGGGTCGGAATGATGGGACTGCTGGTGTTCTATGCCTGGCTTGGCTGGGTAGGCGGCGCCGGGAGGGTAGATCTCGGGCTGGATGGTGTGGTGCCGCGCCGCACCGGCCTGATGACCGTTGATGCGCTGCTGGCAGGCAACGGCCAGGTGTTCTGGAACGCTATTAATCATCTGATTCTTCCCGCCTCGCTGCTGGGTTTTCACTCGCTGGCTTATATCAGCCGTATGACCCGCAGCTTTATGCTGGCCCAGCTGTCGCAGGAGTTCATTATTACCGCGCGGGTGAAAGGGCTGACCGAGCGTCAGGTTATCTGGAACCATGCGTTTCGTAACATCCTCGTGCAGCTGCTGACGGTAGTGGCGCTGGCCTACGGCGCGCTGCTGGAAGGCGCGGTGCTGATTGAAACCGTCTTCTCATGGCCGGGTTTCGGCTCCTACCTTACCGGTAGCCTGCTGCTGGGCGATATGAATGCGGTGATGGGCTGCGTGCTGCTGGTGGGCGTGATCTTCGTGATGCTCAACCTGCTCTCCGACATGCTGTATCAATTCTTTGACCCGAGGACAAAATCATGACCGTTTCTCTGGATTCGCCGCTTTCGGGCGGTGCGGGCGAAGGCCGTCAGCGGCTGCAACGCGCGGCGGCGCGGGCCGTCGGGTTTATCGGCAAAATGGCGCGCAATCCGCTCACGGCCATCGGCGGAGGCATTATCTTTCTGCTGCTGGTGGTGGCGATTTTCGCGCCGCTGATTGCGCCTTATAACCCGCTGGTACAGGACCTGAATAGTGCGCTGGTCGCGCCGAATGCACAGCACTGGTTCGGCACCGATGAGTTTGGCCGGGATATCTTTAGTCGTCTGGTGTACGGCTCCCGCATCACGCTCTATATCGTGCTGCTGGTCTCGGTGACCGTCGGTCCGCTCGGGCTGCTGCTGGGCGTCAGCGCCGGCTATTTCGGCGGTAAAGTCGATATGGTACTGATGCGCGTCACCGATATTTTCATCTCCTTCCCGAGTCTGGTCCTCGCGCTGGCGTTTGTCGCCGCTTTAGGACCGGGGCTGGAGCACGTGGTTATCGCTATCACGCTGACCGCCTGGCCGCCGATTGCCCGTCTGGCGCGCGCCGAAACGCTCTCTCTGCGCCAGGCCGATTTTATCTCCGCCGTGCGTCTGCAGGGCGCTTCATCGGCCCGCGTCCTCTGGCGCCATATCGTGCCGCTGTGTCTGCCCTCGGTCATTATCCGTATCACCATGAATATGGCCGGGATCATTCTGACCGCGGCCGGCCTCGGCTTTCTCGGCCTCGGCGCGCAGCCGCCAGAGCCGGAGTGGGGAGCGATGATCTCCAGCGGGCGCACTTATATGATGGAGTGCTGGTGGGTCGTAACCATTCCGGGGCTGGCGATTCTGATCAATAGCTTAGCGTTCAACTTCTTAGGAGATGGCCTACGTGACATCCTCGATCCCCGCAGTGAATAATGTACCGCTGCTCGACGTGCGCGATCTGTGCGTCGACTTTGTTAACGGTAGCGCGGTGACCCACGCCGTGCGCGGCGTCTCCTTCCAGCTGGGGCATGAGAAGCTGGCCATTGTCGGCGAGTCCGGTTCGGGTAAGTCCACCGTTGGGCGCGCGCTGCTGCAGCTGCATCCGAAAAAGGCCCGCGTCAGCGCCAGCCGGATGCAGTTTGCCGACCTCGATCTGCAGCATCTTAGCGAAGCGCAGATGCGCGGCGTACGCGGCAAACGTATCTCTATGATTATGCAGGACCCGAAATATTCGCTTAATCCGGTGGTCTGCGTGGGTAAGCAAATCGCCGAGGCCTGGCTTACTCATCATCCCGGGCGCAAAGATGAGGCGAAAGCCAGGGCACTGGAGATGCTGGAGGTGGTGCGTATTCGCCAGCCGGAGCGCGTTTATCAGCTTTATCCGCATGAAATATCCGGCGGACAGGGGCAGCGCATCATGATCGCCATGATGCTGATTACCGACCCGGAACTGATCATTGCCGATGAGCCCACCTCCGCGCTGGACGTGTCGGTGCGCCTGCAGGTGCTGGGCCTGTTGGATGACCTGGTTCAGTCGCGCGGGCTGGGGCTGATTTTTATCAGCCACGATATCAACCTGGTGCGCAGCTTCTGCGACCGCGTACTGGTGATGTACGCCGGACGGGTAGTGGAGTCCATCGCCGCTAAAGATCTCGATAACGCCCGTCACCCCTACACTCAGGGATTGATTAACTCGCTGCCGGATATGCAGCATCGTCGCCCGATACTGCCGGTGCTGCAGCGTCAGGCCAGCTGGTTAACGGATTAAGGAGCGGATAATGATTGAAGTTCAACATCTCAACCTCGCGTTTGGCGAGGGGGAGAAGCGTAACCAGGTGCTGTATGACGTCAGTTTCCACGTTAAGCCCGGCGAGATCTACGGTCTGGTAGGAGAGTCCGGTTCCGGTAAAACGACGGTGCTCAAGTGCCTGGCGGGGCTGTTTACCCACTGGCAGGGGGAACTGACCATCGATGCTCAGCCCTTAGGGCATGAAATTAGCCGCGAGCGCTGCCGTCAGGTGCAGATGGTATTTCAGGACCCCTACGGATCGCTGCATCCCCGTCACACCATTGGCGATATCCTCGAAGAGCCGCTGCAGATCCATCGTTTCAATGACCGCGACCGGCGGATCAATGCGCTGCTGGATAAAGTTGGCCTCAACCGCGCTTTTCGTGAGCGCTATCCGCATCAGCTCTCCGGCGGGCAGCGGCAGCGCGTGGCGATAGCCAGAGCGCTGATTCTTGAGCCTCAGGTGCTGCTGCTGGATGAGCCGACGTCGGCGCTGGATGTGTCGGTGCAGGCTGAGATCCTTAACCTGCTGGCGGAATTGCAGCGGGAGGCGAAGCTCACTTACCTGATGGTCACCCACGATCTCGGGGTTATTGCCCACTTATGCCAGAAAGTGGCGGTGATGCAGTACGGGAAGATCCTCGAAACCCTGACGGTCGATGCGTTGGTCAGCGGCGAGGCGCGGACGGCCTATACGCAGATGCTGGTTAACGCCAGTCGGCAATATACGCGCGAAATGGCGCGCGAGGTGGCGGACTACTAAGCTTGATGGCGCATTGTCTCACGGCAGATGCGCCCATTTTAATGGGTAATTATTTGATATTATAGGAGTTTGAGGTTGTAGATATCGTCTATTAATGTAAGTGCGGTGTTTGGATCGATATCCTGCCCAGGTTTTTCCTGCAGCCGCAGGTGCCGTTTTACCTTAACATTCAGAGGCTCAATCAACGAACCCGGCTGCTGTATACCAGCCGGGCGCCGTCTTTGCTTTGCGAAGCCTGATCAACGTAGCAGCGGGCAGTCGGGCGGCAGCCGGCAGCGCAGGGCCGCCGGTAACAGCTCCATGCGGAAGGTTTTGCCGCTGAGCGGCTCGCCGTCGAGGTTAAACGTCATCTCATGGGGGGCGGTGATCTCAAACCATGAGGAGACACCGTCAACAATATTCGGCGAGTTTTCCGGATTCGCCAGGGTGCTGAACAGGGCAGGGATCAGCTCTTCGCCGGTGAAAATGCGCAGATGCAGCAGACCATCGTTAATCAACGCCTCCGGGCATAGCTGCTGGCCGCCACCGGCCTGGCGGCCGTTGCCGATGCCGATGACCAGCGCATCGCCCTGCCAGTGAAAGTTCTCCCCGCGGATCTCGCAGCGGTCCGGCTTCAGAGTATCCATACGCATCAGACCATGGATTAAATAAGAGACACCGCCGAGCGCGGCTTTGAGTTTTTCCGGCGTTTCGGTGGTGATTCGGGTGCCGAACCCGCCGGTCGCCATATTAATAAAGCCGGTTTTATCATTCACCCGGGCGATATCTATCGGCACATCGCGGCCGACGATCGCCAGCTTGAGGGCGCTGGCCAGATCCTGCGGAATGCCGACGCTGGTGGCAAAGTCGTTGGCCGTGCCCAGCGGTAAAATCCCCAGCGCCATCTTGCTACCGCGCTCCACCAGCGCGGTCGCCACTTCATTAATGGTGCCGTCGCCGCCGCCGGCGATCACCGTTTCAACGTTCAGCTGCAGGGCTTCATCGATAAACCGCACGGCATCGCCCTTTTCCCAGGTGACGCGGACGTGAATATCGATCCCTTCGTCGCGTAACAGGTTAACCGCCTCGCGTAACTGCGGTTCATTGGCACCTTTGCCGTTAAGGATCAGTAAGCTGGCAGGAAACGTAGACATCATCAAGGGAACCTTTATTGCTTAATGTTGCATAAAGTGTACCGCATGACGAAAGCGAAGACCGGAGGAGAGGCAAAAAAATAAGCCCGCGTAAGGGAGATTACGCAGGCTAAGGAGGTGGTTCCTGGTACAACTAGCATTTATGGGTTATGTTTTTCAGCGAAATGGATGATACCTGTTTCGATCGAAACGGTATGTGATCCGATTCTAATATCCTTACATCATGAAAAAATAACGCAAATTAACTAGTTACCGTGCGGATTTCTGGTTGTCTGACCAGTGAAGTTGCGCATCAGCAGCGCATACTGCAGGGGCAGGTCGTCCGGCACAGGCAACCATACGGTATAGCCGTCGCCCGGGGCCACCGGCATGGCTTCGCCTTTGCCATTTTCCATATGCTCGAGGGTGAAGTTGACGTTACCTTGCGGGGTCATCAGCTCGAGGCTGTCGCCGACGCTGAACTTATTTTTGACCGCCACGGCCGCCAGCGGGCCGTTACGCTCCCCGGTGAATTCGCCGACAAACTGCTGGCGTTCGGAGAGGGAGTAGCCGTACTCGTAGTTCTGGTAATCGTCATGGGTATGGCGGCGCAGGAAGCCTTCGGTGTACCCGCGGTGGGCCAGTCCTTCCAGGGTCTCCAGCAGGCTGGTATCGAACGGTTTGCCGGCGGCGGCATCGTCGATGGCCTTGCGGTAAACCTGAGCGGTGCGCGCGCAGTAGTAGAAGGATTTGGTGCGGCCTTCGATCTTCAGCGAGTGAACGCCCATCTGGGTCAGACGCTCAACATGGGCGATAGCCCGCAGATCTTTCGAGTTCATGATGTAGGTGCCGTGCTCGTCCTCAAAGGCGGTCATGTACTCGCCTGGACGTTTGGCTTCCTCAATCATAAAGACTTTATCGGTCGGCGCGCCGATGCCGAGAGTGGGCTCCACGGTCTGCACCGGGATCGGCTCATATTTGTGGACGATGTTGCCGACGTCGTCCTCTTTGCCTTCCGCCACGTTGTATTCCCAGCGGCAGGCGTTGGTGCAGGTCCCCTGATTCGGGTCGCGCTTGTTGATATACCCGGAGAGCAGGCAGCGGCCGGAGTAGGCCATGCACAGCGCGCCGTGGACGAAAATCTCGATCTCCATCTCCGGCACCTGGCGGCGAATCTCTTCGATTTCATCCAGCGACAGTTCACGCGACAGGATCACGCGGGTGAGCCCCATCTGCTGCCAGAATTTGACCGTCGCCCAGTTGACAGCGTTGGCCTGCACTGAAAGATGGATCGGCATCTCCGGGAAGTGTTCCCGCACCAGCATGATTAAACCCGGATCGGACATGATCAGCGCGTCCGGCCCCATCTCCACCACCGGCTTCAGATCGCGAATAAACGTTTTCAGCTTGGCGTTATGCGGGGCGATGTTGACCACCACATAGAATTTTTTACCCAGCGCGTGGGCTTCATTGATGCCGAGCTGCAGATTTTCGTGATTGAATTCGTTGTTACGCACGCGCAGCGAGTAGCGCGGCTGGCCGGCATAAACGGCATCGGCGCCATAGGCGAAAGCGTAGCGCATATTCTTCAGTGTTCCCGCCGGGGAGAGGAGTTCTGGTTTAAACATGGTGTTCTCGTTCTGATGACAGGTCAGATTCGCCGCACCTGGTGCGGCGAGTTGGGGAGTGTCCCCACATTAAGGGCGGGCATTGTAGCGCCGCGGCGAAGGGGAGTAAATATCAGATGGGTATCTTTCAGTATGGCTAATTTGTTTGCCATTTTGAACCTGGGCAGTGCTCACACTGACAGCACTCATAACGCCTGGGGGGATAGGCTCTGGAGTTCCCCGGGTTGCGGCGTAAACGCCTTACCCGGGCTACGGTGTGCAGATGGCGGTGAACGTGTAGCCCGGCTAAGCGCAGCGCGAGCCGGGAAAAGGCTAACTACGCCAGTCGGCAGGCGTCTGCTTCCCAGCGATAGCCAACGCCATACACCGCGCGAATAAACGACTGCTCGGCGTCCAGCGCCTCCAGCTTGCGCCGCAGGTTTTTGATGTGGCTGTCGATGGTGCGGTCGGTGACTACCCGATAATCGTCATACAGATGGTTGAGCAACTGTTCGCGGGAGAAGACCTTGCCCGGCTCCTGGGAGAGGGTTTTCAGCAGCCGGAACTCGGCGGGAGTGAGGTCCAGCAGCTTGTCGCGCCAGGAGGCCTGAAAACGACCTTCGTCGACAATCAGCGGGCTCTGGGCGTCCAGCGCCTGCAGATCGCGCTGCGGCTTGCAGCGGCGAAGAATGGTTTTCACCCGGGCGACCACTTCCCGCGGGCTGTAGGGCTTGCAGATATAGTCGTCGGCGCCAATTTCCAGCCCCAGCAGTCGGTCGATCTCTTCGATTTTCGCCGTCACCATTACCACCGGAACATCGGAGAAGCGGCGAATTTCCCGGCACAGCGTTAAACCGTCGGTGCCGGGCAGCATCAGGTCCAGCAGGATCAGGTGCGGCGGCGTCTGCCGAACGTAGGGCAGGACCTTGTCGCCGTGGTTAATCAGCGTAGGCGCATAGCCGGCGGCTTGCAGATAATCAATCAGCAGCTGGCCGAGCTTCGGTTCATCTTCCACGATAAGAATGCGTGGGGTGTTTTCATCTACAGGCAATTCAGTCATACGTCTCTCGGTAAATCATGTTCCAGAGGTAACTCAACTTTAATGCTAACCCCGCCAAAAGGCGAATGGTCGGCACGCAGGGTGCCGCCGTGGGCCGCGACAATATTGAGGCAAATCGCCAGTCCGAGGCCGGAGCCGCCGCTGGCGCGGTTGCGCGATCCTTCCGCCCGGTAAAAGCGCTCGCACAGACGGGCCAGCTGCTCATCGCTGACGCCGGGGGCGCTGTCGGCGAAGTCAATCACCAGCATCCGGCCGCTGCGGCGGGCGGTGATGTGCAGGCTGCCGCCGCTGTCGGTATAGCGCAGGCTGTTCTCCAGCAGATTGTTGAAGAGCTGCATCAGGCGGTCGCGGTCGCCGAAGATCATCGCCTGCTCGGGGAGCGACACCTGAATGCTCAGCTGCCGGCTGGCGAAGCGCTCGCGAAAAGCGCCCGCGGCCACCTCCAGCAGGGTGATGATATCCAGCGACGTTTTCTGGTAGGCCAGCGCCCCCTCGTCGGACATCGACAGCTGATGGAGGTCGTCCACCAGCTTGGTGAGGGTAGCCACCTCGGCCTGCAGGGAGGGGATGGACTCGGGGGTGAAGCGCCGGACTCCGTCCTGAATCGCCTCCAGCTCGCCGCGCAGCACCGCCAGCGGAGTACGCAGCTCATGGGAGATATCGGCCATCAGATCGCGACGCATCTGCTGGTTGCGCTCCAGGGTGCTGGCGAGCTGGTTGAAATCCTGCGCCAGGCGGCCGAGCTCGTCGCCGCCGGTCACCGTCACGCGGGTGGAAAAGTCGCCCGCCGCCAGCTTATGGGTGCCTTCCACCAGCCGCTTCACCGGCGCCAGCAGGCCGCGGGCCAGCGGGAAAGTGGCCAGCGCGGCAAGCAGGGTGGCAAGGGCGACAATCAGCCAGCTGGTGCGCTTTTGCTGCCGGTCGAAGTTAATATCGGTATTGCGCGTCAGCCGCTCTACCGGCGAGGCGATCACTTTGCCTACCTCCACGCCGTTGACCACAATGCTGCGCTGGGTGCCGTCCTCCGGTACGCGCTCACGGGGCCCCACCAGCACGCGGCCCGACTGATCGACCACCCAGAACATGGTGCGCCAGCCGTGGGGCGGCATTTCCGGCCTCGGCGGCGGGGTGTCGCTGGAGCCGTCGGGCGGCCCATCCGGCGGCGGCCCATCCGGCCCCTGACCCTCCATCGGACCCGGCTTCATGCCGTGTCCCGGTGGCGAACGGTCGTCGTTATCCCGTTCGAAGGTGCGCAGCAGCTGGAAGATAAAGCGGTCGTTGTTGCGCAGAAACGCCCAGCTGCCGTGCTGGGCATACTGCTCGCTCAGCGCGTCGCTGAGCATGGTTAACCGCTGCTCATTACCGCGCTTGATGTAGTCGATAAACCCACGTTCGAAACTGATACGCACCGCCCAGTGCATGCTGATCAGCAGCACGATGCAGGTGGCGAAAATAGCGAGGAACAGCTTACCGGTAATGCCCGGGCGCCAAAATTTCACGATCCACTCCTGTTGCGTCGACGGATGACGGTATTACTGCCGACGTCATCCGGTACCCGGGAAAAAATGAGCGCCGGGAGGGCGATGATCGCCGCCATGCTCAGATAGGTATAGAGAAAGACCTGATGGGTGCTGGCGGCGTCGAGGCTCATATGCTGCTGGCCATACAGCCCCAGCAGCAGCCCGGCGATGGTCACGCCGATACTCATCGACAGCTGCATCACCATCGACAGCAGGCTGTTGCCGCTGCTGGCCAGATCGTCCGGGAGATCTTTCAGCGTCAGGGTATTCATTGAGGAGAAGCGGCTGGAGTTGATCATCCCCTGCAGAAACAGGACCAGCGGCAACGCGTAATACCAGCCGGCCAGGGCGCTAAACATAAACAACAGGCTGACCGCCGCCAGGCCCAGGGTGCTGGCGACCAGCACCCGACGGTAGCCAAAGCGGTTGACCACCTGGACCACGATCCGCTTCATGCCCATGCTGCCGAGCACCATCGGGATCATCATCAGCCCGGCGTGAAAGGGGGAGAAGCCGAGGCCGATCTGCAGAAACACCGGAGTCATAAACGGCAGCATGCCGCTGCCGATGCGTCCGGCGAAGCTGCCGCCGAGGCCGAGGGAGAAGGTGCGGTTACGAAACAGGTTGAGGCTGAACAGCGCCCGGGCGTTACCGCGGGCGTGCCACAGGTACAGCAGCAGGGCGGCGAGGCCGACGGCCACCAGCCCCGCCAGCCAGCGTGACGATATACCGAGCCCTCGCTGACCGTCCAGCGCCAGGGTCAGGGTCGCCATCCCGGCGGCCAGCAGCAGAAAGCCGGAGAGATCGAAGCGCCGGGTCTGCAGGGTGTAGTTGGGCATCAGGCAGAGGGTGGCGATGGCGCCGACGATCCCCACCGGGATATTGATGAGGAAGATCCAGTGCCAGGAGGCATACTCCACCAGCACCCCGCCCAGCGCCGGGCCGAGCAGCGGGCCAACCTGGCCCGGCAGGGTGACGAAAGTCATCGCCGCCATGTACTGATCGCGTGGGACGATCTTCATTACCGTCAGGCGACCAACCGGCACCATCATCGCGCCGCCGATCCCCTGCAGCACCCGCGCCATCACCAGCTGGTCAAGGGTGCTGGCCTGGGCGCAAAACAGCGACCCGGCGGTAAACAGCACGATGGCGGTGAAGAAGATATTGCGCACCCCGACCCTGTCGGCCAGCCAGCCGCTGGCCGGCAGCATGACCGCCACCGTCAGGACATAGGAGACGATGATCATATGCATATGCAGCGGGCTCTCCCCGAGGCTTTTGGCCATCGAGGGGAGGGCGGTGTTAACGATGGTGGTGTCCAGCGACTGCATAAAGAAGCCGAACGCCACTATCCATAGCTGCCAGCGCACGCTGGCCGGGAGGTCTGTCATGTTATTCGCTTACCGGTTGAGAGGAGTGACGCGAAAAACGCAACCGCAGACGGTCAAAGAAAAGATAGACCACCGGCGTGGTGTAGAGCGTTAACAGCTGGCTCATCACCAGACCGCCGACGATGGTGATCCCCAGCGGCTGGCGCAGCTCAGAGCCATCGCCCCCGGAGAGCACCAGCGGCAGGGCGCCGAACAGCGCCGCCAGGGTGGTCATCATAATCGGCCGGAAACGCAGCAGGCAGGCCTGGAAAATCGCCTCTTCCGGCGCCAGATTGCCGGTGCGCTGCGCCTCAAGGGCAAAATCGACCATCATGATGGCGTTTTTCTTCACGATGCCAATTAATAACATGATCCCGATAAGGGCGATTAGGCTGAACGGGGCATCGAATATCTCCAGCGCCAGCAGGGCGCCCACCCCGGCGGAGGGCAGCGTCGAGAGGATGGTCAACGGATGCACATAGCTCTCGTAAAGCATCCCCAGCACGATATAGACCGTGGCGATGGCCGCGAGGATCAGGATCACCTGCGCGTTCATGGTCTGCTGAAACACCTGAGCGGTACCGGCAAAGGAGCCGCGCACGCTCGACGGCACCCCGAGCTGGGTCATCGTGCGGTTAATGGCGTCGCTGGCTTCCGACAGCGAGCGGCCGGTGGGGAGGTTAAAGGAGATAGTGGACGCCGCCGACAGCCCCTGGTGGTTCACCGACAGCGGGGCGTTGGCCGGCTGCCATTTGGCGAAATAAGCCAGCGGGATCGGCTTGCCCTCGCTATTGATAACAAACATCTTGTCGAGGGCGCTGACGTCCTGGGTGTAGGCCGGATCCACCTCCATCACCACCTTATATTGATTGAGCGGCTGGTAGATGGTGGAGATCTGCCGCTGGCCGAAGGCGTTGTTCAGCAGGTTGTTGGCGTCCTGGACGCTGATGCCGAGGCGCGACATCGTATCCCGGTCATAGACCAGGTCCATTTCGGCGCCATTGTCCTGCTGATCCGAGTTGACGTCCGCCAGCTCAGGCAGCGCCGCCAGTGCTTTGCGGATCTTCGGCTCCCACTCGCGCAGCGCCGACAGGTCGTCGGACAGCAGGGTGTACTGATAGCTGGCGTTCGACTGCCGGCCGCCGACGCGAATATCCTGCACCGCCATCAGGAACAGGTTGGCCCCGGGCTCGTTGGCCAGCTTTTTGCGCAGCCGGTCGATCACCTGCTGCGCCGTCTCGTGGCGCTGGTCGCGCGACTTGAGGGTGATAAACATCATCCCGCTGTTGACCCGCGAGCCGCCGGTAAAGCCGGTGACGTTATCCACCGCCGGATCTTCACGAATGATCTTCATAAAGTCCTGCAGCTTGCCGCGCATCGCCTGGAAGGAGATGCTCTGGTCGGCCTGAATGCCGCCCATCAGCACCCCGGTGTCCTGCTCCGGAAAGAAGGTTTTCGGGATCGAAATGTAGAGCCAGACGCTGAGGGCGATGGTGCCGAGCACCACCAGGCCGGTCAGCCGGCTGTGCCTGAGCACCCATTTTAACGATTTCCCATAGCCGCCCTGCACGGCCACCAGCAGGCGGCCAAAGCCGCGGTTGCGCGTCGGCTGGTGGGGCTTACCGCTTTTCAGCAGCCAGCCGCACATCATCGGTGTCAGGGTGAGGGACACCGCCAGCGAGATGCCGATCGCCACCGACAGGGTGACGGCGAACTCGCGCAGCAGGCGGCCGGGCAGGCCGCCCATCAGCAGCAGCGGCAGAAACACCGCCACCAGCGACAGGCTCATCGACAGCACGGTAAAGCCGACCTCGCGGCTCCCCTGCAGCGCCGCCTGCAGGGGTTTCATCCCCGCTTCCAGATGGCGGGAGATATTCTCCAGCACCACGATAGCGTCATCCACCACGAAGCCGGTGGCGATGGTCAGAGCCATCAGCGACAGGTTATTGAGGCTGAAGCCGCACAAATACATCGCGGCGAAGGTGCCGATTAAGGAAACCGGGACGGCGACGGCCGGGATCAGCGTGGCGCGCCCCGAGCGCAGGAACAGGAACACCACGAGGATCACCAGCGCCACCGAAATCACCAGCGTCTGCTCCACCTCCTCCAGCGAAGCACGGATGGTCGGCGAGCGGTCCTGGGCGATCTGCAGGTCGATAGCCGCCGGAATGGTCTGCTGCAGCTCCGGCAAGCGGGCACGGATGCTGTCCACTGTCTGGATAATATTGGCTTCCGGCAGTTTGCGGATCATCAGCAGGATCGCCGGTTTGGCGTTGGTCATCCCGGCGTTGCGCACGTCCTGCACCGAATCCGAGACGGTGGCGACATCCCCCAGTCGCACTGCGGCGCCATTCTGGTAGTGGACGATCAGCGGCTGATAGTCGGCGGCGGTCTTCAGCTCATCGTTGGTCTGCACCTGCCAGCGGTGCGCGCTGTCCTCCAGCGCCCCCTGCGGTTTGCGCACGTTAGCGTCGCTGATGGCGGTGCGCACCGCGTCCAGCGACACGCCCTGGTTGAACAGCGCCTGCGGGTTGAGGTCGACGCGCACCGCCGGCAGGGAGCTACCGCCGACGTCGACATCACCCACGCCGTCGATCTGCGCGATGGTCTGCGCCAGCTGGGTGGAGGCGAAATCATACAGCTCACCCTGGGAGTAGGTGTCCGAGGTCAGCGTCAGGATCATGATCGGCGCATCCGACGGGTTGGCTTTGCGGTAGGTCGGCCGGCTGGGCATCCCGCTCGGCAGCAGGCTTTGCGCGGCGTTGATCGCCGCCTGAACGTCGCGCGCCGCGCCGTTGATATCGCGGTCGAAGTTAAACTCAAGAATGATGCGCGTACTGCCCAGCGAACTGGAGGAGGTCATCTCATTGACCCCGGCAATCCGTCCCAGGGAGCGTTCCAGCGGGGTGGCCACCGATGAGGCCATGGTTTCCGGGGAGGCCCCCGGCAGCGAGGCGCTAACCATGATCACCGGGAAGTCCACCTGCGGCAGCGGGGCTACCGGCAGCAGCCGGAAGCCGAGAATGCCGCACAGGGTGATGGCCAGCGAGATGAGGATTGTCGCCACCGGGCGGTAAATGAAGAGGGCGAAAAACTTCACTTACGCCTCCTCTTCCTGACGCGGGAAGCGGCGCTTCAGGTGCAGCGACAGGCGGTCGAACAGCAGATAGATCACCGGGGTGGTGAACAGGGTCAGCACCTGGCTGAGCATCAGACCGCCGACCATGCCGATCCCCAGCGGACGCCGCAGCTCCGCGCCGACGCCGGTGCTCAGCATCAGCGGCAGGGCGCCGAGCAGGGCGGCGAGGGTCGTCATCAGGATCGGCCGAAAACGCAGCAGGCAGGCCTGGTAGATCGCTTCCCGCGGCGGCATGCCCTGTTCGCGTTCGGCGGCCAGCGCGAAGTCGATCATCATGATGGCGTTCTTCTTCACGATGCCGATCAGCAGAATGATGCCGATGATGGCGATCACGTCCAGCTCGCTGCCCGCCAGCCACAGCGCCAGCAGCGCCCCGACCCCGGCGGTGGGCAGGGTGGAGAGGATCGTGATCGGATGGATAAAGCTTTCATACAGCACCCCCAGCACGATATACATCGCCACCACCGCGGCGACCACCAGCCAGACAGTGCTGCCGAGCGCCGACTGGAAGGCCAGCGAGCTACCCTGGAACTGGGTGCGGATATCGGTCGGGAAATCCAGCGACTGTTCGGCGGCGAGGATCGCGTCCACCGCTTCGCCCAGCGAATAGTTGTCCGGGACGTTAAACGAGATGGTGGTCACCGGGAACTGATCGAGGTGGTTCACCGACAGCGGGGTAAAACGCTGCTCCACCGTGGCGATGGCGGTCAGCGGCACGATGCCGCCGTCGCTGCTGGTCAGGCGGATATTATCCAGCGCCGCCAGGCCCGGCGTCGCCTCGGTATCCTGCTCGAGCACCACGCGATACTGATTCGCCTGAGTGTAAATGGTGGAGATCAGCCGCTGGCCGAAGGCGTTGTACAGCGCGTTATCGACATCGGCCATTGAGATGCCGAGGCGGCTGGCGCTGTCGCGATCCACCTTGATATAGGCGGCCAGGCCTTTGTCCTGCCAGTCGCTGCTGACGTCGGCCAGCTGCGGCTGGGCCTGCAGGCGGCTGAGCAGCGGCGGCACCCAGGTGCTCAGCGCCTCGAGGGAGTTTGCCTGCAGGGTGAACTGGTACTGGGTGCGGCTCACCGTGGTGTCGATGGTCAGATCCTGGGTCGGCTGCAGGTAGAGCGCCACGCCCGGGACGCCGTCCACCGCCTGCTGCAGGCGGCTGATCACCGTCTGGACGCGGTCATCGCGTTCATCCAGCGGCTTGAGGTTGATCTGCAGACGGGCGCTGTTCAGCGCCGGGTTGGTGCCGTCGACGCCGACGAACGAGGTCAGGCTCTCCACGGCCGGATCCTTAAGGATAATGCTGGCCACCTGCCGCTGGCGCTCGGCCATGCTGGCGAAAGAGACCGACTGCGGCGCCTGGAGGGTGCCCTGAATAATGCCGTTATCCTGGATCGGGAAGAAGCCTTTCGGGATAAAGACCCACAGGATTATCGACAGCGCCAGGGTGCTCAGCGCGACGCCGAGCGTCAGCCACGGATGGTTCAGCACCCGGCTCAGCCAGCGGCCATAGACGGCGATCACTCGGTCGAAGAAGCGCTCGCTGGCCCGGGAGAAACGGTTCTGCTTGCGCAGCGATTCGTGGCTTAACATACGGGCGCACATCATCGGCGTCAGGGTCAGGGAGACCACCGCCGAGATAAGAATAGCGACGGCAAGGGTGACGGCGAATTCGCGGAACAGACGGCCGACGATATCGCCCATAAAGAGCAGCGGGATCAGCACCGCGATCAGCGAGAAGGTGAGGGAGATAATGGTGAAGCCGATTTCCCCGGCGCCTTTCAGCGCGGCGGCCAGCGGCTTCTCGCCTTTTTCGATATAGCGCGAGATGTTCTCGATCACCACGATGGCGTCATCCACCACAAAGCCGGTGGCGATGGTCAGGGCCATCAGCGTCAGGTTATTGATCGAGAAGTCGAGGAACACCATCACCGCGAAAGTGCCCACCAGCGACAGCGGCACCGCGACGCCGGGAATAATGGTCGCCGGGACGTTGCGCAGGAACAGATAGATGATCATCACCACCAGGGCGATGGCCAGCATCAGCTCAAACTGGGTGTCGCGCACCGAGGCGCGAATGTTGGTGGTCCGGTCGGAGAGGACCTGCACCTTCACCGATTTCGGCAGGCTCTCGGTGAGCTGCGGCAGCATCTGGCGAATGCTGTCGGCGGTGTCGATGATGTTGGCCCCCGGCTGGCGCTGGACGTTCATCACGATGGCCCGCTGCTGGTTGGCCCACGCCCCGAGCCAGCTGTTTTCGGCCCCTTGTTCGACGCTGGCGACATCGCCGAGACGGATCGGCGCCCCGTTCTGATAAGCGATGATCAGCCGGCGATAATCCTCAGCGGACTGCATCTGATCGTTAGCGGAAAGCGTCACCGCGCGGGCCGGGCCGTCGAGGCTGCCTTTCGCCGAGTTAACGTTGGCGCTGGTGATAGCGGTACGCACGGTTTCGCTGGTCAGGCCGAGGGCGGCGATGGCCTGGGCGTTAAGCTTCACCCGCACCGCCGGGCGCTGGCCGCCGGCGAGGGTCACCAGACCGACGCCGGAAACCTGGGAGATCTTCTGCGCCACCCGGGTCTCCACCATGTCCTCTACCTGGGTCATCGGGATCGCGGAGGAGGTGACGGCGAGGGTCATGATCGGCGGATCCGCCGGGTTCACCTTGCTGTACACCGGCGGGTTGGGCAGATCGCTCGGCAGCAGGTTGGTGGCGGCGTTAATGGCCGCCTGCACTTCCTGCTCGGCGACGTCCAGCGGCAGGGTCAGCTGGAACTGCAGCGTGACGACCGAGGCGCCGCCAGAGCTTTGCGACGACATCTGCTTAAGGCCGGACATCTGGCCGAACTGGCGCTCCAGCGGGGCGGTGATAGCGGAGGTCACCACGTCCGGGCTGGCGCCCGGATAGAGGGTAACCACCTGGATGGTCGGGTAATCGACCTCCGGCAGGGCGGAGACCGGCAGGAAGCGGTAGCCGATGATCCCGGCTAACAGGATCGCCACCATCAGCAAAGTGGTGGCGACCGGACGCATAATAAACAGCCGGGACGGGCCGCCGGTGCGGCCTGGGGGTAACACCTGCATCAGGAACGCGCTCCGTGTTTACCGCTCTGGCGCGGAGCGGGCTGCGCCTGCTCGCTGCCGCTGGCGGTGACAACTTCCACCTTCGCCCCCTCGGTCAAGCGGTCAATCCCGTCGGTGACCACGCGATCCCCGGCAGAAAGCCCGGCGCTGATGACCACTTTCTGGCTGTCCTGGATGCCGGGCGTCACGCTGTGTTTGCTGACCTTGTTCTCGTCGTTCAGCACCCACACAAAATGCCCTTCGTTGCCCATCTGCAGGGCGGCGGCGGGGATCACCACCGCGTTCTCTTCGGTATCCACCAGCAGGCGGGCGTTAACGAACTGGTTGGGGAACAGCGCGTCGTCCAGATTGCTGAAGCGCGCCTTCAGCTTGATGGTCCCGGTGGTGGCATCGATCTGGTTGTCGAGACTCAGCAGCTCGCCGACGCTGATTTTCTGCTTATTGGTGCGATCCCAGGCTTCGACGCTGAGCGCTTTGCCCGCTTTCTGCGCCTGCACCACCGTGGCGATGCTGTTTTCCGGCAGGGTGAAGACCACATCGATCGGGTGCGTCTGGGTGAGAACCACAATCCCGGTGGTATCTCCGCTGGAGATCTGGTTGCCAATATCCACCTGCTTTAAGCCGACGCGGCCATCAATCGGCGCGGTGATGCGGGTCCAGTCGAGCTGCAGCTGGGCGCTGGCGACGGCGGCTTCATCGGCCTTTACGGTGCCAGCGGATTCCACCACCAGCGACTGCTGGGTGTCGAGCTCCTGGCGGGAGACGAGGTTGGTTTTCACCAGCTGCTGGTAACGGGCGAGATCGCGGCGGGCGTTCGCCAGGGTGGCGTTATCTTTCGCCAGCTGACCCTGCGCCTGGGCGAGGGCGACTTTAAACTGGCTGGGGTCGATCTGCGCCAGCAGGTCGCCGGCTTTGACCTGCTGTCCCTCCTGGAAGTGAAGGCTCAGTAGCTGGCCGTCGACCCGGCTGCGCACGGTCACGGTATTGGCCGCCGTCACGGTACCCAGCCCGGTGAGATAGCGTGGCACCGCTTGTTCGGTCGCGGTCGCCGCCTGCACCGGCGCCAGCGCGCCGCCGAAACGGCCATGACGCGCGCCGCCCGGCCCCTGCGGGCCTTGTCCTGCTGCGGGAGCGCTGCTGCCGCTCGTGCCACGATCGTGCCAGAACCAGTAGGCGGCTCCGGCGATAATCACTACCGCCAGCGCGGCGCCCCAACGACGTATGTTACTGCCTTTCATTAGTTTACGGTCTCATCCTGAAGCGTTTCGCTGAATGATACTAGTTTAGTGAGGGAAGGGGCCGTAAAAATGGAGGAATTATGAAAAGAAGGTTGAGAAATGTCTGGATAACCGCCGCGACGCCGGGCGGTCTCGTTGGAGATTTCCGGGGTGATATCAACTTTTAGTTTAAAAAAGTAAAAAATAGTTGTATCCGGGAGGGCTTTAATTAGATTTATGCGGTGAATAAATCAGTGCATTTTCATAATAATAACATATGCACTTAAAAATCAACGTGTTAAATAATCAGGGGTCATTGCTGTGGCAAACGCAAACAAACTCACGCTCTTCATCGTCATTTTTATGCTGATGGGGATCCTCTCCGGCGCGGCTATCCATGCCTACGCGACGCCGACCACCATCTCCGCCTGGGCGGACAACATTACGCTGCTGACCGATCTGTTTCTGCGGTTGATCAAAATGGTCATCGCGCCGTTGGTGTTCAGCACCCTGACGGTCGGCATTATGCGTCTCGGTGAGACGGCGACCATTGGCCGGGTAGGCGGGAAGGCGATGGTGTGGTTCATCACCTCCTCGGTATTATCCATTCTCGTCGGGCTGGTGATCGTCACCTTCCAGCACCCGGGCGCCGGGTTAAACCTGGCGGTGCCGAAAGAGGCGGTGGATACCGGCCTGGCGGTCAGCGGCATGAGCCTGAAAGGATTCCTGTCGCACACTATCCCCACCAGCATCACCGAGGCGATGGCCAACAACGAGATCCTGCAGATTGTGGTGTTCTCGATGTTCTTTGGCATCGCCGGCGCGTCGCTGGGCGAGAAGTTTAATGCCCCGCTGGTGGCGGCCCTCAATGTGGTGTCGCACATTATGCTGAAGGTGACGGGCTATGTGATGTACGTTGCGCCGCTGGCTATCTTTGCCGCCATTTCGTCGGTGATTGCCTCCCAGGGGCTGGGGATCCTGCTCAACTATGCTTCGTTCATCGGCGGTTACTACCTGGCGGTGCTGTTGACCAGCGCGGTACTGATCGCCGTTGGCTATATGGTGCTGAAAAAAGAGGTCTTCCGTCTGCTGAACATGCTGAAGGACCCGGTGCTGGTCGCGTTTACCACCAGCAGCTCCGAAGCGGCCTATCCGAAGACCCTTGAGCGGCTGGTGAAGTTTGGCTGCTCGCGCAATATCGTCTCGTTCGTCCTGCCCATTGGCTACTCGTTCAACCTCGTGGGCTCGATGGTCTACTGCTCCTTCGCCGCGATGTTTATCGCTCAGGCCTATAACGTACCGCTGAGCTTTAGCGAGATTACGGTCATGATGCTGACGCTGATGCTGGCCTCGAAAGGCATCGCCGGGGTGCCGCGCTCGGCGCTGGTGGTGCTGGCGGCCACGATCCCCAGCTTCAATATTCCGGTTGCCGGGATCCTGCTGCTGATGGGTATCGACCATTTCCTCGACATGGGGCGCTCCGCCATCAACGTGTTGGGTAACGGCATTGCCACCGCCATGCTGTCGAAAAACGAAGGTCTGCTGACCGACCAGGAAGCACAGCCGGACTGGGAAGCCGAGAAAGCGGAAGCCTGATCCTGCCGCGCCCTTTCACAGAGGGCGCCATTCCGCACGGAAAAAAAGACCCCTGACAGGCACGTCAGGGGTAATGTGACGAAGTATCAGTTTTCCTCGTAACTAGTCTTTTTTCTTATATAAAAACGCGCGGTAACGTTTTTATACCGAGGAAGCGTCAGAGTTTAACGTTATGTTCGGCAGCGCTGGCGCTTTTTTAGCATCCTGCGGCTATTTTCGGATTCCAGACAATATCACTACGGGAATATCTTATTCTCTTCTGTTCGCTATTTGCCTACCAGCGCTCACGTAACAGATTCATAAACTGGAAAAAGTCGTGATTATTATTCAGGCTGTATTTTTCCATAATCTTATTCTTATGGTAAGCGGCGGTGCGGGGACTGACGCGCTGCAGGGCAGCGATTTTACTCATGTCCAGCCCTTCAAGAATACCGTGCACCACAGCGGTCTGCGACCGCGACAGGACACGATGCGGGCAGCTGGCGCAGCTCAGTTCCCGGCTCGTGGCGTCAGTGGCCGACGGGTCCATACAATGCTGTAGTTCGCTTTTAATGATCGCCAGCAGTTGTGGAATACTGGCCGTTTTCAGCGAGACAAAAATGACTCCTTTCAGGCAATTAATCATGAAATCGTCTTCCGGCAGCTGGTCGTAGCTGTGGAGGATAATCAGGGAGCTGCCTTTTTTTCTGTTTTTAATCAGGGTATTGCACAGATAGATTTCACCAGGGATCACTTCGCATATAATAATATCTTCGTCTGACAGGTCGTTATTGCGCCAGGAGAAACGGGCCCGCATATCGTCCCGGGAGAGATCATTAACCATGGCGACCAGCGATTCACGTACAAAGGTGTTGCGGGTATTGATGGTGACATTAATGTTTCTCATGGCGTTATTTCCTTATGCAAAACATAACGCCATGCTGTGACAAATCCTCCGGGCGTATGCGGTGTGTTGATTTTATAAACGTACCTGTAATCGTTTTTAATTATTATAAAGTGAATTATTTACGACGCGTCGAACGCTTATCGTTAAACGTAAACTTCTGCCGTCTCCTGTCTTTTAGATAGGAAATAAAACTGTATACAGAGATGCTGAAGAAAAATATGCATAGCAATAATATTAACCACGTTTGCATGGCCATCGTTTTTACCTTATTTGTGCTGCATGGTGTCAGAATTTACCGCGAACGGCTATTACGTTTTGTTATATGTTTTCCTGTCCACTGAAAATCATACGACATCATCCTGATGTGCTAGCACTATAAGAAAGTTCTTAAGCGCGTCGTCAGTCTCATTCCTCTCATTTCTCTCAGAAAATGAGAAAAATTAACACTTGCGAGTTATTCACCCCCCGCGCAGCGGCCAGATCGCGCTTTCGATCAGGAAATAAACGCCAGTCCTTTGCCAAAGATCGCTCGTACGGGCAGGTGGATCCCTTGCTGGCGCGCCTTATGGCGCAGGCGGCTAATCACCACGTCGATGCGGTGCAGGTCAGGCTCGCTGTCGTGGGAAAACAGGCAGGCATGGAGGTCCAGCTTGCTGCACACCTCGTTGCGATTGCGCATTAACAGCTCCACCAGACGGTACTCCTGCTGGGTTAACTCCAGCGTCCGGGCATCGGGAGAAATCAGTTTATCCTCATGCAGACGCCACAGTCCGGTGGCGGCGGATGACGCGGTGCCGGGCGCCTCCGATGGAAGGGCGGCGGGTCGATCCTGCTGCAGGCGGGCGCCAAGGGCGGTGAGGGTCTCCGCAAGGTGGGCGAAGTTAACCGGCTTAATCAGGTAAGCATCGGCCCCAAGACTGAGCGCCTGCAGTTTATCCTGCTGCTGGCCGCGGGCGCTGACCACCACCAGACCGTAATGCCCCAGCTCATGCAGGTAGCTCAGCACGCTGAAGCCATCTTCCCCGGGCAGGCCGATATCAATCAGCACGATGTCCACCGGATGGCTGTGCAGTTGTCGCCAGAAGGCTTCGGCGCTGCGCGAGCCCCACACCTCGAAGCCGCGATAGCCCAGCCAGGCCAGCAGTTCATCCAGCAGATCGGCGTTATCTTCAATTATCGCCAGCCGTAAAGCCATACGTCGTTCTCCTCTTAAGCAACTGTCGGGAGGGTGAGAATAAAGGTGCAGCCGTCCGGGCCATGCTCGGCCAGCCACAGTTTGCCATCATGAGCCTGCACGATCTGACGCGCAACATACAGTCCGAGACCGGTGCCGCCCGGCACCGGCGACGTGTGCTCGCCGCGACGATAGCGCTCAAAGATCAGTTCCGCTTGCCCGTCGGGCAGGCCCGGGCCGTGGTCGCGAATGCGCAGCTCGGTATGCCCGGCTTCGGAGCGGATATCGATGGCGATTTCACCGGGGGGCGAATACTTCACCGCGTTATCCAGCAGATTGGCGATGGCGATGCACAGCAGGCCGGCATCGGCCTGCAGTTGCGGGCTTTCCACCGCGCCGTGATGGCGGATGTTCAGGTAATGGTCGTGGGAGATGGCCACCACCGAGGCGGCCATGTTGATCACCGACAGCAGGGCGGTCTGCTGGCGATCGACGTGCAGGTCGTGTGAGGCGAGCCGGGCGTCGGCAAGGCAGTTATCGGTGAGCTGCACCAGACGGGTGGCGGCGCGCCCGATGCGATCGAAGCGCGCCTCCTGGCTGGCCGAGGCGGCCGAGAGGCGGAGATTTTCCAGCGCTGCCTGGATCACCGCCAGCGGCGTGCGGAATTCGTGCGCTACCATGCCCATAAACTGTCGCTGATGGAAGCTGGCTTCACGTTCAATCTGCAGCTCACGCGCCAGGCGCTGCTTCTGCTCCAGCTGGCGGTTTTCAGCGCGCACCCGCAGGATGGCAATGATCAGCACCGTAATGATGTGGACGATCAGCGCATACTGCCAGAGGGAATAGATCGCCATATGGAACGGGATTATCCCGTGGATAGACAACTGCACCAGCACCGCGGCGGCGACGTAGAACGGCGGCAGCAGACCCAGCAGCAGAGTGTTACGGTCGATGGCTTTTTTGCGCCACAGCCACCAGGAGGTGAACAGCAGCACCGGGGTGATAATGATGAAGATCACCCCTTCAATCTGCATCGCGAAGCCGTAAAACCCGAGCGGAATACTGACCTGCAGCACCAGGTTGAGCACCACCGCAGCGATCAGTAGCTGATGAAGCCGCGGCATATTCTTCTTCAAATCAAAAATCTCGCTGTGCAGCCAGAGGGCGGTGGCATAGCTGAACAGGGAGAGGCTGCTGATCATGAAGTCCTGGAACGGCAGCGCCGCGTGGCCGAAAAACCACTCCGGGAAGCCGTGCAGGGCAGCCACCAGCGGATAATTGAGCGAGAAAAGACAGATGCCCCACAGCAGACGCCGGCGCAGGGCCAGCGCCAGCCACAGCGCCACGCCGCTGGCGACGGCGGCCAGGCCGAAATAGAAGCTCCAGAAAGCGGTGTCGGCGGTCGCCCGTTGTACAAATTCCTGCGGCGAAGAGAGCGAGGCCAGCAGGATCAGAGTGCTGGTGCTCTGCAGGCGAAAGACCACCTCATAGCCGGCGGCGGTTGGCGGCGGGGGGATAATCAGCACGCTTTCCCGGTAGTGCAGGTCGCTCTCGCGGGCGACGTCGCGGTCGCCAAAGGTGCGCTGTTCCCAGGGGGCATCGCTGCCCACAGGTCGGTAGTAAATGGTCAGATGGTCGACAAAAGAGGGGCCCAGCTGCAGCCAGCGCGGCTCCCCGGCAAACCACGTTCCCGGCAGCTCGCTGCGCAGCCACCAGGTTTTTCGCGAATAACCAAAGGAGGGGATCTGCCGGGTGGTGGCGAGCTGGTCTGTGGGCAGGGCGGCGAAGCGATCGATGGTCATCTGGCCGCTGGCGTCCGCGTACCACTGGACCGGAATATCAATGCCCACCTGGCGCGTCGCCGCCTGCGCCTGTGGGGCGACCAGCAGCAAGAATAATCCACAGCTGAGCAGCCAGCCTGCCAGGAACTGCGGCCGGCAACGCCGGACCGCTGCGAAGATCGCAGACACCCTTTTCAATCACGCCCCCTTGCGGCATGCCAACGATACAGACCGCAGACATCTGGCTACGGTATGGATAATACGCCCCCGGAAGTGGGGAAGAGTGGACAGGCCTGTCCGGACGAACAGGCCATTTTGCGTGGGAGACCAGGAATATTCCAGCGTAATCTGCATCGGCAGGATCAGGACAGACCTGCTGCGCGGCGACGGTGGGCTGGGGTTAGCGGAAAACCACCTGCGCCCAGCGGGCCAGCCCGGCGGTTACCGAGCCAAAATCATCGCCACCGGCCAGCGGAATACCCGGCAGCTGGGCGGCCAGCGCCTTTTTGATCAGCGGCGAGCGGGCGCTGCCGCCGGTAAGATAGATCACGTCCGGGGTGGTCTGGCTGCTGTCGAGCGCGAGCTGCACCTGTTCCATAATGCGGGTCAACGGTTGATCCAGCTCGGCTTCCAGACCCTGCTGGGCGATGGCGGTGGCCAGCTCGTCCTGAATAAACGGCAGCGCGGTTTCGACGCTGGCGGCGCTGGAGAGGGCGATTTTGCTCTCTTCGGCGCTGCGCACCAGACGATAGCTGAGACGCTGGCGCCAGACCTTCAGCAGCAGAGCCACCTTGTCGGCATCCCGGGCGCTGCGCAGCAGATCGTTAAGCAGACGGCCGTTGGCGGTGCTGTAGAAATCGCTCTGCGCTGGCACGTCGTTGATGGCCACCGCGTTCCACCACGGGAGGATCGGCAGCGCGGTGCCTTTCTCCGTTTCGCCGCCCATACCGAGAAGGGGCATCAGGCATTTGAAGGCCAGGGCAATGTCGAGGTCGTTGCCGCCGATGCGGCAGCCGCTGTGGCCGAGCAGGCTCTGCTGGCGGTCGGCGCGCTCCCGCCACTGCGGGCCCATCAATAGCAAGGAACAGTCGGTGGTCCCACCGCCGATATCGACGACCAGCACCCGTTTTTCTTCATTGAGGGTGGCTTCGAAATCGAGCCCGGCGGCAACCGGTTCAAACTGGAAGACCACATCGCGGAAACCGGCACGGAGAGCCGCCCGCTCAAGGATCCCCTGCGCCTGGGCGTTCGCGTCGTCGCCGCCGAGGCCCTGGAAGTTAATCGGTCGGCCAATCACCGCCTGGTCGATCTGCTCGGGCAGCTGGCTTTCGGCCTGCAGTTTGATGTGCAGCATCATGGCGCAGACCAGGTCTTCAAACAGGGCCACCTGCTGCGGCTTCAGCCCGCTGGCGCCGAGGAAGGATTTTGGCGATTTAACGAAGTAGACCTCTTCCGGATCTTCAACATACTGATGCAGCGAGGCGAGACCGAACTGCACGCTGTTGCGCAGCACCTCGATGTCTTCGTCGCGGTTGGCGGCAATGGCCCGGCGCAGCAGCGCCTGGTTTTCATCGCTGTGGGTGGGGACGTCATGATGGCGATAGAGCCACTCGCTGACCGCTTCGCGCGTTGGCGCGCAGAGCATCGAGGGCAGCAGCGCGCTGCCGTTTTCCAGTGTCAACAGCTGAGGGGTGTTTTCCCGCATCACGGCCACCGAACAGTTGGCGGTGCCGTAGTCAAAACCAATAAACATCGTATGCAAAATCCCCATGCCGGTGAAGAAGGGGGGCGACTTTAGCGGATCGTCGCCAAGCCGACAACTGGAATTTAAAAGCAAGGCGCTGACGGTCAAGGGCGACTATCATTGAAACGCTATATAAAGGAGAGCTTATGGAGCTGTTACCCTGGACCCCGCCTTACGACTGGGCGTGGATGGTTGGTTTTCTGCAGGCGCGTGCCGTCGCCGGTGTCGAGCGCTTTGATGAAGGAGGCTATAGTCGCAGCTTTGGCGTTGAAGGGCATCGCGGGCTGATTCATCTGGCGCCGGACGAAGAGGCGCAGGGCCTGCGGGTGACCCTCTCCCCGGGGCTGCAACCGGTGGCGGAGATCTGCTATGCGCGAATTGGCCAGCTGTTTGATTTAGCCTGCGACCCGCGGCAGGTCGCCGGGGCGTTGGGCTCTCTGGCCCAGGCGCGGCCGGGGCTGCGCCTGCCGGGGGCGCTGGATGCCTTCGAACAGGCGGTGCGGGCGGTGCTGGGCCAGCTGGTGAGCGTGGCGATGGCCGCCCGGCTCACCGCCAAAGTGGCGGCTGGCTGGGGCGAACCGCTGACGGAGGCGCCCGGCTATGTGTTATTCCCGACGCCAGAGGCGCTGTCCCGGGCCGACCCGCAGGCGCTGAAGGCGCTGGGAATGCCGCTTCGGCGTGCGGAGGCGCTGATCCACCTCGCCCGGGCGGCGCTCAGCGGCGAGCTGCCCCTGACGGCGCCAGCGGACATCGACGCCGGGCTGCGTCAACTGCAGAGCCTGCCCGGGATTGGCCGCTGGACGGCAAACTACTTTGCTCTGCGCGGCTGGCAGGCGAAAGATATCTTTTTGCCGGATGATTACCTGATTAAACAGCGCTTTCCGGGAATGACCCCGGCCGCCATCGCTCGCTATGCCCGTCGCTGGCAGCCGATGCGATCGTATGCGCTGTTGCATATCTGGTATACCGACGACTGGATCCCGGCGGCGGAATAGCCGTCCGGGGCGCATACCACTGGTATCGGGACGCTGAAATCCCTATAATTGCCGCGTTTGGCGGTCCGCCGCCACCCTCCATCTCTATCCAGGTTAATCAGGTCGCAAAAATTTATGACTGATATGTCCCATCAGTGCGTCATTGTAGGTATCGCCGGCGCATCGGCTTCTGGCAAAAGTCTTATTGCCAGTACTCTTTATCGCGAATTGCGTGAACAAGTTGGCGACGAACATATTGGCGTCATTCCGGAAGACAGCTATTACAAAGATCAAAGTCATCTGTCGATGGAAGAGCGCGTCAAAACCAACTATGACCACCCGAGCTCAATGGACCACAGTCTGTTGTTCCAGCACCTGCAGATGCTGAAAAGCGGCCAGCCGATTGAACTGCCGGTCTATAGCTACGTCGAGCATACCCGCACGCCGAACACCATTCACGTCGAGCCGAAGAAGGTGATCATTCTTGAAGGGATCCTGCTGCTGACCGACGCGCGCCTGCGTAACGAGCTTAACTTCTCTATTTTCGTCGACACCCCGCTCGATATTTGCCTGATGCGCCGTATTAAGCGCGACGTTAACGAGCGCGGCCGCTCCATGGACTCGGTGATGGCCCAGTACCAGAAGACTGTGCGCCCGATGTTCCTGCAGTTTATTGAACCGTCGAAGCAGTATGCCGACATCATCGTGCCGCGCGGCGGCAAAAACCGCATCGCGATTGATATTCTGAAGGCCAAAATCAGTCAGTTCTTTGAATAACCTGGCCGAATTGTGTAACGTGCAAAGAGTAGCCCTGTTGCCCTCTCCGCCGCGAAGCGTGCGGGAAGCAGCCTTATAAGGAGAAAGCCCATGCGTCTGTGTGACCGAGATATCGAAGCCTGGTTGGATGAAGGGCGACTCGCCATCAATCCGCGCCCACCCGTTGAGCGTATTAATGGCGCGACGGTTGATGTACGGCTGGGTAATAAATTCCGCACCTTCCGCGGCCACACGGCGCCGTTTATCGATTTAAGCGGTCCGAAGGCCGAGGTCAGCGCCGCGCTGGACCGCGTGATGAGCGAAGAGATTGTCCTGCCGGAAGGGGAGGCCTTTTTCCTGCATCCGGGCGAACTGGCGCTGGCGGTGACCTATGAGTCAGTCACCCTGCCTGCCGATCTGGTGGGCTGGCTGGACGGACGCTCCTCACTGGCGCGGCTGGGGCTGATGGTGCACGTTACCGCGCACCGCATCGACCCGGGCTGGTCCGGCTGCATCGTGCTTGAGTTCTACAACTCCGGCAAACTGCCGCTGGCGCTGCGCCCGGGAATGCCTATCGGCGCGCTGAGCTTTGAGCCATTATCGGGCCCGGCGGCCCGGCCGTATAACCGCCGTGAAGACGCCAAATATCGCGACCAGCAGGGCGCGGTGGCGAGCCGAATCGACAAGGATTGATAACGTCAACGGGGTGTTGCTGAGGGTGCCATGAGACGAATACTGACAACGCTGATGATCCTGCTGGCGGTCATTGTCGCCGGGCTTACCTCGTTGGTATTGCTGGTCAATCCCAACGATTTTCGCGCCTATATGGTGCATGAGGTGGCAGAGCGCAGCGGTTATCAGCTTGAACTCGATGGCCCGCTGCGCTGGCATGTCTGGCCGCAGCTCAGCATTCTCAGCGGACGCATGACGCTGACCGCCCGGGGCGCCGAAGAGCCGGTGATCCGCGCCGACAACATGCGCCTCGACGTGGCGCTGCTGCCGTTGCTGTCGCACCAGCTGCAGGTGAAGCAGGTGATGCTCAAGGGCGCGGTGATCCAGCTGACCCCGAAAACCGAGGCGGTTCGCGATAGCGCTGCGCCGGTGGTGCCGCATGACAACACCCTGCCGCAGGCTCCGGAGGACCGCGGGTGGTCCTACGACGTGCGCCAGCTGCAGGTGGCCGACAGCGTGCTCTTCTTCCAGCATGAGAACGGCGAGCAGGTCACTGTGCGTGATATCCGCCTGCAAATGGAGCAGGATGAGAATCACCGGGCCACCGTCGACTTCTCCGGCCGGATCAACCGCGACCAGCGCGACCTGGCGCTGAGCTTCTCCGCTACCGTGCAGGGCGGCGACTATCCCCACTCCTTAAAAGCCGACTTTAGCCAGCTAAGCTGGCAGCTGCGCGGCGCCGAGCTGCCCCCTGATGGCATTAATGGCCAGGGCAGTCTGCAGGCCAGCTGGCAGGAAGATGGCAAAACTCTGCGCTTTGACAACCTGAATCTGATGGCCAGCGGCAGCACCCTTACCGGCAACGGCAGCGTGGTGCTGGGGGATCGCCCGGACTGGTCGCTGGATCTCCACGCGACCACCCTGAATCTCGACAGCCTGCTGGCGCCCTCCTCGCCAGCGACCGACAGCAGCGCCAGCCAGCAGGGCCAGAGCCAGACGCGACCGCTGCGTCCGGTGATCGCCGACAGCGATGAGCGCGAAGATTACCAGAGCCTGCGCGGCTTTAACGGCCGGATGGCCCTGAGCGCCGACCAGTTGCAGTGGCGCGGCCTGAACTTCACCCAGGTGCAGAGTGAAATCAGCAACCAGCAGGGGCTGCTGACGGTCAGCAAAATGCAGGGCAACCTCGACGGCGGGCAGCTCTCTCTCCCCGGCACTCTGGATGCCCGTGGCGACACGCCGCAGGCGGCGTTCCAGCCGGCGCTGCAGAATGTGGAGATCGGTTCGCTGATCAAAGCCTTTAACTATTCATTAAACCTGACCGGCAAGCTGTCGCTGACCGGCGAGTTTTCCGGAACGCGCATTGACGCGGATGATTTCCGCCGTCACTGGCAGGGGCAGGCCCAGCTGCAGATGGCCGATACCCGTACCGAGGGGCTGAATTTCCAGCAGCTGGTGCAGCAGGCTGTGGAGCGCAGCACCAACGTGCGGGCGCAGGAGAATTACGACAATGCCACCCGCCTGGATTCCGTGAGCAGCCAGCTGACGCTGGATAACGGGGTGGTGACGCTGAACCGCCTGCAGGGGCAGTCCGACGTGATGGCGATGACCGGCGAAGGTCAGCTTGATCTGCAGAAAGAGAACTGCGATATGCGCTTTAACGTGCGCGTGCTCGGCGGCTGGAAAGGGGAGGGCAAACTTATCGACCGCCTGAAACAGACCGCCATCCCGCTGCGCATCTACGGCGACTGGCAGTCGCTGAGCTACAGCCTGCAGGTCGATCAGATCCTGCGCAAACAGCTACAGGATGAAGCGAAGCAGCGTCTCAACGACTGGGTTGAGCGTAATAAAGGCAGCAAAGAGAGCAAAGACGCCAAAAAGCTGCTTGATAAGCTGTAATCTCCACCCCCGCGGCCCGGGCCTTCCGGGCTGCGAGATTGTCGTCAGAGGGTGTGCCACGTTGATGCCGGGTGGCGGCTACGCCTGACCCGGCCTGGGTTGTGCGCAAAATCATCAGCTTGAGTCGCTATCCATGTAGGCCTGATAAGCGAAGCGCCATCAGGCAGTGTGGCTGCTGTAGAGCATCAATTCCCCGTGATGAGAGAATGTCGTCAAAGTGTGATGTCACGATGATGTCGGGTGGCGGCTACGCCTGACCCGGCCTGGGTTGTGCGGTGGGGTTATTCCCCGGTTTATGTCGCCATCCCGTAGGCCTGATAAGCGAAGCGCCATCAGGCATGGGTTTGATTATCCATCCCACCGCCCGGGATACCCCGGGCCGTTTTATGCCTGACGATTACACCTCATAATCCAGCTCATCCTGTTTTACCGGCGGGACGATCTGCACCTTCTGCACCCGATGGCTGTCGACCTGCAGCGTGCGCAGGGTATAGCCGTCAATCTCAATGGTCTCCCCCACCTGCGGCACATGCTGCAGATACTCCATCAGCAGACCGGCAACGGTGTGATACTCACGTTTATCATCCAGCGGCAGCGGAACGTACTGCACCAGGTCCTCCAGCGGCATATGGCCGTTAACCGTCCACGAACCGTCCTGATGATGCTGAATATCATGCCGGGCATCGATCTCCTCCACCTCATTAGGCAGATTACCGGCGATAGTCTCCATCACGTCGCTCAGGGTCACAATCCCCTCGACGGAACCAAACTCATCGACCACAAAGGCGAAGTGGGTGCGGGCCTGACGGAACTGCTCAAGCGCGGAGAGGAGCGGTAACCCCTCCGGAAAGACCAACGGCTGCCGCACCAGCACCTGCAGATCCAGCGGCTCCTGGCGCAGGGACTGCTGGAGCAGGTCAATAACGTGAACCACTCCCAGCAGGTCTTCATTATCTTTCCCGCCGGTCACCACCAGCCGGGTGTGCTGATTTTTCTCCACCAGGCTGCGGATCTCTTCCTCCGGTGCGCTGAGGTTGATGCGCTCGATATCATGGCGCGACGTCATAATACTGCTGACGCTGCGCTGATTAAGGTTCAGCACCCGCTCAATCATCAACCGTTCCTGCGGATTAAACAAAGGATGATGGTCCTGATCGGCCACCAGCGACGCCGTGTCAGCATCCAGTTCAGCTTTTTCCTTCTGGCCGCTCAGCAGGTTCATTACCGCCTCGGTGGTGCGCTGACGCAACGTCATATTGGCCGACAGGAAGCGACGGCGGTTAAACAGCGCCAGCTGATTAAGGGCTTCAATCATGACCGAGAAGCCAATCGCCGCGTACAGATAGCCTTTCGGAATAATAAAGCTGAAGCCTTCAGCAATCAGGCTGAAGCCGATCATCAGCAGGAAGCTCAGACAGAGGATGACAATGGTCGGGTGGCTGTTAACGAAGCGCGTCAGGGCCTTGCTGGCCATCAGCATCAGGCTGATGGCGATGATCACCGCGGCCATCATCACCGCCAGGTGGTCGACCATGCCGACGGCAGTGATCACCGAGTCGAGCGAAAAGATGGCGTCGAGCACCACGATCTGCGCCACCACGGCCCAGAATTTCGCCCCTCTGCGCTGGGTGGGATTATCGCTGTCCTTCCCCTCCAGCCGTTCGTTGAGTTCGACGGTGGCTTTAAACAGCAGGAATAAGCCGCCGAACAGCATAATTAAATCGCGGGCGCTGAAGCTGAAGTCGTGAAAAACAATCAGCGGTTTGGTCAGGGTCACCAGCCAGGAGATAGAGGCCAGCAGCAGCAGACGCATGACCATTGCCAGCAGCAGACCGGTGATACGAGCGCGGTCGCGCTGGGCGGGCGGCAGCTTTTCGGCGAGGATAGCGATGAAAACCAGGTTATCGATACCCAACACCAGTTCGATAACCACCAGCGTGACGAGACCTGCCCAGATTGACGGATCGGCAATCCATTCCATATGTATTAAAACCTGTACGACTGCGGTATGTGTTACCACGATCATGGATAAGATGAGTCTAAAATGCAATAACGACGCGGATATCACTCCGCCAGGGGTGGATATATTTCCAGCAAATTAAGAGAACAGAAAAGAATTATGTTCCAGAAAAGATCAGCGGAAAAATAACAATATGGCGGAACGCGCTGGAATAAGCTTGCTGATATCAGAACCATAACCCGCTGCGTTCTGCCCGGCGCAAAAGCGTGGGCAGTCCCGTCGTTCTCCACGGTAGGCACCCTTCCTCATCCCCGGGTGAAGTGCGAAGCCCGCTCACAAAATCGGCATAATTCACATCATGAAGTGAGCGCAGAATAGCGCCGATCGCAGTTCTCTGCCGTGGTTTACGGTTATTATCCTGCCATATCTGGCTGTTTGTGCTGAAATATATTGCCTGGTGAAATTAATTATCTATATCTATTCTTTCCGGACACATGGGCGCCGCAGCCTGCAGCTGGCAGGGGCTGCGTACCAAAGGCCGCGATGTACGGGCCTCGCGGCGGCATCGCGCTGTGCAGGGAAGCGGGCCGCTGAATATCCTGATGGAGAATAAGATTATTCTCACTTCAAACTGTTGGTAAAAGGAAGTTGTGTGTATTCTTTTAGGGGACAGTGAATTTAAGAATTTGGCGGGCAGATGCCCGGGCAGTATCCGTGTATTATCAGTTCCAATGGATTTGTGACATGTACAATTTTGCAAAACTGCGTGTTTTGCAACCAAACAGGTGAAGATGAATATGGCGAATTTGAAAGCGGTTATTCCGGTCGCAGGACTAGGCATGCATATGCTGCCGGCCACAAAGGCAATTCCAAAGGAGATGCTGCCGATCGTTGATAAGCCAATGATTCAGTACATTGTTGACGAAATCGTCGCCGCCGGGATCAAAGAGATTGTCCTGGTGACGCACTCCTCGAAGAATGCGGTGGAAAACCACTTTGATACCTCCTACGAGCTGGAAGCCCTGCTCGAGCAGCGCGTGAAGCGCCAACTGCTGGCGGAAGTCCAGGCCATTTGCCCGCCGGGCGTAACCATCATGAACGTGCGCCAGGCACAGCCGCTGGGTCTGGGCCACTCCATCCTCTGCGCCCGCCCGGTAGTCGGGGACAACCCGTTTGTCGTAGTGCTGCCGGATATCATTCTCGACGGCGGCACCGCTGACCCGCTGCGCTATAACCTCGCTGCCATGGTCGCCCGTTTTAACGAGACCGGCCGCAGCCAGGTGCTGGCGAAACGCATGCCGGGGGATCTCTCCGAATACTCCGTTATCCAGACCAAAGAGCCCATGGTGGCGGAAGGGCAGGTGGCGCGTATCGTTGAGTTCATTGAAAAACCGGACGAACCGCAGACCCTGGACTCCGACCTGATGGCAGTGGGCCGCTACGTGCTGTCGGCAGATATCTGGGCTGAACTTGAACGAACCCAGCCGGGTGCCTGGGGCCGTATCCAGCTAACCGACGCCATTGCCGAACTGGCGAAGAAGCAGTCCGTTGACGCAATGCTGATGACCGGCGAAAGCTATGACTGCGGTAAAAAAATGGGCTACATGCAGGCCTTCGTCACCTACGGGATGCGTAACCTGAAAGAAGGTACCAAATTCCGCGAAAGCATTAAAAAATTGCTGGCCTGAGTGCCGGCGTAAGAGTGAGCGGCAGGGCAGGGGTATTTTGCCACGCCGCTCATAACGTTATGCAGAAATTATTCATAACGTGAATGTTATAACGATTGTAAAGAAACGTATGGCTTCGGAGACTTCTGGTAGTTTGTCTCTGGCCTCTGTGGTGCAATGGTCGGAGTAGCGGCAATAATGCTTTGTGAATAGTCACTTAGTGCGACAATTCCTAAAGCGCAGGGAAAGCGGTCAACGTCAGCCAAAAATAAAACTTGACTGCGATCATGTTTCCGCTTTAAACATCTCACTTGCATGCATAAAAATGTGAAATGAATTGGCATGCGAGCTGGTACAGACATTACGGATAATCCCTGAGCACGGCAGTGGACATCATCGAAGGATCACAGGTATATGAACTGGCAACTCATCTCATTTTTTGGCGATAGCACCGTTTTGCTGCCCAGCGCAGCGGCGCTGTTTATTGTCCTGATGCTGCGTAAAACGTCACGGTTGCTGGCGTGGCAGTGGAGTTTGCTGTTCGGCATCACCGGCGCCATCGTCTGCGCCTCCAAACTGGCCTTTATGGGCTGGGGGCTGGGTATTCGCGAGCTGGATTATACCGGCTTCAGCGGCCACTCCGCGCTCTCCGCGGCCTTCTGGCCTATCTTCCTGTGGCTGCTTAGCGCTCGTTTTTCCGCGGGTTTGCAAAAAGCAGCCGTCGCCACCGGCTATATTCTGGCCGCTGTGGTGGGTTATTCACGGCTGGTCATCCATGCGCATTCCGTCTCAGAAGTGATCGCTGGCCTGCTGCTCGGCGCTGCTGGCAGCGCTTTGTTCCTGTTGCTGCAAAAACGTACCACCCATTCGGAAAGCCTGAGTATTTCCTGGGGCGGCGTCGCGTGCCTGGTGATGGTCCCGCTTATCCTGTTGCATAGCGGCAATAAAGCGCCGACTCAGTCCCTGCTGGGGCAAATTGCCACCGCAGTAGGGCCGCTGGATAAACCCTTTACGCGTACCGATCTGCATAAGCAGGCCTGGTAATTGCCATTTGTTTTACAGGGGAAATTAAGTTTTCGCCGGTTAATTAGACAAATAAGAAAATAATCTACTATATGCCAGTCAATTGATAATTCATATTTATGAAATAATGCAGTGCTACTACATTGTAATTGTCAATTTGCGTGGATATAGCCGTGGTCAGACGTTTCTTAAATGCGTTCAGAAAGCACCTGTTCCACGTTGGATGAATAATCCTGTATCGAGAAACTATTAGAAATTGTAGTTGACTGTCGCGTCATCATCTGATTTTGGAATGACGTAAGCATGATGGAAAAGTTCTTTTTTTACAAAGAGTTACTTGTATCTGTGCCAGCATGGTTGCGCCAGGCAGATGTTAGGTAGTTAAGAGCAATAAATAATCTTTATTGGCGAACCGCTTATTTTTCGCCAATAAAACAGCGGATGGGATTAATTGGCAGATATTCGGCAGTAAGACTCCCAATTGTGACCGAAATCCCGTAGACTTAACGCCGCAAAAAATAAAGGCCTGACCAATTTATCACCCACAGGCCGATTAAATACGCCGTTCATGTAGTCAGTGCGCTGGTAGCTGTTAAGCCAGGGGCGGTAGCGTCGCTGAAACCACCTGTTGCTGCACAAATATCTTCTCTGAACGGCTATAAAAATCGATGCACTTTGGGTGATTGACGCCATAAGATATCTATCAAGCTCATCAGATATCCTCATAAATGGGTCAGGAGCAGCTGCTGATATCGCCTGTACACCAACTTTCCCGTCTCATCGATAGCCTGTACGGTAAAATTCGCCTACATTGTGAGCTGGGTGGATGTGATAAGGGTTACAAGCAGCTTAGGGTAACTGTACTTGCCTCGCCGGTGTTGCACAGCGAAGTCAGCTGGTGCCGCGAGCGCTTTCTATCTTGGTATTCCCCTCATTCTCATTGAGATACGACAGCGGGGCTGAAAATGGATCTTGTACAATGATAAAAATTGCGCGCATTGCCGTGACGCTGGGCTTGCTTTCCTCACTGGGAGCCCAGGCTTACGCGGCCGGGTTAGTAGTAAATGATAACGATCTACGTAACGACCTTGCCTGGCTTTCCGATCGCGGGGTCATCCATCTGAGCCTGTCGACCTGGCCGCTGAGCCAGGAAGAGATCGCCCGGGCGCTAAAAAAGGCCAAACCTTCCTATTCTTCCGAGCAAGTGGTTCTGGCTCGAATTAACCAGCGACTGTCTGCTTTAAAAGCCGATTTCCGGGTCACCGGCTACACTTCAACCGATCAGCCGGGCACTCCGCAGGGGTTTGGTCAGACACAGCCGGCAGATAACTCGTTAGGCCTGGCGTTTAACAACAGCGGAGAATGGTGGGATGTCCACCTCCAGGGTAACGTCGAAGGGGGGGAGCGGATCAGTAACGGATCGCGCTTCAACGCCAACGGCGCCTACGGCGCGGTGAAGTTCTGGAACCAGTGGCTCTCCTTTGGCCAGGTACCCCAGTGGTGGGGGCCCGGGTATGAAGGCAGCCTGATCCGTGGGGATGCAATGCGGCCGATGACCGGCTTCCTGATGCAGCGGGCAGAGCAGGCGGCGCCAGAGACCTGGTGGTTACGCTGGGTGGGGCCATGGCAGTACCAGATCTCCGCCAGCCAGATGAATCAATATACCGCTGTGCCGCATGCCAAAATTATTGGTGGCCGCTTTACCTTCTCTCCTTTCCAGTCACTTGAACTAGGCGCATCGCGCATTATGCAGTGGGGAGGGGAAGGGCGACCGCAATCCTTCAGCAGCTTCTGGGATGGCTTTACAGGGAAAGACAATACTGGAACGGATAACGAGCCGGGGAACCAACTGGCCGGATTTGACTTTAAATTCAAACTGGAGCCAACCCTCGGCTGGCCGGTGAGTTTCTACGGTCAAATGATCGGTGAGGATGAATCTGGTTACCTGCCATCGGCAAACATGTTCCTGGGAGGTGTTGAAGGCCACCACGGCTGGGGTAAAGATGCGATAAACTGGTATCTTGAAGCACATGATACGCGCACCAATATGAGTCGAACCAATTACAGCTACCGTCACCATATTTATAAAGATGGATATTATCAGCAAGGCTATCCGCTCGGCGATGCGATGGGCGGGGATGGTCAACTCGTTGCCGGTAAGGTTGAGCTTATTACTGAGGATAACCAGCGCTGGAGCACGCGCTTGGTATACGCGAAGGTTAACCCTGAGAATCAGTCGATCAACAAAGCGTTCCCTCATGCGGATACGCTAAAAGGTGTACAGCTGGGCTGGAGCGGCGATGTTTATCAGTCGGTCCGTTTGAATACTTCACTGTGGTACACCAACGCTAACAACAGCGACAGCGACGACGTTGGGGCCAGCGCAGGGATAGAAATACCGTTTAGTTTATAAGGCTGAATGCTGAAAACAGGGGAGAGAGGGTGGTAGCGCTGCAGGACGCAGTCAGCTTTTATCTCTCCACAAGCCGGCAGGGAAGCAACGGCGATGACAGCTGCTCAGGAATTGGCAAATTTTGATTTACTGACGATGTGACATTATGAAGAAAAAAATTGTTAGATTTTCGGCATTAGCGTTGGCAATTGGTTTTTTATCGGGTTGCACGATTATTCCGGGTCAGGGATTAAACAGTCTGCGGAAGAACGTAGTGGAACTTCCGGATAGTGACTACGATCTGGATAAACTGGTCAATGTATATCCGTTGACACCGGGTCTGGTCGATCAACTTCGTCCGGAAACTGTTCTGGCTCGTCCAAATCCTCAGCTGGATAATTTACTGCGTAGTTATGAATATCGCATTGGGGTTGGCGATGTGTTGATGGTTACGGTATGGGATCACCCGGAGTTGACAACGCCTGCAGGGCAGTACCGTAGCGCCAGCGACACTGGTAACTGGGTCAACTCCGATGGCACAATTTTCTATCCTTATATCGGTAAAGTGCAGGTGGCGGGCAAAACCCTGAGCCAGGTACGCCAGGATATCGCCAGTCGTTTGACAACATATATCGAAAGTCCTCAGGTTGACGTCAGTATTGCTGCTTTTAGATCTCAAAAAACTTACATTACAGGCGAAGTTATGAAGTCAGGCCAGCAGCCAATTACGAATATCCCACTAACAGTGATGGATGCGATAAATAATGCTGGTGGTCTGGCACCTGATGCTGACTGGCGAAATGTTGTATTAACGCATAACGGTAAAGATACTAAAATTTCACTATATGCCCTAATGCAAAAAGGCGATCTGTCACAAAACCACCTTTTATATCCTGGTGATATTTTGTTTATACCCCGCAATGATGATTTGAAAGTATTTGTTATGGGTGAAGTTGGTAAACAAAGTACATTGAAGATGGATCGTAGCGGTATGACCCTTGCCGAGGCCCTTGGATCATCTGAGGGAATATTACAAGCGACAAGTGATGCAACAGGCGTATTTGTTATTCGTCAACTGAAAGGCGATAAACAAGGGAAAATTGCAAATATTTATCAATTGAATGCACAAGATGCCTCTGCAATGGTGTTGGGCACTGAATTTCAATTACAACCATATGATATTGTTTATGTGACAACAGCTCCTATTGTTCGTTGGAATCGAGTCGTATCACAACTTGTGCCAACAATCACTGGTGTACATGATATGACTGAAACTACACGTTACATACGGAATTGGTAACAATTATGTTTGATTCTATTCTTGTTATTTGCACTGGTAATATTTGTCGTTCCCCTATTGCAGAGCGAATGATGCGTCAGTTTTTGCCTTCTAAAAAAATTGATTCCGCTGGTGTAGGGGCAATGGTAGGCAAGCCGGCAGATGAAGCAGCATATCGTGTTTCAGAAAAACATGGTTTGTCATTAGATGGACATGTGGCAAGACAATTCACTGCTTCGATGGGGCGTAACTACCAGCTAATATTAGTCATGGAGCACGACCAACTTGAAATAGTTAGTCGGGTAGCTCCAGAAGTGCGTGGAAAGACAATGCTTCTCGGGCATTGGGTTGGCGGTAAAGATATTCCAGACCCATACCGTAAAAGTGATGAGGCTTTCGAGTCTGTTTATCAATTGCTTGAGTGCGCCTGTGCTAAGTGGGCAGAAAAGTTAGGCAGATAATATCCAGGAATAAACTGAATGACAGCAGAAATGACAAATAAAAATTCATCCCAAGAAGCGGATGAGATGGATTTAGGGCGTCTGATTGGTGAGCTAATTGACTATCGCAAATTAATATTTGCGATAACTGTCGGTTTCACTGGGATAGGTATTTTGTATGCGTTCTTTGCTACTCCTATATATCAAGCAAACGCACTTATTCAAGTAGAACAAAAACAAGGCAATGCAATTTTAAGCAGTCTAAGTCAGATGCTGCCTGATAGCCAACCTCAATCGGCACCTGAAATCGCTTTATTACAGTCTCGTATGATTTTAGGCAAGACTGTAGATGATTTAAATCTTCAGACGAAAATTGAACAAGATTACTTTCCACTGTTAGGAAAAGGTTTTTCAAGAATATTAGGCCACAAAGAAGGTAAGGTTTCGATAGGTAATATTTCTTTGCCAGAGAGCAATGAAGAAATTACTGAATTAGAACTGACTGTGGTTAACGACAAAACATATGAAATATCTGGTAATGATTTCTCTGCAATCGGAAAAGTTGGGGAAACATTACAAAAACAAGGCTATGAGATTCTTATAAATGAGATTAATGCAGAACCTGGCACTCGTTTTTCAATCTCATACTTATCTAGACTCAAAGCAATCAATAATCTCCAAGAAGCGTTTAATGTCGCAGACCAAGGGAAAGATACAGGCGTCTTAAATTTAACCTTGACAGGTGAAAATCCTATATTAGTTGCAAAAATCCTTGATAGTATTAGTCAAAATTATCTTGCTCAAAACGTTGCAAGGCAAGCCGCACAAGATGCAAAAAGTTTAGAATTTTTAGATCAACAATTACCAAAAGTTCGAAGCGATCTAGATATTGCTGAAGATAAGCTTAATGCTTATCGTAAGCAGAAAGATTCTGTTGATTTAACTATGGAAGCTAAAACTGTTCTTGATCAGATTGTTAATGTAGATAATCAACTTAATGAGCTAACTTTCAAAGAAGCTGAGATCTCACAGCTTTATACACAAGAGCATCCAACATACAAAGCTTTGATGGAGAAAAGGAAGACGCTGCAGCAAGAAAAATCAAAGTTAAATAAAAGAGTTAGTTCAATGCCTTCGACTCAACAAGAGGTATTGAGACTAAGTCGTGATGTTGAATCGGGACGTGCTGTTTATTTACAATTATTAAATAGACAACAAGAGCTCAATATAGCTAAATCTAGTGCAATTGGGAATGTTAGAATAATTGATGATGCAGTGCCTCAGCCTAAGCCAGTTAAACCTAAAAAAATAGTAGTTGTCCTTGTAAGTTTTATTCTTGGTTTATTCTTTTCATTATCATTTGTATTGTTACGTGTCTTCTTACGTCGTGGAATAGAGTCGCCGGAGCAGTTGGAAGATATAGGAATAAGTGTATACGCAGGTATTCCTGTATCGGAATCCTTAAGTAAGGATAACAAGCGCTCTGGCAGTAAGCGTAAACAAGAAAGTTCAGTCTTGCTTGCACTTGAAAACCCTGCTGATTTAGCAATTGAGGCAATAAGAAGTCTAAGGACAAGTCTGCATTTCGCTATGATGGAAGCCAAGAATAATGTATTAATGATTTCTGGTGCCAGTCCTAATGCAGGCAAGACTTTTGTGAGTAGCAATCTAGCTGTCATCATGGCTCATGCAGGAAGTAAAGTTCTGTATATTGATGCTGATATGAGAAAAGGATATGCGCACAAGCTCTTTGGATCAGAAAAAAACAAAGGCTTATCCGATATTCTCTCAGGAAAAAGTTCAGTGAAGGATGCTATTACCAACCTACCGAATGCTGGTTTCGATTATATTCCTCGTGGTCAAGTACCACCAAACCCAGCTGAACTATTAATGCACCCTCGGTTTGAAGCTCTGCTTGGTGAAGTATCAAAAAATTATGATTTAATAATTGTTGATACTCCTCCAATATTAGCGGTTACTGATGCTGCAGTCATTGGTCGCTACGCGGGTACAACACTCATTGTTGCTCGATTCGAAAAAGATACAGTAAAAGAGATATCAGTAAGTATGAAACGTTTCCAACAATCTGGCACTATTGTTAAAGGTTGCATACTGAATGGAATAGTTAAAAAAGCAAGTAGTTATTATGGGTATGGATACAACTATTATGGTTATTCATATTCTGACAAGAAATAGAAACTAATAATAGCATGGCTCTTAATTATAGAGCCATGCAAATGAAATCAAATAATGCATTAGAGGGTAATATGACCCATTTTACGAGAAATCTTATCTGCAGTGTAGCGCTAGGCTTAGCAGATTTTATTAGCTTTACAGCATCACTCTATATTGCGTTAGGTGTACTTAAATTTACTCTAACAAGTTTCGATATAAGAATTCCTGGTGATCAAATTGAAGGTTGGATTTATTTACACTGGATGTTAGGGATATGTAGTGTAGCTTGGTTTGGCGTACGATTACGACATTATTTTTATCGGAAGACGTTTTGGTTTGAATTAAAAGAAATACTAAGGACGCTGCTTATATTTGCCGTGTTTGAATTAGCAGTTATGGCGTTTGCCAAATGGAGTTTCTCAAGATATTTATGGTTGCTTACTTGGATATTCGCTCTCGTTTTAGTGCCACTAGCTCGAATGACGATAAAATGGGCTCTTGACTATTATGGTGTTTGGTCAAGAGATACGTGGATAATTGGAAGTGGGAAAAATGCTCGAGAAGCATATAAGGCTATCAATAGCGAAGCAAACATGGGCTTAAAAGTAATTGGTTTTGTTTCAACTGAACCAAGCGATGAGTTAACGACTTCTATCGATAATGTTCCAGTAATTAAGGTAGATGCTGATTGGCTAAGTACTATTAGTCAGCGAATGCAATTCATTGTCGCTGTTGAATCAGATCAAAGCAATATAAGAAATAATTGGTTACGTGAGTTTATGATTAGGGGGTTCAGATACGTATCCGTGATACCAACATTGAGAGGTATGCCTCTTGATAGTACTGACATGTCATACATTTTTAGTCATGAAGTAATGATATTTAGAGTACAACAGAATCTTGCGAAATGGTCATCAAGAATAATCAAAAGGATTTTTGATATTACTGCATCTTTAGGAATTATCATCTTGTTATCTCCAGTGCTAGTTTATATTAGCTTAAAAGTTAAAAAAGATGGAGGGCCAGCTATCTATGGTCATGAACGTGTAGGCAAAAATGGGAAACCATTTAAATGTCTAAAATTCAGATCGATGGTAATTAATTCTAAAGAAGTTCTTGAAGAGGTTCTGGCAAATGACCCTGAAGCCAAGGCTGAATGGGATGAAACATTTAAATTAAAAAATGATCCTCGCATTACTAAAATTGGTCAGTTCCTACGTCGTACCAGCTTAGATGAACTGCCACAATTATTTAATGTCGTCAAGGGTGAGATGAGTTTAGTGGGTCCTAGACCTATTATCACTGCAGAGCTTGAACGCTATAATGAACAAGTTGATTATTACCTTCTTAGCAAACCAGGTATGACTGGTTTATGGCAGGTAAGTGGACGAAGTGATGTTGATTACAACACGAGGGTTTATTTGGACGCATGGTATGTGAAAAACTGGTCAATGTGGAATGATGTGGCTATTTTATTCAAAACAGTCGGCGTGGTTTTAAAAAGAGATGGAGCTTATTAATCATTATGAGGACTGATTATTTTCCAGTATAAAGCCCTTCTAATTTACTCATTAATAGAACTTTAAAATGAATAACGACATTGGTTTTTCAGATATAGTTTTTAATACGAGAGTCGAGCTACTACCGTTAGGACTTTTTTTTCTAAACCTCATCATTATTTCAATTATGTTGGTAAGAAATTATAAGAGGTTTGGAATATTAAGTTTATCGGCCTACTGGATAATATTTTCATTTGTATTGTGTATCCAAGTACAGTTTTTCTCAGCATTCTCTTATATAAACTATACAGCAAGCCATGACATCTATAGATATAGTAGATTTACAAATATCACTTTTACTATATGTTCTATAGGTCTATATAGTTATTTTGTCGGTTGGCTTTTAGCCGACAAAGTAAAATTCGTGCCTATTGGATTTAATTTTGTACAAAGGGGGACTTACGGTTTTTTTTCAAGTAATGTTTTATATTTGATGTCTCTTGGGTTAATGGGTTTAATATTGGTTTTATATATTGCCATTGGGGTTCCATTTGGAGATTCGCGGATTTTTGCTTTATTGAATCCAGCCTTAAGGCCTATTATTAACTTCGGAACATCATTATTTAATTTTTTATTGTCGATTTATTTAATCTCGGCGATAATAACCCGGAAAAAAAAGTTTTATATTATAACTTTATTGGTTGTAATTTTATCATTATGGTCAGGTGCAAGGGGGTCTTTGTTAAATCCAATAGTCATGGCCGTAGCCATTATTTCAATGACCAACAAGAATAAAAAAATCTTCAAATACGTTTTTGGGGCGGTTATTATTTTTCTTATTCTTATGCTGATGAAAGCTATACGTGATGGTCAGTTGTTAGAAGAAGGCCTTGATTTTAATAATATGCTTTTTGAGACTTTTTTTGGAAATACTTTTTCCGATCTACGAGATTTTACGTGGATCTACTCATGGTGGAATGGTGAGTTTTTATATGGGAAAACTATATTTGCAGGCGTTATATCATTTGTACCATCTTTCATTTCTGAATATAGGGAGTTATGGGGATGGGGGCGGTGGTCAACTTCTCTTGTAAACCTTGATTCTAGTATACACGGAGGTTTAAGGCCTACAGTTTTTGGTGAAGCGTATTTTAACTTTGGAATAGTTGGTGTTATCGCCTTAGGTTTTTTTCTGGGGTTAAATATATCAAGGTTGGATAAAATAATTTATATTAAAAGAAATATTGACAGAGTAACCAAAAATGAACTTATTTGTTTGATTGGTTATTCATTTATATATTACTCTATAATTACTGCATTTGTTATATCATCTGGATATTTCAATATATATTTAAAAGTAATTCTGCTTTTAGTTGGTTCTTTATTTGTCAGAAAAATTAGCAAGGAGATAGCGTGATCTATATTAATGGGCGATTTCTGGAACAGAAACTTACTGGAGTTCAGCGTTTTGCAAAAGAAATATCCATCCACCTTAGCTCCATAAGGGAGGACGTTATAGTTCTTGTAAGTAATTTAGATAATATTGATGATAATACTATTTTTGAGAGATTAAAAGTTGAAGAATTAAGAGGTGGATCAGGTCACTTTTGGGAACAAATAACGCTACCGAAATTTTTGATAAGCAAAGGGAAACCTTTACTTATCAACTTAACAAGTACTGCGCCAGTTTTTTATAAAAATAAAATATCTACACACCATGACATTACTTATATTAGATACCCTCAAAGCTTTTCACTTTCTTTTAGGATGTTATATAAAATTTTGATACCTAAGATATTATTATCAAGTAAAGCAGTAATTACGGTAAGTGAGTTTTCTAAAAATGAAATATGTGAATATTATAAATTAAATGAAGATAAGGTAGATGTCATTTACAATGCCGTGAGTACTGTATTTTTAAATTCTACAAGCGAAAAAATGACTTCAAGGCCATACTTATTAGCGGTCTCTTCACCAAATTATCACAAAAACTTTGAGGGATTAATCGAGGCTTTCTCTGGATTAGAAATTGATATCGACTTAAAAATTATAGGCTCGTTATCTTCTAGCTTTAATAAAATTGAGTATGACATCAAAAATGACCCACGTGTGATGTTTATGGGCCGTGTAAATGACTCTGAGCTTGCTAATTTATATAAAAATGCCTTTTGTTTCGTTTTTCCCTCTTTTTACGAAGGTTTTGGAATACCGCCACTTGAAGCTCAAGCTCAGGGATGTCCGGTAATTTCTTCAAATGCCGCCTCTATGCCTGAAGTATTGGGTAACAGTGTTATCTATTTTAACCCTAATGATATAGAAGATATCAGGCAGAAGCTTCTAGACATTTTTGTTAATAAAGAAGGAAGAAAGCGACTTATTGAATTAGGATATAAAAATATCGAAAGATACTCATGGGCAAATTCTGCTGAGAAGTTAAATGATATAATTAATGAGATTTAAGATGAAAATTCTTCATGTTGCAGAGATTGTTAAAGGCGGTGTAGCGTCTGTTATGAATCAATTGATTGCAGGCCAAGAAAATGGTAATGATTTAAAGATCATTATTCCAAGTAATCAATTATCAGAAATACAAATTAATAATAAGAACAATATTATACCATTCTACAGTATAAAAAGAAGTATCTACTCTCACTTTAATCTTTTAAAAACATTCATAATATCAGTTATAAAATTTAAACCTGATGTCATACATATTCATAGCACTTTTGCTGGTGTTATTTGTAGGTTATCACTATTTTTACTCCCTTCTCGTAACATAAAAATAGTTTATTGCCCTCATGCGTTTTCTTTCATGATGGATAATCATAAGTATAAAAAAAATATTTATATTTTAATTGAACGTTTTTTATCACGAGTAACACAGAAAATAATATGCGTGAGCGATCATGAATATAATGAAGCGGTCACGCACGGATTTAAGAAAGATAAACTTGTAACCATATATAACGGAGTTCCAGATTTTGGAGAGCCTACCAGGAAAAAATGGCTTTTAAATGATAAACTGAACATTTTATTTGTTGGTCGGTTCGAAAGACAAAAAGGGTATGACCTATTACAAGAGGTCATTAAACACTTTTCGAATAGAGAAGATATTTACTTCCATCTTGTTGGTGATTTTGTTGATAATAAAGATAAAACATACATAAATACAAACAATACCGTGACATATGGCTGGATGCCTCATGAGAAAGTATTAGATTTATATCAGAATGCTGATCTTTTAATTATGCCATCAAGATGGGAGGGACTTCCAATGGCAGCATTAGAAGCGTTAAATGCGGGACTACCTATTTTAGCAAGTAATTGCTCGGCTTTTCCGGAACTAATTAAGCAAAATGAAAATGGTTTTCTTTTCGAGAACGAAAATGTTGATGATATTATCAATGTAATCCTTAATATACTAAATGATAGCGATGTATTAAATAAGCTCACGGCTATGTCAAACAAATGTAGGGAAATTTATCTTAATAAATATGATGCTCGTATAATGATAAATGAAACATACAAATTATATAATTGAGGATTACATGAGAGATCGTATTGATGGGTTGCAATCACTGCGTGCTGTAGCTTCAATGCTAGTTGTTATAGATCATATTATAACTCAATTACTATATTATAAAACATATGGTGAAGTATATGACAAGATTCTAGGTAATATTAAAATTCTAGGCGACATGGGGGTGTACGTTTTTTTTATCCTGAGCGGATATATAATGCTTTTTTCAACACAAAAAAAACGGGGACCATATGACGCAATGATTTTTCTAAAAAAACGATTTCTCAGAATATATCCAGTCTACTGGTTTTGGCTATCGTTTCTTTTAGTCTTGTGGGCAATAGGTCTTGCTTTAAAACAACATTACTTTGGCATCGAGCGAATTATTTCATCCTATCTATTGCTTCCATACTCACCCGGAAATGAAGAGAAAATTAATCCTATTCTATCTCAAGGATGGACATTAATATACGAAATGGCCTTTTATGTGGTTTTTTCACTCACTATTTTTTTCAAACGTAAAGAGAACATAGCCTTTTTTACGGTCGGGTTTGGGTTTATACTTATCAATTTGGTAGGTTACCTTTTCAAGGAAGTTTCAAGTAGTATTTATATATTTTTCTTTTCATGGTATTTTTATTTATTCCTATTAGGCATGGTTATATATCTCATTCAAGATAAAATTGCAATAGCGATAAATATACCCATAATACAGTTGTTATTGATAGTAATTATTGCTGTTCTGCTTGTAGATTTGCTGTTTCTTAATAATTTCAATAAAACCATTGAGGCAATTGTATTAGCGTTCTTTTTATTCTTGCTTTTTTTGATAAAGAACGTAACTTCAAAAATGTTAAGAGCCCTTGGAGATTCCTCATATTCTTTATATTTATCTCATGGGATAATTGCAATGTTTTATGGGATGTTGGTAAAAAAGATAATTGCAAATGATGTAATCGCTCTTATGTTAGTTATACCGTTTACAATTGCAAGTATAATATTTGGCCATATTGCATATTTGACTATTGAGAAAAAAATCAATAACTATACGACCTCAAAAAAGGATGCTTACAAATGAAAAAGAATGTTCTATTAGTTATACCTTTTTTAGGTTACACTGGAGCTGAAAGGGTTATATTTACATTATTAAATAATTTAGACCGTGCTAAGGTTAATCCTCATTTGTTAATCTATTCAGACAAAGATGAAAAAAATGCATTATTGAAGCATTTAAAAAATGATGTGAGTATTTCTGCCATAAACTTTAAAGGCCGTTTCAGATATAATGTGCATAACATAATCTTTGGTATTCACAAAGCTTGTAAAAGATACTCTATTGATACTGTTTTGATTAGTGATGGTTCTACGAATGCAAGTATAGCTCCTTTTTTAAAGTTAATTGGAAACAAAAATACAAGATTTATTGCTAGAGAATCAAATTTACCAAGCCTATTTGAAAAAAACCATATAGTTAAGATTTTATATCGCATTTTTTATAAAAACTATAATACAATAATTGCACAGAGCGATGATATGTTCACCGATTTAACAAAAAAAATAGGTATACCCGAATCCAAAATTGTAAAGATCAACAATCCAATTGATTTAACATTTATCAATCAACGCATTATAGAAACTCCGGAGTTTGCTCTTAAGAAGGATAAAATTAATTTACTAACTATTGGTAGATTAACTTATCAAAAAGGATATGATCTATTACTTAACGCTTTTTCAAAATTAGATAATATAGAAAATTATCACTTGACCATTATTGGTTCAGGGGAAGAAGAACATAACCTTAAGAAACAATGTACTGAATTAAACTTAATAGACTTTGTTACTTTCTATAATCAAGTTGACAACCCATACGCAATCATGAAGCAAGCTGATGTATATATATCCAGTTCGAGATGGGAAGGGTATCCTAATGTGGTAATTGAAGCGATTGCGTGTGGTATTCCAGTTCTTGCAAATAAATACCCTGGTGGCATTAATGAAATAATAAAACCTGAGAATGGTGTTATTTGTGATGTTTCTACCGAGTTGGAACCATCATTAGAACATATCTTAACGTTACAAAATATTGCATTAAGCGAAAGTTATAATAATGTTATTTTTAAAAAGTATATAGAGCTTTTATAGTGACAAAATAAGATAATAAAGCTTTTACTAAAGAGTAATTCCATGAAAAAATATTTAGTCAATTCAGTTTGGGTATTGCTTGAGAGAATAATAAGACTGGTTGTTATGTTTGTTTTTTTCTCACTCATTTCTAGAGAGTTATCTGTTTTTGATTTTGGTATATTTTCGCTTAGTCAAACAGTTTTCACTCTCTTGGCTGGCATTGTTGTATTTGGATTTGATAATGTATTAATTAAGGAATTTTCAACAAATTCTAATAATGAAAAGTTCTTTTCTACTGCTATAATTAGTAGACTCTTATTGTCTTTTTTTTGTGTTCTTATCTTTTGTATTGTAATATTTTTTATGGATTATTCTGATACTAATAAATTTGTCTTTATCGCTTCATCTTTAGGGCTTTTTTTTCAAATACAAACGATTTACTATTCGTACTATCAGGCAACATCTAGTTCTTTTATTATTACTAAAACAAGCGCACTCGCGTTAATTATCTCATCAATTATCAAAAGTATATTTATCTATTATAAGTTGGGTATTGTTTATTACGCACTCTCGTTTTCTCTGGATTACTTTTTTTCCTGTCTATTTATATATTATGTCTCCAGGAGAAATAATATTAAAGTTTTGTTTAAAAACTTTGATTGCAAAATATTAAAACTTCTATTTATTCAATCTTTTCCTATTCTTTTATCAACCTTAATAGTGATGATCTACACAAGGATAGATCAATTCATGATTGCCTCTATGTTAGGGGTGGAAGACGTTGCGAAATTTAGTGTTGCAGTTAGGATTTCTGACGCTTATATGTTCATACCCATGGCAATTAGTGTTTCTTTTTTGCCTATGGTTTCACGCGACCCTTCTGGTCAAAATATACAAAAATATTTCCATCTAACGCATTTTTTCACTTTCTTCTCTGGGGCTTTTGTCATCATCTTATCGCCAATAGTAATAAATTATTTTTTTGGCGTACGTTACCATGACTCAATAGCTGTTGTTAATATTATTGTTTTTGCAAATATTATTTCAGCGTTGGGGGCTGTTAGTTCAAATATTTTAATTCTAAGAGGAATTACATATTTGAGAATATATAGAGCAATAGCAGGATTAGTAGTAAATATTGGCCTTAATTTTTATTGTATACCTAAGTTTGGTATTCTTGGGGCTGCATATTCTTCATTATTAAGTCAGGTTATTGCCGCGTGGATATCAAATGGGTTTTCTAAAAAAACTGTCGACTGTTTTTACTTTCAGTCAAAGTCGCTTCTAACTTTTGGTATCCCCAGTGTTGCATATATATATAATGAGTTACGTTCTAAGCGAATAAAAGATGGGGAGTAGATGAAATGTTTTTACTTAAGTCATATCTAAAGAAATTCAAAATATTAGTTATGTTAAAATATTTATTATTCGGTTTTATATCATTATTCATTACAATCGGTAAATATATTTACTGCATCATTTTTTTCAATGATGGAAGAATGGCATTATATTGTGACCTGACAGTAGGATTGAAAGAGTTAAAAACAAAACGTACTATTCTACCTCATCCTATTGGCGTCGTTATTGGAAAAGGCGTTCAGTTGGGATATGATTGCAAAATCTATCAATGCGTTACTATTGGTTCAAAATTAGAGGATGGTGTTAGTTATCCGAAATTGGGTGATAACGTAACCATTTATGCTAATAGCGTCATTGTAGGAGGGGTTTCTGTGGGTAATAATGTTACAATCGGTGCTTCGACTTTGATATTAAAAGATATACCTGATAATTGCATTGCTATAGGTAACCCTGCCAAGATAATTCCTAAAATTTAAAAATAAAATTTCCTACTCCGGCTGATGTCTTAATGAACTTTTATTTCAAACATATTAATTTTTGATAGGACTCTAATGGTGAGGATATGTTAAATTACAAAAGACGTATTTTTTTTAGGAAAATTTTATCTCTACCATTAGTTTGTTATTTGGTAGGAGTAAAAACCACAAATGCTGAAGGTTTAAATAATTCTAAATTGGTAGACGAAAAAAAAGATCCAGAAAATATTTATTCCAAAATTTCAAATGAAGGTAAAGTACCTGCTTCATTGATTGAAAGCGAAATGCAAATAAATTTGCAGCGATGGATGAATAACGGAGTAATAACTCCAAATATGTTTTACAATAAATTTGATAAAGATTGGCATCCAGCTTTTTTAAAAGCATCGCATGCAGCACGGAAACTTGCACTTCCAGTAACTTTATTGCCAACAACATATACATTTCTAACCTCTATCGATTTGACCATGTTTTCATATGGTTTCAACTGTGTCGGTGATAGAAACAATAAAGTTGTTCTCAAAGCAATTGGTAATAAAGAAAATTCTCTAGTCTTTGTCAAATTTCAAAATGTTGACAGGCGACGAGTTGGTGGTTTTTTAATTGATGCTAATCAATTATATGATGTTGCATTTGATACATCTTGGACAATAAATGGTGGTCCATCACTGATGTTGGTTTGGGAGAAAATACAGATTCAAGGGTGGAGGAAAATAGGTTGGATTGCAAATAATAACAATGATGTGTGGAATAAGAATATAACTATTCTTGGCTCTTCTACTGAAAGTTCTGGGATTTCGTATTTTAATCACAGCCCAGGTGGACCTGTTTCTTTTGAAGGTTGTAGCTTTTCTGGTGGACGAGTAAAAATTACAGCTCAGCATATTAGTGCTTCTTTTTGTGTTTTTAGAGGTATTGAAATAAAACAGGGCGGTAGTTCATGGAATGTTTTCTCTTCCATTGGATGTCATTTTTTTAAAGATCACAAGTTCAACTCTTGCTTTATTATCTCAGGTACTGTTCAGGGATTTACTGTAACAGGTGGTTTGGTCGAACCTACAGATGGTGGAACTGTACTCTTGGGGGTTGATGATGCTGTCAACAATAGTGGGGCATTTATTTTCCAAGGGGTAAGGATAAGTTCTTATAATAAATTTAAACCTGCAATTTTAGCGGGTGGTGTTTTACGAAATGATTATGGAAAAAATGTTATTAAAATTACTGGAGGTATTATTGAGTTATCAACATTAGAACCCAGTGAGCTAGCGTGGGTTGATATTTTGACTTTAGATTCAGTTCTCGTGAATCAAGAGAAACCACTAGTAATGTCAAGGAATCTATCAAAAGTTAATTGGTCTTATTCGGATTCTTATGTTGAAAATGTAATTGTTCCTTCAAAAAAATCTTCTTCGTGTTTTGTACGTAATTATAATTTGAAACTGAGTTCTTCAAGTTCTGATTTTGGTATAATCGAATTTCTTGATCTCTCTAAAACCAGATATAGTCATGGTGTTTTAAATATAGTATATGAGGATTGTGCAGGATTTGCTGAATTTTCATATAAAAGAGTCAATGATGAAGTAACTGTTACCGAAAATGGTTCTTATTTTCCAGAAGCTGAAAGAAATGTTCATATTGCTATATTGAAGCAATCAATTTCGGTTCGCAATTCTCGACAGAACAACTCAAATAATAACTCTTGGGTTATATTTGTTACTTTTTCAGGTTATCTTGACTATCTACCGTAATTAATAACGATCTAGTGTTTCGCTAAATGGTTTTTAACAATAAAACTATTAAGTACACTAATTTTATATTGCGGTTATTATATATATTGAAATCATTTTTTGCTATCAGCATTCAGTTCTTTAAGCTATGATAAACCTAATAATGAACATGTGATCTATCACATGTAGTTCACACCTGACAGGAGTATGTAATGTCCAAGCAACAGATCGGAGTTGTCGGAATGGCTGTGATGGGGCGTAACCTTGCGCTGAACATCGAAAGCCGTGGTTATACCGTCTCCGTTTTCAACCGCTCCCGTGAAAAGACCGAAGAAGTGATTGCCGAAAACCCAGGCAAGAAACTGGTTCCTTACTACACAGTACAAGAGTTTGTTGAATCCCTCGAAACACCACGTCGTATCCTGTTGATGGTGAAGGCCGGGGCTGGCACCGATAGCGCTATCGATTCGCTGAAGCCTTACCTTGACAAAGGTGACATCATCATTGATGGCGGCAACACCTTCTTCCAGGACACCATCCGTCGTAACCGTGAACTGTCTGCCGAAGGTTTTAACTTTATCGGTACCGGTGTTTCCGGTGGTGAAGAGGGGGCTCTGAAAGGGCCTTCCATTATGCCTGGTGGCCAGAAAGAAGCCTATGAGCTGGTTGCTCCAATTCTGAAGCAGATTGCTGCGGTTGCAGAAGACGGTGAGCCATGTGTGACCTATATCGGTGCTGACGGTGCTGGCCATTATGTGAAGATGGTTCATAACGGCATCGAGTATGGGGACATGCAGCTGATTGCTGAAGCTTATGCGCTGTTGAAAGGCGGTCTGGCACTTTCTAACGAAGAGCTGGCGCTGACCTTCACCGAATGGAACGAAGGTGAGCTAAGCAGCTACCTGATCGACATTACCAAAGATATCTTCACCAAGAAGGATGAAGAAGGTAAGTACCTCGTCGATGTAATCCTTGATGAAGCTGCAAACAAAGGTACCGGTAAGTGGACCAGCCAGAGCTCACTGGATCTCGGCGAACCTCTGTCTCTGATCACCGAGTCCGTGTTTGCTCGCTATATTTCTTCGCTTAAAGACCAGCGTGTAGCCGCTTCGAAAGTGCTGAGTGGTCCGCAGGCTCAGCCGGCCGGTGATAAAGCTGAATTTATCGAAAAAGTGCGTCGCGCGTTGTACCTCGGTAAAATCGTTTCCTATGCTCAGGGCTTCTCCCAGCTGCGTGCTGCTTCCGATGAATACAACTGGGATCTTAACTACGGCGAGATCGCTAAGATTTTCCGCGCTGGCTGTATCATTCGTGCGCAGTTCCTGCAGAAGATCACCGATGCTTATGCGCAAAACGCTGGCATTGCTAACCTCCTGCTGGCGCCGTACTTCAAACAGATCGCTGATGACTATCAGCAAGCGCTGCGTGATGTCGTGGCTTATGCCGTGCAGAATGGTATTCCGGTACCGACTTTCTCTGCGGCAATTGCCTACTACGACAGCTACCGTTCCGCAGTTCTGCCAGCTAACCTGATCCAGGCTCAGCGTGATTACTTTGGTGCGCACACCTATAAACGTACTGATAAAGAAGGTGTATTCCATACCGAGTGGTTGGAATAATCTTTATATGCCACAGTCAGGCCAATTGGCCTGACTGTTATCTATTGTTTTTTTCTACAATAAACTGCTCAAAGTCATCTTATTTGTACGTCTTCATTATTTTTAGCTCTAATAGACCAAGTGTTTATCTTTTAAGAATTTGCCATATTTATACTTCTGTATATCTATAATAATCTGCTTCTGGCCTCAGAATATATCTGGGTGTTTAATAACAGGGTTTTAATTAAAGGATATTAATATGTTGCTTCCTGTGATCATGGCTGGTGGTACCGGCAGTCGTCTCTGGCCGATGTCTCGCGAGCTTTACCCGAAACAGTTCCTCCGGCTGTACGGGCAGAACTCCATGCTGCAGGAAACCATCACCCGACTCTCGGGCCTTGAAATCCATGAACCGATGGTCATCTGTAACGAAGAGCACCGCTTCCTGGTGGCCGAACAGCTGCGCCAGCTCAACAAGCTGTCCAACAACATTATTCTTGAGCCGGTCGGGCGCAACACCGCCCCGGCCATCGCCCTGGCGGCCCTCCAGGCCACCCGCCACGGCGACGACCCGCTGATGCTGGTCCTCGCCGCCGACCATATCATCAATAACCAGC
>NZ_JANCOB010000069.1:0-1039 GCF_024296565.1 Klebsiella sp. SWET4 | reverse complement strand
TTACGAAATATGGAATTTCACCTCCTGTTCAATCCCATTAACTATTTTATAGAACCTATTATGTTATTTTTGTGTTGTTAGTAAGAATTAAAATTTTTGAAATTATATGTTGAAATTACCAATATATCTTGATAATAACGCAACTACTCCAATGGATCCAAGAGTGCTAGAAGTAATGATTCCTTATTTTACGGAGCATTTCGGAAATGCTGCAAGTCGTAACCACCCTTTTGGATGGGAAGCCGAAGAAGCTGTTGACTATGCCCGTGAACAGGTAGCTAAATTAATTGGCGCAGATCCTAAAGAAATTATATTTACTTCAGGTGCAACTGAAGGCGATAATCTGGCCATTAAAGGCGTGTTTGAAATGTACGCTTCAAAAGGCAATCACATCATTACAGCCGTAACAGAACATAAAGCTGTTTTAGATACTTGTAAACATATTGAAAAATTAGGTGGCGAAGTAACTTATCTGCCTGTAAATGCAGAAGGTCTAATTGATCTAAAAGAATTGGAAGCAGCTATAAAACCAACCACTGTTCTTATTGCCATCATGTATGCCAATAACGAAATAGGTGTTATTCAGCCTGTGAAAGAAATTGCAGCTATTGCTAAAAAACACGGTGTTTTATTCTTTACTGATGGAACCCAAGCTGCAGGTAAGATTCCGGTAGATGTAATTAAAGATGGAATTGATATAATGACTTTCAGCGGTCATAAAATGTACGGTCCGAAAGGAGTTGGAGCATTATATGTTCGCCGCAAAAATCCTCGTGTAAAAGTTACTGCCCAGATGGATGGCGGTGGCCACGAACGTGGAATGCGTAGCGGTACATTAAACGTTCCGGGTATAGTTGGTTTTGGTAAGGCATGCGAATTATGTCGTTTGGAAATGGAAGAAGATACTCAACGCATCAGTAAACTGAGAGATAAATTGGAAAATGCTTTGATGCATTTAGAAGAAGCGTATGTAAACGGTAGTAAAGAACACCGTTTGCCTCATGTTAGCAATATTTCATTCAAGTATGTGGAAGGCGAA
>NZ_JANCOB010000068.1:0-1043 GCF_024296565.1 Klebsiella sp. SWET4 | reverse complement strand
TTCGGCAACCAGAATAAACAGTGTATTGGGCGGCGGCTCTTCAATCAGTTTTAATAATTTATTGCCTTCTTTACCTAAATATTCGGGCATCCATAATACAAGCACTTTGTATTCACTTTCAAAACTCTTTAAACTCAGTTTCCGCATAATATCGTTACATTCTTCTGCGGTTATATTACCCTGCTTATTTTCTGCACCGATAAATTGTAACCAATCGTACACATTACCGTAAGGCATCAGTTTAATAAATTCGCGCCAATCGTTAATATAATCTGTACTTACAGGTTTATCCCCGCTTTTTTTTGGGATGACCGGGTACGAAAAATGCAGATCGGGATGAATTAACTGTTCTGCACGCTGAAATGATTTTTGCGATTGAATTTCATTAGGATGAATAAAAGAAGGTACTGTTTCCAATGCAGTAAATTCGCCGAAAAGGTCTTCAACAACAGGTGATGCCTGCGGCTGGCTAACTACATATTGTGCAAAAGCCAAAGCCAATGGCAACGCCCCGTTTCCTTCTTTACCTAAAAACAATAGTGCATGGCTAAGGCGGTTTTGCCTTACCATTTCAGTAAGATGTTGTTTAACATCTTGTAATCCTATCACATCTTTAAACTGCATAAACAAGGCACAAAATAAAAAGAAGATGCATATGCTACATCTTCTTTTTAAAAATCTTTAGCACAATTTATTATTTCAGGTATTTTGTTATTTCATCATCGGCAGGTTTTATTTTACTTGGAAAATAAGCCAGCAGTTTTCCGTTTTCATCCAACAAAAACTTATTAAAATTCCAGGTAATGGTTGCATCTAAAACACCGTTCTCGGTTTTGTTGCAAAGCCATTTATAAACAGGAGCAATATGATTGCCTTTTACATCAATTTTTGCAGCCAAAGGAAATGTTACGCCATAATTTTTCTTACAGAAAGATTGAATTTCTTCGGCAGTGCCTGGTTCCTGCCCGCCAAACTGGTTGCAGGGAAATCCAACAATAACCAGCTTCTCTTTATAATCAGTATACAATTTTTGTAAAGCTTCG
>NZ_JANCOB010000067.1:0-1043 GCF_024296565.1 Klebsiella sp. SWET4 | reverse complement strand
TGTATGGTAACAATTAATTTGCCCAATGTACGCTCAATAACAATTTTAGCTATACCACCTTTGTTAATACGTGCATTCAGGTAAGTACGGATTTTGTTATCCTCAATTAACTTGGTTGCATAATCTTTTTTACCTGCATACCAGTTACTTTCCCATCCGCGGATGATACCTAACCTGTTACCAATTGGATTTGCTTTCTGACCCATATTTATGGTTTCAATTAGTTTTTAGAATCTACAATTAACGTTACATGATTGCTGCGTTTTCTCACTCTGTATCCACGACCTTGTGGTGCAGGACGCATACGTTTTAAAACACGGCCACCATCTACAAAAACAGTTTTTACAACAAGGTTGCCGTCAGCAGCACTTGTTCCGCCATTCTTTTGTTCCCAGTTACTGATAGCACTCTTCAATAACTTAGCCAACGGAGTGGCATTATGTTGAGGATGGTGTTCTAAAATAGCCAAAGCCTTCTCCACTTCCATCCCTCTGATAACATCAGCCAGTAAACGCATTTTGCGTGGTCCTGTTGGATAATTTTTAAGTTTTGCTACTGCTTCCATTTTTATTTAATCATTTGAAATTTGAAATTTGAAATTTCAAATCAGTTATTGTTTTGTTCCTGAATGTCCTTTAAAGTTTCTGGTTGGTGCAAATTCGCCCAATTTATGGCCTACCATAAATTCTGTTACATAAACAGGGATGAATTTGTTTCCATTATGGACAGCAAAAGTATGTCCAACGAAATCAGGAGTGATTGTACTTCTGCGACTCCAGGTTTTAATTACACCTTTCTTAGCCTTTCCATCATTGATGGCTGTTACTTTTTCATCCAGGTTATGGTCAACATAAGGACCTTTTTTAATCGAACGACCCATTTTATTTTTGATTTATGATTACCGATTTGAAGTTTTCAGGTTCAAACCTTCATCTTGTTTATTTGTTTCGTTTGTACGAAACCATTTTAACTTTTATGATCAACTTATTTCAAAGTCAATTTTTTTCCGTCTCTTCTTTGGATAATTAACTTATCACTTCCTT
>NZ_JANCOB010000066.1:0-1045 GCF_024296565.1 Klebsiella sp. SWET4 | reverse complement strand
CCTGGGCTTGGCGATCTGCCGCGAGCTGGCCCGGGGCATGGGCGGCGAGGTCAGCCTGTTCAGCCGACCCGGCCAAGGCAGCGCGTTCACCGTCTCGGCGCCGCTGCGCAAGATCGCGTCAGCGGCGCCGATCGAAGCGGCCGAACCGCCGCCCGCCCCGCCGCCGCTGCGCTTGCTGGCCGCCGAGGATAATCCGACCAACCAGCTGGTCCTGAGCGCCGTGCTGCGCCAGGTGGGCGTCGAGCCGGTCATGGTCGATAACGGCGCGAAGGCTTTGGAAGCTTGGCGAGATGGCCAGTGGGACGTCGTGCTGATGGATATCCACATGCCCGTCATGGACGGCCTGACGGCGTTGAAGGAGATTCGGCGTCTGGAGGCCGAGCGCGGCTTGCGTCGCACGCCGGTCATCGCCCTGACGGCCAACGCCATGCGCCACCAAGTCGATCATCTGTTGGAGGCCGGCATGGACGACCACGTCGCCAAGCCGATCCGCCGCGAGGCGCTGATCGCGGCGGTGGCCCGCGCCCTGGACGGTCGTCCGCCGGCCGAGATCGCGGAACGCTCCGCCCAATAGGTGACCTGGCGCGCGACACGCGATAGGACGGCGCTTGCTCCCGCTGTCCGGTGAAGGACCTCGCCCATGATCGTTCTCGTGACCGGCGCCACCGCCGGCTTCGGCGCCGCCATCGCCCGCCGTTTCCACGCCGCCGGCCACAAGATCATCGCCGCCGGCCGCCGCGCCGACCGCCTGGAGGCCCTGGCCGCCGAGCTGGGCCGCGAGACCGTCCATCCATTGGTGCTGGATGTGCGCGACCGCGACGCCGTCGCCGCCGCCATCGCCGGCCTGCCGGCCGACTTCGACGAGATCGACCTCCTGGTGAACAACGCGGGCCTCGCGCTCGGCCTGGAGCCCGCCCAGAGCGCCGACCTCGACGCCTGGGACCAGATGGTCGACACCAATGTGAAGGGGCTGATGTACGTCACTCGCGCGGTGCTGCCGGGCATGACGGCGCGCGGTCGCGGCCACGTGATCAATCTGGGTTCG
>NZ_JANCOB010000065.1:0-1053 GCF_024296565.1 Klebsiella sp. SWET4 | reverse complement strand
CGCGTTCGGCATGGGGGTCGACAAGCCCGACGTCCGCTACGTGATCCACGCCGATCCGCCCGCCGCCATCGAGGCCTATTGGCAGGAGGTCGGCCGGGCCGGCCGCGACGGCCAGCCCGCTGAGGGCATCACCCTCTACGGCTCGGCCGACATGGCCTGGGCGGGCCGCCGCATCGAGACGCGCGAGGCCCCCGACGAGGTCAAACAGGTCCAGGCGCGTAAGCTGCGCCAGTTCTATGCGATGCTGGAAGGGGTCACCTGTCGCGCCGCCGCGGTCCGTCGCTATTTCGGCGAGGAGGGCGTGGCCCGTTGCGGGCTCTGCGACGTCTGCGTCTCGCCGCCCGCGGCGGTGGACGCCACGGAGGCCGCCCAGAAGGCCCTGTCGGCGGCGCACCGCATGGGCGGCCGCTTCGGGCGCGGGCGGCTGATCGACCACCTGCTGGGCAAGACCAAGGACGTGACGCCCCAAGAGGCGCAGCTGCCGACCTTCGGCATCGGCCGCGAGCTCAGCCAGCCGGCCTGGCGCGACCTGTTCGACACCCTGATCTTCGAGGGCCTGCTGCGCGAGGATCCCAATGACGGCCGGCCGCTGATCGGCCTGGGCGACATCGAGGGCGTGCGGCAGGTCTATCGCGGCGAGCGACGGGTGGCCCTGCGCCAGATGACCGACGCGCCCGAGACCGGCCGGGCCGGCGGCGGCGTCCGCAAGCGCCGCGAGGGCAAGGCTCTGACCATCCCCGCCGAAAACCAGCTGCTGTTCGAGGCCCTGCGCTCGTGGCGCAAGGAGCAGGCCCAGCTGCAGCACGTGCCGCCCTATGTCATCTTTCACGACGCCACCCTGGCCGAGATCGCCGCCGCCCGGCCGGCGACCCTGGCGGCGCTCGGCAAGGCCGGCGGTGTCGGCCAGGGCAAGCTGGATCGCTATGGCGAGGCGGTTTTGAAGGTTGTGCGGGAGAACTAAACCGCGCCGTGGGTGTTGGTAGAGGATCAAGCCGAGGAGCCTCCCCATGACCGACGTCAACCGCTTCACCCCCTCCGACGCGACGGCCGCCG
>NZ_JANCOB010000064.1:0-1055 GCF_024296565.1 Klebsiella sp. SWET4 | reverse complement strand
AGCTTGTCTTATAGATATTTCCACAATAATTCGGGCAATCAAATTAAGGAAAGCCATTTCTTTTTCATTGAACTCATGAGAAGGATTATTGGGTTCCTTATTTGTGTCAGGTTGCTTAAAGTTCTCTTTCATAATTTTCTCCAAGAGTATATTTTACCCGTCAATAAACAGGCAGAATTTCATCAGATTGAGTACTCAATGCCTCCCAGGTTAAGTCATTTATCAGCGAGAAAAACTAATAAACTTAGCAATGGGAAATATTCTTATTTTTGAGAATATTTGAAAATCAGATAAACTAATTGAGACCAGTAATTAATAGAAAGACATTCTGCTAAAAATGTACCAATGACTAAAAGAATAATCGAAATACAATCCGAACAATCTTTATTCAATGAGCTTTCACGGCTTATAGAGCAGAGCCAATTGCAAGTAGCCGCGCAGGTAAACAGTGCCCTTACCATGCTTTTTTGGCATATTGGCTGCCGCATTAATCAAAACATACTTCAAAATAAGCGGGCTGATTATGGAAAACAGATTGTCGTTACGCTGTCACGACAATTGACAGAGAAGTATGGGCGGAACTTCGAAGAAAAAAACCTTCGTAGGATGCTGCAATTTGCTGAACAGTTCTCTGAGGAGCAAATTGTCGTTACGTTGTCACGACAATTGAGTTGGTCGCATATTTTGGTTTTATTACCCCTTAAAAACGCGGAAGCCAAGATTTTTTATGCCAACTCAGTAGCTACAGGAGGATTAGGGGTGAGAGAATTGCGGAAGAAAATTTCGGGTAAGGAGTTTGAAAGAACAGCAATTGCCAACCTGCAAAACACCAGTAATCACACGGCTATTCATAACAATTTTAAAGACCCATATTTTTTAGATTTCCTCGGACTTGAAAACACATATCTGGAAAAGAATCTGGAAGAAGCCATACTTAGAGAATTGGAAGCCTTTATTTTGGAACTAGGCAAAGGCTTCGCATTTATAGAACGCCAGAAAAGGATGATTATTGACGGGGAAGATTTTCATTTGGATTTATTGTTTTATCATAGAAA
>NZ_JANCOB010000063.1:0-1059 GCF_024296565.1 Klebsiella sp. SWET4 | reverse complement strand
ATCATTTCAATCGTTACAAACTTATCTCCGAAACATAAATATTATTTCTTTTCTCAAAACAGTAATTCCATTATAAGTAGCTACTCCAAAATAACCTACGGGCAAACTATTCCCGAAAAAAACAGTTATTTGGCGTAAATATTATAGCTTCGCGTTTAACCGAAACTTATTAGTGTAGATGGCTGTATTTGATATTAAGTTGCCCAAACGAATTGCAAAAGCCCTTCATCTGCCGGAAAATAACCCACGCCGTCAGCAAATTCGTGTTTTGAAAAAGTTATTACGCAGAGCAAGATTCACTGAGTTTGGCCAAAAATATCGTTTCGATGAAATATTAGTGTGTAAACATCCCTGTAAAAAGTTCCAAGAACTGGTTCCAACATTTAATTACAATTCCATTTACGAAGACTGGTGGCATAAAACACTTGAAGGAGTTCCGGATGTTTGCTGGCCTGGCAAAATAAAATTTTATGCATTATCTTCCGGTACTTCCGAAGCTGCCAGTAAATACATTCCCGTTACCAACGATCTGCTGCGTGGCAATAAAGTGGTAATGATGAAACAATTATTAAGCCTTCGCCACTACGAAAATATTCCATGGTCGAATATTGGCAAAGGTTGGTTAATGTTAGGCGGCAGCACCGATTTGCAAAAAAACACAGGATATTATGCCGGTGATTTAAGTGGCATTACCGCTAAAAAAGCGCCCTTTTGGTTTCAGCCGTTTTATAAACCAGGTAAAAAAATTGCAAAAGAAAAAGATTGGAATAAAAAATTAGAAGAGATTGTTGAAAAAGCGCCGCAATGGGATATTGGTTTTATTGTGGGTGTTCCGGCCTGGATTCAGATGTGCATGGAAATGATTATTGAGCGTTACCAGCTTAATAATATCCACGAGATGTGGCCTAATCTTTCGTTTTTTGTTCATGGTGGCGTAAGCTTCGAGCCTTATAAAAAAGGATTCGAAAAATTATTGGGCAAGCCGCTTTTTTACATAGAAACATATCTGGCAAGCGAAGGTTTTATTGCTTATCAGGACAGACAATATGCTAAAGGAAT
>NZ_JANCOB010000062.1:0-1071 GCF_024296565.1 Klebsiella sp. SWET4 | reverse complement strand
GCCATGATGATCCTCTTCGAGGAGGGTAGGTGGAAGCTGGACGATCCGGTCAGCAAGTACATTCCGGAATTCGCCTCGTTGCGGGTCTTCAAGGGCGTCAACCCCGACGGCTCGTTCGACACCGTCCCCGCCGACCGGCCGCCGACCATGCGCGAGCTGATGAGCCATTCGGGCGGCTTCGCCTATGGCCTCGTGCCCGACAACCCGATCGACAAGGCCTATGCGCGCGAGGTGCTGACCGCCCGTTCGCAGCAGGCCTTCATCGACAAGGTCGCGGCGCTGCCGCTGGTGGCCCAGCCGGGTACGCGGTGGAAGTACAGCGTCTCGGTCGACATCCAGGGCCTGATCGTCGAGAAGTTGTCGGGCATGTCGCTGGGCGACTTCATGCAAAAGCGCATCTTCACGCCACTGAAGATGGTCGACACCGGCTTTTACGTGCCGGAAAGCCAGCGCGAGCGCTTCACCGCCTGCTACGCCCTGACGCCGTCGGGCAAGGTGGTTCTGCAGGACGATCCGGAGAAGAGCCGCTTCTTCAAGGATCCGCCGATGAAGTCCGGCGGCGGCGGGCTGGTGTCGACGGCCGACGACTACATGCGCTTTTGCCGGATGCTGCTGAACGGCGGCGAGCTTGACGGCGCGCGCATCCTGAAGCCCGAGACCGTCAAGCTGATGCGCACGAACATGCTCAGCGACACGATCATGAACGGCGACGTTCCGCCGTTCAACACGGCCAAGGGCCGAGGCTTCGGCCTCGACTTCGCGGTGGTGCTGGACAGCGCCAAGGCCGGGCCGTGGGGCGAGGGGACCTATAGCTGGGGCGGCGCGGCCGGCACCTGGTTCTGGATCGACCCGGTCAACGACCTGTTCTTCGTCGGCATGATCCAGCGCCTGGGCGGGGTGGGGCCGGGCCTCGACGCCCAGTCGCGGACCCTCGTCTACCAGGCCCTTGAGCGGCCTCCGCTCGTTGCGGCTCCGTTGGCGAGATCGCCCGCCAAGATCGCGACGGCCAAGACCGCCTCGACCCGCTGAACGCCACGGAAAAGCTCCCCCCGCCAGGGCGAGGGGAGCTCC
>NZ_JANCOB010000061.1:0-1071 GCF_024296565.1 Klebsiella sp. SWET4 | reverse complement strand
AGTGCAGCAGCCGTCCAAGCTGAGGATGCGGGTTCGAGTCCCGCTAACCGCTCCAGCTCCCCGAGATTCATTCCCAACAACCCAGCCGCCGGCGCGAAGGTAGAGACGATGGCCAAGGAAAAGTTCGAACGCACTAAGCCGCACTGCAACATCGGCACCATCGGTCACGTTGACCATGGCAAGACCACGCTGACGGCCGCGATCACGATCACGCTGGCGAAGTCGGGCGGCGCGACCGCCAAGAACTACGCCGACATCGACGCCGCGCCGGAAGAAAAGGCCCGCGGCATCACGATCAACACCGCCCACGTCGAGTACGAAACGGCCAACCGCCACTACGCTCACGTTGACTGCCCCGGCCACGCCGACTACGTGAAGAACATGATCACCGGCGCCGCCCAGATGGACGGCGCGATCCTGGTCGTGTCGGCCGCCGACGGCCCGATGCCGCAGACCCGCGAGCACATCCTGCTGGCCCGTCAGGTCGGCGTGCCCGCCCTGGTCGTGTTCATGAACAAGGTCGACATGGTCGACGACGAAGAGCTGCTAGAGCTCGTCGAAATGGAAGTCCGCGAGCTGCTGTCGTCGTACCAGTTCCCGGGCGATGACATCCCGATCACCAAGGGCTCGGCCCTGGCCGCGGTCGAAGGCCGTGACGCCAACATCGGCGAAGAAAAGATCCTGGAGCTGATGGCTTCGGTCGACGCCTACATCCCGCAGCCGGAACGCCCGGTCGACCAGCCGTTCCTGATGCCGGTTGAAGACGTGTTCTCGATCTCGGGCCGCGGCACCGTGGTCACCGGTCGCGTCGAGCGCGGCATCGTCAAGGTCGGCGAGGAAGTCGAGATCGTCGGCATCCGTCCGGTCCAGAAGACGACCTGCACGGGCGTGGAAATGTTCCGCAAGCTGCTGGACCAAGGTCAGGCCGGCGACAACGTCGGCGTGCTGCTGCGCGGCACCAAGCGTGAAGACGTCGAGCGCGGCCAAGTGCTCTGCAAGCCGGGCTCGATCACCCCGCACACCAAGTTCGTGGCCGAAGCCTACATCCTGACCAAGGAAGAAGGCGGCCGT
>NZ_JANCOB010000060.1:0-1100 GCF_024296565.1 Klebsiella sp. SWET4 | reverse complement strand
CAGGCCCGCCCGTCAAGCCGCCTCGAGCGCGTCGCGCCCGAACAGGCCGCCGAGGATCAATCGCTTGACGGCCTCCGCGTCAAGGCCGGCGCACACCTCGGCGTTGGGGGGACCCTCGATCCGCTCGATCCGCCCCTGACGCTCGCCGTCGACGATCACCCGCAGGCGCGCGGGCTCGAAGGTGAAGAGCTGGGGCGCGATCAGGCTGGCCGCGGCCACCGCGTCGTGGGGCCGGCAACCCTCGCCGCCCCAGACCTGCTGGTGAAAGGCGATATACGGCCCCGCCGCCGTGGTCAGGCGCTGGGCCAGGGGCGAGCCGCACCGGTCCGCGCCTCGCGCCAGGTCCTCGGCGGTGATCAACACCTGGCTGGTGACGTCCAGCGGCGTCAGGCGCGGCATGACGCCGGACTCGAGCGCGCGCTGCAGGGCGTCGGGGTCGCTCCAGGTGTTGAAGTCGGCGCCGCCGGCCGCCTTGCCCGGAACCTCGAACGCCCCGGCCATCACGGTGGGTCGCCAGTGGCGGAAGGCGGCGGGATCCTCCAGCAGACCCTTGGCCAGGTTGGTCAGCGGTCCCAGGAACAGGCCGGTGACGCGGCGGCGCGCGGCGAAGGCCAGGAAGTTGGCCGAGTGGCCGCGCTCCAGCTCCGGCAGTTTCCAGCGCTGGGAGAAGCCCGCGCCGTTCAGGCCGTCGACGCCGTGGGCCGGCCGCATGCGCTCCACGCGGCGGCGCGCCAGCCCGGCTCCGGCGCCGATATAGACCTCGGCTCCGCAGCCGGCGAGGCGCAGCACGCCCCGGGCGTTGGCGGCGGCCTGGTCGACATAGGTGTTGCCGAACACGGCCGAGACGGACACCACCTCGACCGCCTGACGCGCGCGCGCCAGCAAGGCCAGCGCCAGGGCGTCGTCCACGCCGCAGTCGGTGTCGATGTGAACCCTAAGGACCATGCGAAGCAGTCTAGCCACGCCCCGCGACCGCGAGAAGCGGTGTTATCGGGCCAGATAGGCCTCAAGGTTGCGCCGTACGCGGTCCAGCACCGGTTCGCTGGGGTCCGGACGCTCGAAGGTCTGGCCGGTGATGGTCTCGAACGCCTCGACATAGA
>NZ_JANCOB010000005.1:285460-371571 GCF_024296565.1 Klebsiella sp. SWET4 | reverse complement strand
TCCGGAGCAGGACAAATCCGCCGGGAGCGGATTTGAACGTTGCGCAGCAACGGCCCGGAGGGTGGCGGGCAGGACGCCCGCCATAAACTGCCAGGCATCAAACAAGTAACAAGCCCATCCTGCCGGATGGGCTTTTTGCGTTTCAGTGGTCCGGCAACCGTGCCGGCATGTCTCCCCGGTGGCGCTGCGCTTACCGGGGCTACAAACCGGGGCTGACTGGTAGCCCGGACAAGGTGCGCAGCACCGCCTCCGGGGAAACATCCGGCCCGACCGCCGGGTTCGTTAACATCAGTAATACCTATCACATTAATAGGTTATCCTGGAATTGTCCTTATTAATTATATGGATTATCTTCCCTGCGTGATGAATCAACGCATCATCTCTCCCGAGGGAGAAAAATAGAAAGCAACTCGCTTATTTCTCATCCTGTTAACTGGTTATAAAGTCAATGAAAAAACCGCTAATTGGGATTCTGGCTTTCGCTTATGGACTAAGCTTACCTCTGTTTGCTGCTGATACCGCCACATTAACGCTCTCCGGGCGGGTGGTTTCAGAAACCTGCAGTACCGATATCGTCAATAAACAACCTCAGCAGCGTTGCGGAAAGAATACCTATCTTATTGCTTCGCAAAATAGCGTGACGAATGCTCGCGGCGTGATCACGCGGACGGTGAATTTACCGGATGATGCAAGTCGGAAAATAATTATTAGTAGTTACGATTAATATGATCTCTCTATTTCAGCGCCATTTTATTGTGCCTCGGTAAAATAATGGCGCTGCCTCTTCCTCCCGCAAAATAACGCACTTACGATTCAGAAAAAATATTTCCGTGACTGAATACTTCGCTCCCGGATGTATTGTGCCAAACAGTATGCTTCTTCCCTGTTTTTGTCTTAATGAGCTACATCATTAACACTTTGTTAACTTGATCTGGTTTATATGGCGGAAAATTTGTTATACAAAGGGGGATGATTGCCTGTATGGATGCTGCCCGAAATACCTTGCGAGACATATGCAGGTTATCGGCTGGCAATATGAGAATAGAAATGAAAATCCTGCTTAACTGGTCGCCACTGCGCCAGCTCTTCACTTACATTCAGGAGCGCTTTACCTTTCTGGTGCTGCTCTGCTGGCCAGCGATTATCTGGCTGTTCTGCCGGGTCGGCGTATGGCTTATGGATAACGTTTATGAACTGCTGGGGAAATCACCCGCCCAGTCCTTCACCGTTTATCTGCAGCCGTTTATGACCCCCGGCACGCTGCTGCGCATCTCCATCAGCTGGATTGTCTTATTGTTTATCCTGTTTAGTATGGCGATGGCCTTCACCTGGGGTTTACGTCGCTTTATGAATCGCCACAAATAAATCCCTGGGCCGCCGTAAGTCGACGGCCCTTCTTAAGCCCTTACGCCATCTCGCCAATAGTCTTACGAAAACGCAGCAACGCGATAGTAAAGAACACCCCGCCGATAGCCAGCAAGGTTAAGAACTGCGGCCAGACGATGGCAAAGCTGGCGCCACGGTACAGTATCGCCTGCGCCAGACTGACGAAGTGGGTGGTCGGCATGGTCAACATAATATCCTGTACCAGCTGCGGCATACTTTCCCGCGGCGTGGATCCGCCGGAAAGCATCTGTAGCGGCAGCAGCACCAGAATCATCAGCAGCCCCAGCTGCGGCATCGAGCGGGCGAGGGTGCCCATAAAAATGCCGATTGAGGTCGTGGCGAACAGGCTGAGCGCCACCCCCAGCATAAACAGGGGAATCGACCCCTCAATGGGCACCTGCAAAATCCCCTGCACCATCAGTATCAGCGACAACCCGGAGACCACCAGCACCACCAGGCCCATCGACCAGATCTTGGCCATCATGATTTCAAACGGCGTTACTGGCATCACCAACAAGTGCTCTATGGTGCCATGTTCCCGCTCGCGGATCAGCGCCGAACCGGTGAGGACGATCGCCAGCATGGTGATGTTATTGATGATCGCCATCACCGCGCCAAAGCGCTCCTGCTCAAGGTTAGGGTTAAAACGCATCCTTACCGCCAGCTCTACCGGCAGTACGCTGTTATCCCGATAGCGGGCGACAAAACTGTTGACTTCGCCACTGATAATATTCTGGATATAGCCGTTGCCGGTAAAGGCCTGGCTCATGCGCGTGGCGTCGACATTGACCTGGATTTCCGGCTGCCGACCGGCCAGCACATCGCGCTGGAAGTTAGGCGGGATGTTGATGGCGAAAGTGTAGCGCCCGGCATCCAGCCCGGCGTCCATCTCATCAGCGGTGATCAGCTCCGGCTCAAGAAACCAGGGACGGTAGAAAGCGTTAATGATGCGTGAAGAGAGCTGGGATTTATCCATATCAGCAACCGCGATCGGCGCCAGGTGCAGCGAACCGGGCATCACCGTGGCCGAGGAGTACACCGACACGGTAAACGCAAACACGATCAGCGCCAGCATTGCTTTATCGCCGAGCAGGCTGCGCAGCTCTTTGACGCCAAGATTATAAATATTGCGTAATCCGCGCATCATCCCTCCTGTTTCTTCAGCAGCAGCACGCTCAGCCCGAGCACCAGCGGCACCGCAATCAATAGCGGAATGAACGAGCCCCACAAATTGCTGAGATTCAGCGCTTTGGAGAAGGTGCCGCGAGCGATAGTCAGGAAGTGGCTGGTCGGATAAATTTGCCCGATCCAGCGCCCGGGCCCTTCCAGCGACGCCACCGGATCGATCATCCCGGAGAACTGGGTTGCCGGGATCAGCGTAATGATCGCGGTACCGAAGATGGCGGCGATTTGGCTCTTCATAAAGGTTGAGATCAGCAGCCCCAGACCGGTGGCGATGGTGACATACAGCAGCGCCGCCAGGGTCAGCGTCAGGAAGCTGCCCTTATGCGCGACGCCAAAGACAAAGACCGACAGCGCGCACAGCAGGAAGAAGTTAAACATCCCCAGTACGATGTAAGGCAGCTGCTTGCCGAGCAGGAATTCGCTGCGGGTGGTTGGCGTCACGTACAAGTTGATAATCGATCCGAGCTCTTTCTCACGGACTACGCTCAGGGCGCTGAGCATCGCCGGGATCATCATCAGCAGCAGCGGGATCACCGCCGGGACGATGGCCGGCAGGCTCTTCACGTCCGGATTATAGCGATAGCGGGTCTCGATGGAGATGAGCGAGGTATCGCGCTGTGGGCTGCTCTGCCGGGCGGCCATCTCCTGCAGCCAGGCGAGATGCATCGCCTGCACGTAGCCGCGCACGGTTTCCGCGCGGTTGGGCATCGCGCCGTCCACCCAGACGCCGATTTGCACCGGTGTGCCGCGGGCGATATCGCGACCAAAGTTCGGCGGGATCTCTATTGCCACCGCCAGTTCGCCGTCACGCATCCGGCGGTCCAGTTCGTCATAGCTTTGCAGCGGCGCCTGTTCGATAAAGTAGCGTGAACCGGCTATGTTCTGCGACCAGCCCTGGCTGCTGAGGGTTTGATCGCGGTCGAGGACGGCAAAGCGCAGATCCTCAACGTCCATGCTGATCCCATAACCCATGATAAACATCAGGATCACCGTCCCCAGCAGCGCCAGCGTCGATCGCACCGGATCGCGGCGCAGCTCCAGCGCCTCGCGGCGGCTGTAGCTAAACAGGCGGCGTAGACTGAAGGCCTGCCGTGGGGCCGTGTGTTCCGAATGCGATGCGACAGCAGACGTGGGGTCCTCTGGTACTGGAGAGGATGGTTGGGCCTCTTTAAGCCAGGCGATAAATGCCTCTTCGAGGCTGGCGGCTCCGCGCAGCTCGACCAGCGCCTGTGGCGTATCGCTGGCCAGCACCTTGCCAGCGTGCATCAGGGAGATGCGATCGCAGCGTTCCGCCTCATTCATAAAGTGGGTGGAGATAAATATAGTAACGCGATCCTGGCGCGCCAGGTCTACCATCAGCTGCCAGAACATATCGCGCGCCACCGGGTCGACGCCGGAGGTCGGCTCATCGAGGATCAGCATCTCCGGGCGGTGGATGACCGCCACCGCTAACGACAGGCGCTGACGGATCCCCAGCGGCAGATCGGCGGGAAGCGCGTCTTCAACCTCGGTCAGCATAAAGCGCTCGCTCATCTCAGCGACCCGGTGGGCTATTTCGTCGTCCGGGATATGAAACAGGCGGGCGTGCAGCTCGAGGTTTTGCCGAACGCTCAGTTCGCTATAGAGCGAAAAGGCCTGTGACATGTAACCGACCCGCTGGCGGGTGGCGATATCCTTCGGGTCGACCGGCTGGCCGAACAGCCAGGCTTCACCTTCGCTGGCGGGCAGCAGGCCGGTGAGCATCTTCATGGTGGTAGATTTGCCGCAGCCGTTAGATCCAAGGAAGCCAAAGATTTCGCCGCGGGCGATGCGAAAGTTAACGTGGTCGACGGCAACAAAGTTGCCGAAGCGCATGGTCAGGCCGCGCGCTTCGATGGCGATCTCTTCCTCGCGGCTGTCGCGCGGCGGGATAACTACCGTCTTATGCGCTTGACGTTGTGCTTCAGGTAGCAGGGCGATAAACGCCTGCTCCAGGGTCTGGCTGCCGGTCTGGGCTTTGAGCTCCGCGGCGCTGCCAGTCGCCAGCACCTCGCCGGCATTCATCGCCACCAGCCAGTCAAAGCGCTCGGCCTCTTCCATGTAGGCGGTAGCGACCAGCACGCTCATCTCCGGCTGGCGCTGGCGAATACTGTCGATAAGCTCCCAGAACTGCGCCCGGGAAAGCGGGTCGACGCCGGTGGTCGGTTCATCAAGGATCAGCAACTGCGGGTCGTGGATCAGCGCGCAGCACAGGCCGAGCTTTTGCTTCATCCCACCGGAGAGTTTACCGGCGGGGCGATCGCGAAACGGCGCCAGCCCGGTGCTCTGCAGCAGCTCGTTGATTCGCAGTTCGCGCTCGGCTTTATCGTGGCCGAACAGGCGGGCGAAGAAGTCGACGTTTTCATACACCGAGAGGGTGTGATAGAGGTTTTTCCCCAGCCCCTGTGGCATCCACGCGATTTTCGGGCACACGTCGCGGCGGTGATGCACATCACGCATATCGCCGCCAAGCACCATCACGTTACCCTGTTCAATGGCCCGCGCCCCGGCGATCAGCGAGAGCAGGCTCGATTTGCCGACGCCGTCCGGGCCAATCAGACCAACCATACGCCGTGCCGGGATCGCCAGGCTGATATCCCGCAGCGCGATGGTGGCGCCATACTGCTGGCCAACGTTTTCCAGCAGGGCGACGGGGGGCGAGGTATCCTGCGGCGTCAGTTTCATTGCGGCAACCTCACCGTTAGCGCCTCAGGCCAGGGTTGTTGTTTATCCACCCGCACGTAAGCCATGCCGGGCAGGCCGGTTTTGACATATTCCAGATGCTGCGCCAGCAGCTCCGGCGGGATGCGTGCTTTGACGCGGAACATCAGCTTAAGGCGCTCGTCGCTGGTTTCTACCGTTTTCGGCGTGAACTGGGCGACGCTGGCGACAAAGCTGATGTTGGCCGGGATCACCAGATCCGGCGCGGCATCAAGGATCAAGCGCGCTTCGCTGCCGAGCGCCAGCAGGCCAGCCTGTTCGGTTGGCAGAAAGAAGGTCATATAGACATCGGCGAGATCGACCATATTCAGCACCCGGCCACCGGCGGCCAGGACTTCGCCTGGCTCAGCGACGCGATACTGAATGCGGCCATCACGGGGTGCTTTCAGCTCGCTATCGTCAATATCGGCAAGGATCCGCCGTTCGGTCGCCTGGGCGGCTTCGACGCGGGTTTGCGCCTGAATAATGCTGGTGCGGGCAGCTTCGATGGCGGCGCGGGCGGCAGAGACCTGGGCTTTTGCCGATTCCAGCGCCGCGCGGGCGCTCTCTGCTGCCGCGCGGTCGTCATCCAGCTGCTGGGCGGAGACGGCGCCGCGCTGCGACAGGGCATTCGAGCGGACATGGCGTTTCGCCGAGGAATCCAGCTCCGCCTGGCGCTGCTTCACCACTGCTTCGCTGGCGCGCATTTCACTCTGCCGCTGATCGAGCAAGGCTCTGGCGGCGAGCACCGCGCTTTCCGCCTCCTTGATTTGTGCGGCGGCTTCAAGACGCTGCTCGTTCAGTACGCGGGTATCCATCCTCGCGAGGACTTCTCCCTGACGCACAAACTGGCCCTCTTTGACCAAAATCGTGTCGATACGCCCGGCGATTTTACTGGCAATATCGACTTCGGTGGCTTCGATTCGGCCGTTGCTACTGGCAAAACCGTTCGGGAGACCTGGCGGGCGCAGCAGCCACCATGCGGCGGCGGCGAGCACCACCAGTAAGCCGACAAGATACCCTGCCCAACGTTTCTTTATTTTGTCCATACGCGACTCGCTTGATTCCCTTTGCTGAGTGGTGCGCGTGTTTCCTCCGCCGAGCGGAGCGTCCTCCTTGCGAGGGACGAAAAGGTGGGGATAAAGGCCGCTGACGCCGCGCTCTGCCGCGTCGATGCGCAGCCGATCGCTGTGCTACTTATGTGGTCATCATCAGCGATCCTGGCCTTAATGAAACACGCATAGTGAGAGCTACCGTCATCGCGATAGTAACATTCGTGGCGATGTTGTCCATACGAAGTACATGGTCTTGTCGGTGCGTTAACAGAAATACCCACCGTCAGGATAAAACCGCGAAAACAGGGCGCCTGTTTTGTTATCTGGTTGCCCCCCGGTAACTACGATATGATTCCGCTCCTGGCATTGAGAAACATCCGACGAGTGCTTTAATTTCATGAATGAAGAAAGCCAAAAATATATCGCCGTGATTTTTAAGGAATGGCTACCGCTGTATGACAGCTTGACGCCGGACGTCCGTGCATTGCTTAAAAAAATGGCTGATGAGCGATCGTCGATGTTAGCGACCCGCTTTTACGATTTTATTTTTCAGGATCCGGATATCGCCAGGCACCTCTCTTATGAGCTGGTTGAGGAACGTCTGAGCTGCTCTCTGGCGGGATGGGTACAGCAGATCCTGACCTGTGAAAAAGAGGATCTTCAGGCTCTTGCGGAGCGCCAGTATCAGATCGGCAGCATTCATTCGCGGATTGGCATCCCGGCAGAGGCGGTGCTGCGCGGCGCGCGGCAGATAAAATCCGGGCTGGTGGAGGCGATTCGTGACAGCCAGGTCGCGCGGGACACCGGGATAGCGGCTATCCATTACGCGATCATGGCGATGAATATGGCGGTGGAGATGATGTGTCACGCCTATACGCTGTCGCATTATCGGGCTACCAAAAATGAAGAAGCTTTTCGTCTGTACAGCCTGATGGATAACGTCCCGATGGAGTATGGCAAGCAGCAGGCATCGCTTTCGGGTTGGGAAAATAGTGCGATTTTTAATATCGTCAGTGAGAACAGGACGGACCTTAACGCAACGTTATTATCTGAATCCGAATTTGGTTTGTGGTTTCGCCATAAATGCGTTCGCTATTTTAACCACAATCCGCAGATGGGGGAGATTACTGAGTTGATCGGTCAGGTGGATGCGCTGATTACCGAATGGCGTACCGCGGAACAGGATGCTGGTTATAAAAATACTCAGAGCCTGCTACAAAAGATCCATATCCATTGCCAGCACATCAGCAGCCAGCTGGGGGTATTGTTCAGTAGTCTGTCGCAGATGCAAAACGGCAAAGACGCACTGACCAGCCTGCTTAACCGTCGCTATCTGCCGGTGGTGCTCAAGCATGAAGTCACCCTGGCGATTGAGTATGACCTGCCGCTGACGGTAGCGATTATCGATATTGATTTCTTTAAAGAGATCAATGACAAATGGGGCCATATGGTCGGCGACCGCGCCATTAAGCACGTAGCCGATCTGCTCAGCGATAATATTCGCTCCAGCGACTATCTCTTCCGCTACGGCGGCGAGGAGTTTCTGCTGGTGCTGGTGGAGACCCGCGCGGCAGAGGCTTTCCCTCTCCTTGAACGTCTGCGCAAAAAGATTGGCCAGCTGGCGTTTAACGTTGGCGGCGACACGCAGATCCCCATCACCGCCAGCATTGGCTTTGCCGCCCACACCGGTCACCCCGATTACAACCTGCTGCTGCGCGACGCCGATAACGCGCTGTATGCCGCCAAGCGCGAGGGGCGCAACTGCGTGAAGATGCACAAAGGCGGGGGATAAAACCGCAGCCCCGGTAAGCGTAGCGCGACCTGGGAAGGGCTCTGAAACTCAGAACAGCACCGGCAGCCCCAGCCCGCGCTTCACCTCATGCAGCGTCTGCTGCGTGAGCTGGTGGGCACGTTCGCTGCCCTGGCGCAGCAGCTCAAGCAGCATCCCTTTATCCTGAATATAGGTAGCCCGGCGTTCGCGGATCGGCGCCAGTAGTTCCTGCAAGCAGGTTTCCAGTTCATTCTTACACTGGCGATCGCCCAGCCCGCCGCGCTGATAGTGGGCTTTCATCTCTGCCACCAGCGCCTTATCGCTATGGAAAGCGTCGAGATAGGTGAACACCACGTTGCCGTCGACATGTCCCGGATCGCTGACTCTCAGGTGCGTCGGGTCGGTATACATCGCGCTGACCGCGCGGTGGATCTCCTCTTCACTGGCCGATAACGTCAGCGTATTGCCCAGCGATTTCGACATTTTGGCATTACCGTCGACGCCCGGCAGGCGGCTCACTTCGCTGAGTAGCGCCTTGCAGTGGCGCAGCACCGGCTCGCCGGTGAGGCTATTCATCTTGTGGACGATCTCGTTGGTCTGCTCAATCATCGGTAGCTGATCGTCACCCACCGGCACCAGCTCGGCCTTGAAGGCGGTGATATCGGCCGCCTGGCTAATCGGATAGGCAAGAAAGCCCACTGGCAGCGAACGGGCGAATCCCTTTTGGGCAATCTCATTTTTGACTGTCGGATTACGTTCCACGCGGGCGACGGTGACGATATTCATATACAGCGCGCTGAGCTCCGCCAGCGCGGGCAGAGCGGACTGCAGGCAAATAGTGGTGAGCCTGGGGTCGATGCCGACGGCCAGATAATCGGCCATGACTTCGAGGATATGGTGGCTGATTTTTTGTGGGTTGCTGCCGTTATCGGTGAGCCCTTGCAGGTCGGCGATCAGGATAAACTGCTGGTGGTCGTGCTGCAGCGCGACGCGCTGGCGTAGCGAGCCGACGTAGTGGCCAAGGTGCAGCTGGCCGGTCGGGCGGTCGCCGGTGAGGATGGTTTGCGAATGGTTCATCAGGGACTCCTTATCAGACTGTTCAGCCGAAAGACGTCCTGAAAACACCAAAGCCGCCTTCCGGCGGCTTTGAAAATGGAAACGTGTATCGTGCCGCCTGTTATGCAGGCAGCCACCAACGACGGGGATAGGTAACGATCGCGTTTCTGTTCATAGGGAGTATCCTGCCACGGAAGGGGCTGGAGGCGCAATCAAAAATCACATACTTTTCCTGATGTTATTTATGTGTTTGTTTTTCGGTAAATGACGAAGCGGGAAAAATATATTTTCTCTGCGACCCGATCATTATTCTGGAACAACAAACTATGTTGCATGTTTTTTGTGAAAAAGCTCACGTCACAGGATTATAGTATTATTATCCATATTTATAGCTGGATATTACCTGTCTGCTGTTACGGCTTGTGTTTATTCTCTTCTAAATTATTAACATTATTACAATTTATATCTCTTTTCCGCTTTGCGTCATACCCCTGTCTGACTACAACGTATTGAGGCTAATTATTATGCATAAACGTCTGGTCGTTAATATTTTTTCATCATTGCTGTTGGGGGCTGCGCTTATTTCCGCGCCGGTATATGCGGCGGAAAAAACCGTAGTCAATATTTCAAAAGTGGATGGCATGCCATGGTTTAACCGGATGGGTGAAGGGGTCGTCCAGGCCGGGAAAGAGTTTAACCTCAACGCCTCCCAGGTAGGGCCGTCCAGCACCGATGCGCCGCAGCAGGTGAAAATTATTGAGGACCTGATTGCACGTAAAGTGGATGCCATCACTATCGTGCCTAACGATGCCAACGTGCTGGAGCCGGTATTCAAAAAAGCCCGTGACGCCGGCATCGTCGTGCTGACCAACGAATCGCCCGGGCAGCCGAGCGCCAACTGGGATGTGGAGATCATCGATAACGAGAAGTTCGCCGCTGAATACGTGGAGCATATGGCCAAGCGGATGGGTGGCAAAGGCGGCTACGTTATCTATGTGGGTAGCCTTACGGTACCGCAGCACAACCTGTGGGCAGATCTGCTGGTGAAATACCAAAAAGAACATTACCCGGACATGCATGAAGTCACCCGCCGAATGCCGGTGGCGGAAAGTGTTGATGATTCCCGCCGTACCACGCTTGATCTAATGAAAACTTACCCGGATCTGAAAGCGGTGGTCTCTTTTGGTTCGAATGGCCCAATTGGCGCGGGGCGCGCGGTGAAAGAGAAGCGTGCGAAAAACAAAGTCGCGGTCTACGGGATGATGATCCCATCGCAGGCGGCTTCTCTTATTAAGAGCGGCGATATTACTGAAGGGATCACCTACGATCCGGCGACAGCCGGCTATGCCCTCGCGGCGGTCGCCAGCACCCTGCTGAACGGCAAAACCATTGAGCCGGGCTTCGAACTGAAAGAACTCGGTAAAGCGGATGTCGATAGCGACAAGCATATTATCCGCTTCCATAAAGTGCTGTTGGTGAATAAAGACAATATTGATTCGCTCTACTAATCCACCTTCCGGGGCGCCTGCCGCCCCGGCTTAACCAGCCAGGGGATGCTATGGAACCTTTCCTTTCCCTTCGACACGTCAGCAAAACCTTCCACGCCAACCGCGCGCTCAATGATATCAGCCTCGACTTTATGCCCGGGGAAGTGCACTGCCTGGCCGGGCAGAACGGTTGCGGGAAGTCGACGTTGATCAAAATTATCTCTGGCGTCTATCGCCCGGATGAGGGCGCAGCGATGACGCTGGGCGGCAAGACGTGGCCCAAACTAACGCCAGCGGCCTCTGTCGCCCATGGGATCCAGGTGATTTATCAGGATCTGTCGCTGTTTCCCAATCTCAGCGTGTGGGAGAACATTGCCATTAACCACTATCATCGCGGCGTGCTGGTGAGGCGCAGCGAGCTGCGGCGCTGTGCGGAGCAGGCGATGCGCAGTATTAACGTCTCGCTGCCGCTGGATGCCGCTGTGGAGTCGCTCTCCATCGCCCGCTGTCAGCTGGTGGCTATCTGCCGCGCGCTGGCGCAGGATGCCCGGCTTATCATTATGGATGAACCCACGGCCTCATTGACCCATCAGGAAGTGGAAGGACTACTGCATGTGGTGCGCCAATTGCGTGAGAGGGGGATCTGCGTCGTCTTCGTTAGCCACCGTCTGGAAGAGGTCATGGCCGTATCGGACCGCATCAGCGTGCTGAAGGATGGCAATCTGGTTGGTACCTTGCCGGCGGCTGAGGTGACCACCCGACGGCTCGGTTTTCTGATGACGGGCCAGGAGTTTGACTATCAGGTGCGCGATCTGTGGCAGGGGAAGGGCAGCACGCCGGTGCTGGAGGTGCGCAATCTCTGTCGCAAAGGGGAATATCACAACGTCTCCCTGAAGGTCGAAGCCGGAGAAGTGGTGTCGATAGTCGGCCTGTTGGGCGCCGGGCGAACAGAGCTGTGCCTGAGCCTTTTCGGCATGACCCGCCCCGACAGCGGCGAGATCCTGATAAATGGCCAGCCGGTGCGGTTGCGCAGCAACCAGGATGCTATCCGCCACGGTATTGGCTATGTCTCTGAGGACCGTATGTCGCGCGGCCTGGTGATGAGCCAGTCGATTGAAAACAACATCATCAGCACGGTGTTTCATAAAGTGAAAGGCGCTTGTGGGCTATTGAGTGACAGTAAAGCTCAGCAACTGGTCGCAAGAATGGTCAACGCGTTGACCATTAAGGCGCCGGATACGCATCTGCCGGTGAATACCCTCTCCGGCGGCAATGCCCAGCGCGTCTCTATCGCCAAATGGCTGGCGATCTCGCCTAAGCTGCTGATCCTCGATAGCCCAACCGTGGGGGTGGATATCGCAAACAAAGCCGGGATCTATCATATCATCAGCGATTTAGCGGCCCATGGCATCGCCGTGCTGATGATTTGCGACGAGATCGAAGAGGCGTGGTACCAGAGTCATCGCATCCTGGTGATGAAGCAGGGCGAGCTAACCCATAACTTCCTGCCGGACAGCAGTACCCAGCAGCAGATAGCGGAGGTGGTCAATGGCTAATCTGTTGAAACAACATGAATTCTGGTTAGGTATGTTTATTATTGCACTGTGCCTGCTGCTGGGCTGGCGCAGTGAGGAATTTTTCACTTTCGGCAATCTTTACGACCTCGCTAATAACTATGCGATGCTGACCATTCTCGCCTGTGGTCTGTTCGTGGTGCTGATCGCCGGCGGGATTGATATCTCCTTCCCGGCTATGACCATTATCGCCCAGTACGGCATGGTGGTGATGCTGCAAAAAGTAAGCGGCAACTTCGCGGTGGCTTTTGTGCTTGCCGGCGGCATCGGCGTGCTGCTGGGGCTGGTGAACGCGCTGTTGGTTAATCGTCTGCGGGTCCCCTCGATCATTATCACCATTTCTACGCTCAATATTTTCTACGGTTTGCTGCTGTGGTTAAGCAAAGGCGTCTGGCTCTACGACTTCCCCCCGTGGTTTGAAAAGGGGGTCATGCTGTTCAAATATACCGATGCCGATGGTTACGATTACGGCCTGGGGCTGCCGCTGCTGACGATGATCGCCGTGGTGCTGTTGACCGCGTTTATCATGAATTTCACCACCGTTGGCCGCAAGATCTATGCCATGGGGGGCAACCGGGAATCCGCCAGCCGCGTCGGCTTCAGCGTGCTCCGCCTGCAGCTGTTCGTTTATGGCTATATGGGGCTAATGTCGGGGGCCGCAGGTGTCGTGCAGGCGTGGACAGTGATGACCGTTGCGCCGGATTCACTGCTGGGCTATGAGCTGACGGTGCTGGCGGCGGTGGTGCTGGGCGGCACCAGCCTGATTGGCGGGCACGGAACTCTCACCGGTACGCTGCTGGGGGTGATTTTACTGGCGGTGATGCAGAACGGCCTGAACCTGCTGGGGGTCTCCTCCTACTGGCAGACCCTGATCACCGGGGCGATCATCGTCGTCAGCATCAGCGTAACGGCATGGAGCCAGCATCAGAACCGGAGCTTGTTATGAAAAAATCGTGGCGCAACAACGTTGAGTTTTACCTGATCGGCCTGCTGCTGCTGACGGTTATCGCCTTTAGCATCGCCATGCCAAACATCTTCTGGTCTGTCAGCAATTTCCAGTCGATTGCCTCGCAAATGCCGGTGTTGGGGATCCTGGCGCTGGCGATGGCCATGACCATGCTTTGCGGCGGCATTAATCTGTCCATTATCGCGACGGCCAACGCCTGTTCGCTGGTGATGGCTTGGGTAGCGACGAGCTATCCGCCGGGTGGCGCCACTGCGCTGGCGACGCTGTTGGCCGGCGGAGGGGCGGCGATGATCATTGGTCTGTGCAACGGGATACTGATTGCCGGGATCCGCGTTTCGCCGATCCTGGCTACCCTTGGCATGATGACCCTGCTTAAGGGGATCAATATTCTGATCACCGGCGGCAGCGCTATCGCTAACTATCCGCAGTGGGTGCTGTGGCTGAATCACGCTCAGTGGTTCGGTATTCCGCTGCCAATGTGGCTTTTTGCGGTGGTGGCGTTTGGGCTGTGGGTGCTGCTGGAGAAAAGCCCGCTGGGTCGGGCGATCATGTTGATCGGATCCAACGAGCGGGCGACCCATTATTCCGGGATCAATACCCGACGGGTATTAATGTGGGTATATGCCATCTCGGCCCTGCTCTGCGCGGTGGCGGCGTTTCTGATGATGTCGAAGCTGAACTCAGCCAAAGCGTCTTATGGAGAATCGTATCTGCTGGTGTCGATCCTCGCGGCGGTGCTCGGCGGCGTGAATCCGGATGGCGGCAGCGGGCGCATCGTCGGGATGGTGCTCGCGCTGTTCCTGCTGCAGATCATTGAGAGTGGGTTCAATATCCTCGGGATCAGCCCCTATCTGACGATGGCGCTGTGGGGCGTATTGCTGCTGTGCTTTATCCAGGCGCGAGGCATGCTGGGACTGGAGAGAGTTGGGTAAATGACCCGTCCTCGGGGGGCGAAGACGGGGTAGTCAGTTATTCGCTACGCAGATGCACCGCCAGGCCGCTTTGCCCCGGCGCCAGCTCCGGGCGCAGCGTCAGCGACGGGATCAGATAATCGCCATGATTCTGCCGGCGGAATGGAATGGGCTCGGTTTGCCACAGCGTGTCCAGCCGCTCGGCAAGCGTAGCGCACTGGTCGGCGAATTGCCCGGCATCGGTTTTATCCGTGCGGTAGAACACCAGCGGCGGAAGCACCTCAAAGCCGGGATAGAACAGCATACCGTGCTGAATGGGGAACAGGATGTCGTCGATGGGGCCATTGATCCCGCGCGGTGAATAGTGTTCCGCCCAGCCGCCGGCGGTGACGATCAGCATCGCCCGTTTGCCGACGAAGGTGCCTTCCCCATAGCGATCGCCCCAGTGGCGGTCGCTGTGCTCGCCGACGCCATAGGCAAAGCCCCAGGCGTACACCCGGTCGATCCAGCCCTTCATGATGGCGGGCATTGAGAACCACCACAGCGGGAACTGGAAAATCACCGTATCGGCCCACAGCAGCTTTTCCTGCTCGGCTGCGATATCCGCACTTTGGGTGCCCTGGGCAAAGGCCTGTTTGGAATCGAGGGTCGGCCGCCAGAACTCGCCGACCGGCGGGGCGCCGCTGTCATCGGCGTCATACCCGGCCTTCCAGCGCATGGCGTAGAGATCGGAGACTTGCACTTCATGCCCGGCCTGCTGCAGATGGCGGACGGCAAAATTTTTCAGCGCGCCATTAAGCGAGCGCGGTTCCGGATGGGCGTAAATCAGCAGTACTTTCATAACATCACCTCTGGCGTATGGAGAGCTGCAGAGTAGGAAAGCTGGCGCTATAGTAGAAATTAATTACTTAAATTCCAGGTATAGCCGTGCTTAATTTACATCGTCTGGATCTTAATCTGCTGCGCACGCTCGACGTGCTGCTAAGCGAAAATAACGTTACCCGGGCGGCGCAGCGGCTGAATCTGTCGCAGCCCTCGGTGAGCATTCAGCTCGCCAGGCTGCGGGAGATTTTCGCCGACCCGCTGCTGATGCCGGGTCCGCGCGGCATGCAGCCCACCGCCCGCGCCGATGAACTTCGCCAGCCGCTGCGCGCAGCGCTAGCCGCACTGGAGCAGGCGGTGGCGCCGGTGGCGCCTTTTGATCCGGCGACGGCGGCGGAGACCTGGCGGGTGGCAGCGACGGACTATATGGCCTCGGCGATCCTCCTGCCGATGCTGGGCAGGCTACGGCTGGCCTCTCCCGGCAGTCGGCTGGCGGTGTTCGAGCTACAGCCGGCGCGGCTGGAGCAGCAGGCGGCCAGCGATACAGTAGATCTCTTCTTTCATACCCGCGAGGGCGCGCCGCCGGGGCTACATCAGCGCCTGCTGTTTCGCGAACGCTATGTGCTGGCAGGCCGGGCGGAGCATTCGGCGCTGCGGCCTGGGCTTAGCCTGGAAACGTTCTGTCAGCTGGAGCACGTGATCGTCTCCCCGGACGGGGGCGGCTTCAGCGCGGCGACCGATACCGCGCTGGCGAATCTTGGCCTGGCGCGGCGGGTTGTCCTTTCCGTGCCACATTTCCTGTTTATGCTGGAGACCCTGCGCAATAGCGATCTGGTGGCGGTGCTGCCGGAGCGGCTGGTGCGCGGGCAGAGCGGGCTGGAAGTCGTCGAGCCGCCGCTGGCGGTCGCCGGCTTTGAGATGCTGATGCTGTGGCACGAGCGCTGGCACCGCGACCCGGCGCATCAATGGCTGCGCCAGTTCATCGTGAATTCACTGGAGGAACAGACATGCTGAGTGGACTGAATCACCTGACCCTGGCAGTCAGCCAGCTGGCGCCGAGCGTGGCGTTTTATCAGCAGCTGCTGGGCATGACGCTGCACGCCCGCTGGGACAGTGGCGCCTATCTCTCCTGCGGCGATCTGTGGCTGTGCCTGTCGCTGGATCCGCAGCGGCGCATCACCCCGCCGGAAGAGAGCGACTACACCCATTATGCGTTTAGCATTAGCGAGGCGGATTTCGCCAGCTTCGCCGCCCGCCTGGAGGTTGCCGGCGTGGCGGTCTGGAAGCTAAACCGCAGCGAAGGCGCCTCGCACTATTTCCTCGATCCCGATGGCCACAAGCTGGAGCTGCACGTCGGCAGTCTCGACCAGCGGCTGGCCGCCTGCCGTGAGCAGCCGTATAAGGGAATGGTGTTTTTTGACCAGTGAAGCTGATTTGCGGACGCGGGGTAACCCGTAGCCCCGGTAAGCGCAGCGCCACCGGGGAGAACAGGTTAAACTTCACTCCATCGCCACCTTCACCGCTTCTCCCAGCTTCACCATCACCGCTTTATGTTTCTCGGTCGGCGGCAGGGCGCAGTTGATCCTGACGCAGTTGCGATACTTGCCCGCTGCCGAAAACAGCGAGCCCGGCGCGACCTGGATCTTCAGCCGGCACAGCTGTTTGGCGACGCAGACCATATCCACCTGCTCCGGGAGCTCCACCCACAGCATAAAACCGCCTTTCGGCCGGGTGACGCAGATCCCGCACGGGAAAAACTCCCGCAGCCAGCAGGTGTAGATCTCCATATTACGCTGATAGATCTGCCGCATCCGCCGCACGTGACGGTGGTAGTGGCCTTCGCGAATAAAATTGCAAGCCGCCAGTTGAGTGGAGGGGACGTTAGTGCCGCTGGCGGCGTACTTCATCTGTAGCAGCTTGTCGTAGTAGCGCCCGGGCGCTATCCAACCGATGCGCAGGCCGGGGGCGATGGTTTTGGTAAAAGAGCTGCAGAGCATCACCCGGCCGTCGATATCCCAGGAGTGAATGGTGCGCGGGCGCGGGTACTCGGTGGCCAGCTCGCCGTAAATATCATCCTCGAAAATCACGATATCGTGGCGCTGTGCCAGGTTCAGCACCGCGCGCTTGCGAGCGTCCGGCATGATAAAGCCCAGCGGGTTATTGCAGTTTGGCACGAGGATCACCCCTTTGATCGGCCACTGATCCAGCGCCAGCTCCAGAGCCTCAATGCTGATCCCGGTTTCCGGATCGGTAGGGATCTCAATGGTCTTTAATCCCAGTCCGCGCAGCATCTGCATCGTGCCGTAGTAGCAGGGAGATTCCACCGCCACGATATCGCCAGGCTGGCATACCGACAGCAAGGCCAGAGACAGCGCGCTATGGCAGCCGCTGGTGAGCACCAGATCGTCAGCCGTCACTACCGAGCCGCCGTCAAGCATCAGACGGGCGATCTGCTCCCTCAGCTCGCGGCGCCCGGCCAGCTCGTCATAGTTCAGCACTTCGCTGAGGTTATGCTGGATCGCCCGGCTCAGTTCGCGCCAGATAGGCTTCAGGCTTGGCTGTGTGACATCCGGCGAGCCGCCGCCGAAGGGGATAATCGATTTATCGTAGCGGGCGTCGAGCATGGTCAGCACCTGATCCCACTGGGTGATCTCCACCGGGCGCTGTACCGGACGCGACATCGGCGGCACCGGCGGCTGGGCCTTGCGGGGGGCAACGAAATAGCCCGATCGCGGCTGCGGTACGATCATCTGCTGCTGCTCAAGCAACTGATAGGCCTGCTGGACGGTGCTGATGCTGACGCCATGTTCCTGGCTCAGGCTGCGCACCGACGGCAGTTTTTCGCCGTGGCGATACAGGCCCTGTTCGATGCGTTCGGCCAGCAGCGTAGCGAGATGTTGGTAGCGGGTCATGCTGTATCCTTAATTTCTGCCATACAGATGGAATAACCAGTACAGATCGGCGTAAAAATTGGGCTCTGGTGTACGTTTTAGCTAATCTGTATGTTAAAGAAAAGCGTTTTGTGAATCTGTATTCCTTGGCCCCAAATCCGTGAAGATAAAGCCTCTGGCAAGGTGAGGAGGTAGAGGATGGAATTTCACGAGAACAGGGCAAGACAGCCATTTATCGGTTTCGTACTGCTGGTGCGGTTTATCAAAAAATGGTGGCTTCAGGAGCAAACGCGCAGAGCTTTGCAGCGAATGAGCGACGAACAGCTGAAAGACATCGGCCTGCGTCGGGATCAGATCAATTAAAAAGTGCGGTTTTTTTCAGGCATCATTCCTTCTTTGCCCCGGTAAGCGCTGGCGACGCCGGGGAATACATTCACGAAATTTATCAATTGATGCGGCGCGATCGTCCGTTTCTTGATACTTACCCTGATAAGTATTATTTTCTTCTCACCAATGAGAGGAAAACCTGTGACCGAAGACGACCTGTTTGTCCGCCGCCCGTTGGGGATGAGAATGGCCATGGTGGTGCGCCAGTGGCGCGCCATTATTGACTCCGCTATCACCGATACCGGACTCACCCAGTCCAGCTGGACGGTGTTGATGCAACTGCATCAGCTGGGAGACAACGTCTCGGTCAGCGAACTGGCGGAGGTGCAGGGAATTGAACTGCCGCCGCTGATACGCACCCTCTCGTTACTGGAAAAGCAGGGCTATCTGGTGCGTTCTACATCGCCATATGACAAACGCATTCGCCTGCTGACGCTGACCGCCGAGGGGCGGGCGATTCTGGAAAAACTGAGCTGCGTGATCGAGACCTATCAGGAACGCGTGACTCAGACCATCCCGGAGGCCGACCTCGCCACCTTCAGCGCCACATTAAATCAAATCGCCTGCCGTTTGCGGAATATCCGCGAAGAAGATAACAAGATCTAACACACTATGATGACGCCTGAACAAAAATTTGCCCGCTGGGTACGGGTGAGTATTGCCGCTTTTCTGGGAATATTCGCCTGGTTTATCGTTGCCGATATCTGGATCCCGCTGACGCCGGACTCCACCGTGATGCGCGTGGTGACCCCGGTATCGTCGCGGGTCTCCGGCTATGTCTCGCACGTTTACGTGCACAACAACAGCCAGGTGAAAAAGGGCGACCTGCTGTATGAGCTCGACCCAACGCCATTCATTAATAAAGTTGAAGCGGCGCAGATCGCCCTCGAGCAGGCGAAACTGAGCAACCAGCAACTGGATGCACAAATCGCCGCCGCCCGCGCCAATCTGCGCACCGCACAGTACACCGCCCGTAACGATAAGGTCACGCTCGATCGCTACCAGCGCCTGAGTACGATGCAGAACGTCTCGCAGTCCGACCTCGATAAGGTGCGGACCACCTGGCAGACCAGCGAGCAGTCGGTCTCGGCGCTGAACGCGCAGATCCAGAACCTGCTGATCCAGCGCGGTGAGCGCGACGATAAGCGCAACGTCACTCTGCAGAAATACCGTAATGCGCTGGAGGAGGCGCAGCTGAACCTGGCCTGGACCCAGGTGCGTGCCGAAACTGACGGTATGGTCAGCAACCTGCAGCTTAACCCGGGGATCTACGCCACCGCGGCGACGGCCGTGCTGGCGCTGGTCAACAACAATACAGATATCGTCGCTGACTTCCGTGAGAAGAGCCTGCGCCACACGGCGGTGAATACCGATGCAGCGGTGGTCTTTGATGCCCTCCCGGGTCAAGTCTTCCCGGCGCACGTCACCAGCAGCGATGCCGGGATTCTGGCGGGGCAGGAGGCGGTGAACGGCCAGCTGTCGCAGCCGGAGCAGTCCACCCGCTGGGTGCGCGACGCACAGCGCATGCGCATTCACGTCGCCCTGGATCAGCCGCTAGACAAACCGCTGCCGACCGGCGCCCGCGCTACGGTGCAACTGTACAATAGCGAAGGACCTTTCGCCCGCACCTTTGCCGGCCTGCAGATCCACCTGGTGAGCTGGTTGCACTATGTCTATTAATACCCTGGCGCACGTCTTTACGCCGCACGGCAATATCGTCTACACGGCGAATGATTTTCGCCAGACGGTGCGTATCGCCGTGGCCGGGACGATTGCGCTCAGCATCTCCACCTTCTACGACGTGCAGTACGGCGTATTTTTTGTGGTGTATCCGCTGATGCTGATGTCGCTGGTGCCGGTGTTCAACCGCCATGTCGCCCGCCAGTTTGTGTTCAGCGCGGCGGTGAACTGCGTCGAAATGGTACTGATCGTCGGTTATCTGTCGCAGTGGCCGGTGATCATGACCCTGGTGGTGTTCGCCCTGTACGTGATGCGTTTTCGCTTTATGAGCCAGGGGCCGCTGTTTCTGCTGGGGTCGATGGGCGTGGTGTGCCAGAGCACGATGCTCAACTTTATGAGCTATCCCACCAGCAACTGGCACACCCTGATGTTCTCCAATATGGAAGCCTGCGTGCTGGCGGTGGCGCTGAGCGCGCTGCTGCATTACCTGATCCCGGACGTCGAACCGCGCAAGCCGCCGCCGCGCATTGAAAAAGACGCCGCCCGCATTCGCCACGAGTCGCTGCTCTCCGGTACGGTCGCGACGATCATCTTTGTGGTGTTCCAGATCTGCGATCTCAGTGACTCGCTGTCGGCGCTGATGGCCGGGATCCTGATCCTGTTCCCGATGCACTATCGCGGGGCGGTGATCAGCTCGATCTGGCGCGTCGTCGGGGTGGTGCTGGCCTGTCTCTATATTCTGGTGGTGCAACTGATCATCTATGATTTCAGCAACCACATGATCCTGATGATGCCGCTGATTGGTCTCGGGCTGGCCTTCAGCGCCCGCCTGCACGTGATGGAGAAAGTGGGCGCCGGGGTGGGCTTCGCCAGCATCACCACCATCGGCATTATGTTCGGCCAGAATCTGCATCCCTATCAGGATCTGGTATTCAGCGACCTGTACCGCATCACCTCGGTGACGGTCTCGCTGGTGGTGACGCTGACTCTGGTCTTTCTCATGCACCGTCTGCTGAACTGCTTTGCGGCGACGCGCTTTGTGGTGAGCGAATAGGGTCACACCGTCATCGCCCGCTGCGCATCGCGAAAGGCGTTATGGAGTAAGCGCCACATATGGTGCGCGGCGGGGGGAAAGCGGCGGTTCGAGTTGCGTAATAAGTGGCATTGGGCGCTGCTGGCGATCGGATGGTCGATGGGGACCGCCTTTAGTATGCCGTGAGCGATTGCTTCCCGAGCGGCGAATTCGGTCATGAAAGAGATCCCCAGACCGGCCTGGCTCAGGCTCATGGCGGTGGAAAAGAGGTTGCAGCGATAGGCCGGATGAAACTGCCGCCCGGCGGTTTTAAACATGGCGTTCATATGGCGCTGTAGGCCAAAGCTTTCTGTCAGGGCGATCAGGCGATATTGCGTCAGCTCATCGATGGTCACCATCGACTGTCGCGCGATGGGATGCTGCGGAGAGACCACCGCGCAGATGGGCCCCCACTGGAAGCTGTGGCGTTTAAGCTCCGGATTGCCGATGGGGCCGAAGGCGACCGCCATATCCGCTTCACCGCTGGCGATATCGTTGAGCATCTCCTGCATATTGCCGACGCTAATATCAACGAATACGTTCGGCCACGACTGCGAAAACGTGCTCATCACCGACTCGATAAAGGTCGTCACCAACCCCCCGCCAATTCTCACAGAGATGGTGCCGCCACGCATATGGCGTAAATCCTTTAGATGACTCTCCAGCTTTTCCCGCCGCTGGCGGCTTTCGTGGTAATCCTCGGCCAGCAAACGTCCGGCTTCAGTGAGCGCCACATTGCGCCCCTGTCGCTCCAGCAGAGGGAGTTCCAGCGTTCGCTCCAGCTGCGCTATCTGGCGGCTGATAACCGACGGATTAATCCCCAGAATATCAGCGGCCCGCCGAATGCCCCCCTGGATCCCGACTTCGTACAGATAGCTCATGGGACGTTCGTGTAACATCCTGTCTCCCTCCTTTGTTGACTTCAGGTCAACAATAACATCCTTTACCAGACATTTATCATCCCGGCTAGTTATAGATAATCGTGATTCAGGTACATAACAGACAAGGGGAGTCACGGAACGGATTAACTGCCATGGCAATAAACCAGTACCACCGGTGGTTGCCAATAATAAGATATCGATATGCCAGTAAAAAGATAAATAAGTGAGATATATGCCTGTTGCCGGCTTTTCGGGAAAAGAGAGGCACCTTATTTATTGATGGGTGTTTTACGTCAAAATAATCAATGCCAAAACCAATACATTGAAAAGCGTCCAAATGGCAAAAGACCAATAAGATATTTCATAATGTGAGGACAGGGTATGAGTGAAAATAAAACGTTGGAACGTTCCTCCGACGACGCGACAAATGAGTGGCGGGTAGGACCTGGGGCATGGATCTCGCTGGTGGTGGTGTTATTAGTCTTCTCCGGGCTGTTGTTTAAAGTGGAAGGGATGGCCTGGCTGGGGGCTTTCGACTTTACCACCCTCGGCGGCGCATTTGGTACGATGAAGACCCCGGAAACTAACACTTTTATCGGCAGCGGCGGCATCAGCGCCAAGGCCGGTTTCTTGTTTGCGCTGTCGCTGGTCCCTACGGTGATGCTGGCGCTGGGGTTGCTGGAAATCTTTACCCATTATGGCGCGATACGTGCAGCGCATAAGCTGCTGACGCCGTTGTTACGCCCGTTACTGGGAATCCCGGGTTATACCGGTCTGGCGTTAATTACCGACCTCCAAAGCACCGATGCCGGGGCCGCGTTGACCAAAGAGCTGTATGACAGCAAAAAAATTAGTCGGAAAGATGTGGTGATTATGGGGGCATGGCAATATTCCGGCGCCGGTCTGATCAATAACTATTTCTCCATTGGCTCAGCGCTTTTCGCGTCGTTAACCATCCCTATTATTATTCCGCTGCTGTTAATGTTTGTGCTGAAATTCGTTGGCGCGGCAATCACCCGTCTGGTTTTGAATACGGCCTATAAAGGGGATTTTGATAATGAGTAATTCGGCAAAAGTGGCCAGTAATCCGTTTGATATTTTTGTTATCGGTGCACGTAAAGGATTTAATATTGCCATAAACAACCTGATGCCGAATGTATTAATGGCATATGTGATCGCCGAAATGCTTAATTTGCTCGGGGTGATGCAGTTGATAGGCCAGGTCTGCGCGCCGCTGATGGGCCTGTTTGGCTTACCGGGCGAAGCGATTACCGTGCTGCTCACCTCCTGGCTTTCCGCCTCGGCGGGGACGGGAGTGGCGGTGAGCCTGTTGAGTAAAGGCACCCTCAACGTGGCGGACGTTACCATCCTGATCCCGGCCATCTTCCTGATGGGTTCGCAACTACAGTATATGGGGCGGCTGCTTGGGGTGGCGGATGTACCGAAAAAATACTGGCCGCTGCTGATGGCGGTGAGCATTATCAACGCCGTCATCGCCATGCTGGTCATGCGCGTGATGGCATAATGAAAGGCAAGGAGTCAGTCGTGTCGCGAACGTTAGAGCATTTCAATTATCTGCACCAAATACCTGAGCTGGGCTTTGAGGAGTACAAAACCTCGGCTTACATCGGCGACGCCCTGGCGGCGGCAGGGTTCCGGGTTCACCGCAACGTTGGCGGGACTACCGGGATTGTCGCCGAAATCGATAGCGGGGAACCGGGGCCAGTGGTGGCGCTACGGGCAGATATGGATGCGCTGGGCCATATTATCGATGGCCGCTTAGAGGCCCGTCATACCTGCGGTCATGATGGCCACTCTTCGGTGGTATTAACCGCCGCCGAAGAGATCCTCGCCGAGGGGCTGGTAAAGCGTGGGAAGTTAAAAGTGCTTTTTCAGCCTGCTGAAGAGCTGGGGACGGGCGCGATCGCTTTAACGGAGGCCGGGGTACTGGATGACGTAGAGATGCTGTTCGGCTTCCATCTCCGGCCGCTGGAAGAGTGTCCGATGGGCCAGGCGGTACCGGCAATGTACTATTCCGCTTCGGCGACGGTGATGGTGGATTTTCACGGCAAAGCCGCTCACGCCGCTCGTCCGCATCTGGGCATTAACGCGCTGGATGCCGCCTCGCATGCAGTACAGGCGGTGAACGGTATCCATCTGGCGCCGTCGCTTACCTGGAGCGCGAAAGCGACGCGCTTTCTTTGCGATGCGGGCGTCACCAATTCGGTGCCGGCGAAAGCGCACGTTTGTTGGGATCTGCGCTGCGAGGAAAATGACGGCATGGCGACACTCAAAGAACGCGTGGTCAGGGCTATCGAGAGTAGCGCAGCAGCATATGGCGCCAGCGTCGACATCCGGGTAGTCAAAGAGATGCCGGCGGCGATTATCGACGCAGAAGCCACGGCTATCATAAGCCAGGCAATATGCGAAACCTTTGGCGAGGCGGGCTTAACGGCCGCGAAGAGTACGCCGGGCAGCGAAGATTTTTTCCACTATTTGCGTCTGCGCCCGGCGGTGAAAGGTGGCTTCTGGGGACTGGGCTGCAACCTGCTGCCGGGCCTGCATCATCCGGAAATGCATTTCGAGCGCACCGCGCTGGCGGATGGCGTGCGGGTATTCAAATCCTGCGTTCGCCAGCTGTTGGGCTGAAGCTAAGCTGCCAGCCCCCGGGTAGCGGCTTACGCCTTACCCGGGCTACGGTTGGGCATTTTGTCGGTAGCCCCGGTAAGCGTAAGCGCTACCGGGGAAGCGTCCCGGATGTCGGCTAACGCCTCATCCGGGCTACCGCGGTGCGCATAGGTCGCCAACAGGTGATAGTCATTTCCGGCGACGCGAAACAGGGCTGCCGTTTCGCCGGGTATAACCCATCGTTGCTCATCGCCTGGCATGCAGCTCAGGTAAATGCACAGCCCGCAGCCGCTGCGCAGCTGGCGCGGAATATCCTTCACCTCGAAGGTCATTCCCGCCGCCTGCAGGGCTTTGCGCATCCGCACCACCCCCACCGTGGAATGAAATAAAAACAGGAAGGTTGTCATCCGCGCCTCCGCTGGCGCTGGCCGATCAGCGCCGCGCCGATCGCCCCGGCAAACTGGGCGTCGGGATGGGTTGTCACCGCCATGCCGACATGGCTTTCCAGCATCCGGGCAAAGGTGGCGCAGTGGCTGACGCCGCCGGTAAACAGCAGTGGCCCCTGCGCCGATAAGCGGCCAATAAAGTTCGCGCTGCGCCGGGCCATGGCGTTAATCACCCCGGCCAGAATCGCCTCTGGCGCGACCCCCGCCGACCGCAGACTAATGACCTCCGATTCGGCAAACACCGTGCACATGCTGGTAATCGCATGCGGCTCGACGCCTGCGGTGATGCTGTCGAGTTGTTCGACGCTGGCGCCAAGCGTCCGTGAAATGACCTCCAGGAAACGTCCGGTACCGGCGGCGCATTTATCATTCATCAGGAAGTCGCTGAGATTGCCCTCAGTGTCCAGCTGGATAACTTTGCTGTCCTGGCCGCCGATGTCAATCACCGTGCGGGTGTCCGGCGCCAGCAGGCGAGCGCCGAGGCCGTGACAAGAGATCTCCGTCACCTGCTTATCGGCAAAATCCACCAGCTGGCGACCATAGCCGGTGAGGGTTAAAAAAGGCGTCTCCGTGAGGCCAGCGCGTAGCGTTTCCCAGGCCTTATGGATGGCGTCGGCGGGGCGAAAGGGAGTGGGGCAGAGGAAGCGGCGTACAATGACGCCGTCCGCCAGCAGGATGCCTTTTGTGGCGGTGGAGCCGGAATCAATGCCAACCGTATAGTTCACGCCAGCTCCTTACAGCATTTCGATAAAGGCGGCGACGCGGGTGCTGAGCTGGCCGAGGTCCGCCGTCGAATAGTCGGTTTCTATCGCCATATAAGGAAGGTCGTGCTGCTGGCGCAGATGGCGTTTAATCGCCAGCGATTCCACGGCATAGGTATGGCAGGCCTGCAGAATGACGTCGATCACTCCGTCGGCCTGATACTCCTCCACCATCTGGCTCAGCAGCTGCAGACGCTGGTCGTTGGGGGAGATACAGGAGCAGCCGATGGCGAGATATTTATCGGTTAAGGCGTCGTAGACGTCGCCCTCTTCCGCCACGTAGCGCTCGGTGGCTTTCGCGCCGGTGCAGTTTTCATAACCGACCACCCAGCCGCCGTTTTCCTCGATGGCGTGGACCACTTTTTCCGCCGCGCCGCCGATCGGGCAGCCGGTGATCAGGATCCGCGGACGAGGTTCCAGCCGTTTACCCTGCCGCCACTCCTGATGGATGCGGTCCGCCATGGCATGCAGTTCATCAATCAGGGCGGTTTTGTCGAAACGGAAGGTGGCGCCATATACCACTTTCAGGATGTCGCCGCCGCTGAGCGCCGGCGGATTGAGTTGCCCGAGACGATAAAAGTGGGCCAGCGCCCGGCGCTCGCGATTTTTCAACACGATGGCTTCGCGCAGCGCCGCCTCGCTAATCGGCGTGCCAAACCGGTCCTCAATCACCTGCTGCAGGCGCAGGATCTCCGCTTTCCACAGCGCGCGGGAAGCCGCGTCGCTGGCGCTGTTCGGCAACTGCATGACGTGGACCGCCTTGAACTCGGCCATGTACTCGTACATCTTCTTTTTACCGTCGCAGGTGGTTTCCCCGACCACCAGGTCAGAGAAATAGAAGTAGGGGCATTTATCGGTTTTGCCGAAGCCATAGCTGCTTTTGATCAGCGGGCAGAGGTTGCGCGGCAGATCTTTTTCCGCTTCCTCGATGGTTTCATCGGAGGTGGAGCACAGTGAAACGACAATGGCGCCCGCCGCCATGGCGATCTCCTGAGGCATAAAGGTGCAGTAGGTGCCCACCAACGGCACGTTCTGCTCTTTAAGATCCATGACGGTGAGAAAGCCCTTCTGGCGAGCTTCTGAGAACTGGTCAAAAATGGCGGGTAGATCGGTGATAAGCGACATGATTTTCCTTCCCCGTACACGGGAGATGCTGAAAGAGTCGCCATTATAGCCCTGTTGTTTGTGAGCTTTTATTGATCTCCTGCGTCTGCGCGCGGCGTTAATAGACCTTCTTCAAATCCATCTCTTCCTGGATCCGCTCGCTCCACGCCAGATGGGTGCGGATGGCCTCTTCGATACCGGCGTTGTAAAACAGCGGCCCCAGCTCTTTGGCGATAAAGTCGACAAAAAACTCGGCGTCAAACTGCTCCAGCTCGAGGTTGAAGGTCTCTTCGCAGTACTTGCTGAGCTTATCGCGCAGCAGGTCGCGCTGTGCCGGGCTGAGTTCAATGTCGTTCATGATGGAGCTTTCTCCGTAAAAGGGCTCACGACTGCCGGGCTTCGATCACCGCTTGCCCACACTGGCGCTGATGGCGTAACAGTCCGGCCAGGCAGCAGGCGGCGACGATCCCGGCGGCCACCGCCAACAGGTGGAAGGGGAGTCTGCCGCCATGGAACCACAGCCAGCGCGCGCCTTCAATCGATAACGCGCTGACGCTGAGGATCACGATATTCAGCGAGGCGGAGACCGTGCCTTTCGGCAGGTCGTTGGAAAAGAGGGTAAAGCGAAACAGCGTCGGGAAAATCAGCCCGATGCCGAAGGCGTAGAAGCAGGTGCCGAGCACTGACCACAGCCAGACGTGCGGCCATATCAGATTCCCAACGATCAGGATGGCCAGGCCGAGCATCTGTATGGGGACCGCGCTGAGCACAAAGCGCGGGCGGGTGGGATCTTTTACCCAGCGCGCCACCGACAGATTAGCGATGATGACGGCGCTAAAGACTGGTACCTGGCTCCAGGCGAACTCGCTGGTGGTCAGCCCGCCGGCGTCCATTAAAATCACTGGCGATACCGCCACCCAGCTCATCAGCGGAATATAGCTCAGCGACAGCGTGGCGGCGCCGAGTAAAAAGATGCGGTTACGAAAGACGGCGCGGAAATCGCGCAGCACGCCGGGCAGGCTGAATGGCACATCGCCGAGGCGCACCGTCTCCGGCATGGTCAACAGCAGGCCGAGCCAGGCCACCAGCCCCATGGCGGCGATGATGCCGAACAGCGCTTTCCAGTGGATGAAATGCATCAGCGCCGCGCCGGAGAGCGGGCCGACGATCGGCGCCACCAGCACGACGGAGGTGATCACCGCCATCAGCCTGATCGATCTTTTTTCCTCAAAGGCCTCCTGTACGGTGACGTAGCCGACGGTGGCGATAAAGCAGATGCTGGTGCCCTGCACGAAGCGGGCAATCAGGAACTGGGTCATGGAGGTGGTGAACAACGTCGCCAGGCACGCGAGGGTGAAAATCAACGCGCCGGTGAGCAGTACCGGACGCCGTCCGATCCGGTCAGAGAGCGGCCCCAACAGCCATTGCAGCGCCATGCCGCCGGCCATATACAGGCTCACCGAGGCAGGAGCCAGCGCCACATCGGCATTGAAATCCCGCACCACGTGGAGGATCCCCGGCTGGATCAGGTCGGTAGTAAGATAGGCTGAAAAATCATACAGAATGAGCGCCGCCGGGAAGAACAGCGCGGCGGCGTGGCGGGTCAGCCAGTGGGAAATCCGGTGCATCATTTCTCCCTCCCTGTGGAATATTTATCAGCGCTATTGTTCGGATAGTATCATTGCTAACCAATATGCAGATGCAGCAGCGAGGGGATCTGCGAGAGCAGCCACAACATCAGGCCGATGGTCCCCCCCACCAGGGTGCCGTTGATGCGGATAAACTGCAGATCTTTACCGATATTGAGCTCGATCTGCCGCGACATATCGCGGGCGTCCCAGCTCTTCACCGTGTCGCTGATATGGCGGGTGAGGAAGGCGGCGAACTCCGGCGCCACCCGGTGCGCCGCCTGTTCCAGGTGTTCGTTAAGCGATTCGCGCAGGGCGTCGTCGCGGAGTAAGGTTTCACCGAACCACTGGCCAGCCTCGGCGATGCGCTGCTTAATACGTGAGTCATCGCTGCTGATATCGTTTTTTACCCAGTTGCGCAGATCGCCCCACACTTCACCGAGATAGCGGTTAAAGGTCTCATCATTTTTCAGATATGCTTTGATGTTCTCGGCCTTCTGCGCCATGAGCGGGTCGGATTTCAGGTTGTCGATAAGCTTCTGCACCGCGTGGTCGAAGGCCTGGCGGATCTGGTGGGTACGGTCATGGCTCACCTCGTCCAGCAGGGTATTCACCGCATCGGTGACCATCTCGGCGCTGTGCTCGCCGAGCCACTCGGTGGGTAACAGTTTGGCCTTCAGCGGGTGCTCGGTCTCCAGCCAGCGCACGATGCCGCGAGCGATAAAGGCGCGGGAGTTGTCCCGCTGCAGCAGGGCGATAAGCTGGCTTATCAGCGAATCCAGCAGCTTCTGGTGGCGATTGTCGCGGGTCATTCCCTCCAGCATCATGGCGCTGGTCTGCGTCAGGTCGACTTTATCGATCGCCTTATGTACCGCGCGGCGCAGCAGGCGCTGAATGCGTGCGTCGTCGGTCAGTTCAAGAAAACCGCTCATCACCTGCAGCAGATGCTGGCCGACCCGCCGGGCATTCTCCGGCTGGCTGAACCAGTTGCCGAGCATCAGGGCTGGCTCATAGCGGCGGATCAACGCGACCAGCGACGGGGTATCGAGGAACTTCTCCTCGACAAAGCGGCCAAGATTATCGGCGATGCGGTCTTTGTTACGCGGGATAATCGCCGTATGGCGGGCGACAAAGGGCAGCGGAATACGACGAAACAACGCGACCACCGCAAACCAGTCGGCCAGCGCCCCGACCATCGCCGCTTCGGAAATGGCCTTTAGCGCGCTGACCCACGGCGTCGGCGGCAGCAGCAGGGTGGTGATAAATAGCGCGGCGGCGATCAGCAGCAGCGACAGCGCCAGCAGTTTGGCGCGTTTGAGTTCAGCGAGTTTTTCCATAAACTTAAGCATATAACCTGACGGCGAGGTCGTGCAAAAATCGCCAGATAATCCACAGACCGAAGATCATCAGGACCGCCCCTGCCGCCCGCTCGACTCGCCAGACGATGGCGCCCAGGCGGCGCTGTACCTGCGGCAGCGCAATCGCACTCACCAGCAGTAAATCCCAGAAGAACACCACGCTGACCATCCACAACCCGCTCACCGTTTGCTGCAGCAGGGTGACCGCCGGCCCGAGCAGGGAAGTCATCAGCGCCAGATAAAACAGAGCGTTTTTGGGGTTGAGCAGCGATGACCCCAGCCCGAGCAGCAGCTGCCTGCCGAACCCCGGACGCGATGCGCGAATGCTCTCCACCGCCAGCGTCGCGGGACGGCTGCGTATCAGCAGGCTGCCAACCCACAGTAAATAGCCCGCCCCCAACAGCTCAATGAGCAAAAACAGCAGCGGCGCCTGGCGCAGAAGCCCCCAGCCGACGATGGCGAGAACAATATACAGCGCATTGCCGGCGGCGATGCCGAGACACAATCCGATGCTGCCGCGGATCCGGTAGCGCACGGCGTAGCCGACCAGCAGAAAAAAATCAGGGCCCGGGCTGAGCAGAGCGACAAAGTGAGACAGGGCTAGCGCCGGGAAGGCGGCGGGAAAGAGCGTCGATAAGGTATGCATAGTGGCCTCGATAATGGTACTGAGGCCACCCTAAGCGAAGTGCCGTATTACTTATTGTCGGATATTGATCTGCTGTGCGCATATTGCCGCGGCGTGGCGGCGGTATAGCTGACAAAGGTTTTATGGAAATGGCTCTGATCGGCAAAGCCAGCCTGATAGCCGACATCGGCAATAGGGTCCCCGGCGCGTAAACGCGTTTTCGCATATTCGATGCGCGCCATGTTGATCAAACTGGCGGGTGTCAGGCCGGTATCCTGTTTCACGGCGCGGATAACGGTCTCTTTACGAAGCGCGCTGTCGTGGGCCAGCTTATCCAGCGACGGCGGCGCTGGCAGATCTGTCGCCAGGCGCTGAAACAGCAGGGCGCTGGCGTGATGTGGCGCCTGCGGCGCGGCGGCGCACAGCGGCAGCGCGTGCAGGAGTTGCGCCAGCCGGGCGGGCAGTTGTTCAAGGCTCCCGCGGCTCATCAGGGCGACAACCTGCTGGAAACAGGCAAAGAGAGGGCTGTCGCGCAACAGTGGCTGCGGCGAGGCGATACTGGCGCCAGGGGGAATATCCGGGCGCTGCGCGTGGCACCATGCCGCCTCCAGGTACAGCATATGATAGCTGCGCGGCCTGTCATGCAGCGGATTACAGCTATGCGGCGCGTGCGGGGGGATCACGATCAGATCCCCGGGCTGCAGGAGATATTCCTCACCATTGCACAGGCAGCGCGTTTCCCCCTCGATAATCGCCCCCACCGAGAGCTGCGGGTGGCTGTGGCGTTTGTAGGCCTGGCGGCTGCGCCAGGTGCTGCGCAGCTCCAGCCACGGTAGACGATCGTCTCGCCAGAAGGTTTGGGGGATATCTCGGGTATGGTTCACCGCATCGACCTTTGCTGAGGAGGGAGAGGTCGTTTATAGCATGCTGCGCGGAGGCTGTCGCCCGCCTGGATTTGCGTACCGCCTCGAAAAAGGATGTCGCGCTTGCAGTCCGGGGAAATCTATTTTCGTGGCGGTGCGTAAAGGTTGTATTGCCCGGGTGTCAGAGACATTCCGAGCGCGTAGAGTCCCTGCAGGATAAGCAGGCAGGGATGAGCCGATGGCAAAGGGCACCACCTCGACGCCGCATGATGCGGTGTTTAAACAGTTTCTCACTCAGGCCGACACCGCGCGTGATTTCCTGGCGATCCACTTACCGCCTGCGCTGCGTCAGCGCTGCGACCTCGATACCTTACAGCTGGAATCGGCAAGCTTTATCGAGGAGAGCCTGCGGGCCTGGTACTCCGATGTGCTGTGGTCACTCAAAACCGCGTCTGGCGAGGGCTACATTTATGTGGTTATCGAACATCAGAGCTCGCCGGACGCGCAGATGGCTTTTCGCCTGATGCGCTACGCCATCGCCGCGATGCAGCGCCATCTTGATGGGGGTCATACCAGACTACCGCTGGTGGTGCCGATGCTGTTCTATCACGGAGCGACCACGCCATACCCGTGGTCACTCAACTGGCTGGACTGTTTTGCCGATCCACAGCTGGTGAGGGAGCTTTATGCATCGCCCTTTCCGCTGGTGGATGTCACGGTGATCCCCGACGATGAGATCGTTCGCCACCGGCGCGTGGCATTACTCGAGCTGATACAGAAGCATATTCGCCAGCGCGATTTAATGGGCATTGTTGAGCAACTGACGACGATTTTACTTAGCGGTGACGCTAATGACAGACAGCTAAAAACGCTGTTTAATTATCTGCTGCAAACTGGCAACGCGCGCCGCTTTGGCCGGTTTATCCACGAAGTGGCGCAACGGGTTCCTCAGCACAGGGAGAGCTTAATGACCATCGCCGAAAGATTACAGGAAGTGGGCCGCAGAAAAGGCAAACGGGAAGGCCGGCAAGAAGGACAGCATGCCGAGGCGCTGCGCATCGCACAGAGGATGCTGGACGACGGTATTGCCCGCGAGACGGTGGTGAAAATCACTGGCCTGGCCGCCGACGAGATCGCCACGCTGGCGCATTGATAACGCTGGAGCGGCCTGAGGGTAGCCCCGGTTAGCCACCAACGTTATGGAATATTCCGGATATACCTAACTTTACCCGCATCGCCAGCCATCTCGACTACCCTTAATATCCTTAACGGCATTTTTGACTGCCTTAATAGCGATAACAAGGAGACATGCGATATGGCCTATCAGACGGTGAATCCTGCGAATAATCAGCTTATTAAAACGTACCCGGCGCACAGCGACGCGGACGTGGAGGCGGCGCTGCAGCAGGCGGATGCGCTCTACCATTCAGCCTGGGCAAAAGGCGATATTGAACCGCGGCTGGCGGTACTGCATAAGCTGGCGGATCTGATCGACAGCCGGGCGGAGGAACTGGCAAAAATCGCCAGCCAGGAGATGGGGAAACTCATTAAGCAGAGCCGCGGCGAAGTGAAACTTTGCGCGCAGATCGCCCGCTATTATGCCGATAACGCCAAATCGTTGCTGGCGCCGGTGAAATATCCCTCCGAACTCGGCGACGCCTGGGTTGAGCATCATCCCATCGGCGTCTTAATGGCGGTGGAGCCGTGGAACTTCCCCTATTACCAGCTGATGCGCGTCCTGGCGCCAAACCTGGCGGCCGGCAACCCGGTTATCGCCAAACACGCCAGCATTGTGCCGCACTGCGCGGAGACCTTTGCCCATCTGGTGCGTGAGGCCGGCGCACCGGAAGGGGCGTGGACCAACCTGTTTATCTCCCAGGAGCAGGTGGCGAAGATTATCGCCGACGATCGCGTGCAGGGCGCGGCGCTCACCGGGTCGGAGAAAGCCGGCAGCGTGGTGGCGGCGCAGGCGGCGAAGCATATTAAGAAATCGACGCTGGAACTGGGCGGTAACGATGTATTTGTGGTACTGGACGATGCCGACCTGGAACGCGCGGTGAAAATCGGCGTCCAGGCGCGGCTGAATAACGCCGGCCAGGTGTGTACCGCTGCCAAGCGTTTTATCCTGCACGAAAATATCGCTGAGTCGTTTCTGGCGAAATTTAGTGAGGCGTTTCGCCAGGTGAAAATCGGCGATCCGCTGGATGAAAGCACCACGCTGGGGCCGCTCTCTTCCAAAGATGCGCTGGACACCCTAAGCAAACAGGTGGACGAGGCGGTGAAAAATGGCGCTACGCTGCATCTGGGCGGCAAAGCGGTGGCACGAGAAGGCAATTTCTTTGAACCCACCATTTTGACCGGTATCACCCGTGACAACCCGGCGTACTTCGAAGAGTTCTTTGGTCCGGTGGCGCAGATCTACGTGGTGAAAAATGACGAGGAGGCAATCCAGCTGGCCAATGATTCCCACTATGGTCTGGGCGGCGCGGTCTTCAGTCAGGATATCGAACGCGCCAAACGGATGGCCTCCGCCATTGAAACCGGGATGGTTTATATCAACTGGCTTACCGATACCGCGCCGGAGCTGCCGTTTGGCGGCGTGAAGCGTTCCGGTTACGGACGGGAGCTCTCCGATCTCGGCATCAAAGAGTTTGTGAACCAGAAGCTGGTGGTGGTGCGACGCTAAGCCCTTAACCCGGCAATAAAAAACCTGCCATCCGGCAGGTTTTTTATGAATAGACCTTATTGCATGTCAATCTTATTGCAGGGACGTTGGCCGCTATCAGAAGGTGACCCCGCCGCCCACGTAGGCGCCATCAATCAGGGTGTGGTTCGGGCGACCCTCTTTGCCGTCAACGCTCACATGGCGGTAACCCACTTTCAGGGTCAGTGGGCCAACCGGGGACCAGCTTACGCCGCCGTTCGCTTCGACATAGTTTTTTACGCTGTTGTTCAGGCCGTCCGGCGCGACATACCCTTCGCCAAACACGTGGATGCTGTCGGTCAGAGCCACGTTCACCCCGCCGCCGACCGGAAACGCGACGCCGTTATCGCCTTTTTTCGGCCCGAGGTAGATAGCTTTCGCGCCAGCGTTGAGCATAACCGGACCGACTTCCAGATTGTAACCCGCGCCAACGCCGCCGGTCTGGCTACCATCATCGGTATTCTTCAGCCAGTGGCTTTCGGCGTACAGGCCAGAAGAGGATTTACCCATTTCCATATTCAGATTGGTGAAGTTTTTACCTTGTTCAACGGTAAATCCCATCGCCATGGCGGAACCAGAGACCGCGGTCAGGGCAGCAACAATCAGGATGTTAAGCTTTTTCATGGTTTGCTCCTCGTCATTAAATTTGTCTGAGCGCACCTTAACAATCGATGTTTACCTCTGCAAATGTGACTTACGTCAATTTTTTATGCTGGGTTTGTCAGGGCGGTGTTTTGAAAATGTTGTAATGACGTTGGGTTACGGCGAGGTCAATCATCAAATTTGGTCTGTTTAGCCGCGGTTTAATGGGTGGGCTAAACAGAAACTGAACAGGGCGGGCATTAATTATTAAGGATCCTATTCATTTAGTTTCTTATTATTTCCAAAAGTGTTTCTGCTGTTACTTATTAAAACGTTGCTTTACATTTTTCGACGCGCTGCCGACGTTTGGTCCCTGTTTTTGGCGAGGTGTCAGAGAGAGGATGGTGCCTGCGCCTTGGGGCGCAGGCGGGCAGGTTAGCGTCGTAACCCGGCAAATGCGGCGCGAATTTCCTCTTCCGGCAGCTGAATGCCGATAAATACCAGCGTGCTGTGCGGCGTTTCATCGCCCCACGGGCGATCCCAGTCGGCGCTGTAGAGGCGCTGCACGCCCTGAAACAGCAGGCGATTTGGCTCGCCGTCGATCCACAGCATGCCTTTATAGCGCATCAGTTGCTCGGCGAAGGAGAGCAACAGGTTCTCCATTACCCGTGAAACTTCACTGATATCCACCGGATAGTCGAGCTCGACCACAATCGACGAGACGTCGTTCTGCTTTTCTGCAACAAAATGAAAACGCGGTGTGGCGCTGACAACCTTTTCTTCCAGCATAAAGCCGCTGGTGTTAAACAGCTGGCTTAGATCGATATCGCCGTGAATGACGGTATAAACCGGCGCCCGCGCATTGATGCGCGCCAGCCGTTCGCGCAGCTTCTCGGTGTCGCCGGCAACATCGGTTTTGGTTAGCAAAATGCGGTCCGCATAGCCGACCTGCGACTGGGCGATGGTGAACTGATCCATCTGCTGGTCGGCATGGACGGCATCCACCAGGGCGATCACGCCGTCCAGCAGATAGCGCTCGCAGAGCACCTCATGGGAGAAAAAGGTCTGGATAATCGGCCCCGGGTCGGCCATGCCGGTGCACTCAATCACCAGCCGGTCAAACTCGATTTCGCCGCGATCGCGACTGTCGAGGAGATCGAGCAGGGCGTCTTCCAGTTCGTTGGAGCGCGTACAGCAGATACAGCCGTTGGTCAGGGTTTTGATCTGCGTGGCGCGGTCGCCGATCAGCTGATCGTCAACGGAGACTTCGCCAAATTCATTTTCAATCACGGCGATTTTGAAACCGTGCTGCTCATTCAGGATATGGCGCAGGAGGGTGGTTTTTCCTGCGCCGAGAAAACCGGTGAGTAGGGTGACTGCAATCGGTGCCATTATTGCCTCCATTAACAGCAGCGTACGCCGCCTTTGCCGTCTCCGCCGTAGCGGGCCTGCTGGCGTTCGCGGAAGAATTCTTCATAAGTCATGTAGGGCTGATCCGGATGGTTGGTTTGCATATGCGTGACGTAGTTGTCGTAATCCGGAATGCCAATCAGCATTTTTGCCGCCTGACCGAGATATTTTTTTGCCTGACCTAAGTTACCAAACATTGTAAGTTCCAGATAACGAATAAAGCCGGATGGCGGCTAGCGCCTTATCCGGCCTACGTTGATGCACTTTTCTGTAGGCCGGATACGCGTAGCACTATCCGGCATCAGGGTTAATGATGTGACGAGGTCTTCACGCCGCCTTCCGGTACCGGCACGTACGGGGTCTCTTTGTCGGTACGCACCTTATTGTTGCGCACGTTGAGCCAGGTTTTGATGCCGTAGAAGATGATGCTGTACACCACCACCAGGAACAGGATACTCAGCCCGGCGTTGGTGTAGTTGTTGACCACGATATGATTCATGTTGGCAATCTGTTGCGCGGTCAGCTCGCCGCCGGCGGCAATCTTCTCTTTATACTGCTGAGCCATAAAGAAGAAGCCTTCCATCTGCGGATTGCTGCTGAACAGCTTCAGACCCAGCGCCCAGGTGGTGCACAGCAGCAGCCACGCTGCCGGGATAACGGTGACCCAGATATATTTGGTGCGCTGCATCTTGACCAGCACCACGGTGCCAAGCACCAGCGCCACGGCGGCCAGCATCTGGTTAGAGATACCGAACAGCGGCCACAGGCTCTTCACACCGCCCAGCGGGTCGACCACGCCCTGATACAGCAGGTAGCCCCACAGCCCGACGCAGCCCGCGGTACCGATAATCCCGGCGACCAGCGAGTCGGTTTTTTTCAGGAACGGCACGAAGTTACCCAACAGATCCTGCAGCATAAAGCGGCCTGCGCGGGTACCGGCATCCAGCGCGGTGAGGATAAACAGCGCTTCAAACAGGATACCAAAGTGGTACCAGAAGCCCATATCCGCCATCGGGATGATTTTATGGAACACATGGGCGATACCGACGGCCAGCGTCGGCGCGCCGCCGGCGCGGTTCAGTACCGAAGGTTCGCCGATATCTTTCGCCGTCTGCAGGATCTGCTCAGGGGAGATCACGAAGCCCCAGGAGCTGACGGTCGCCGCCGCATGGACGGTCACTTCTTTCAGCTGCGCGGCGATCATCGCCGCGTTTTCGCCACCCATCTCATGCAGGTTCGGCATGACGATGCCCAGGCCTGCCGGCGGGGTGTTCATCGCGAAGTAGAGACCCGGTTCGATAATCGATGCCGCGACCAGCGCCATGATGGCCACGAAAGACTCCATCAGCATCGCGCCATAGCCGATAAAGCGGGCATCGGTTTCGTTGGCCAGCAGCTTCGGCGTGGTGCCGGAGGCGATCAGCGCGTGGAAGCCGGAGACCGCGCCGCAGGCGATAGTGATAAACAGGAACGGGAACAGCGCGCCTTTCCACAGCGGGCCGGTACCATCAATGTACTGGGTCACCGCCGGCATTTTCAGGTCCGGGTTGAGGATAACGATCCCCAGCGCCAGGCCGACGATTACGCCGATTTTCAGGAAGGTGGCCAGATAGTCACGCGGCGCCAGAATCAGCCATACCGGCAGCAGCGCGGAGATAAACGCGTAGCCAATCAGAGTAAAGGTGATGGTGGTGTCTTTGAAGGTCAGCGCCGGGCCCCAGTACGGGTCGTGGGCAATGATGCCGCCAAACCAGATGGACGCCACCAGCAGCACGATACCGATAACCGAGACTTCACCCACGCGGCCAGGGCGCAGGAAGCGCATGTAGATCCCCATAAACAGGGCAATAGGCACCGTCGAGCAGACGGTAAAGACGCCCCACGGGCTTTCCGCCAGCGCTTTCACCACGATGAGCGCCAGCACCGCGAGGATGATGATCATAATCAGGAAGCAGCCGAACAGCGCGATAGAGCCCGGAACCGGCCCCATTTCCTGCTTGATCATCTCGCCCAGCGAGGCGCCGTTACGCCGCGAGGAGATAAACAGCACCATGAAGTCCTGTACCGCGCCCGCCAGCACCACGCCGGCCAGCAGCCACAGGGTGCCCGGTAGATAGCCCATCTGCGCGGCCAGCACCGGGCCAACCAGCGGGCCGGCGCCGGCAATGGCGGCGAAGTGGTGGCCAAACAGCACGTAGCGGTTGGTTGGCACGTAGTTCAGGCCATCGTTATTAATGACCGCCGGCGTCGAGCGCGTTGGGTCAAGCTTCATCACCTTCTGCGCGATGTACAGGCTGTAATAACGGTAGGCGACGAGGTACACAGAAACCGAGGCGACGACGATCCACAGGGCACTGACGTGCTCACCGCGGCGCAACGCGACGACTGAGAGGCAAAATGCCCCGATGATTCCGAGAATCACCCAGGGTATGTGCTTGAATAGTTTTTTGGTATCCATAGTAAAACCTGGCGTTAATTAGATGAATAATTGGCCGAAGCCGTCTGGTTTTAAGTAAGGGTTGATGGAGGTATTGATTAGCTAGGCTGCCTCCGATCTTGCCAGAACGCCGTGCGCGTAAAGTTGGGTAAATGGGTGAGTGGTTGTATAGGGGGTTAAGCGGTTACTGGAAGGGGTAAGCGGTTAGATATGAGTACGAGAGCGCGTAAATGTGTGATTAAGTTCACAATATTATTCTGCGCATCTCAAAGATATGCTTTCAAACTGAGGATAACGGTTTTTATCACCCGCAGATTACTATCTTTATTTCAAATAGAGGTATTTTGATATTATGCTGGCTTTGTCATGTCGTATGGATAGCGTTTAGCAAAGGGAATTCGTGTTATGAAATTTGTAAAGATAATGATCGTCGCCAGTGCTTTTTATTTAACATTTGCTCATGCAAGAGAGATACATCAGGCTGTTGATGAGCCGGCAGCCCCTTATAATTTGCGCTGGGGGATGAGTTACGATGAAGCCAGAAACACGCCTTTATATTCTCTTGAGGTATCAGATATCAATTATGCCGGAAAAGACCCGGATCTGATTATCTCAACGCTGACTCCCCAGGAAGTGGGGGCATTGAAATATCAGGAGATGAAGCTTTATTTCGATAAGAATAAAGGGCTGAAAAGTGTTTTTGTTAGCGCTGATGTTGATTCCAGTCAGCAGGCCTATAAAGTTGATGATGGCCGGGAAGCACTCGCCTTATATAATGAGGAAGTTAAGGTCCTTGATCGAGAATATGGGCCAGCGACAATCAAAGAAGAGTTCATTGCAGACAAAGGGAAATTCTATCAAAGTCTTTCCGCCTGCATTGCAAAACAGCAGGAGTGGTATAGTAAAAGATTAGATCTGAATAAAATAACAAATTGTTCTACCTGGCAACGTACTTATAAAAAAGGTCGGGTAACCGTTTTGCTATACATCGAACCGAGACAAGTTTCCAAACATTATATTTATAAATAAATTAAAGGACTTCACGGTGAGAATATATAAGATTTTTTTTAGAATTATTGCCATGGTCATTATGGTTATGCTCCTTTCTGATTGTCGTCAGTCGTATTATATTGCCAGAAATACGGGGCGCAATATAATGACCTTATCCGACCATCAGCGCGCTAAATCGGCGTTAAACGCTAACGATTTAAACGCAGCTCAGGGCTACCTGACGGGAGAAAAATACAATAATCGCTACAGGCCTGTTAGCGGTGAGGAATCCTGGGGAAGTTTACAATATCGGGCGGCGAAAATCGTCGCCAACGCCGCGGCGAACGGTCAAAAAGTGCGTGATGATGCGCTCTATCTCGCTTATATCTCTTTGTTTGAAGCAGAAGAGGGAGTGCCCGAACGTCCCGATATTATGTTGGGTTACATGCATAAAGCCATGGCGCTACTGTTAGCGAATTCGCAATTACTCGATAAAATCGATTCTAAAAATGTCAGTACTTTACCCAGCCAGTTTACCCTTGAGCGCTATGCTGTATGGCAATATTTATACGATGGCGGCGAGATTGACTGGACCAAAAAAGCGCCTGAAGGTGAAGGTTATACAATTGCTGGCGAAAGCTATCAGACCTGGAATATCAAGTTAAAAAAAGCTATCTGGAATCGGGGAGATGCCTTTTTAACAAATATAGGTAAACAACAATTTATTCATGACGCTATAGATTATTCTCAATTTCCGGTTATTGCCTGTACCGCCAGGCGAAAAGGCTGGCACTTAACATTACCTGCTGACTACCGGGAACAAAATTTCCGCGGCGGTGGACGTTTTGATTGGGCTTCATGTCGCGCTGTTGAATAAGGCTGGCGGGTGAGATGACGCATATTAAGCGCCAGGTTTACGCATCGGGCGATAAGTAAACCTGGGCGCGGATTTTAGACTGCCACTTCCATTTCCATCATCACCGGGTGGAAACGGCGTTTAAAGTAAATCAGGCCGTGCCCTTGCGGGCTCAGGGTAATATTGCGGATCTCCACCAGATACACCAGGTGGGTGCCGATGGTTTGCACCTGGCTAATTTCGCCTTCGAGGCTGGCCAGCGAGCCCTTCAGCACCGGCTGCCCGAGCGCGCCCTGCTGCCAGCCGCTGAGGGCGAACCGCTCTTCCATCGTCACCCCGGTCATCCCGGCGAAATGACGGGCCATGATTTCCTGTTCGTGGTTCAGCACGTTGATGCACAACTTGCCGTTACCCTGAAACACCGGGTTCATCGCACTGTTGGCGTTGATACACACCATCACCGATGGCGGCGTATCCGTCACCGAGCAAACCGCCGTGGCGGTAATGCCGCAGCGGCCGGCTTCACCTGCGGTGGTGACAACGTTCACCGCCGCCGACAGGCTAGCCATGGCATCGCGAAAACGCAGGCGTTGTTCATCTAATTGCATTATGACCTCCCGCTGTGAATTACTTCAGCAGCTTATCCAACATGTTGATATCAGCGTTATTGTGCAGATGCGGCACCGTCCAGCCGTTCTGGTCGTACTCGGACAGGCAGCGGTCGACCATCGCCATCATTTTGTCCATATTGCCGGAGCTCTGCGCCTGGCGCAGACACTGCAGGCGAATCTCATCCTGGCTACCGGAGTAGTTGATCTCATACAGTTCATGGCGGCCGCCGAATTCGCTGCCGATGGCGTCCCACATCAGTTTGAGGATCTTGATACGTTCAACGTGATCCATACCGTTGGAGCCGCGCACGTACTTCGCCAGATACTGATCGATCTGCGGGTTGTTCAGATCGCGGGCGCTGGACGGCAGATAAATCAGGCCGCTGGTGACGTTGCGCTCGATGATGTTCTTGATCTTGGCGTAGGCCATCGGGGCCATCACGCGATAGGTCTGCAGCGCGGCGTGATCCGGCAGCCATGCACCGTTGACCCACGGCGTCGCTTCCGAGCACATGGAATCGCTAAGCGCCCAGAACATGTTGCGCCACGCCACCACTTCGCCGAGGTCGGCCTGTACGCCGCGGAACTCGAGGGTGCCGGTACATTCCAGAGAGCGCTTCAGCAGGGCGGTGATAAAGTCCAGTTTTACCGCCAGGCGCACGCAGGCCTGCAGCGGGTACATGCGGGCGAAACCACCTTCCATGGTCCAGCGGCGGCAGCGGTCAAAGTCGCGATAAATCAGTACGTTCTCCCATGGGATCAGCACCTTATCCATTACCAGAATCGCGTCGTTCTCGTCGAAACGGCTGGAAAGCGGATAGTCGTATGGCGATCCGGTCGCGCCGGCGACCATCTCATAGGAGGCGCGGGAGATAAGCTTGACGCCTTCGGCATCCATCGGCGCGACGAACATCAGCGCGAAGTCTGGGTTCTCGCCCATCACCTGTGCGGAGCCGAAGCCGATCATGTTGTAGTGGGTCAGCGCCGAGTTGGTGGCGACCACTTTCGCGCCGCTGACGATGATCCCGGCATCGGTCTCTTTTTCCAGCTTGATGTAGACATCCTTCACTTCATCAGCCGGCTTGTGGCGGTCGATCGGCGGGTTGACGATCGCGTGGTTAAAGTACAGGCCGGTTTCCTGAATGCGGGTGTACCAGTTGCGGGCGTTCTGCTCGAACTGGCCGTAAAACGCCGGGTTGGCGCCCAGCGCGCAGCCGAAGGCGGCTTTGTAGTCCGGGGTGCGGCCCATCCAGCCGTAGCTTAAGCGCGACCACTCGGCGATGGCGTCGCGCTGCTGGCGCAGGTCGTCGGCGCTTTTCGCCACGCGGAAGAATTTATGGGTGTAGCCGCCGCTGCCGGTATCGGTGCCCCAGCACAGGGAATCCTGCATCTCCGGTTTGTGCAGCGCATCGTACAGCTGCGCGACGGAAGCGGCGGCGTTACGGAAGGCCGGGTGGGTGGTGACATCCTTTACGCGCTCGCCGTAGATATAAATTTCGCGGCCATCCTGCAGGCTTTTTAAATACTCTTCGCCAGTTAACGGGCGTTTCGCGTCGGCGCGGAAATCTTCAGGTTTCATAGGGGCCTCTTCAGTATTTATCGGAAAAATAATGTTAAATATATGTTTTGTTTTTGTTGTTTAATTGAAGCGGTTATTGCGCTTGCCGTGAAGGGACGTTTGCGACAACGGCGGGTACTTTTCAGGCGGGATTAAATTTTGTGATCTCGGCAGCTTTTGGCGGGTGGCGCGGCGCTGACCCGTCCTGTGGCCTGTAGCCCAGGCAAGCGCAGCGCCGCCGGGGTATTACGACACCGGTACTTTTTGCGCCCGGTAGCTGCTGGGCGAGCAGCCGACCTGGCGGCTAAAAAAGCGCGCAAAATAGGCAGGGTCTTTAAACCCCAGCTGCCAGGCAATCTCATTGACCGCGCTATCGGAAAACAGCAGCAGCCGCTTCGCCTCGCGCAGCTGGCGGTCGAATATCAGCCGCTTCGGCGAACGGTTGGCGAAGCGGCGGCAGATATCGGTCAGCCGCGATTCGGTCAGATGCAGCTCCCTGGCGTAATCCGGTACCGTCCAGTGCTGATGAAAGTGGCTGTCGATCATCTGGTTAAAGCGCTGGAATAATTTCAGCTCGCCGCGCATCCCGCTGGCGGCATGATCGTCGAGCCTGGCGTTGCGCAGCAGCAGGGTAAATACCGCCTGCGCCAGCAGCGCCAGGGTATGCTCGCGCCCCGGCAGCTGAGCGGTAGATTCACGGCGAATCAGCTGCCAGTAGTGCGCCAGCGCCGCCAGCTCGTCGGGTTTATCCGCCAGCGACAGACAGATCCCCGGCAGGCCGAAGGTCTCCCGTGTACCGGGATAGAGCACCTCCAGCAGCGGCCAGATCAGCTCCTCATGGACCGTCAACACATGACCATCGCTATCGGACTCGGTAATAAACGCGTGCGGCACCGAGGGCGGCGTTAACACAAACAGCGGCGCCTGCACCGAATAGCGATGGTCATCAAGCTGCAGCTCAATCTGCCCGGTATCAAGGTAGTGCATCTGGAAATAACGGTCGTGACGATGCGCCTGCATGTCGCGGCCAAAAAAGGCCGCCATGCGGGAAAACGACTGGTAGTGCACCTCTTCGGTGCCCAGGCTCTCGTCGTACTCTTTATTGATATCGATGTTGGCGATTGGATGCTGGCACATACCCGCTCCTTAGTGGCCTTTTTGCGCCGCTAAGCCCGGTGCGGCGGCGGCGTCCTCGCGCTGGCTCATCGGAATGCGGGTGAGCACCAGCGCGCCGACGATCAGCAGCCCGGCGACAAACCACAGCCCGGAGCTAAAGCTGCCGGTGGTATCGCGTAATATGCCGATCAACAGCGGGCTGACGGCAGAGCCGACGTTGCCGATGGCATTGATCACCGCCAGCGCTACCGCACGCGATTGCAGGCTGATCACCCGATCCGGGGTGGTCCAGAAAATGGCCATCGCGGTAAAGGATCCCACCGAAGCCATAATAATGCCGATCAGTTGGATCAGGCTGTGGTGCGTTGCCGAAGCCAGCAGCCAACCCGCCGCGGCGAACAGGTAGGGCAGGATGGTATGCATCTTGCGCTCTTTGCGCCGGTCGGAGCGGCGGCTCCACCAGATCATACCGAAAATGGTGCAGAACTGCGGGATCGCCGCCAGCAGGCCAATCATGATATTGCTGCTGCCGGTGTTAAAGCTCTGCAGGATCTGCGGCGTCCAGATATTAATGGCGCTGAGGGTATTGGTCAGGCAGAAGTAGGCGAGGGTATACATCAGCACCGCTGGCGTCAGTACTTCGCGCAGCGTGGAGCGCGGCGAAGCCGGGACGATCGCCGCATGTTCCCGTTCGCGATCGATCATCGCCTTCAGCGCCTGTTTCTCTTCGTTATCCAGCCAGTTGGCTTTATCCGGCGTGTCGTTGAGGAAGAACCAGGTGACGACGCCGAGCACCACCGACGGCAGGCCTTCCAGCAGAAACAGCCACTGCCAGCCTTTCAGGTTCCACAGGCCGTCGAGCGCCAGGATATAGCCGGAAAGTATCGAGCCGAGCATCATGGTCACCGGCATGGCGATCATAAACAGGGCGTTGGCGCGGGCGCGATGGTAGGCCGGGAACCACCAGGTCAGATAGACGAGGATCCCCGGTAGAAAACCGGCCTCGGCGATGCCGACCAGCATGCGCAGGATGTACAGCGTATGCGGGTTGGTGGCGAACATGGTGCAGGTCGAGGCGATCCCCCAGACCACCATGATCCCGGCGATCCAGCGGCGCGCGCCAACTTTCGCCAGCATGATATTGCTGGGGATCCCGCACAGCACGTAGGTGACGTAGAACAGCGTCGCCGCCAGGCCGAACATGGTGGAGGTCAGGCCGAGATCTTTACCCATCGTCAGACCGGCGAAGCCGATATTAATTCGATCCAAAAATGAGAAAACAAAGAGAACAAACAGGAAGGTAATCAGGCGGCGGAACAGCTTTTTGATCACCCGGTTTTCTACTTCAACGGCTTTATTATCATTGTGTTGCAGGGTAGAGGTAGTCATGTTGCGCTCCACATTATCCGTTCAATAGACGGATTTATTGTTATCGGTTGTGGTGGTTGCGGTGTGGGTAAAACGGGCCGCCAGCGCTTCTGCGCCGCGGGCCAGCAGGGTGGTATCGACGCCGACGGCGACGAACAGCGCGCCCAGTTCGAGATAGCGTTTCGCCAGCTGTTCATTGGCCATCAGGATCCCCGGCGCCTTGCCGGCCTGACGGATTTGCTGGATGGCATCTTCAATGGCGGCCTGCACTTCCGGGTGCTGTGGATTGCCGCCGTGGCCCATATCAGCGCTGAGATCCGCCGGGCCGATAAACACGCCGTCCACCCCGTCGACATCGAGGATCTGCGGCAAATTTTTCAGCGCTTCGCGGGTCTCAATCTGTACCAGGACGCACATGGCGTCATTGGCCCGGTGGATATAATCCGGAATGCGATTCCAGCGTGAGGCGCGGGCCAGCGCGCTGCCGACTCCGCGGATGCCGGCAGGCGGGTAGCGGGTGGCGCTTACCGCCAGCCGCGCTTCTTCGGCATTCTGCACCATCGGCACCAGCAGAGTTTGCGCGCCGACATCCAGCAGTTGTTTAATTTGTACCGGATCGTTCCACGACGGACGCACTACCGGCTGGCTGGGGTAGGGCGCAATGGCCTGCAACTGGGTCAGCACCGTTTGTACGTTGTTGGGCGCGTGTTCGCCGTCGATCAGCAGCCAGTCGAAGCCCGCGCCGGCCAGCAGTTCGGCGCTGTAGCTGCTGCACAGCCCAAGCCACAGGCCGATTTGCGGACGGCCGGCCTTGAGCGCCTCTTTAAATGCGTTGTTCATGTTGCTCTCCTCAAACAAAGCGGCAGCTGATGGCGCCCATGTTGCCGTAGTCGACGTGGAAGGTATCGCCCTTGCGCGCCGGGACCGGGCGGGTGAAGGAGCCGCCGAGGATAATTTGCCCGGCTTCGAGCTGGACATCGTACGGCGCCAGTTTGTTGGCCAGCCAGGCCACGCCGTTGGCCGGATGATTGAGTACGCCCGCGGCGACGCCGGTCTCTTCAATCACGCCGTTGCGATACAGCAGGGCGGAGATCCAGCGCAGGTCGAGCTCATCCGGTTTAATCGGCCGGCCGCCGAGGATCACCCCGGCGTTGGCGGCGTTATCGGAGATGGTGTCGAACACTTTGCGCGGACGCTGGGTTTCCGGGTCGATGTTGTGGCAACGCGCGTCGATAAGCTCCAGCGCCGGGATAACGTAGTCGGTGGCGTTGTAGACATCAAACAGCGTACAGTTCGGGCCGCGCAGCGGTTTGGCCAGCACGAAGGCCAGCTCGACTTCAATACGCGGAACGATAAAGCGGTCGGTGGGAATATCGCTGCCGTCGTGGAAGAACATATCGTCGAGCAGCGCGCCGTAGTCCGGCTCGCTGATCTGCGAACTGGCCTGCATCGCTTTAGAGGTCAGGCCGATCTTGTGGCCTTTGAGCACGCGGCCTTCGGCGATCTTCATCTCGACCCACTCGCGCTGGACGGCGTAGGCGTCCTCAATGGTGATCGACGGATAATCCAGCGAGATCGCGCGGATCTGTTCACGCTGTTTTTCGGCCTGGTTCAGCCGCTGGGCAATCAGGGTGCGGGTCTGTTTATCGAGCATAGTGATTCCTGTGGCATTGTATTGCCGGATGGCGCTTCGCTTATCCGGCCTACAAATTCATGGCCGTTGTAGGCCCGGTAAGCGCAGCGCCACCGGGCAATTTGCACATTATTTAAATAACGCGTGCACGTTGTTCTGTTTGTAGTTCAGCGTCGGGTCGAGCTCTTCCATGGCGAACGACAGCGCCAGATAGCGGCTCTCCATTAGCGCAGCAAAATGGGCTTTGATCAGCGCGAACAGCATATCTCCCACGTCCTGACGGCTCTCCAGACTGCGCCCGGCGCCGATTTTCAGGGTCATATGCACGAAGGCGTAATCCTGCTTGCCGTCGGCCATCTGCCAGGTATCCAGCCAGTGGGCGCGGCTGCGAATACCGCCGATCGGGAAGATACCGGTGGCGGCCAGCGCCTCGTTGACTTTGGCGAACAGGCCCGGTAAATCGGCCTGTTCACGGATATTGTCGGTACACTCGGCGATAAAATGCGGCATGGGGCCTCCTTACGCCTGCGCCGGCAGTGGGAACACGGCGTTAACCTGGCCGGTACCGGAGCTGGCGAATAGCTCGGTGATAAACTCCACCTTGCCGTCGTATTTATCCCAACCCAGCAGACCGAGCAGCATCACCGTGTCGTGCATATTGCCTTCGCCGTAGCAGTAGTCGGCGTACTCCGGCAGCATGGTGCAGAACTCTTTGAATTTGCCCTCCCGCCACAGCTTCACCACCCGCTCATCCATTTGATGGTCAAATTCGCGGGTGTAGCTGTTCATCCCCTCTTCGGCGCGCTGGTCATCGATAAAGCGGTGCGACAGCGAACCGCTGGCCAGCACCGCCACGGTGCCGTCATATTTCTCAATGGCCTTGAGGATGGCCTCTCCCAGCCTGCGGCTGTCGGCAAAATCGTGAACGGTACAGAAGGCGGAAATGGACACCACTTTGAAATGCTTATCGCTGTTCATGTAGCGCATTGGCACCAGGGTGCCGTACTCCAGCTTCAGGCTGGGAATATTGTGTGCTTTGGCGCGTACGCCGAGCTTTACGGCCTCGTCGGCGATAAGCTGGCCCAGCTCCGGGTTGCCGTCGTAGTCGTAGGTCATGTCGCGAATAAAATGCGGCAGTTCGTTACTGGTGTAGACGCCCTGAAAATGGTCGGCGCAGTTGATGTGATAGGCGCTGTTGACCAGCCAGTGGGTGTCGAACACGATGATGGTATCGACGCCCATTTCACGGCAGCGCTTGCCAATTTCTTTATGCCCGTCGATCGCGCCCTGGCGGCAGCCGTGGTTTTTCCCCGGCAGCTCAGACAGATACATCGACGGCACGTGAGTGATTTTTGCTGCTAACGCTAACTTACCCATATCAGACTCCCCATTTCGGGATCGGATGGTCGCCCATCGAGATGCAGACGTTTTTCATTTCGGCGAACACTTCAAAGCTGTACTCGCCGCCTTCGCGGCCGGTGCCGGAGGCCTTCACGCCGCCGAACGGCTGACGCAGGTCGCGCACGTTCTGGGTGTTGACGAACACCATCCCGGCTTCAATACCGCGCGCCAGACGCAGCACTTTGCTGACGTCCTGGGTCCAGATATACGACGCCAGGCCGTATTCCACATCGTTCGCCAGGCGCAGCCCTTCCGCTTCGTCTTTGAACGGCAGCAGGCAGGCGACCGGGCCAAAAATCTCTTCCTGGGCGACGCGCATGCGGTTGTCGACATCCGCCAGTACCGTCGGGCGCAGGAAGTTGCCGGCTTTCAGATGCGCCGGCAGGTCGGACGGTTTATCCGCGCCGCCGGCCAGCAGGGTGGCGCCCTCTTCGATGCCGAGGCGAATGTAGCCGGACACTTTCTCCCAGTGCTGCTTGCTAATCAGCGCGCCGACCTGGGTATTCGGATCGGTCGGATCGCCCACGCGCAGGCGGTTGGCGCGCTCGGCGAAGCGCTTGACGAACTCCGGATAAATACTCTGCTGAATGAAAATGCGCGAACCGGCGGTGCAGCGTTCGCCGTTGATCGAGAAGATGGTGAACAGCGCGGCGTCGAGCGCGCGCTCAATATCGGCGTCTTCAAAAATCAGCACCGGCGATTTTCCGCCGAGCTCCATAGAGTACTTTTTCAGACCGGCGTTCTTCATGATGTTGCGGCCGGTGGCGGTGCCGCCGGTGAAGGAGACGGCGCGCACATCATGATGGCGCACCAGCGCGTCGCCGGCGGTGGCGCCATAGCCCTGCACCACGTTGAGCACGCCAGCCGGGATCCCGGCTTCCAGCGCCAGCTCGCCCAGACGATCGGCGGTCAGCGGCGACAGCTCGGACATTTTCAGCACCGCGGTATTCCCCAGCGCCAGGCACGGCGCCACCTTCCAGGTGGCGGTCATAAACGGCACGTTCCACGGCGACACCAGCGCGCAGACGCCAACCGGCTGCACGAGGGTATAGTTAAGCATCTTGTCATCGACCGGATAGGTCTTGCCGTTCATCTGCTGGCACACTTCGGCGAAAAATTCGAAGTTATGCGACGCCCGCGGGATCAGCACGTTTTTGGTCTGGTGGATAGGCAGGCCGGTATCGGCGGTTTCCATCGCCGCGATCTCCGGGACGTTCTGATCGATCAGATCCCCGAGGCGGCGCATCAGGCGCGCGCGCTCTTTCATCGGCAGGTTAGCCCACTTCGGGAAGGCCTCTTTCGCCGCCGCTACCGCCTGGTTGATTTCGGCTTCGCCGCCGGAGGCGACTTCAGCCAGTACCTCGCCGGTGGCCGGGTTGGTGGTATGAAAATAGTCTGCGCCGGCAACGTTTTTACCGTTGATCCAATGGTTAATCTTTTTCATGACAGTGTCTCCTCATACGCTTGCTGGCTGATGATATGGTTGACCAGGCGGCCCACGCCCTCGACTTCAACGATCACCTCGTCGCCCGGCACCACATCGGATAGCCCTTTCGGCGTGCCGGTGGCGATCATGTCGCCCGGTTGCAGGGTCATAAATTCGCTTAAATAAGCGATGAGGAACGGGATGCTGAAGATCAGATCGGCGGTGGTGCCCTGCTGGCGCAGTTCGCCGTTGACCCAGGTGCGCAGGGCCAGATTATGCGGATCCGGGATCGCCTCTTTGGCGACGATCCACGGGCCAATCGGCGTCAGGGTATCGCGGCTTTTGACCCGCAGGTTCGGGCGGTAGTAGTTTTCCAGGTAGTCGCGGATCGCGTAGTCGTTGCACACGGTATAGCCAGCGACATAGTCCATGGCCTCGGCTTCGCTGACGCGGCGCGCGGTTTTCCCGATCACCACCACCAGTTCGGCTTCGTAGTGCATGTATTCGACGTTATCCGGGCGTACCGACTGCTGCTGGTGGCCAATAAAGGTGTTCGGCGCTTTGATGAACACCAAAGGCTCGGTTGGCGGCTTAAATTCCAGCTCGCTGGCGTGGTCGGCGTAGTTCAGCCCCAGCGCGAACAGCGTGCCGTCGGCGGGCGGCAACCAGCGGAATTCGCCTTCTTTCAATACCGTGCCATCGTTCAGGCGCACCTGGTCGCGTTCATCGACCAGCACGTCGCGTACCTGTCCCTGCCATTCAATGCGTGCCTGTTTCATGCCAGCTCTCCTTCTGCGACAACCGGGTTTTCCAGCGCCGGGAATCCGTCGGCGAGAATACGTACGCGGTCGCCGGGGCGCAGCGTGACGCGAGAGTGGGGCGTGCCGATAAGGATCGCGTCGCCGGGATTGAGGGTGGCGAACTCGCTTAAGGCGCTCAGCAGCTGCGCGGCGTTACGCTGCAGATCGCCGGTATGCCAGCTATCCGCCTCGCGGCCGTTGATTTCGGTGATGATGGTCAGGTTATCGACGTTACGCACCGCCGACAGCGCGCCGACGGGGCAGAAGCCATCGCGGCATTTCGCCTTGATCGCCGGGCGATAAAAACTCTCTTCCGGCAGACTCACATCGTTAGCCAGCGCGTAGCCGGCGATATAGTTCGCTGCCTCTGCCGCCGCCACTTTACGCGCGGTTTTGCCGACAATCAGCGCCACCGTCGCGCCGCTTTGTACGGTCTCGCCCTGCGGATAGGGGATCGCCTCGCCGTCGCCAATCACGGTATTGCGCGGCTTGATAAACCAGACCGCGGTTTTCGGCGGCGTCTTGTAGGGGGCCTGTTGAAACGCTTCGCGCCAGGCGTCGAGCTGGCTGCGATGATTGAGCGCAACGGCGAAGATGGTACCTTTCATTCACCACTCCTCTGGTACTGATTTCGGATTTAAATGCATTTCATTAATATGTTAATGATCATCTTTTATGCTTTGCGGCCAGGTTTAGCAACTGGAAGTGAATGTTTTGTGATCTGATTAACACAATATTTACACATCAATAACTTATTGGTTTTTAATCAATGAGTTGACTGTTTTTCAGGAAGAGGCTGGTACTTTTCAGGTGCAGAAACCGGTTGTACATGGCAGGATTAAAGCTAATTATTAAGTTGTTAATAAGTTTTGGATGAGGCTGTAGAGGGGATACTATGCATGATTCATTAACCATTGCCTTGTTGCAGGCGCGTGAGGCGGCGATGGCCTACTTTCGGCCGATCGTCAAACGGCACAATCTCACCGAACAGCAGTGGCGGATCGTGCGAATTCTCGCCGAACGTCCGTCGATGGATTTTCACGATCTGGCCTTTCGCGCCTGCATCCTGCGCCCCAGCCTGACCGGGATTTTGACGCGCATGGAGCGGGATGGGCTGGTGCTGCGCTTAAAGCCGGTTAACGATCAGCGCAAGCTGTACGTCTCGCTGACGCCTGCCGGAACCGCGCTGTATGAAAGCGCTCAGGCCGAGGTGGAAGAAACCTATCGTCTGCTGGAGGCCCAGTTCACCACGGAAAAGCTGCAGCAACTGACCTCGCTGCTGGAGGAGTTTATTGCGCTTGGCGTCCCTGCCGGGCGCGGTGATGAAGAAGAGTAGTGGTTACGGCTCGGCGCTCGGCCGGGCGAGGGCAATAAGCGTTTCCGCGCGGGCGGGGGCCAGCGGTTCTCTTGGCTGCGGCAGCGGCCAGCCGTACAACCAGCGGGCGCTGGCGGCGCAGGTACGCCCCTGACAGGCGCCCATTCCGCAGCGCTGGGTCAGTTTGGCCTGCAGCCAGCCTCCGGCGGCCGCCACATCGCCGCAGCGTACATCCTCGCAGCGGCACAGCAGGCTCTCCGGCGTTGCGGCGTCTTTCAAGGATTCCGTCAGCCGGAAGGTACGGTTGATTGCTTCGGCGAAACGCTGCCAGCGGGCGCGGCGGGTAAATAACGCCTGCGCTTGCTGGCTGGCCCCGGCGGCGGCATACCCGGCGATTTCGCCCTCCGCCAGCGCCAGCTCGCTACCGCCGAAACCGGTGCACTCGCCGGCGGCATAGATATCCGTGACGCTGGTCTGCTGCCAGCGGTTAACCTGGATCGCCTCCTGTGCCGTGGCGCAGCCAAACAGCAGCCCCGTCTCGATATTGGGTATCAGCCCGTAGCCGATAGCCAGCCGATCGCAGGCGATAGTTCGCTCGACGCCGCGCTGGCGAAGCGTAACGGCTTCCAGCCGCGTTGTGCCGTGAGCGCGGATCGCCTGCGCGCCGCTCAGATAGCCTTTCGGGGCCAGCGTCGCTAACTGGCGCAGCTTCTGCGGCCAGCGCCACAGCCCGCTGGCGAAGCGCAGTAGCGCCGGGAGCGGCGCTTGCTCAATGATATTCGTCACGTCGCCTCCGGCCTTGTTCACCGTATCCGCCACCGCCAGCAGTAGCGGACCGCTGCCGGCAATCACCACCTTTTCTCCTTTCAGCGACAGGCCCTGTTTGATTTGCGCCTGCAGGCCGCCCGCGCCGGTTACGCCGGGTAAGGTCCAGCCGGGAAAGGGCAGCGACAGCTCGCGCGCGCCGCAGCAGAGGATCAGTTTCTGCCAGCAAACCACGCCGCCGCCGTCGGCGGTTTCAAACAGCACGCTGTACGCGGAGGGGCGGGCAATCAGCCGCGCGCCGTTCACTAACCGGATGGCGGCAGACGCGGCGATGGCGTCGCGGTAGCGCCGGGCCAGGGCGGGTTGCGTCGCCTGCGGACCGGCCCGCCAGATTTGCCCGCCAGGGGCGGGATTATCGTCGAGAATAATCACCTGTTTATCGCAGGCGGCGGCGGAGAGCGCGGCCGCCATCCCTGCGGGGCCGGCGCCGAGGATTAAAATGTCACAGCGCAGCGTGTTCATCGCGGCTCCTTTCTATTTGCATATCGGACCGGCACAAGGTCTGGCAGGCCAGTACCCGTAGGCCATCGACGGTGACCCGGCACTCCTGGCAGACGCCCATGCCGCAAAACGGCGCGCGGAGATCGCCGTTAACCGCCTGGCGGGTGGTGGGGTCGCCGGTCAACGCCAGCGCCGCCGCCACGCTAATGCCTTCCGGCACCGTCAGCGCTTCGCCATCAATGGTGATAGTGAGCGTGGCCTTCATGCAATCGCCTCCTGTTGACACAAACGGGCCGGGAGCCAGGCGTCGGGCGCCACTGGGCAGCGTTCATCGAGGATCTGCGCCGCCAGCAGTTCAGCTGTGGCCGGAGCGGTGGTGACGCCCAGCCCTTCATGGCCCAGCGCCAGCCATAAACCACGGCGGGTGGGGTGCGGGCCGATCAGCGGGTTGCCATCCTGCGAGGCGGCGCGCAGGCCGCTCCAGCAGCGGATGATATTCAACGTCGCCAGCGCCGGCACGAAATGGCGGGCGCGATCGAGCATCTGCGCCAGCAAGGGCAGATCCAACTCGCGCTCACGGTTATCAAACTGACGCGAAGAGCCAATCAGCAGCTGGCCGGTTGGCCGCGGCTGAAGGTTAAACGCCACCGAGGTGCCGCCGCCATGGGCGCTGGCGCCGTAACCCAGCTCAACCAGCTGGTGCTGCACCCGCGGCCGGTAGCGATCGGTAATCGCCAGTTGGCCTTTTTTCGGTCGCAGCCAGTTTTCCGCTAACAGCGCGTTGGCTTCAAGTCCGCAGGCCACCACGATGGCCCGCGCCTGTAGCCGTTTGCCGCTGGCGAGCAGCACCTGCGGTTCGGTAATCGCCTGCGCGCTGTCGTGCAGGCAGGTGAGATGGTCTCCGGCATCGGCCATCAGCCAGCGGGCGACGTTTGGCGCGTAGACGATACCATCGCCTGGCACCCACAGGCCGCCCGCCAGCCCGCTGCGCAGCAGCGGCTCGCGTCCGGCGATCTGCTGCGGGGTCTGGCGTTCGCTGGGCACCTGATAGCTGGCCAGCCGCCGCTGTTTGTCGCCAGCCACGGCCATCTCTTCTTCGCTTTCCGCCAGCCACAGCGTGCCGCAGCCGCGCCAGGCGCAATGGTCGGGCATCCGTGGCGTGATAGCGCGCCAGCGTTCCAGCGACCATGCCGACAAGGCAAGCTCGGCGGGGTCGTCATCCATGCACACCAGATGGCCCATACCGGCCGCCGTCGCGCCGGGCTGACCGTCATCGATAAGCGTCACGCTCTGCCCCCGCTTCGCCAGCTGCCACGCGCAGGCGGCGCCGATGATCCCGGCGCCGATCACGATGACGTCGCACTGCTTCACGGCGCGATCCCCCAGCAGAAGGGATCGTCAGGGTTGAGGATCAACTGGTTGTCTCCACACACCCAGGCTTCGCCGCGGATCGTTGGGATGATGCTTTCCGCGGTGCGCTGGTAGCTGGCGGTAAACTGGCTGCCGATGATGCTGGCCTGACGCCAGATTTCCCCCGGCTGCAGCTTGCCATCCTGCGCCAGGCAGGCCAGCTTGGCGCTGGTGCCGGTACCGCACGGCGAGCGATCCCAGGCCTTTCCCGGACAGAGTACGAAGTTGCGGCTGTCGGCGGTATCGTCATCGGCGAAGAGTTCGATATGGTCGATAACGCCGCCGTCGTCGCCGCGGATCCCCGCGGCTTCCAGCCCCTCGCGCACTGCCCAGGCGTAGGCGGTGAGCTGTGGAATATGTTCGGGGGTAATGGCGAACGGGTGGTCGTTAATCAGGAAAAACCAGTTGCCGCCCCAGGCAATATCGCCGATGACGGGACCATGCGCGGTCTCAACGCGGATCTGTTTTTTCCAGCGGCGGGCCGGGACGTTTTGCACCGATACGCTGCCATCGTCGTGCAACGTAGCGCTTACGTCGCCGACCGGGGTTTCAATCAGATGTACGCCGGGCTGGATACGCCCAAGCCAGGCCAGCGAGGCGATAAGCCCGATTGTGCCGTGGCCGCACATATTCAGAAAACCGGCATTGTTGAAGAAAATCACGCCAGCGGTAGCCGCCGCCGAGACCGGTTTGCACAGCAGCGCGCCGACCAGTACGTCATTACCGCGCGGTTCGAGAATGGCCGCCTGACGCCAATGGTCAAAGTCGCGGGCGAAGCGGTCGCGGCGCTTCGCCATGCTGCCGCCGCCGAGATCGGGGAATCCGTCAACGATCAGGCGGGTCGGTTCGCCGCCGGTATGTGAATCAATAGCTCTCAACGTAACAGGGGGGCGTGGCGCGGTCATCAGGCTCTCCGGAAGTTAACAACATGTTTCATCATGCTGGCGCAACCTTTCCCGACCTGCTTGAGCGCTTTCGTCAGAGAAAATGACGAAATCTGCACAGTCATGAGCGCGGTATATTTCTATTTCACATAGTTATTTCTTATTAATCATTTGCTTAATGCTGTGGTAAACCGAAAGTGACCATTGCGCCAGTGGCTAAATCAGGGGAAGGCGTAAAGCGGATCCAGGATCGCAAAACCGAGGGATGCTGCTTGAGGTGTTAACGGAAAGTGAATAAATATCCTTCGGTCACTTACCATGAGGAGGCCTTATGATCGGTGTTTCTGATGCGGCGCCGCCGCGCGCGGTTAACCAACCTGAGCTGGCCGTCGATGAGCTGAGCCAGATCTGCGAAGGGCTGGCGCGCCAGCGGCCGGAAAATATGCCAGCGCTGCTGAATGCGCTGGCGCTGATTGCGCCCCTGCTCAATGCCATTCCTAATGTGGTCTTTTTTATCAAAGATCGTCAGGCGCGCTATCTGCTGGCGAACCTGACGCTGGCCCGCCGCTGTGGTTTCAAAAGCGTCTCCTCGCTGCTGGGCAAAACCTCCGCCGATGTCTTTCCTTCCGCGCTGGGTCAGGGTTATACCGAACAGGATCTGCGGGTGTTGCGCGAAGGTGTGACCCTGCGCGATCAGCTGGAAATGCATCTCTACAATGGCCGCGAGCGCGGCTGGTGCCTGACGCAGAAACTGGCGCTGCGCGATGTCCGCGGGCAGGTGATCGGCATGGCCGGGATCTCGCACGATCTGCAGGAGGCTCATGCCCGCCATCCGGCGTGGCAGCGGCTGGCGATCGTCGACGATCATATCCGCCGCCATTATCACCGGCCGATCGCCATGGAAGAGTTAACCGCCTTAAGCGGGATGTCGATTGCGCAGATCGAACGCTACTGCAAACGGATCTTTCATCTCACTCCGCGGCAGATGATCCACAAAGTGCGGCTGGAAAAAGCGACCGAACTGCTGGCTGGCGATACGCCGATTACCGATATCGCCCTGCAGTGCGGGTATACCGATCACAGCGCCTTTAGCCGCCAGTTCAAGGCGATGACCGGCTCGACGCCGCGCGATTTTCGCCTCACGCTGCTCGGATAAACGCTGGCTCACACTTTTGCCGACTGTGCTAATTTCGTCATCGTATTGAGGGAAAACCGACAAGCCGCCGGTTCCGCGACACGTCAATCTGTCAGTGAATATTCACCATTCATTCACTTCGACTTAACAAAATGACGACAAGGAACCGAGCATGAGCAAAAAAGCGATTCACTGGAGCGGCGTATTCCCGGCGGTCAGCACGCAGTTTCGTAGCGATTACTCCCTCGATTTAGACGCCACTCACGCGGTGATGAAAAACCTGGTGAAAGATGGCGTTTCCGGGCTGGTGGTATGCGGCAGCGTGGGTGAAAACACCTCGCTGAGCACCGATGAAAAACTACAGATTATCGAGGTGGCGAAGGATGCCGCCGGCGGCAAAATTCCGGTCATCGCCGGGGTGGCCGAGTTCACCACCGCCTTCGCCCAGAAAATGGCGAAAGAGGCGGAGCGCGTCGGCGTCGACGGGATCATGGTGATGCCGGCGCTGGTCTACTCCTCAAAACCGCATGAAACCGCGGCCCACTTCCGCAGCGTGGCGAGCGCTACCGACCTGCCGATTATGGTCTACAACAACCCGCCGATTTACAAAAACGACGTGACGCCGGACATTCTCGCCACCCTGACTGACTGCGACAACATCGTCTGCTTTAAAGACTCCTCCGGCGATACCCGCCGCTTTATCGACCTGCGTAACACCGTTGGCGACCGCTTCGTGCTGTTTGCCGGGCTGGATGACGTGGTGGTGGAAAGCATCGCCGTCGGCGCGGAAGGCTGGATCTCCGGAATGTCCAACGCCTTCCCGCGCGAAGGGGAAACGTTATTCCGTCTCGCCCGCCAGCAGCGTTACGAAGAGGCGATGGCGCTGTACCGCTGGTTCATGCCGCTGCTGCATCTCGATGCGCGTCCGGATCTGGTGCAGTGCATCAAGCTGTGTGAAGAGTTGCTGGGCCGCGGCAGCGCCATTACCCGTCCGCCGCGTCTGGCGCTGGAAGGCGAAACGCGCCAGCAGGTGGTGGCGATCGTTGAACAGGCGCTGGCCACTCGTCCGACGCTGCCGGATGTCGGCCTCTGAGCACAGGAGTCACTATGAATGCATCTCAGACCATGGCGGGACGGCAGTTTATCGCCGGACGCCGTATTGCCAGCGGTGAGGCGACGCTATTGAGCCTGCGGGCGGTGGACGGCGAAGCCACCGGCCACCGCTTTTATCCGGCTTCCCGTGAGGAAGCCGCACTGGCCGCAGAAGCCGCGCAGCAGGCCTTTGCCGTCTATTCACAAACCACGCCGCAGCAGCGGGCGCACTTTCTCTGCGCGATTGCCGATGAACTGGACGCGCTGGGCGAGCCGTTTTTTGCTATCGCCGGGCAGGAGACCGCGCTGCCGCTGGCGCGGCTACAGGGAGAGCGGGCGCGCACCAGCGGCCAGTTGCGGATGTTTGCTGGCGTGATCCTGCGCGGCGATACCTTCGCCGCCCGTATTGATACCGCCTTAGCCGACCGTCAGCCGCTGCCGCGCCCGGACCTGCGCCAGTATCAGCAGGCGTTAGGGCCGGTGGCGGTGTTTGGCGCCAGCAACTTTCCGTTGGCCTTTTCCACCGCCGGCGGCGATACCGCCTCGGCGCTGGCGGCTGGCTGTCCGGTGGTGGTGAAGGCCCATCCGGGCCATATGGCCACCGCCGAGCTGACCGCCGAGGCGATCGTCAGGGCGGTGGTACGGTGCGGTTTACCCGGCGGCGTATTCAATATGATTTTCGGGACCGATATCGGCGCCGAATTGGTCCGTCATCCGGCGATTCAGGCCGTTGGCTTTACCGGTTCGTTGGCCGGCGGTAAGGCGCTGTATCAGCTGGCGCAGCAGCGCCCGCAGCCAATTCCGCTGTTTGCTGAAATGTCGGCGATTAACCCATTGATTATTCTGCCGCAGGCGCTGCAGACGCGGGCCGGGGCGCTGGCAAACGAGCTGGTGGCGTCATTCACCCTCGGCGGCGGCCAGTTCTGTACCCGTCCGGGGCTGATTCTGGCGCTGCGCGGCGCCGGGCTGGAACGCTTTAAGTCGGCGCTGTGCGCGGCGGTAGCGGGCTCCACGCCGCAGGTGTTGCTCAATGCGCCGACTCTTCAGCACTACCGTCAGGGCGTGGCGGCGCTTGCGGCGCACCCGCGTATCGAGAAGTTGGCGAGCGGCATCGCCGCCGGCGCCGGGCAGGCGCAGACCCTGCTGTGGCAGGCTCAGGTCGAGGATCTGCTGGCTCAGGATACGCTGCTGCAGAGCGAAGTTTTCGGCCCGCTGTCGCTGCTGGTGGAAGTGGACGATGAGGCCCAGCTGCAGGCGGTGGTGAAAGCGCTGCAGGGGCAGCTCACCGCGACGGTGCATGCTGAGGCGGATGATGGCCCGCTGGCGGCGAGCCTGCTACCGCTGCTGTGTGAGAAGGCCGGACGGGTGCTGTTTAACGGGTATCCCACCGGCGTGGAAGTGTGCGATGCGATGGTCCACGGCGGTCCGTGGCCGGCGACTACCGACGCGCGCGGGACCTCGGTCGGCAGCCGGGCGATTGAGCGTTTTCTGCGCCCGGTCTGTCTGCAGAACGCGCCGGCTGCCCTGTTACCGCCGGCGCTGCAGGATGCGAACCCTTTGAACCTGCTGCGCCTGGTCAACGGCCAGTGGACCCGGGAAGCGATTTCCTCCTCTCATTGACGCAAGGGCATCACCATGACCATTCACACTACGCATAACAGTCAAACCCGCGTTGCTGAGTCGGGTAAGTTTAAAAAACAGCTGACCCTGACCGATCTCACCTTTATCGGCCTGGGGGCGATATTCGGCTCCGGATGGTTATTCGCCGCCAGCCACGTGGCCTCCATCGCCGGTCCGGCCGGGATCGCCTCGTGGGTGATCGGCGGCTTTGCAGTATTGCTGCTGGGGATTGTCTACTGCGAGCTGGGGGCGGCGCTGCCGCGCGCCGGCGGCATTATTCGCTACCCGGTCTTTTCCCACGGTGAGCTGATGGGCTATCTGCTGGGGTTCATCACCTTGATCGCTTTCTCCAGCCTGATCTCAATTGAAATCGTCGCCGCCCGGCAATATGCCGCGGCCTGGTTTCCGGCGCTGACCCAGCCGGGCTCCAGCTCGCCGACGCTGCTGGGGTGGGTGGTGCAGTTCCTGCTGCTCTGTTTCTTCTTCGCGCTTAACTACTACAGCGTTAAGACCTTCGCCCGATCGAACAACTTCATCAGCGTGCTCAAGTTTCTGGTGCCGCTGCTGGTGGTGGTGACGCTGTTCGCCTTCTTTAAACCGGAGAACCTGCATGCGCAGGGGATTGCGCCGTTTGGCATGTCCGGAGTGGAAGCGGCGATCAGCGCGGGCGGAATTATCTTCGCTTATCTGGGACTGACGCCGATTATCTCGGTGGCCAGCGAAGTACAAAAGCCGCAGCGGACTATCCCTATTGCGTTGATTTTATCAGTGGTGCTGTCGACGATTATCTACGTGCTGCTGCAGCTGGCGTTCCTTGGCAGTATCCCCACCGAGATGCTGAACGGCGGCTGGGCCGAGGTGAGCAAACAGTTCTCGCTGCCGTATCGCGATATTGCCATTACCCTCGGCATGGGCTGGCTGGCCCTTATGGTGATAAGCGATGCGATCATCTCCCCGAGCGGCACCGGCAATATCTATATGAACGCGACGCCGCGGGTGATCTACGGCTGGGCGAAGGCGGGTACTTTCTTTAAAGCCTTTACCCATATCGATAAAGCGTCCGGGATTCCGCGTCCGGCGCTGTGGCTGACCTTCGGGCTTTCAATCTTCTGGACGCTGCCGTTCCCCTCCTGGGAACAGCTGATTAGCGTGGTGTCGGCGGCCCTGGTGCTGAGCTACGCCATCGCCCCGGTAACCGCCGCCGGGCTGCGCCGCAACGCGCCGGATCTGCCGCGGCCGTTCCGCGTGCGCGCCTTCGGCATCATCGGCCCGGTATCGTTTATGATCTCGGCGCTGATTGTCTACTGGTCAGGCTGGAATACGCTCTCGTGGCTGCTGGGGCTGCAAATCGTGATGTTTGTCGTCTACGTGATGTGCAAAGGTAAGGTGCCGGAACATACCGTGAGCCTGGCGCAGCAGGTGAAGTCTTCGCTGTGGCTGATCGTGTTTTATGCGTTGATTATCCTCTTTTCCTGGCTGGGCAGCTTCGGCGGGCTTAATGTTATCGGTCACCCCTGGGATACGGTGCTGGTGGCGGCGATGTCGTTGGGGATTTACTACTGGGGCGCGCGCAGCTGCCTGCCGCAGGCTAACTTTAGCGGAGACGAAGAAGAGTAAAGGAGAACAGTATGGAGTCGGTAACTCTATCGTTACCTGAAGCTTATGGCCTGGCGCTGGAGGTACTCAGCGCCAATGGATTTAGCGCCGACCACGCGGCGGCGATTGCCCGCAATGTGACCGCCGGGGAACGCGATGGCTGCGCTTCCCACGGCCTGTGGCGGCTGTTGGGCATTGTCGATACCCTGCGCAAAGGTAAGGTATCGCCCGATGCCGAGCCGCAGATCCATGACCAGGCGCCGGCGATTGCGCGGGCGGACGCCGGGGGCGCTTTTTCACTGCTGGCCTACGAGCGCGCGCTGCCGCTGCTGCTGGAGAAGGCGCGGCAAAACGGCATTGCGGCGCTGGCGATTAACCGCTGCGTCCATTTTTCCGCGCTGTTTGCCGATATTGAGCCGTTGACCGAGGCAGGGCTGGTGGGGCTGGCCTGCACGCCAAGCCACGCCTGGGTCGCCCCGGCGGGCGGCACGCGTCCGCTGTTCGGCACCAACCCTATTGCCTTTGGCTGGCCGCGGCGGGATAAGCCGCCGTTTATTGTTGATATGGCGACCAGCGCCGCGGCGCGTGGTGAGATCCAGCTGCATCAGCGTGCCGGCAAAGCGCTACCGCAAGGATGGGGAATCGACAGTCAGGGACAGCCAACGACCGATGCTGCAGAGGTGCTGAACGGCGCGATGTTAACCTTTGGCGGCCATAAGGGCTCGGCGCTGGCGGCAATGGTTGAGCTGCTGGCCGGGCCGCTTATCGGCGATATGACCAGCGCCGAATCGCTGGCGTGGGATAACGGCGCGGGTGGGCTCCCCTACGGCGGCGAGCTTATCCTGGCGCTGGATCCGCAGCGCTTTCTCGGCGCGCAGGCACAAGAGCAGCTGGCGCGCGCCGAAACGCTGTTCAATGCGATGCAGGATCAGGGGGCGCGGCTGCCGGGCGAGCGGCGTTTCGCCTGCCGTCAGCAGAGTGAGCAGCAGGGGGTTACCATCAGCCGTTCATTGCATGATGAGATTTGCGCCTTGCGGCCATAGTAAAGCGCGGAGCGCGGCGGGCCGACCATCAGAGCGACAGGCGCATGGCGCAGCGCGACTCGGGCGGCAGGCCGTGCCGGGTCTCCTGTTCCCTTTTTGCCGCCAGTCCGGCAGGCAGGGTCAGCTCATCGAGCATGGTGAATCCCAGACGGGTATAAAACGGCGCATTCCACGGCACCTCGCGGAAGGTGGTGAGGGTTACCGCCGGATAGCCCATCTGCTGTGCGCCCTCAATAACCTGCTTCAGCAGCATCCGGCCGATGCCCTGATGCTGCCAGTTCTGATGGACGGCGACTTCGACGATAAATAATGCATCGTCGAGCGGTTCGGTCAGAATAAAGCCAATCGGCTGCCCGGCGGCTTCCGCCAGCAGGCTATGCTCGGTTTCCAGATAATCATGATGACGCGCAACGCTAATCACCTCGCTGTCCGCCAGCCAGGCGATAGAGGGGATCTGGCGAAATGCCTGGGCGGCAGAACGTTCAATGGCGGGCAGAAGGGCGATATCGCTCTCCTGAGTCAGGCGTAATACGGCATCGGCAGTTATAGTGTTAGTTTTCATCACCTCAGCATAGCAGCCTTCGGGAGAAAAGTATGGAGCTGACCGCCGTTCCCGCCACGCAGTTCAGCAGCGTGCAGTTAACGGATATTCTCAACGCCTGTTTTGAAGCCTATCTGGTGCCTGTTACCCAGTCGGTGGCGGGATTTGTACAGCGTTTCAGCGCCGAGGGGATGAGCCTGATCGATTCCCGCGTCTGGCTGGCCGGAGATGAACCGGCGGCGATCGCGATTGTCGCCCGCCGGGGAAGTGCCGCTCGCCTGGCGGCCTTTGCCCTGCGCCCGGCCTGGCGCGGCAAAGGCCTGGGCCGGGAACTGATGCAAGATCTGCTAATGCTCCTGCAACAACAGGGGGTTGAGACGGTATCTCTGGAGGTGATCCGCGATAACCATGCGGCCGTCGCGCTATATCAGACGCTGGGCTTTACGCGGCGCTATGGGCTCTGCGGCTACCTGAGCAATGAACCTCTGGCTCCGGTAGCGGGCGTATTACAGCTTTATCCCACCCTGGCCCTGCTACGGCGAGTCATTGATGAGAGTAACAGTCAGCTCCCCTGGCTGCTGGATCCGCTCACCTTCGCCACCCTGCCATGTCAGGTCGTGACGCTGGAACAGCGCGCCTTCGCGATTCTAACAACGGCGGGCTCACGGCCTGTACTGCAATTTTTGTGGGTGGAGCCCGCCGCCCGCCGTCAGGGGCTGGCGCGTGAGCTGCTGGTGACGCTGGCGCAGCAGTTCCCGGGTGTGGGGACTTCGGTGACGGTCCCGGAAACGTTTACACCGCTGTTTGCCGCGGCGGGATATGCGCCGCTATCGCTGCAGCAGTATGAAATGACGATGGATCTGGCCGACGCGAAGTCGGCTTAGCCGGGAGTGTGCGCTGGACCGCAAAAAACAGCACGGGCCGTCGATAAGCCTCTCTTTTGCCGCATCATATCCCTTCGTAATGGCAATGATGGGGGATGTCATGCGTAAAACGGAACTGTTGGCTTTTCTGCAAAATCAGACCGATTTTTTCGATCCGGATAACCTGAGCGAGGTCTTCACCGCTGGCTACCTGGCTCAGCGTTTCGCGATGCAAAGAAATACCGCCAGCCACTATCTCAATCAGTTGGTGGCCCAGGATGTGCTGGTGAAGATCAATACTCGACCAGTCTATTTCCTGCATAAGGCCGCCTTCTGCCAGCAGTTCTTCCCTCTTTCCCGCAGCGAGTACGCCAGCATGGCGGAGCTGCTCGCAGAGAGCGACCGGCAGCCGGAGCAGGCGGATCATTTCTCATTGCTGACCGGCCATGACGGTAGCCTGCGCAAGCCTATCGAACAGATGAAAACCGCGCTGTTTTATCCCAACGGTGGGCTTCCGCTGCTGATCGTTGGCGACAGCGGAACTGGCAAGAGCTATATGGCGGAGCTGATGCATGAGTTTGCTATCGCCCAGGGGCTGCTGCCGCCCGATGCGCCTTTTGTCAGCTTTAACTGCGCCCAGTATGCCAGCAACCCGGAGCTGTTGGCCGCCAACCTGTTTGGTTACGTCAAAGGCGCGTTTACCGGCGCGCAGAGCGATAAAGCCGGGGCGTTTGAAGCGGCAAACGGCGGCGTGCTGTTTCTCGACGAAGTCCACCGCCTGGATGCGCAGGGGCAGGAGAAGCTGTTCACCTGGCTGGACCGTAAGGAGATCTATCGGGTGGGGGAAACGGCGCAGGGGATGCCGATTTCGCTGAGGCTGGTGTTTGCCACCACCGAAGATATTCACAGCACGTTTCTGACCACCTTTATTCGTCGTATCCCGATCCTCGTTAGCCTGCCTGATTTACAGACCCGCAGCCGCCACGAAAAAGACGCGCTCACGCTGCAGTTTTTCTGGCAGGAGGCGCGCACGTTGGCTACCCGGCTGCAGCTGACGCCCCGGCTGCTACAGGTGCTGACGCACTATGTTTATCGCGGTAACGTCGGTGAGCTGAAGAATGTGGTGAAATACGCCGTGGCGTCGGCCTGGGCCAGGTGTCCGGGCAGCGAGATGCTTACCGTGACGCTGCACGATCTGCCGGAAAATATCATGGCTGCGACGCCAGCGCTCAGTGAAGCGATGGGCCAGCAGGAGCCGCTGCTTATCGAGCCGCAGACCAGCCTGGTCTGGCTGCTGCGCGCGCGCGACCCGATTCAGGGGCTGATTTACGATACTCAGTGCCGCGTTCTCGCGCTGTATGAGGCGGTGCAGAGTAAAAAAACGCTCTGGGAAGAGGCGCAAAAAAGCATGGGCGAGGAGATTGAAACCCTCTTCGATCGGCTGATTTTCGATAATCACGATGCCAATAGTTCGCATATGCTGCTGCTGATAACGCATCAGGTGCGGGAGGAGTTTTATCGCCTTGAAAAGCGCTTCAATATCCAGTTTAACGGCAACTGTATCTACGCTTTAAGCCACTACCTGATACATCGTTCCCGGCAGGGGCCTTCCACGATGAGCAACGAGAAAAGCCGCCTGCTGGAGGATTTTCTGGCGCAGAAATATCCGCTGCTGTATCGCTTTTGCGAAGAGATCCTCGCTGCGCTGGCGCTGAAGCTGGACATTGAACCCCGGCGCATTGACCTGCTGCTGCTGGTGCTGTGGTTACATAAAAATGGCGCCATCAGCCAGCAGCAGGTGACCCGGGCAATTATCCTCGCCCACGGTTACGCCACCGCCAGCAGCATCGCCAACGTGGCGAACCGGTTGCTGAAAAGCCAGCTGTTTGAGTCATTCGATATGCCGCTCGACGTGACGCCGGAGGCTATTGCTAACCAGGTGATGGCCTATATTGAGAGCCACGCTCTGGCGTCAGGGTTGATCATTCTGGTCGATATGGGATCGCTGAACGCCATTCATCGCCATTTTAATCGTCGGCTGAGTACGCCGATGGCGATAATTAATAACGTCTCGACCGGGATGGCGATGTACGTTGGGGAGCGCATTTTGCAGGGCGTTATGCTGGAAGATATCGTCCGCGACATCGGCGATGACCTTGCGGTTGAGCACCAGCTCTATTACCCGCAAACCGATAAACCGCGGGCGATTCTTACGACCTGCGCGACCGGTCTGGGCGCGGCAGCGAATCTGTCGGCGCTGTTAAAAGCCAGCATTCCTGAAGCGCTGGGGATCGATATTGTGGCCTGTGATGTGGAAACGCTCGCCGATCCTGCGCGGCGGCAACCGATGCTCAGCCGCTATGAGGTGCTGGCGATCGTCGGTACCCTGGATCCGCAGCTTGCCGATCTGCCGTGGATCTCGCTGGATTCGCTGATTTCCGGTCAGGGCAGCCGCCCGCTGATGCGTATCTTCGGCGAGCTGACCTCCTCTGAACAAGTCAGCGAGATCAATAACCTGATCCTGAAAAATTTCTCGCTGCGCCGGGTGATCGAGTCGGTGACGATCCTCGATACCGCAAAGGTCATCAATCAGGTCGAGCAGTTTTTACTGCGCTATGAGCATCTGGCCGGCTGCGACGTGCCCAACGATCGCAAGGTGGCGCTGTATGTGCATATCAGCTGTCTGATAGAGCGCCTGATCCGCAACGCGTCGCCATCCCATTATTCCGGAAGGCAGTGTCCGCAGAGCGAGCTGGCGACGCTCCGCGAGGCTTTTAGTGTCATAGAGAGCGGGTATAGTGTCAAAATCCCCGTCGTCGAGCTCTGCTACATTCACGATATTCTGACGCGGGAAACGGAATTTATTCAGGAAGATCAAGAGTTTTAGTTCCCTCAGTCCGTTCGTCTTTGCGCTAACCAGCGCGCCACTGTTTCTGGCACGCCGGTTGCAATTAAGAAAGCAGTGGAATGCGCTTTCGAGGTAAGGATGAAACGACACTATATTTTTGCCAGCCATGGCACCTTTGCTAACGGTTTGCTGAACTCCGTGGAGCTAATCCTCGGTAAACAGCCGGATATTCATACCCTGTGCGCCTATGTAGAAGAGGAGTCCGATCTCACGCAGCAGGTGGAGGCGCTACTGGCGCGTTTCCCGGCGCAGGATGAGCTGATAGTGATTACGGATATTTTTGCCGGTAGCGTGAATAACGAGTTTGTGCGTTTTTTATCACGCCCACACTTCCATTTATTATCCGGTTTAAATCTGCCGTTAATTATTGACTTGCTGATTTCCGCAGCGGAAGAGAATACTGAAAAATTAATTACTGAAGCATTAACCAGCGCCAAAGAGAGCATTCAGTACTGCAATCAAACGATTGCCAGTGCGATGACTATGGATAAAGACTTCTGAAATGAGGAAGCATGATGATTACGTTATTAAGGGTAGACCATCGATTACTTCACGGCCAGGTGGCCTTTTCCTGGACCCAATATGTCGGCGCCGATTGCATTTTGATCGCCAACGACAGTGTCCCTGAAGATGAACTGCGGAAAACCACCATTAAGCTTGCCAAACCGCCCTCGGTAAAACTGGTGATTAAAAATATCAATGATGCTATTGAGGCGATAAAAAGTGGGGTGACCGATAAATATAATTTATTTATTGTCGTGGAATCGGTCAATGACGCCTGGCGTATTGCCAGCGCTATCGGGGAAATAAAAAGCATAAATCTCGGTGGAATTAAGGCTAAAGAGGGCAGTAAAAATATCTCTAAGGCGATTAATTTACTGCCGACAGAAATAGAGCAGCTACAACAACTGGTGGGGAAGGGCGTCGAGGTGGAGATTCGCCAGGTCCCGAACGATCGCAAACAGCTTTTTACGGAATGCGTGTAATTCCGGAGGACAGATTATGGTAGAGGCTCTCTTACTGGGTCTGGTGGCGTTTATCGCGCAATCGGAATATGCCTTAGGGACGTCGCTGATTTCCCGGCCTATCGTCACCGGGCTGCTGACCGGACTGGTGCTGGGGGATGTACAGACCGGCGTCATTATGGGCGCGACGCTGGAGCTGGCGTTTATCGGCTCTTTCTCCGTTGGTGCCTCGATCCCGCCCGACGTGGTGACGGGCGGTATTCTCGGCGTGGCGTTCGCCATCACCTCCGGCGCGGGCACGGAAACGGCGCTGTTGCTCGGCCTGCCTATCGCCACCCTGACCCTGATCCTGAAAAACGTTTATCTGGGGATGTTTATCCCGATGCTCAGCCAGAAGGCGGACGGGTATGCGGAACGGGCGGATACGCGGGGCATTGAGCGGATGCATCTGATTGCCGGCTTCGGGCTGTCGCTGATGTTGGCCACGGTGGTGACCGTTTCATTCCTGGTGGGCAGCAACGCGGTGAAATCCCTGCTCGATACCATCCCGGAATTTATCAAACACGGGCTCAGCGTCGCCACCGGCATGATCCCGGCGCTCGGCTTCGCGATGCTTGCCAGGTTGCTGATTAACAAGAAAGTTGCGCCGTACTTTTTCCTCGGCTTTGTGCTAATGGCTTATTTGAAAATCCCGGTGACCGGCATCGCCATTCTCGGCGCCATCGTGGCGGTGGTCATGGTTAACGTCACCGCGTTGAATTCACCTCGTACGACGACAGAACAAGGAGTCAGCGATGACGACGAAGACGATTTCTGAAGAGACCCTGCAACCGCAGGAGCAGGAAGAAACCCGGATTACGCCACGAGATTTACGCCGGGTGTTCTGGCGCTCCTTCCAGATGGAGTTCTCGTGGAACTATGAGCGGCAGATGAATCTCGCCTTTGTTTACGCGCTGATTCCGGTGCTGAAAAAGCTCTATCCGCGCAAAGAGGAGCTAGCCAGGGCGCTGAAACGTCATCTGGTGTTTTTCAATACCACGCCGCATATCGTTACCCTGCTGCTGGGGATCACCACGGCGATGGAGGAGAAAAACAGCCAGCAGAAAAACATGGATGCCACTGCGATTGATAACGTCAAAGCCTCGCTGATGGGGCCGCTGGCCGGGCTGGGGGACTCTTTCTTCTGGGGGACGCTGCGCCTGATCGCCACCGGGATCGGCACCAGCCTGGCGCTGAAGGGCAACATCCTCGGGCCGATCCTGTTTCTGCTGGTGTTTAACGTGCCGCACATTCTGGTGCGCTGGTGCTTTACCCGCTGGGGCTACGTGCTGGGAACCGGGGTCCTGCAGCGGATCCAGAAGAGCGGAATGATGGAGAGCCTGACCTACGGAGCGTCGATTATCGGCCTGATGGTGGTCGGGGCGATGACCGCCTCAATGATCGATATCACCATCCCTCTCTCCTTTGGTGCCGGAGAAGCCAAAACTCAGGTGCAGGACATTATCAATGACATTCTGCCCTGCATGCTGCCGCTGGTAAGTTTTGGCATCGTCTACTGGCTGCTGGGACGGAAAGTTAAACCGCTCTCAATTATTGGCGGCATGGCGCTGGTAGGCATTCTGGGTTCGTGGATCGGATTGTTTTAACGGGAGTGAGCTATGCGACCAACAATGATGACCTATATCCGTGAAGAGCCGGCCTGCCTGGCGCAGATCCTGCGTGGCTACCGGCAAAAGCTGGCGGCGATTGAGACCTTTTCCCGCCAGCACCCGGTACGCCGAATTTTGCTGCTGGCGACCGGATCGTCGCTGAATGCCGCGCTGTGCGCGCGCTATTTCTTTGAACAACGCTTCGGTGTGCTGGTTGACATTAAAGAGCCGTACAACTTTACCCATTACGAAGCGATCGACCCGCATACCGATCTGGTGGTGGCGATTTCACAGAGCGGGAAAAGCGCGTCAACGCTGGAGGCGATGCGTAAGGTACAGGCCTTAGGATTGCCGGTATTTGCCCTGACCTCCGACCCGCAAAGCCCGATAGCCCGCGCTTGCGATGGCGTTCTGGATATCAATACCGGGATCGAGAGCGTAGGGTTTGTGACCCGTGGTTTTAGCGCGACGGTGCTGAATCTGTTGCTGATAGCGCTGATCATTGCTCGTCAGCAGGGGAAAGTCAGCGAGGTGGAGGAGCAGCACTATCTCGCTGAATTCCAGCGGCTGCTTGCGGCGATCCCGGATGTTATCGCCCGCACCTCGCGCTTTATCGACCGGTATAGCGAAACGCTGCGGAGCGGGGAGCGCTTTGTCGCCACCGGCTACGGTGCGCTGGTTGGCGTGGCGAAGGAATTTGAAACCAAATTTACTGAAACGGTGCGCGTGCCTTCCAGCGGCTTTGAGCTGGAAGCCTATATGCACGGTCCCTATCTGGAAGCCAACGCCCGCCATGTGATGCTGTTTATTGAAGATGCGCCTGATGCGCGAACCCGGGCGCTGCGGGACTATATGGCGCCGTCCATTGCCCGGGCTTTTACGCTAACGCTGAGCGATGACGAGGATGCGCAGACGCTGGCGCTAAACTGTCCGTGCGAGCATCACCTGGCGCCGCTGTTGCTGATTGTTCCCGTCCAGATGCTGGCCTGGCATACCGCCGGACTGAAAGGCATCGATCTGGCTAAACGTATTTTTGACGATTTTGACCACGTATTAAAAAGTAAAATCTGAATATTCAGGAGAAAACTATGTTGGGTTTTAATCAGGACGAGTACCTGACCAGTGCTCGCGAGATCATCGCTGCGCGTAAACAGGCTGAAACCGTGGCCGATGATATTTATGACAGCGGCTGCAGCGCATTATTTTTTGCCTCGGTAGGCGGTTCTCTGGCACCGATGATGGCCATTAATGAGTTTGCCAAAGAATTAACCAGTGTGCCGGTATATCTTGAGCAGGCGGCCGAATTAATTCATCGCGGACATAAAAAATTAAATAAAGATGCAGTTGTCGTTACGTTATCTAAATCCGGTGATACCAAAGAGTCGGTGGCTATTGCCGAGTGGTGCAAGGCGCAGGGGATCCGCGTGGTGGCTATTACCCGTCATGCCGACTCGCCATTGGCCGCCGCCGCCAGCTGGCATATTCCGATGTGCCACAAGAACGGTGTGGAATATGAATATATGCTGCTGTACTGGTTATTCTTCCGCGTTATTTATCGTCACGGCGAGTTTGAAAATTATGCGCGATTTGCCAGCCAGCTCGAATTACTGCCGGAAAATCTCCTGCAGGCCAAGCGCCAGTTCGATCTCCAGGCGGATAGCATTGCCGCACAATACCATGACTGCGACTATATGATGTGGATTGGCGGCGCGGAAATGTGGGGCGAGGTCTACCTGTTCTCAATGTGTATTCTCGAAGAGATGCAGTGGAAGCGGACGAAATCCGTGAGCTCGGCTGAATTTTTCCACGGCACCCTGGAGCTGCTGGAAAAAGAGGTTCCGCTGTTTCTGGTGAAAGGTGAGGGGAAATGCCGGGCGCTGGACGAGCGCGTCGAACGCTTTGCCGAAAAGATAACTGACCATCTGGTGGTAATCGACCCGCGCGACTATCCGCTGAACGGCATTGATGACGCGTTCCGCTGGATTATGGCGCCGTGCGTGGTGTCCACCCTGCTGGTGGATCGGCTGGCGGCCCACTTTGAACACCATACCGGCCACGACCTCAATATCCGCCGTTACTACCGTCAGTTTGATTACTAAGCTGTGTTGATGGCGGCCAGCCGGGCTGGCCGCCATGCTATTCTCCGAGGCGCTTCCCAGAAAATTATCGTCAAACCCCACCGGGCAAAAACCGGTGGTAGAGTCCGGCTTTCCTTCTCTTTCAGGCAAGCGGATGGCCATGAAAAAACGGATGACCTCGACGCCGCACGATGCGGTCTTTAAACGATTTCTTCGCCACCCGGAGACGGCGAATGATTTCCTCGCCCTCTACCTTCCCGAAGCGATCCGCCAGCAGTGCGATTTCGCTACCCTGAGACTGCAATCGGCGAGCTTTATCGATGAGGATCTGCGCGCCTGGTATTCGGACGTCCTCTGGTCGGTGCAAACTACCTGCGGTGCGGGGTATGTTTATGTGGTGATAGAGCATCAGAGCTCACCGGATAACCATATGGCGTTTCGCCTGATGCGCTATGCGATTGCCGCAATGCAGCGCCATCTGGATGCCGGGCACAAAACGCTGCCGTTGGTGGTGCCGATGCTTTTTTATCACGGAGTGACCAGTCCATACCCCTTTTCCCTCAACTGGCTGGATGAATTTGCCGACCCGCAAATGGCGAAGACGCTGTATGGCTGTTCGTTTCCGTTGATCGACGTTACGGTGATGCCGGACGATGACATCGTGCAGCATCGGCGAGTCGCCTTGCTGGAGCTGATGCAAAAACATATTCGCCAGCGCGATCTCAGCGGCATAACGGAGTCGTTGGCGGCCGTTGTGATGCTGGGATACACTAACCGTCGGCAGTTGAGAATGCTGTTTCACTATATGCTGCAGTACGGTAATACGGCCGAGCCGGGCGTGTTTCTCCGCCGGCTGGCCCGCCGTCTGCCACAGTATGAGGAGACACTGATGTCTATCGCGCAAAAGCTTAAGCAGGAAGGTCGGCAAGAAGGTCGGCAAGAAGGTCGACTAGAAGGCCGGGAAGAAGGGCACCAGGAGGGCTTGCAGGAAGGAAGCCGGCGCGAGGCGCTGCGCATTGCCGGCAGTATGTTACAAAATGGCCTCGACAAAGAGATGGTACAGAAAATCACTGGATTGTCGGCTGATGAACTACAGCCGCTGTAGGGTTAACGCCCTGCCACGGCAACCGTTGCCCGGCGCGGAAACCCGCCGGGCAGGATGGTTTTAGCCTTCGCTTTTCACCACTTTGATCTCCACCATTCCGATCCCCAGCTGACGTGGGGAGTGACCAAGGATATTGCCCTCGTTGGTGGACTGCGGGTCCGGCGGAGTGATGGTCAGGGTGTTGCTGCGCGACGGGTTGTCGAAATGCAGCGTCGTAGTGGTCACATCATTGGCCAGCGTAAGCACTTGCTCACTTTCACCTACCCGCACCGGGATCGGCTTATTGGCGTTTGGGCCGTAAGCTTTGGCGGTGATCACCAGATCAAATTTTTCCGGTAGCGGCTCTTTATATTCAATCTTCACGTCGCTGCCCAGCTGGGCATTGGACCACCGACCCCAGGACTCGGGACGCGAAATGCCGCTGAACTGCTTGACCTCTTCCGGGGCGCCGGCGACGTTAAACACGAAGCTGTCGGCCTTGTAGCGAATATCGTTGTCGACGACTTTTAGCGTATCGACGTTCCCCTTATAGCGCTCCATATCGATAAGGGTATCCCTGAAAGCGGTTTTGCCTTGCCACTGCGGCTTATCGACGTGCTGAACCTTTTGCTCACCGCCCAGCTGCCCCTGCGAGACGCACCAGTCGGTAGAGAGCGCGAGTTCAGGCGCCCACAGCTGCCCCATTTTATAGCAGCGATCGACCCAGACGAAATTATCCCGCGGCGCGAAATCGGCCAGCTGGAAGCGCAGCGGCGCAGAGTATTCGCTCTCCGGCAGCGGTTCAACGCGCTGGTTTGATACCCTGAGTAGTAGCGGCAGACGGAAATGGCTGCCGGAGAAGGCGATCATGTTCTTCTGCGAATCGATGGTGAAGTTTTTCATCTCTTTCGGGAAGTTCCACAGGCGGATCACGTCCGGTTTCCAGGCCAGGACCTTCTCTTTCATATTCATGAAAATACCGGAGAGCGACTGGCCGGAGAGGCTGCTGCGCCCGAGGCCGATATAGTTATCGCCGCCGAGAATATCGAGCACCGTCGCGCCGTTATCCATGGTGTTGCGTTTCACCGCCAGGGTCTCCTGCTGCGGTTTATCGCCGCGCAGGACGAAGAACAGATTGCTGCGATCGTGCTTGTTGAGGTAATCCCAGGCGCTGTTTTTCATGGCCAGGTGATCGGAAGAGACCACGATGACCGTGTTTTTGAAATAGGGTGAGGCTTTAATCTTCTCTATCAGCGCGGCGATATGTTCCTGGCTGCAGCTAACGGCGCTGAAGGAGAGGTTTTTCTTACCGTCCACGTCATAGCGTTTACGCTCGCAGGTGCGCGAGATAAAGCCATCGGGGTGGTGGGTATCCACCGTCAGGGCGAACAGCGAGAAGCGTTTACCGGAGCGCGACAGCTCTTCGAATTTTTTCCACGTCTCATCGAGCACGGTGTCGTCATAGAAGCCCCAGTCGTTGCGATAGGCGGGATCCGCTACCGTAGTTTTGAGCTCTTCCGCCCCGTACAGGTGATCGAAGCCGTGGGATTTGAGAAACACGTCTTTGCCGGCAAAGCGCAGGTTGGCTCCCTGCACAAAATAGTTTTCATAGCCGGAGTTTTTCAGGATATCGCCAAGGCAGATATTCTGGGGAAAGAAGCTGGAGACCGAGGCCGAGGCGTTGCCTTCAAACGGCGCGAACAGCGGAATGCCGCACTGCGAGGCGACCATACCGGCGATGGTGTAATCCGTCCCCGGGAGCTGCATGGTATTGCTGAAATCGAGGCCCTGATCTTTTATTTTGCCGAGCTCAGGGGTGAGGTTAGGAAAGGCATCGTTATCAAAATAGGTACGCTCGAGGCTTTCGCCATAGATATAGACCAGGTTCAGCTGTGGATTGTCGATACGCTTCGACGGCTCTTTGTAGTATGCGGCAAAGTCCGGGTCACCTTCCCGTGACTGCGATTTCACCAGCTCGCTGATCTGATGGAAGGCCGGGCTGGCATCCACGGAGGCCAGCGCCAGCAGCAGCGCCGCCAGGCTGTAACCGACGTGATGAGGATGATGCCGACGGCGGCGCAGCACCCAGCCCAGCGCGCCAAAGACGGCAACCAGCGCGACGCCCACCCCGACGCCCGGCAGAATGTATTTGCCGATCCCGGCGCCAGTCAGGCTGTTGGTCAGGGTATAGAGCACCGCGTCGTTGATGCCGTCGCCGGTAAAGTAGTCGCTGGCGTAGAGGGTGATGTTCAGCACCACGAACAGACCTAACACCGTGAGCGTGGCGGCAAACCACCAGGTGTTACGACCCGCTTTCCAGGCATACAGCACCACCGAAGCTAAAAATAAGGCGATGGATAACAACTCTGACACAGCTCATCCTCATTAGCGCCAGTTGTCGGCTGGCAGAATAGATTACTTTTCACGCCACACTGTAATTGCAGCGCCATCTTGCTGCAATTCTAGCGTCATGAAACTGTGCAGTTATTCAGAATTGGTTTAGATGTTGCCTTTTTTGATCGGTGTCGCATCGGGTGTGGCGGGGAAGCGGAGAGGGAAAAAGGGTAAAAAAACCGTTTCAGGCCGCGCTGCCGTCGCGAAGGCAACAAACGCGGCATGAGCAGTACGTATCAGGAGAGGAAGTTAACGCCCTGTTTTAAGACCAGATCGCAGGCTTTGGTTTTCACCTGTTTCGCCAGCGAGCTGTTGCCAAGCGTATTCAGGTCCAGCTGCTGGCCGTTATTACTGTTGAGCAAGCCCTGCAGGCCATCGAGATAGTTGGTGTCTTGTTTCTGTTTTTCCGGCGTGCTGAGTCCCAGTTTATCCAGCACCTGGTTTTTGACGTTATCGGCGCTGGTCACGGAGGCCAGTTTCTGTTGCGCGCAATATGACAGGATCCCGGCCGCATTATTCATGCTGCTGGCGGTCAGAGACTGGCTGCTGCCGCTGAGCAGGCTGGTTAGCGAGGAGACGGACATGCCGCCGCTGCCAGCCTGGGTGCTGCTGCCGCTAAGCTGGCTGGCGGCGCTGTTAAGAGAATCCTGCCAGGAGGCAGCGTGAGCGCCGGCGAGGGTAAATGCACTGGCGGCAAAAGCGGCAAGTAAGCCATTTTTAAACGATTTCATAGACGGACTCATAAGCGTGACTGAATAATCGCTTTAGTATAACGCCGTCATCGTCCGGAAATCTCTTAATACTCCTTGCCAGTGACGCGGTGCCGGTAACTTTCCCAGTTGAAGATAACCCACAGACTGTTCCCCAGCCGCATACGGTCCATTACCCGCTCGCCGAGCAGCTTGTTCATCTCTTCCATATTACTGTTGGTGAGCATCCCGGTAGGCCGTTTGGATGAAGAACGACGGTCAACTATCTGATTGATAATGACCTTCTCATAGCGAGACTCCGTCTGCATACCAATTTCATCAATCACTAACAGGTCGACTTTGCTGAGGTCGCTCAGTAACTGCTCTTCGCTCGTTTCCCGGTTGCCAAAGGTATCTTTCATCGCCGACATAATATCGGCCACGGTGATGATTAAGACCGACTTCCCGCGCAGCAGCAGCTCGTTGCAGATGGCTGCCGCCAGGTGATTTTTGCCGGTCCCCGGTTTACCGGAGAAGATAAAGCTGGCGATATTGCCATCGAACTCTTCCACATACTGACGTGCGCGGGCGAGGGCGTTCATCTGTCCTTCGCACTCGACGCGGTAGTTATCAAAGGAACAGTTCTGATGCAGCGGGCGGATCCCTGAGCGGTTGAAGGTGCGCTGCATTTTCATCGCGCGATTCTCCCGCTCCAGCGCTTCGGAACGCAGCCGGCCTTGCTCTTTTTGCCAGGCCAGCAGTTCTTCGCCGGTTTTAAACGCCGGTTCGATATGGGCCGGCATCATTTTCTGCAGACGCTTCATCAGGTCGCCCACGTTTTTCATGCTCATCCTCGGAAACCTCGCGGAATATGACTGTCGGGTTCGCTCACGCTGTTCACATCGCGCTTCGGCTGTCCGCCGTTGCTGGCGCGGCTGATTTGCACGCTACGCGCCAGCTTCTGCTGCCACTGCACGTGGTGAAACACTTTACCTTCCGCCTGCCAGTAAGCGACGAAGGCAGCCAGCTCTTCCGGCGTGACTGGCTGGCTCAGGGCAATGCCCCACAGCGCGGCCAGGCGCTGAAAATCGGCGTCAGGCTGCCAGTCCGCGTACATGGCAAATTTGCCCATTGGCACCGCAACTGGCGCCGCGGATGGCTCCTCGAAAAACTGCGGGTCAAGCGCGATGTCGCAGCCGGGGCGCGCCAGCCTGGCTTCCAGCTCCAGCAACTGCGCCAGCCGCGCTGGCGTCAGCGCATAGAATGCCGGCGCGTTATTGGCAAAAACGGCAACGGTGCCGTCAGTTGATTTCGCCAGCAGCGCCGCGTGCTGCTGGAGGAACTCTTCCAGGCCGCTAAAATGGGAGGTTAAAATTCGCGAAGACATAACTCTATCTCAACTCTGAACTGCAAAGAGTGGGGTGATCTGCACATAGTAGCACAGAGCCCGTCGCGGAAGGAGCGTCGCGGCTGTACCGCGACGCCGGGATCAGACGCGAGGGCGCTTACGATACAGCCACAGACCGGGTATCGACAGGCCAATAGAAAGGGCGCCCACAATAGACGACGCCTTTAAAAAATTGCTCAGCAGCAAAATCATCATCTCTTCAGAATAGCCAAAATGGCTGATCTTTACCGCGGAGATCATCGCGGTATAGGCCGAGATGCCGGGAAACATCGGGATCACGGCGGCGACGGTAAAAATCTTCGGATGCGCCAGATACCAGCGTGACCACTGAATGCCGATGCTGCCCACCAGCAGCGCGGCGAGAAAGGTGGCCCATTCAATGTTAAAACCGGCGCTCATCATGACCATGCGCGAGCCGTGACCGATCGCCCCCAGCAGCGCGCACCAGCGCAAGGCGCGCTGGGGGACATTAAAGACCATGGCAAAACCAACGGCAGGGATTGCCGCCAGCAGCATGTCTTCCGCCAGTGCGAAAATAAACGAGATTATGCCCATCCGCGCAGCCCCCATACGGTCATCGCCATCACCACGCCAATGCAGGTGGCAAGGGTTAACAGGCTGGCGATCGCCCAGCGGGCGAGCCCCGTATTAATATGCCCTTTAAACATATCGGCGACGGCGTTGATCAAAGGAAAACCCGGAACCAGCAGCAGGACGCTGGCGGCCATGGCAATGGTCGGCGTACTGGCAAAGGCCGGGAGGCGTAGCAGCAGCCCGGAGATGGTTGTGGCGACAAAGGCGGTGATGCAGAAGTTGATCTGCGGATGCATGGACCGGTGGGTCAGCACCTGGCGAATGTACATGGCTACCGTACTGGCGCAGAAGCTGACCAGCGCGCCGTCCCAGCCGCCGTTATTCAGTTTGCAGAAACAGGCGCAGGAGAGCCCCACCATGATGACCAGCAGCCAGCGCGGATAACGCAAGGGAACGATCTGCGCAAAGCGCTTCTCGACATCGCGATAGTCGAGCAGCTTATGTTCGGCGAGGATCACAATGTGCTGCACTTCCGTTACCACATGCATATTGATGCCGCGGTCGACATTTTTACGCGTTGAGGTGAGACATTCGCCATCTTTAATGGTGGTCAGCACGATGGCATTAGACGAGATGGCGCTTTCGACGCTGTCCATTCCCAGCGCCCGTCCGAGGCGGGTGGATAGCTCTTCCACCAGCGCACTTTCGGCGCCGTGCTGTAACAAAAAAAGACCACACTGGATGCACAATCGTGTGATTGCCCGCTGCTGTGACCGATCAACCTGCATAATTCCTCTGCTGTCCGCGACGTCTGGTTATCTGTCGATACTTTAACCTGAAGCGCCGTAGCGGCTGAGGGGGGCGGGATCAAATAATATGCAAAAATGTCCCGGCTGGCGGGGCGGCAGAATTTGAAGCATCCCACACTTTTGCCAGTTTGGTGAAAAGTGCAATTTTTGCCGCCATTCATCCCTTCATTTTCCCGTCTGACTTATCAAAAATGCAGGAAAGTACTTTTATTAAACAAAAAATATACAAATAATTAACCCTGCAAGAGTGAGACAACCCTATGAAAACACAGGTCGCGATTATTGGCGCAGGTCCCTCCGGGCTGCTGCTGGGGCAGTTGTTGCACAACGCCGGGATCCATACCGTGATCCTCGAGCGTCAAACGCCACAGTATGTGCTGGGGCGCATCCGCGCGGGAATTCTGGAAAGCGGCACCGTCGATCTGCTACGCGAAGCGGGCGTGGCGCAGCGGATGGATGCCGAAGGCCTGGTGCATCATGGGGTGGAGTTTCTGTTTGATGGCCAGCGGGTACCCGTCGCACTGAGCGAGCTGACTGACGGCAAGAGTGTGATGGTTTATGGCCAGACGGAAGTGACCCGCGATCTGATGGCGGCCCGGGCCGCCAGCGGCGCGCCGATCGTCTATGGCGTGAGCGAGGTGGCTATTCATGACGCGAAAAGCGACCGACCGACGGTCACCTACCTCAGCGAAGGTGAAACCTGCCGCCTGGAGTGCGACTTTATCGCCGGTTGCGACGGTTTTCACGGGGTGTCACGGCAAAGCATTCCCGCTGACATTCTCAAAACCTACGAGAGCGTGTGGCCGTTTGGTTGGTTAGGCCTGCTGGCGGATACGCCGCCGGTCAATCCGGAGCTGATTTATGCACACCATCAGCGGGGGTTTGTATTGTGTAGTCAGCGCTCACTTACGCGCAGCCGCTATTATCTACAGGTTCCGCTGAGCGATAAGGTTGAAGCCTGGTCGGACGAACGTTTCTGGCAGGAGCTGAAAAGCCGCTTGCCGGAGGACCTAGCATCCAGGTTAGTGACTGGTCACTCACTTGAGAAGAGCATTGCCCCGCTGCGCAGTTTCGTGGTGGAGCCGATGCAGTATGGGCGGCTGTTTCTGGTGGGAGATGCGGCGCATATTGTTCCGCCAACCGGCGCCAAAGGGTTAAACCTGGCGGCATCGGATGTTAACTACCTGTGGAGGATCCTGCGTGAATACTATCATCGTGGCCGCAGCGATCTGCTGGCGACCTACTCGCAACTGGCGCTGGATCGGGTGTGGAAAGGGGAACGCTTTAGCTGGTTTATGACTCGCCTGCTGCATGATTTCCCGGACCAGAATGCGTTCGACGCCAAAATGCAGGCCGCCGACCGCCGCTACTACCTTGGCTCCCGCGCCGGGCTGACCACCATCGCGGAAAACTACGTGGGCTTGCCCATGGAACGCGTTACCTGACTAAAGAGGAGTGATTATGCCGCCCATGCAAGTCGTCCCCGTATTTAAGCTGTATGGCGAAGAGCGCGGCTGGCCAACGCCGGACCTGCTGCACTGCGAGTCGATTTTGCAGCGTAGCAGTCTGTATGAGTGGCATATTCGCGTTCATCAGCATGCGGAAATGGTCCAGCTCCTCTACCTGCATCAGGGCCGGGCGGAGATCGAAATTGAAGGCGCCACCGCGGTGATGACGGCGTCCTGCATCCAGGTGGTTCCCGCCCTTTGTATTCATGGGTTTCATTTTTCACCCGGGACACAAGGGTATGTGCTCTCCCTGGCGCTGCCGCTGCTGAGCCGGTTTGAAAACCAGTTCGGCCGGCCGCTGGATGTGCTTAGCGTACCGCAGTGCGTGCCGGTAGGCCGTTCCCGGGGGCATATGCATACGCTATTTTCGGCGCTTCGCGAGGAATATTGCGAAGAGCATGATGCCCGGGAGATGATGTTGTACTCGTTGCTGGGGACGCTGCTGGTCTGGCTGAACCGGCAGTGCCGCCCCGCACCGCCCGCGGAAGATAAAGCGGAGCGGAAGCGCAGTATGATGCGCCACTTTTCCCGGCTTATTGAGAGCCACTACCGGCAGCATCTCCCGCTGGCGGAGTATGCGAAGCTAATTGGGTTGTCGGTCACGCACTTAAATTATTTATGCCGCGAGTTCTATGGCTGTAGCGCGCTGGGAGTATTGCATCAACGCCTGATGCTGGAAGCGCGACGCAATCTGCAGTACACCCGCATGACGGTAACACAACTCTCTGATTACTTAGGGTTTAGTGATGCTGCCTATTTTTCTCGCTTTTTCCGCCGCTATAGCGGGATGTCGCCTAAAGCATTTAGAGAAACAATCAAAGATAATGCTTTATAACTCACGTGCCTGAAATTACTTTTGCTAAATAATAGTTTTATCTTTTCTAATTTATTAGCGCAGGAGCGTCTGTGCTAATATTAATCGCAAGTATACACAGCAATAATATTTACACGGTATGACCACGGTTCGGTCGTAACGTATACCGTGTACGCAGGCCATGAATATACTTTTTATATTCATTCAGAGAATGATAAGGCGATGATGTTAAGCGCCGATTGTTTGCCGGCAGGCGAAGGAACTTCGACAGGAAGCGGAGGTGTTATGTTACCAGGACAAGGTAAGTTTGGTGTTGTTATTAGTAAAATTCCCGTCATGCAGTCAGGGTTAAAGGTTATCTTCAATGAAAATCTCCCTGATTACGAACTCAGTTTTTGTCGTTCTCATGATGAGCTCACCCTTTTGCAACTGCGGCGGGCAGTGCTGGTCGTCGCGGATATCTCCGGCGAGATTGCGCATCCCCGTGCCGTCTGCGAACGGTATTACTCTCTGATGACGCAGTATCGTGATATTCACTGGGTTTTTATGGTCAGTGACAGCCTCTATCCATTGGCCGTTGAGCTTTTAATTCGCCCTGAAAGTTCGCTGATCTCGGAGAGTGAGCCGGTTAACCGGTTGATTGAGGTGATTTGCGCCGGCAGTCGTGCCGCTGAGCAAATTAGCCGGACGTTGTTCACCGGAGACGAGGATAGCGATTTCGCAAGCTACCACTCTGCGGCGATGCTGACCCTTTCGGAACGCAAGGTTTTGCGTCTTCTGGCAAAGGGATGGGGAATCAATCAGATCGCTGCGCTGTTGAAAAAGAGCAATAAAACCATCAGTGCGCAGAAAAATAGCGCAATGCGACGCTTATCACTGCGAAGCAATGCTGAAATGTATGCCTGGATCAACAGCGTGCAGGGAATGCAAGAGCTGAATATCAATTCAGCTTACGGGGAGCAAATGGAATGGAAAAAAATAGCACAACCCGCCATGTCGCCATCGTAGAAAAATGTGTGATGACGGAAATGGCCTGGCGCTATATCTTTAGTCGTGAAGATAATAGCCGATATCATATTCATCTCTTTAAAAATGTCAGTATGCTCAGGGCGGCGGAAACATCGTTTTCCTGGTCGGCCATTATCTTTTCTCTTTCGGGAAGCCGTTCTTCACGAGCTGAGAGTCTGCTTTTTGTTCATGAAATGGCGCGGTGTCGGCCGGAAGTCCAGGCAATTATTCTGGCTAATAATGAAAGTGAAATGCATCTGATCGGCCATCTTATGCCGGCCTGTCTGCACGGCATACTGAATAAATCCGCGCCGCGACGCGGGTTACAGGAGCGTTTGTTACAGTTGCTGGACAATCATCACCTCAGCGGCAGCGAACAATTTTGCGACAGAGAGGCGTGCAACGATCCGCTAAGTCCAACGGAGCACGCCATCCTTCGGTATATGTCGTGGGGATATTCGCTTTCTGATATTGCGATACAGCTGAACCGGAACATTAAAACTATCCGCGCGCATAAATTTAACGCCATGACCAAGCTCGGGGTTCGCTCAGATATCGGTTTATTAAACGCGGCGGATATCTTGCTGCATTTACCGATGAGCGGCGCGAACAACGCCGTTAAACAGGTGGCGTAACGCGGCTATAAACACACGTCTACCCATGTCGCATCGGTGAGCTGCGCCAATCGTTCTGGTTCAATACGAACGGCGCTGTGAATGGCTCCCGCTGCGGGTAGCACCTCCTGATAGTGCCTGAGCGAGACGTCGCAATAGACGGCCAGCGGATTTTCCAGACCAAAAGGGCACACGCCGCCTACCGGATGACCGGTCCAGGTCACCACCTCATCGCTGCTTAACATTCTGGCCTTCGCACCAAAGGTCTCTTTCAGCTTTTTGTTATCCAGCCGCGCATCGCCCCTGGCGACGATCAGTACAATCTTATCCTTGATCTTGAGCGACAGCGTTTTGGCGATTTGTCCAGGCTCAACGTTGTGTGCGGCAGCGGCGAGCGCGACGGTGGCGGTACTCTGATTTAACTCAATAATTTCGATATCGGGGGCGTGTTCGGCAAAAAACTGCCGTACAGACTGCAGACTCATTGGATTCTCCTGATTTAAGCCTGGTTAAATCTGTCACAAGCCTGGCGGAGTGTAAATAACAGCGCGGACAATCCAGATTCTTTCTATTTTGTCGATCTCCTTCACATTCACCGTAACCGGTTACTGTAACCGGTTGCGGTTGTGCGCGTAGAGATGAATACTGGAACAGTCACTTCTCACTTTATTTATAACATAAGAGCCGTGTATGAATCGTTGCGTCATGAGCAGTATAGCCGGTAATCCATCAGCGGCCTGCTGCATCAAAAAGCGGTCATCGTAACGGCAGGGTAATCGTTGTTGGGCCAGTATCAATAGCCTGTCAGGAGGGCTACTATGTCTGCTAACCATGCTGCGTTTAATTTGATATTTCGCTTTGTAGAAAATTACATAAGCCCCATAGCAGGGCGGATCTCATCGCAGCGTCACGTCATGGCTATCCGTGACGGTTTTATCTCAGCGATGCCATTTATGATCGTCGGATCGTTCCTGCTGGTGTTTGCTTATCCACCTTTCTCACCGGATACCACCTGGGGTTTTGCTCGCGCCTGGCTGGATCTGGCAAAAGAATTTGAGGGGCGTATTCTGACCCCCTTTGATATGACGATGGGGATCATGTCGATCTACATCTGCGCGGCGATCTCCTATAACCTCGGTAAGCACTACGAGAAATCCAATCAGCTCGATCCCTTTATGTGCGCAATGCTGTCGATCATGGCCTTTTTGCTGATTGCCGCGCCGAAGACCAATGGCACGCTGCCGGTGGATAGCCTCGGGGGGACCGGGATCTTTACCGCGATTCTGGTGGCGATCTATTGCGTGGAAATGATGCGTTTTTTGAAAGCGCACAACATTGGGATCCGCTTGCCGGACCAGGTTCCGCCGATGATCAAAAACTCCTTTGATCTGTTGATCCCGGTGCTGGTGGTCGTGCTGACGCTGTATCCGCTGAGTCTGTTTATCCAGCACCATTTTGACATGCTGATCCCGCAGGCCATTATGGCCATCTTCAAACCGCTCGTTTCGGCAGCCGACTCTCTGCCGGCAATTCTGCTGGCGGTGCTTATTGGCCACCTGTTGTGGTTCGCCGGGATCCACGGTGCCGCGATTGTGTCCGGGATGCTGCAGATGTTCTGGCTGACCAACCTCGGTATGAACCAGCAGGCGCTGGCCCAGGGGGCGCCTCTGCCGCATATCTTCATGGAGGCGTTCTGGACATTCTTCATAGTGGTTGGTGGTTCCGGGGCGACCATGGGGCTGGTGTTCTGTTATCTGCGTAGCCGCTCAGCGCATTTGCGCTCCATTGGCCGTCTGAGCGTGGTGCCAAGCCTGTTTAACATTAACGAGCCGGTTATCTTTGGGACGCCTATCGTCATGAATCCGGTGTTCTTTATTCCGTTCCTGCTGGCGCCAATGGTGAACGCGGTGCTGGCCTGGGCAGCAATGAAGCTGGATCTGATTGGCCGCGTTATCTCGGTGGTACCGTGGACGGCGCCAGCACCGATTGGCGGCGCCTGGGCGCTGGGCTGGGATTTTCGGGCGGCGGTTCTGGTGATCGTTCTGGCCTGCGTGTCGGCGATTATCTACTTCCCGTTCTTTAAGGTGTATGAGAAACAGCTGCTTGCTCAGGAAGCGGAAGAGGCCGAGCGAGCGGAGCAGGAGAGTCAACAGACCGCATAAATAGCAACGGGCGGCAAGGGCCGCCCGTTAATTTTGAGGTAGGGGGCGTTATTTCAGCGTGCAGTCGCCGCACTGTTGGACATCCGGCAGGCGATAGCGCTGGCAGCAGGTGCGTCGGACTAACAGCCCTTCACGCAGCACCACCGTTCGCCACAGCGGGTTATCCTGACCATCGGCGAGCTGTTTTTCAAAGAAGCAGTGCTGACGCAGAGCGGCGACCTGCTCATCGCCCAGCAGCGTGCGCATTTCACCTAAATACCAGTTGATCAGATAGCCGGTATTACTCCAGATAAGTTTGCCATTGATCTCGCCCGTCGCTTCCAGCGCCTCAACAACCGGCTGCAGGGTACGAATCACCAGGGCATCTATCCGCGCCTGCGGTGAAAGCGCTGCTATCCTGGCATCGTTATGCACATCAATCCAGAAGCAGGCAGCCCGACCGCTCTCGTGAAATTCGACATGGAAATGTTCTGGCGCCAGGCTGAGTCCCTGCGGTTCATTAAGCAGCGCCAGCATCAGCGGCGGCACCAGCAGGCCGATATACCACTGGGCCCAGAGCGAGAGCAGGGGCTTCTGTTCACGCGGCTGCGTGGGCTGATGACGATAGATATGATCGGACCAGGTGGCCAGCAGGGAGCGTAACGCGATGGGTTGCGACCACTCGGCGAGCGTTAACGCATGCGGCGGGGCAGGCTCATCCAGACGTAGGAAATCCAGCAGATGAGGGCGCAGGGCAGTGATTTTTGCCCGAAGACTCTCCGCCAGCGCGCGTTCAGCCGTCGGGAAGGGAGCCCGCCAGATGAGTTCGTCGCTAAGAGAAAGGGAGCGCCAGGCCATTTGATTTCCAGATACAAATCTAAATGATAATGATTCCTGATATTAGTTGTTTGCAGGCGGCATGGCAAGGAGTTTGTCGGCGCCGCGATACCGCGGCGCGCGAAGGAAAAGCTAACTGGCAAGAATAATATTGCGTCCTTTATTTTTGGCCTCATACAGTGCGCCATCGGCTCGTGCCAGCGCTTGCTCAATGTTGTCATCAATGAGCGGCGTCAGGCCAATGCTGATGGTCACGTTGGTGGCGACACTTTCATTAAACATATGCGGGATCTTCAGATCATAGACCCGCTGGCGAATGCGTTCGGCAGCCTGCCAGGCGGTTTCCTCGCTGCTGTTGGTCAGCAGGACCATAAATTCTTCCCCACCAAAACGAGCGACAATATCGCGTGAGCGCACGGCGTTGCGGATCGCGGCAGAGACGCGAATCAGCGCCTGGTCGCCCATCATATGGCCATAGTGGTCGTTATAGGCTTTAAAGTGATCGATATCGAGGAGCAGCACAAAGTGGTTGTCGCCGTCCAGTGCCAGCAGGGTGTCGAGGCGGTTCTGTAGCCCGCGGCGATTATACAAACCGGTCAGGGGATCCAGCATACTGAGATCGTTGAGCGTGTTGCGTTCCTGCATCAGTTTATCCATTAATCCTTGCGTGAAGGCATCGTTGCGCTTCTGGATAATATTTTGCAGGGTAATACCGGCAATAGGCAGCACAAAACAGTAGGTCATGCGCAACCATTGTTCCCCCTCTGACATTATCAGGCAGATAAGGAAAGTCGGTAAAGAGTGAAGGGTAAAGGCAGTGATATTATTGGAAAAAGCGATGGTGCCGATAAACAGAATGCTTAATAGGGCGATTACCAGATAGTTAAAATGCGGCGGTGTCAATAGCATCGCTTTTGCCACCACGTGCCATGCCCAGAGCATGCCAAATAACAACGAGATAGCCGGAATATTTATTTTCGCTTGCGGCCATTTCCAGTGCCAGAGCAGCAACAGCCCGCTGCAGGCCACGATCAGGGCGCAGGGCAGCGTAAAACGAACTACCGTAAATAGTGGGCTGACCAGCGACAGAGAGGAGGAAATGAAATTAAGCAGTAAAAAAAGCCGTAAGGAATATTGATATTTTTGTGCGTAGTGTGCTCGCCAGGTTTGTGCAGTCATATCGGAAGAATCATTATTAGTCGTTAAATTTCAAAATGATGAAAGCCAAAAATGAAGAGTCTGATAACAATGTGCAAAAAAAGGTTATTTGCAAAATAAGCAAAATATTTAATATATATCGATAATCCGCTTAATTTATCACCTTCATGAATGTATGTCATTACCGCGAACGTAAAGAAAAAGACGCAAAGCACATCGCAAATGACAAATGATAAATGTTATCATATGATATTGGTTATCATTATCGTTTTGAGAGGTGAAACCATGTTGCAGCGGGCATTAGGGAGTGGTTGGGGTGTGGTGGTTCCCGGCGTGCTGATTGCCGCTCTCGGGTATGCCGGAGTCTCGGCCGATGTGTGGCGGGCGCTGGTCACGGTGGGCATGCTGATGTCCGCAGCGATGATATGGCATCGTCAACTGCGCCACTTTATCCTGCTGCCATCTTGCGTTGCATTGATTGGTGGAATAATGCTGATGATTCTGGATTTTAAACTGGGGGGATAATGCCGGAAGAGAAAAGAATATTGGTGCGAGGGGGGGGACTTGAACCCCCACGTCCGTAAGGACACTAACACCTGA